>CANQVD010000015.1 GCA_947627215.1 uncultured Eisenbergiella sp.
TTGCGCATAATTTTTAAGGGATTTATAACAGATACTGCCAGATATGAGCTCTGCTGATAGAACTGCGGAAACTCAAGGAGATTGCCGTCTTGTTTTTGGAAAGAAAATGGCTTATAATGGGGGAGCAAAAACGGGTGATCTGCAGCCGGCACGAGCGGTCTGCATGGATGAAAAGGATAAGGGAGATTTTACCGTTATGAAACTGAAGCTTTTATTTCAGGGAGACAGCATCACGGACGCGGGGCGTGACCGGGACGACTGCCATGAAATGGGATACGGGTATCCCAAATATGCCGCGATGTATCTGAAGGAAAAATATCCTCAGGTGGAGTTTGAGTTTGTGAATCTGGGGATCAGCGGAGATCAGACAAAGGATCTGGCCGCACGGGTAGAAGAGGATTTCGTTGCCGTGCAGCCGGATATCGTTTCCATTCTGGTGGGGATCAACGATGTCTGGCATTATGCAGAGGAGCGGAACTGGCAGGACAACGGCCTGTTCGAGGCCCGTTACCGCAAAGTCCTGCAGGCGCTGAAGGAGAGGACGCATGCGAAGATCATGATGATGGAGCCTTTTCTGATTCCGGTGGAGGATAAGGCATTTTTCCGGGAGGACCTTGGTCCGAAAATCGAGATCATTCGCAGGCTGGCGCGGGAATACGCAGATGTTTATCTGCCCACGGACGGGCTTTTGCAGGCGGCGTTCATCGGAGATGAGCCTGCCAGCTTCGCGGCGGACGGTGTGCATCCCACGGATAAAGGCTCTGAATTTATCGGCAGGCTCTATGTGCAGTATGTGAGCAGTCTGGTGGAGCTGGTTATGGCGGGAATGTGAAACAAAAGAATACGGAATTGTACAGAATATTCTGCTTTGGGACAGGCGGCGAAAAGGGTTTCGCCGCCTGTCCCGCAATTATTTTTGGCCGCGCTTTTGAAATGATCGTCCGTCCGGCGATCGGATAAAATGCTCTGAAAATGGATCAGAACAAATGTTCTGAAAGGGGCTGTACAAACGGGAAGGCGTATGATATAATCAGGCTGTTTTCAGGCGGCCCCGCGCTATTGTGCCCTTATGAATTTCGGAGGTGATATTGGTGCAGAATGCGCAGAATATCTTCAGACTTCATGCTCCCTATCAGCCTACCGGCGACCAGCCGCAGGCCATCAAGAAGCTGGTGCAGGGCTTTAGGGAGGGCAATCAGTTCCAGACTTTGCTGGGCGTCACGGGTTCCGGCAAGACCTTTACGATGGCCAACGTGATCCAGGCGCTGAACAAGCCTACCCTGGTCATCGCGCACAATAAGACGCTGGCCGCGCAGCTTTACGGGGAGTTCAAGGAATTCTTCCCGGAGAACGCGGTGGAGTATTTCGTTTCCTATTACGATTATTACCAGCCGGAAGCCTACGTGCCTTCTACGGATACCTATATCGCCAAGGATTCCTCTATCAACGATGAGATCGACAAGCTGCGGCTTTCGGCCACGGCATCCCTGTCCGAGCGGCGGGATGTGGTGGTGGTGGCCAGCGTTTCCTGCATTTATGGTCTGGGCTCTCCGGACGAGTTTTCCGGGATGAGCGTTTCGCTGCGGCCAGGCATGCAGAAGGACCGGGACGACGTGCTGCGGGCGCTGATCGCCATCCAGTACGACCGCAATGACATGGACTTAAACCGCGGCTGTTTCCGGGTGCGGGGGGATGTGATCGAGGTCAATCCCGCGCAGGGCGGCGACCATCTGATCCGGGTGGAGTTCTTCGGGGATGAGATCGACCGGATCGCGCTGGTGGATCCGCTGAACGGGCAGGTGCAGGCCACGCTGGAGCATATCATCATATACCCGGCGTCCCATTATGTGGTGCCGCAGGAGCAAATCAACCGGGCCTGTGACGAGATCGAAAAGGAGCTGGAGGAGCGGATCCGCTATTTCAAAGGGGAAGACAAGCTGCTGGAGGCCCAGCGCATTTCGGAACGGACGAATTTTGATATCGAGATGCTGCGGGAAACCGGCTTCTGCTCCGGCATCGAGAACTATTCCCGGCATCTGACCGGAATGCCGGAGGGCGCGCCGCCCTTTACGCTGCTGGACTTTTTTAAGGAAGATTTTCTGATCATCATAGATGAATCCCATATGACGATCCCCCAGATCCGGGGGATGTTCGCGGGGGACCGCTCCCGGAAGCAGACGCTGGTGGATTACGGCTTCCGGCTGCCTTCCGCGCTGGACAACCGGCCGCTGAATTTCGGAGAATTTGAAAGCCATATCGATCAGATGCTGTTCGTTTCCGCCACGCCCAACGAATACGAGGCGGAGCACGAGCTTCTGCGCGCGGAGCAGATCATTCGCCCCACCGGGCTTCTGGATCCGCGGATCGATGTCCGTCCCGTGGAGGGGCAGATCGACGATCTGCTCGCGGAGATCCGTCGGGAGACCGACCACGGCAGGAAGGTCATGATCACCACCCTGACCAAGCGGATGGCGGAGGATCTGACCGACTACATGCGGGAAGTGGGCGTCCGGGTGAAATATCTGCATTCGGATATCGATACGCTGGAGCGGGCCGAGATCATCCGGGATATGCGGATGAATGTGTTCGACGTGCTGGTGGGCATCAATCTGCTGCGGGAGGGACTGGATATCCCGGAGATTTCCCTGGTGGCGATCCTGGACGCGGATAAGGAAGGGTTTCTGCGTTCCGAGACGTCGCTGATCCAGACGGTGGGCCGCGCGGCCCGCAATGTGGACGGCCACGTGATCATGTATGCCGACACGGTGACGGATTCCATGCGGGCGGCCATCGACGAGACCAACCGCCGCCGTGAGATCCAGCAGCGCTACAACGAAGAACACGGCATCACGCCTCAGTCCATCCAAAAGGCGGTGCGCGATCTGATCAGCATTACGAAGGAGATCCCGTCGGAGGAAACGAAGTTCGAGAAGGATCTGGAGTCCATGAACCGGGAGGAACTGGAGAAGCTGATCGCGGATGTGCAGAAGAAGATGAAACGGGCCGCGGCGGATCTGAACTTTGAGCTGGCTGCCGAGCTGCGCGACCGGATGATCGAGCTGAAAAAAGCGCTGGCGGACATGGACTGACGTTCCTGGGCGTCAGTCCGCGCCGAGGGGCGCGTAAGAGCCGCCGAAAGCATTCCGCGGCCGCAGGCGGCCATGGAACAAGAGACAGAATGGAGCAAATTTCATGGAAGAAACGAAGAAGATGCTCTCCCGGAAGAACTGCATTCGTATCCGGGGGGCAAACGAACATAACCTGAAACACATCGACGTGGATATTCCGCGGGACGCGCTGGTGGTGCTGACCGGCCTGTCCGGTTCCGGCAAATCCTCTCTGGCCTTCGATACGATCTACGCGGAGGGACAGCGCCGGTATATGGAGTCTTTGTCTTCCTATGCCAGACAGTTCCTGGGGCAGATGGAAAAGCCGGATGTGGAAAAAATAGAAGGGCTTTCCCCGGCCATCTCCATCGATCAGAAGTCCACGAACCGCAATCCCCGTTCCACGGTGGGCACGGTGACGGAGATCTACGATTATTTCCGCCTGCTTTACGCCAGGATCGGCATTCCTCACTGTCCGAACTGCGGCAAGGAGATCCGGCGGCAGACGGTGGACCAGATGGTGGATCAGATCATGGAGCTGCCGGAGGGTTCCCGGATCCAACTGCTGGCCCCGGTGGTCAAGGGGCGGAAGGGCCGTCACGAAAAGGTGCTGGAGCGGGCGTCCCGCAGCGGGTATGTGCGCGTCCGCATCGACGGCAGCCTGTACGAGCTTTCCGAGCAGATCCAGCTTGATAAGAATATCAAGCACAACATCGAGATCGTGGTGGACCGTCTGGTCGTCCGCCCCGGCATTGAACGGCGTCTGGCGGACTCCATCGAAAATGTGATGGCGCTGTCCGACGGCCTTCTGTACGTGGACCGCATGGGCGCGGGGGAAATGCTCTCCTTCAGCCAGAGCTTCGCCTGCCCGGACTGCGGCGTCAGCATCGAGGAGATCGAGCCCAGGAGCTTTTCCTTCAACAATCCCTTCGGCGCCTGTCCGGAATGCTTCGGCCTGGGCTATAAGATGGAGTTTTCTCCGGAGCTGATGATCCCGGACCGCTCCTTAAGCATCAACGAAGGGGCCATCCGGGTGTTGGGCTGGCAGTCCTGCCATCAGCCGGGTTCCTTTGCCAATGCTCTGCTCCAGGCGCTGGCGAAGGAGTACGGATTCAGCCTGGATACGCCCTTTGAACAGTATCCGAAGGAGATCCAGGACATGCTGATCTACGGCACGGGCGGCCGGGAGGTGTCCGTCTACTATGAGGGACAGCGCGGCAAGGGTGTCTACCCCGTCGCCTTTGAGGGACTGATCCTGAATGTCCAGCGCCGGTACCGGGAAACCGCGTCCGATCTCATGAAGCAGGAATATGAGACCTTCATGCGCATCACGCCCTGCGCGCTGTGCAAGGGACAGCGCCTGAAGAAGAGCGCCCTGGCAGTGACGGTCTGCGGGAAAAATATTCATGAGATCACGTCCATGTTCATCAATGAGCTGCAGGCGTTTCTTTCGGATCTGAAGCTGACCAGACAGCAGGAGCTGATCGGCGCGCAGATCCTGAAGGAGATCCGGGCCAGAGTGGGCTTCCTGGTGGACGTGGGGCTGGACTATCTCTCCCTGTCCCGGGCTACCGGCTCCCTGTCCGGCGGCGAGGCCCAGCGCATCCGCCTGGCGACGCAGATCGGCTCCGGGCTGGTGGGTGTCTGTTATATTCTGGATGAGCCCAGCATCGGCCTGCATCAGCGGGACAATGATAAGCTGCTGGCCACGCTGAAGAATCTGCGGGATCTGGGCAATACGCTGATCGTGGTGGAGCATGACGAGGATACCATGCGGGCGGCCGACTATATCGTGGATATCGGTCCCGGCGCCGGTTCCCACGGCGGCGAGGTGGTCGCCTGCGGGACGGCGGAGGACATCATGAAGGTGCCGGAATCCGTCACGGGCCAGTATCTGAGCGGCGTGAAGCGGATTCCCGTTCCCGAAAAGCGGCGGAAGCCCTCCGGATGGCTGACCGTCAAAGGGGCGGCGGAGAACAATCTGAAGGAGATCGACGTGGATTTCCCGCTGGGCGTTTTCACCTGTGTCACCGGCGTGTCCGGCTCCGGGAAGTCCTCTCTGGTGAATGAGATCCTTTACAAGCACCTGGCAAGGGACCTGAACCGGGCCAGATGCATTCCGGGAAAACATACGGGGATCGAGGGGATCCGGCAACTGGACAAAGTGATCAACATCGATCAGTCCCCCATCGGGCGCACGCCCCGTTCCAATCCCGCCACCTATACCGGCGTGTTCGACATGATCCGGGATCTTTTTGCGGCCACGCCGGACGCCAAGGCCAAGGGCTATAAAAAGGGCCGTTTCAGCTTCAATGTCAAGGGCGGGCGCTGCGAGGCGTGCTCCGGAGACGGCATCATCAAGATTGAGATGCATTTCCTGCCGGACGTGTATGTGCCCTGCGAGGTCTGCGGCGGCAAACGCTATAACCGGGAGACGCTGGATGTTCATTATAAGGGCAAAAACATTTTCGACGTGCTGGATATGACGGTGGAGGAGGCGCTGACGTTTTTTGAAAACGTTCCCAGCATCCAGAGCAAGATCCGAACGCTGTACGACGTGGGGCTTTCCTATGTGAAGCTGGGGCAGCCCTCCACGGAGCTGTCCGGCGGCGAGGCCCAGCGCATCAAGCTGGCGGCGGAGCTGTCCCGGCGCAGCACGGGCAGGACCATCTATATTCTGGACGAGCCCACCACGGGCCTGCATTTCGCGGACGTGCACAAGCTCATCGAGATCCTGCACCGGCTGGCGGAGGGCGGCAACACGGTGATCGTCATTGAGCACAATCTGGATGTGATCAAGACGGCGGATTATATCATCGACATGGGGCCCGAGGGCGGCCTGCGCGGCGGCACGGTCATCGCCGCCGGTACGCCCGAGGAGGTGGCGCAGGATCCGGTTTCCTACACCGGGCAGTATATCAAAAAAATGCTGGAGCGGCAGAGCTAAGGCCGAACCGCGGGGCAGAACGCCTCCGGCAGAAAGCGGCGCCCGCCTGCCCCGGCTGTGTGCATTCCTTTTCCGGACACGCTCGCGCTCGGAGAAAAGCGCAGTGGTCCTAGACTCAGCGGCGTCCTGGCGGACTTGCTTCGTCAAGGACCAGCGCTTTTCTGACGGTCCGGGAAAATGGAATGCACACAGCCGGGGCAGGCGGGCGCCGCTTTCTGCCGGAGGCGTTCTGTGGGCCGGGATCAACTCTGTGGCTGCCGGAAAAGCCTTAAGAAAATCATAAATTTTTCGGAATCCCCTTCCCAATTCCCGGTTTTTACGATATAATAAGCCCGGACTGTGCAAAAGAGGGGGCTTTATGCCCTTTCTGCGTCCTTTTCCCGGAAAATGCGGGGATGGCCGGACAGAGCGGCAGGCTGGATGGAAATGGGAATAGAAAGAACGGCGATCGGCCGGATGAACATAGATTTGGAAAAGGGCTTGACCGGGGCGCGGGGTATCGCCGCCGGGCGGGAAGGAGAGAGAAGAGAGCATGCAGTATACGGATATCGGGATCGATCTGGGAACAGCCAGTATTTTGGTTTATATAAGAGGAAAGGGCGTCGTGCTGAAGGAGCCCTCCGTTGTGGCGTTTGACCGGGATACGAATAAGATCAAGGCCATCGGCGAGGACGCGCGTCTGATGCTGGGCCGTACGCCGGGCAACATCGTGGCCGTCAGGCCGCTGCGCCAGGGCGTCATCTCGGACTATACGGTGACGGAAAAGATGATGAAATATTTCATCCAGAAGGCGCTGGGGAAAAAGACGTTCCGGCGTCCCCGGATCGCGGTCTGTGTGCCCAGCGGCGTCACCGAGGTGGAGAAGAAGGCCGTAGAGGATGCCACCTATCAGGCGGGCGCCAGAGAGGTTTCCATCATTGAGGAGCCCATCGCGGCGGCCATCGGGGCGGGCATCGATATTTCCAGGCCCTGCGGCAATATGATCGTGGATATCGGCGGCGGCACCTCCGATATCGCCGTCATTTCGCTGGGCGGCACGGTGGTCAGCGCCTCCATCAAGATCGCGGGCGACGATTTCGACGAGGCAATCGTCCGTTATATGAGAAAGAAGCACAATCTGCTGATCGGCGAACGGACGGCGGAGGATATCAAGATCAAGATCGGCTCTGCGTTCCGGCGGCCCGAGCCGGATTATATGGATGTCAGGGGCCGGAACCTGGTGACCGGGCTGCCCAAGACGATCAAGGTTTCTTCCGAGGAAACGGAAGAAGCGCTGAAGGAATCGACGCTTCAGATCGTGGAGGCGATTCACGGCGTTCTGGAGAAGACGCCGCCGGAGCTGGCCGCGGATATCGCTGACAGAGGGATCGTGCTGACGGGCGGCGGGAGCCTGCTGCGCGGCCTGGAGGAGCTGATTCAGGACAAAACGGGGATCAATACGATGACTGCGGAGGATCCGATGACCGCGGTGGCGATCGGAACGGGCAAATATGTGGAGTTCCTGGGCGGATACCGTGACTGAACGGTATTTCTGTGAAGCTTGCATAACCTGCGGGAGGTTTCCCGCTGCATAGGGAAGGGGCTGCCGGCTGGCGGCCCTTTTCCGGTGGCGGGCGGCGGGGCCGGCGGAAGGGGAGTTTTGTTTGGAACGGCTGGAAGGATATGTTTCCCATATCATATATCGAAATGCGGAGAACGGTTATACCGTGTTTGAACTGCAGGCGGAAGAAGAGGTCACCTGTGTCGGTTCCTTTCCTTCTCTGGACGAAGGGGAGACGCTGGCGCTCTCCGGCGGCTTCACGGAGCATTCGGTCTATGGCCGCCAGTTTAAGGTCACTTCTTGGCAGGCGGTCACGCCGGAGGATACGCTCGGGATGGAACGCTATCTCGGTTCGGGCGCGATCCGGGGTGTGGGCATGGCGCTGGCGGCCAGGATCGTGAGACGGTTCGGACGTGATACATTCCGGATCATCGAGGAGGAGCCGGAGCGTCTGGCGGAGATCAGGGGGATCAGCGAGCGAAAGGCCATGGATATCGCCGTCCAGATGGAGGAAAAGCGCGATATGCGGCAGGCCATGATCTATCTGCAGAAATACGGCATTTCCAACACGCTGGCGGTCAGGATCTATGAGACTTATCAGGACCGGCTCTACCGCGTTCTGGAGGAGAATCCGTATCAACTGGCAGACGATATCGAAGGGATCGGCTTCAAAAAAGCGGATGAGCTGGCATCCCGGCTCGGCATTCTCATGGATTCGGAGTACCGGATCCGGTGCGGGATTCAGTATGCGCTTCAGCAGGCGTCTGGGGAGGGGCATATCTATTTGCCAAAGCCCGTTCTGGTGCGCCGGGCGGCAGCCCTCCTGGAGGTAGGGGAGGAGGCGGTGGAGGACCAGCTTTCGAATCTGACCCTGGAGCGTAGAATCGTTTCGGTCAGAGACGGGGATGCGGTGAACTGTTATGCGGCCGCCTTTTATTATGCGGAGCTTTCCTGTGCGCGGATGCTCCTGGAGCTGAGCGCGGCCGTTTTGTCCGGCGGCGCGGAAGAGGACGCCGCGCTTTGCCGCAGGCTCGAAGCGCTTCAGAAGGAAGAAGGGATCGAGCTGGACGCGCTGCAGAAGCGGGCGGTGCTGGAGAGCGTCCGGAACAGTCTTTTTATTCTGACCGGCGGTCCGGGAACCGGAAAAACCACGACGATCAATATGATGATCCGCTATTTTGTGTCCGAGGGGCTGGATCTTTTTCTGGCGGCCCCCACAGGACGGGCGGCCCGGCGGATGACGGAGGCCACGGGCTATGAGGCCAGGACGGTACACCGGATGCTGGAGCTTTCCGGGGCCGCGCCGGAGGAAAACCGCAGAGCCAGCTTCCAGCGCAATGAGGACAATCCGCTGGAGGCGGATGTGATCATCGTGGATGAGATGTCCATGGTGGACATCTATCTGTTTCAGGCGCTTCTGAAGGCGGTCAGTCCGGGGACCAGACTGATCCTGGTGGGGGACGACAATCAGCTCCCCAGCGTGGGGCCCGGCCAGGTGCTGCACGATCTGATCGCCAGCGGGGCATTCCCGGTGGTGTGTCTGGAGCGGATCTTCCGACAGGCCGGGGAGAGCGATATCGTGGTGAACGCGCACCGGATCAATCGCGGAGAGCCCATCGGTCTGGACAATAAGAGCCGGGACTTCTTCTTCCTGGAGCGGAGCAGCATCCCGGTCATTTACAAGCACATGATCCAGCTCATCCGGGAAAAGCTGCCTCCCTATGTGCAGGCGGATCCGTATGAGATACAGGTGCTGACGCCCATGCGCAGGGGCGCGCTGGGGGTGGAGACCCTGAACGGGATCCTGCAGACCTATCTGAATCCCGCCGATCCCTCCAAAAAGGAGGCCCGGATCGGGGAAACCCTGTTCCGGGAGGGAGACAAGGTCATGCAGACCAGAAACGATTATCAGTTGGAATGGGAGGTCGTCAGCCGTTACGGCATTCCCGTGGACCATGGAGTGGGGGTTTTTAACGGCGATACGGGGATGATAAAGGAGATCGACGAAGGCGCACAGGCCGTGACGGTGGAATACGACGAGGGTCGCCGCGTGACCTACGGGTTTTCTCAGGCGGAGGAAATCGAGCTGGCCTATGCCGTCACCATTCACAAGGCGCAGGGCAGCGAATATCCGGCGGTCATCATGCCGCTTCTGGGGGGCCCGCGGCTTTTGATGAACCGCAATCTCCTTTATACGGGCGTGACGCGGGCGAGGGACTGCGTCACGATATTGGGGAGCAGACAGGCAGTGGAGGAAATGATCGCCAACGTCAGCGAGGCGAAGCGTTACTCCAGCCTGGATAAGAGGATCCGGGAGCTGAAAGGAGAATTTTGCTCACACTGAAGGATTTACTGTTTCCGCGCCGCTGCCCGGTCTGCGACAGGCCGGTAAAACCGGCGGGCGCGCTCATCTGCGGAGCGTGTGAAGGCGTTTTGCGCACCGTGCGGGACCCTGTCTGCATGAAATGCGGCAAGGAACTGACGGACGGGGGACAGGAATATTGCTTTGACTGTGCCCGGAAAAGGCATCTGTATGACAGGGGGATTTCGCTGTACCGCTACGGCAGCGTCCGGCAGACCATATACCGCTTCAAATATGCGGGACGCCGGGAATATGCCGCGTATCTGGGCGGGGAAATGGCACGGTACATGGGGCGTCAGATCCTGGCCTGGAGGCCGGACGCGCTGGTGCCGGTGCCGCTTCATCCGAAGCGGCTGAAAAGCCGGGGCTACAATCAGGCGCTCCTGCTGGCGAAGGAGCTGGGAAGACAGCTTGGGATACCGGTTCCGGAGAACTGGCTCGTCCGCATCAGAAATACCAGACCGCAAAAACTGCTGGATGGAAAACAACGGCAAAATAATTTGAAAAACGCTTTTAAAATTGGGCAGAATGATGTAAAATTAAATGTGATTGTAGTGATCGACGATATCTATACGACGGGAAGCACGATGGATGAGATCGCCGCGGTCTGCCGGCAGAACGGCGTCCGGAAGGTCTATTTCGCGGCGCTTTCCATCGGCAGCGGAGCGTAGCGGGCGGGCCGCGGGAGGCGGACCGCGACAGGAGATGGCAGCGGATGGTAAATGAGGAAAAGGTCCTGCGGATGACGAAAATGGCCGTTTATGAGGAAAAGCAGGGCAAGAAGGACCGGGCTGTTGCCGGATATTTCAGAAGCGACTATATCAGCGTTCAGATGATCCTCTCTTTTCTGGTGATCACCGCCGCGTTTTTTGCGGGCGCGGCCGCGTATATCTGTTTTCATTTTGAAGCGCTTTTTGAGGACATTTATTCCATGGATCTGATGGGGATCGGAAGGACCGTGATCACGCTGTACCTGGCCGTGATGCTTTCCTATCTGGCGGTGACCTGGCTGGTCTATGCGGTGCGCTACAGGCGGGCGAGAAAGCGTCTGAATATTCTCTGGGAATATCTGGACCGTCTGGACGAGACGGAAGAGGAATTCTGAAAGGACATAATGTATGACAGAGCTGCTTTTAATGAAGGAATACATAAAGGGATTTTACGCGAAAAACGAAGAATTTGTCGTACCGGTGCTGAAATTCCTGCTCGCCCTGATCCTGTTCTTCACGATCAACAGCCGGCTCAATTACATGGAGCGGCTGGATAACGCGGCGGTCGTTCTCGTGGCGGCACTCCTGTGTTCCTTTACGCCGCTGGGGCTCATGGTTTTTTTGTGCGCGCTTTTCCTGCTGGCGCACGTGTACGCGCTTTCGGTGGAGTGCGTGGCGGTGCTGGCGCTGGCATATCTGTTTATCGCGGTGGCGTATCTGCGGTTTTCCTCAAAGGGGCATCTGCTCCTGCTGCTGACGCCGCTTCTGTTCTGCTGGCACGCCCCCTACGTGCTCCCGCTGGCGGCGGGACTTTTCGGGACGCCCGCGTCCGCGGTGCCGCTGGTCTGCGGAATCGTGCTCTATTATGTGCTGCACTATATCACCGGAAACGAGCAGACGCTGGGCATGGGGACATCGGACTCCGCGCTGCAGCGGTTCCGGGATGTGTTGACCGGCGTCCTGGGGAACCGGGAAATGGTCGTCGTCGCCGTAGCCTTTGCGGTGACGGCGGTGCTCGTGTATGTGATCCGCCGGCTCAGCATCAGTTATGCGAGGGCTATCGCGGTCCTTGTGGGGATGCTGTCGAACATCGTGATCCTTCTGGTGGGGGACCTGATGTATGACGCCAAGTTTTCCATCCCGGGGCTGATCCTGGGAAGCCTTCTGGGCGGGATCGCCGCGCTGGTCATGCAGTTTTTCCGGTTCAATCTGGATTACGCCCGGACGGAAACGGTCCAGTTTGAGGATGATGAATATTATTATTATGTGAAGGCAGTCCCCAAGATGGCGGTTCGCACCCCGGAGAAGCGGGTGAAGCGGATCACCTCCCGCAGGGCGCATCAGAACGCCCGCCGCGGGCACGGGAAGGCGAAAGCCCGCAAAAGGGTCTGACAGATGTAGATCAGGGGTTGGAAGATGGAACAGATTAGAGCTTTTGCAGACGAGTACTTGATGTATTTCCAGCTCATCGACGTGTGGGACGTGATCGAGATCATCGTTCTGTCCGTCATCGTATACTATATGATGGTATTTATCAGGGACACCCGCGCCTGGGCGCTGCTCAAGGGCGTGTTCCTGATCATCGTGTTTCTGCTGCTGGCGATGATTTTCCATATGGATACGATCCTCTGGCTTGCAAAGAGCGCGTTCCAGCTCGCGGCCATCGGCCTGATCGTGATCCTGCAGCCGGAGCTGCGGAAGGCGCTGGAGGAGCTGGGGAAAAAGAACTTCATCTCGACGGTTCTGCCGTTTGAGCTGAACCGGCAGGAGAGCGGGCTGTTTTCCGACCAGACGATCCGGGAGATCGTCAGGGGCTGCGTGTCGATGGGGAAGGTCAAGACCGGCGCGCTCATCGTGGTGGGGCAGAACGATTCGCTCACGGAGTATGAAAAGACCGGGATCGAAGTGGACGGGATCGTGACGAATCAGCTTCTGATCAATATTTTTGAAAAGAACACGCCGCTGCATGACGGCGCTGTTATCGTGCGCGGGGACCGGGTGACCTACGCCACCTGTTACCTGCCGCTGTCCGACAATATGGAGCTGAGCAAGGAGCTGGGGACCAGACACCGGGCGGGAGTCGGCATTTCCGAGGTGACGGATTCCATGACAGTGATCGTTTCGGAGGAGACCGGAAAGATCAGCGTGGCCTATCAGGGAACGCTGGCCCGGGGACTGAGCGCGGCGGAGCTGGAGGAAAAGCTCCGTTCCATTCAGAATAAGACCGTGGAGGACAAAAAGGAGCACAGGCGCTGGAAAGGACGGTCGCGGAATGAAAAATAAGCTGTTGCACAATCTGGGCCTGAAAATCATGGCGATCTTTTTTGCCGCCCTTGTCTGGATGATCGCCGGCAGCTTCAACGATCCGCTGCGGGACAGCGTATTTTACAATGTCCCCGTACAGTTGGTGAATACGGGAAGCATTACCCGGCAGGAAAAAACCTATGAGGTGCTCAACAATACGGGATATGTGCGGATCACGGTGATGGCGGCCAGCTCCGTTCTGGACGGCCTGACCCGGGATAATCTGGTGGTCCGCGCGGACTGCTCCAGGCTGACGGAGGAGGGAACGATCCCTATCGAGGTATCCCTCAACGATTCCGTTCTGGAGAACAACATCAAGAGCATTCAGGCGGATAAGGAATATGTGCAGTTGAACGTGGAAAATGCCAGCTCCAGACAGCTCACCATCAATGTGGTGAAGACCGGGACGCTGCCGGAGGGCTATATCACCGGAAGGACGGTCACGGAGTCCAATATGATGAGCATTTCCGGGCCGGAATCCGCAGTGGAGCAGGTGCGCCGCGCCGTGGTGGAGGTGTCCATGGATAATGTCACCTCCGACGTGGAGATCGTCGCCCAGATCCGTCTGCTGGATGCGGACGGCGCTGAGGTGGTCGATTCCAGCATCCGCAAGAGCATAGAGAACGTCAAGGTGACGGTTCCCGTCCTGTATACCAAGGAGGTGGCGATTTCCTATGAGATCAGCGGTACGGTGGCGGAGGGCTATGCGCTGAACGGCGTTTCGTCCGTCGAGCCGGCTACGGTCCTGATCGCGGGCAAGGAGAGCGATCTGGAGCGCGTGGAGGGAATCGAAATCCCCGCCTCCGAGCTGGATGTGACGGATGCCTCCGGTACGGTCACCAGGACCGTGGATATCCGGCGTTATCTGCCGGATGATGTGACGCTGGCGGGGACGGTATTCGACGGCCGCGTGACGCTGACGGCCGAAGTAGAGGCGATCCGGAGGAGAACGCTGAACATTCCGGAGGATGTCGTTCAGGTGCTCAATATCCCTGACGGGTGGCTCGCGGAGCTCGTGAGCGGCCAGAACCTGAGACTTTCCCTTTCCGGCCTGCAGGCGGATCTGAACAAGATCACCGTGGAGAGCATCACGCCGCATACCAATGTCGCCACGCTGAGGGATGAGAACGGAGAGTTCACCCAGGGAGAGCAGCAGATCGAGATCCTGTTCGTGCTCCCGGGAACCGTGCGGCAGGAGGAAAGGGTCACGGCTTCGATCCGGCTGGTGCAGATTCAGGAGAACGTTTCGTCCGCAGGGGCGGAAGGATAAAGGAAAGGGCAGAAGGAGATCGGGAATCCCGATAAAGGAGGACGAAGAAAATGGCCAGAATGTTTGGCACGGACGGCGTGAGAGGTGTGGCCAATGAGGAGCTCACCCCGCTTCTGGCGATGCAGCTTGGGCAGGCCGGCGCATATGTTCTGACGAAGGAGAATAAGCATAAGCCCACGATCATGGTGGGATGCGATACCCGCATTTCCGGCGATATGCTGGCGCATGCGCTGATGGCGGGGATCTGCAGCGTGGGGGCGAACGCGGTTTATGTCGGCGTCCTGCCTACGCCCGCGATCGCATATCTGACGAAAAAGTACAAGGTGGAGGCCGGCGTCGTGATTTCGGCTTCCCATAATCCCATGGAATTTAACGGGATCAAATTCTTTGACGGGAATGGCTACAAGCTGCCCGACGCGCTGGAGGATGAGATCGAGGCGCTGATCCGGGGCGGGATGAAGGGGCTGGAGTTACCCACGGGCTCCGGCGTCGGCAAGGTGAAAAACCGCAGGGATGCCAGGGAGGAGTACATCAACCATGCGGTACAGGCGGTCCCGGTGGATCTC
This sequence comes from uncultured Eisenbergiella sp., assembly GCA_947627215.1. GTDB lineage: Bacteria > Bacillota > Clostridia > Lachnospirales > Lachnospiraceae > Gallintestinimicrobium. Next base: position 14,807 of record CANQVD010000015.1, read on the forward strand.
GGCAGCCTGAAGATCGTGGCGGACTGCGCGGAAGGGGCGGCCTATTATACCTCCATCGAAGCGCTCCGTCAGCTCGGCGCCAACGTGGTGGCGATCCACAATCTGCCGGACGGGACCAACATCAACGCCAACTGCGGCTCCACCCACATGCAGGAGCTCCAGGCCCGCGTGGTCTTTGAAAAGGCGGACATCGGCCTGGCCTTTGACGGGGATGCGGACCGGCTGCTGGCGGTGGATGAGCTGGGAAATGTGGTGGACGGCGATCAGATCATGGCGATCGTCGGCGCGTATATGCGCGATAAGGGAAAACTGAAAAAGGATACCGTTGTAGTGACCGTCATGAGCAATCTGGGCTTCTTCCTGTTCGGGGAGAAGGAAGGGATCACGGTCGAAAAGACGAAGGTAGGGGACCGCTATGTGCTGGAGCGCATGCGTGAGATCGGCGCGAGCCTGGGCGGAGAGCAGTCCGGCCATATCATTTTCCTGGATGAGAACACGACGGGCGACGGGCTTCTGTCCGCGCTTCACCTTCTGGAGGTCATGGTGGAGACCGGAAAGCCGCTGTCGGAGCTTTCGAAGATCATGACGGTACTGCCTCAGGCGCTGGTCAACGCGCCGGTGCCGAATCACCGGAAAGAGCATTACATGGAATATCCGGAGATCGCCGCGGCGATTGAAAGGCTGGAAAAGGAATTTGCGGGAGAAGGGCGTGTTCTGATCCGTCCGTCCGGGACGGAGCCGAAGGTCCGCGTGATGATCGAAGGCAGGGATAAGGAGAAGATCGAGCAGGAGGCGCACAGGCTGGCGGATCTGATTCAGAATCTGCTCGTATGACGAAAGCGGGCCGGGTCCGGAATGTGCCGCAGAGACGGCGGTCAGGGCGGGACGGTCTGCATCGGGAACATATTTCGGGAATGATCTGTTATCATGAATGAGAGAGGAGGGAAGTCGGATGGTACACCAGAGGGTGGTGATCAAAAATCCGACGGGACTGCATCTGCGCCCCGCGGGGATCCTTTGCAAGGAAGCGATTCAGCATAAAGCGCTCATCACTTTTAAGGTTCGGGAAAGCACCGCCAACGCCAAAAGCGTTCTGAGCGTACTCGGCGCCTGTGTGAAGTGCGGGGATGAGATCGAGCTCATCTGCGAGGGTGAAGATGAGCAGGAAGCGCTGGATGCGATGGTCGGGGCGATCGAGAGCGGACTTGGAGAATAGGGCCCGGCGGATGTCCCGAAGGACGGGGAACCGGAGGCGGAGGTCCCGCCGCCCGGTCAGTCATGAAAAAAACGGTATGTCAGCCCGGCGTGTTCCGGGCTGATTTTTCGGATGGCGCGAATTGGCATATCCGGGGGAAGGAACGGAGGATCGTATGGAAAAACCGGCGGTCGCGGGCGGAACGCCCGTGCGGGATACGAAGATTTTTTACGGACATCAATATCTGGATGAGGCGGATTATCAGGCGGTGCTGGAGGTGCTGAAGAGCGATTATCTGACCTGCGGGCCGAAGATCGCGGAGCTGGAGCAGAAGCTCTGCGCGCTCACCGGGGCGAAATACGCGGTGGCGGTGAGCAGCGATACGGCTGCTCTGCATATCGCCTGCCTGGCGGCGGGAATCGGGGAAGGGGATGAGGTCATCACCACGCCCATCACCTTTGCGGCTTCCGCCAACTGTGTGCTTTACTGCGGCGCGCGGCCGGTTTTTGCGGATATCGACGATCGGACCTACAATATCGATCCGGAGAGCGTGCGCGCACATGTGACCCCGCGCACAAAGGCGGTGATCGCCGTGGATTATACAGGACAGTCCGTGCGGCTGGACGAGCTGCGGGAGATCTGCCGGGCGCATGGCCTTTTGCTCATCACGGACAGCGCCCATTCCTGCGGAACCAAATATAAGGGAAGGCCGGTGGGCTCCGTTGCGGACATGACGACGTTCAGTTTTCATCCCGTGAAGACCGTAACGGCCGGAGAGGGCGGCGCGGTGCTGACGAACGATCCGGCTCTTTATGAAAGGCTGTCGCTGTTCCGGACCCACGGGATCACCCGGGACCCGAAGCGGATGAGCCGGGAGCCGGACGGCCCCTGGTATTATGAGATGGTGGACCTGGGCTATAATTACCGGATGACGGATATCCAGGCCGGCCTTCTGATCAGTCAACTGGACAAGCTGGACCGGTTCGTGCGCCGCAGGAGGGAGATTGTGAACCGTTATGACGACGCGTTCTCCCGGCTTCCGCAGGTGCGCGTGCAGGAGGAAATACCGGAATCCGACACCGCCCGTCACCTGTATATCCTGCGCATCCGGCCGGAACGGCTTTCCATTGACCGCAGGCAGTTCTTCGAGGCGCTGGCGGCGGAGAATATCTGCTGCAACGTGCATTATATCCCGGTCTATTATTTCCCGCAGTACCAGAGGCTGGGATACCGGAGAGGGCTTTGCCCGAAGGCGGAGAAGCTGTACGAGGAGATCATCACCCTGCCGCTGTACTACGGGATGAGCGACCGGGATGTGGAGGATGTGATCGCCGCCGTGGAGAAGATCGCCGCGTATTATGCGGTGTGAGGGAGCGGAGGGAAAACGCGGATGAATGAGAATGCTTATCCGACGCCGTATTTTTTGATAGATGAAAAGCAGTTAGCGGCGGATTTCTCCATGCTGGAGGAGGCGCTGCGGACCTCCTGGCCCAATTACCGGATCGGGTACTCCTTTAAAACCAATTCCCTTCCGTGGCTGGTCACCTTTTTCAGGGCCAGGAATGTGATGGCCGAGGTGGTCTCGGACGACGAATACGCGCTCGCCTCCCGCCTGGGATTTCAGGACTGCGGAATCGTCTATAACGGTCCGGTAAAAAAACGGGACTCCTTTCAGCGGGTGCTGCTGGCCGGCGGCATCGTGAACCTGGACGGACGCCGGGAACTGGACTGGCTGGAGGAGATCAGCGGGGCGAATGCGGACAGAAGGCTGGAGGTGGGCGTCCGTGTGAATTTCGATCTGGAAAGGCTGTGCCCCGGGCAGACGACCATGGGCGAGGCGGGCGGACGTTTTGGCTTCAGCTATGAGAACGGCGCATTTGCCGCCGCGGTGGAACGGATCGGAAGGCTGCCCAATGTGAGGATCGCGGGCCTGCATCTGCATTCGAGCAGCAAGACCAGGAGCGTGGCCGTGTTCGAGGCCATCGCCGGGATGGCGTGCCGCCTGAAGCGGGAATTTGGACTGACGCTTTCCTATGTGGATTTGGGAGGGGGTTATTGCGGCGGGCTCCCCGGAAGGCCGCAGTATCCCGATTATTTCCCCGCCGTGGCGAAGGTCCTTTCCGCGGAATTTGATCCTGCGGAGACCGCGCTGGTCGTGGAGCCGGGCATCTCTCTGCTGTCCAAGGCAACGGTCTATGTTACCAGCGTGGTGGATGTCCGGGATATCGGGCGGGAAAGATATCTGATCACGGACGGCAGCCGTTTTCACATCGATCCCACCATGATCAAGCATTCCTATCTGTTTCATCTGGAGCTGGGAGAGGGGGCGCGCGGCAGGCTGGCCCGCCAGTGCGTATCCGGCTTTTCCTGCATGGAGGTGGACCGGCTGTTTGAATATGAGGACGGTCCGGAGCTGCGGGAAGGGGATCGGATCGTCTATGAGAACGTGGGCGGTTATACGATGAGCCTGAGCCCTCTGTTCATTCAGTATTTTCCGGATGTTTACATCCGGCGGGAGGGAAAGCTTCTGAAGGTGCGGGAGCACTGGACGCCGGAGGAATATATGGCCGGCAGTTATCTGTACGGAGAGGAAAAGGGGAAGCGCTGACCTTTTGGAGATTGCCGGAAGGATCGGGCGGAAGACAGGAGGAAGGTTTTTCATGACGGTCTTGATACTGAGCTGCGGGACCCGCTGTAAGCTGGTGCGTTTTTTTCAGGAGACCCTGCGCGGCCGGACGGAGGGCGGACGGGTGATCGCGGCGGACGCAAGTCCCTGGGCGCCTGCGCTCTATGAGGCGGACGCCTATTATCTCGTTCCCCCGATCTCGGATCCGGGATATCCGGAGCGCATTCTGGAAATCTGCCGGAAGGAAGGGGTGAACGCCCTTCTGCCGCTGCTGGAGGATGAACTGGAGCTGATGGCGGAAAACAGGGAGCTGTTTGAGAGGCAGGGAATCACGGTCCTGGTGTCCGGGGCGGAAACGGTGGCGCTGTGCAGGGATAAATACCGGTTTTTCCGGCATCTGACGGCCCATGGCATTCCGGTTCTGCCGACCTGCGTAAGCCTGGAGGCGTTTTGGGAGGCGAGGGCGGCCGGGGAAATGGACTTCCCCGTGTTTGTCAAGCCCGTGAACGGCTGCGGCAGCGTCGGCGTCAGCCGGGTGGAAAATGACGCGCTGCTGCGGGCGCTCTGGGAAAGCAGTCCGGAGCCGCTGCTGATCCAGCAGTTCGCGCAGGGCGAGGAGATCGGCGCGGATATTTATGTGGATCTGATTTCGCACAGGCCCGTAGCCGTATTCACGAAGAAAAAGGTGCGGATGCGCGCCGGGGAGACGGAGAAGTCGGTTTCCTTCCGGGATCCGGCGCTGTTTTCTCTGATCTGCCGGACGGCGGACGTCCTGGCCCTGCGGGGACCGGCGGACATGGATCTGTTCCGGATCGGCGGGGCGTATTACGTTTCCGAGGTCAATCCCCGTTTCGGCGGCGGCTATCCGCATGCCTGGCACTGCGGCGTGAATTTCCCGGCCCTGATCCTCCGCAATCTGACAGGAATCGGGAATCCCGAGGCGGTGGGGGATTATGAGGAGGGGCTCTGCATGATGAAGTATTCGGACGAAACGGTGCGCAGGCTTTAAAGGCCGCGGCGCAGGCGGGGATACGTCGGAGGCGGATGCCGGGAAAGGCGGCGGGAGGAACGCCGGACATAAACGGAAACAAAAACAGGGACAAAAACAGGGACAAAAACAGAAACAAAAAGAAGGGCCGGAATACCATGCCTGAGGCGGCGTGATATCCGGCCCTTTCTGATAAGGGTGCGAAACCGTCTGACCCGGAGCGGATATGACAGGCTCCGGAGCGGAAAGCTTACTCCACGTTGAATTTCTTATCGTGCTCCACGATGCAGATATTGGTCTTGCCGGTGTTGAGCTCGATTTCGTTGCCGTTGTCGTCGTAATATCTGGTGGCGCCGTAATCGCTGGTCTTGTCCCAGGTCACGTGGATGCCCCTGCCGTCGGTGAAATAATAGCCGTCGGTCAGGTGGTCGCCGTTGGACTGGTCATGGCACTGGAAGCTCAGGTAGCCGTTGGCGTCCCTGGTCTCATAGTAGGTGAACTGGACCAGCACGTTTTTGAAGGCAAGCTGTTCATTGTTGGCGCCGTCAATATGCTTCTGGTCGCCCTTCTGCATGCCCTGGAATCTGTAGTACAGGCCGTCGTCCGCGTTGTATTCGAAGTAGGTCTTGGTGATCCGGTACGCGTCCGCCAGATCGATCTTGTTGGCGGTAAAGGCGGAATCCCCGTACTGCTCCAGCGTGTTTTCACCGGAGGCGAACTGGAAGTGGTCGCCCGTATAATTCTCGGTGTAGGTCTCGGAGTAGCCGAGCTTGCTGATGGCGGAGGCGACGAGCTCACCGCTGGTATAGGCATTGTGCGGCGCGGAACGGTCGCTGGTGCGGAAGAGATAGGAATCCACCAGACCCTTGTTTTCCTTTTTGTCATTCGCCATCGTGACGCCGGTGATATTGTCGGTGGTCGGATCGTTGATGATGGGGAGGATATAGAAGGGACCGCCCGCGTGGCAGTAGATGGCATCCCATTCCTTCGCCCAGTATACGTAATAGTCGCGGCAGCTCCGGATGTTGCCGATGCGCTCCAGATTCCTCCAGTCCTTGAAGACGGCCATCAGTCTGGTCATGCTGCCTTCCACGTTGCACTCATACAGGATATCCGCCTGGGAGATGCCGTACTGGGGCAGACAGGCGTTCTCATTGGGGATCATGACCGCGATGGGGCGCTGCTGGGCCAGGTCGCCGCTGATCCATTCGTTGGTGAGAGGGCTGCGTACCATGCCTTCCTCGGGAGGCGTATCCTCGTCCGGCGCCTGTGTCTCGGGAACGCTCTCCGTTTCCGGAGGAGCGGTCTCCGCCGGGGCGGCCTGCGTCTCCACCTGGTTGACGGCCATGGTCTCAACGGGCGCCGGGTCCTTTTTGCCGCAGCCGGTGAGCGAAGCGGCGGCGAGAATGCCGGTCAGCGCAAGTACAGCCAGTTTTTTCATACATTATCCTCACTTTCTGCTGATTTATCTTTTCAACCGTGAAAATGTCGTTGACATGTCTATACCCGTTCATTATACCGTAGCGCGAAAAATTTGTCACTACTTAAAATTACTTTTTTGTCCGGAAAATGGGAAGGATGGTGGTAAAAGGAGAAAATGTGTGATACAATTCTTTTCGGAAACGGCGGACGACCGTTTGTGCCGGAGCGTCACAAACGGCCCTGATGGCAGATGGGACCGCATTCGCGGATTTTCCATCGCCCGCCGCGCAAACGCTCCGGAATGGAGACTCTTATGAAGAATATCATTGTGACGGGCTGCAACGGCCAGCTTGGCCGGGCGGTCAACGCGTTTTACCGGGACCGGCAGGATCTGCATTTTGTCAATACGGATGTGGGAGAGCTGGATATCACCGATATCGACGCGGTGCTGAAGCTGGCGCGGGAGGTGAAGCCCTACGCGATCGTCAACTGTGCGGCCCATACGGGGGTCGATGCGTGCGAGACGCAGTATGAGAAGGCGTTCGCGATCAACGCCATCGGTCCCCGCAATCTGGCCATCGCTTCCCGGGAGACGGGTGCGAAGCTGGTGCATATTTCCACGGACTATGTGTTTGACGGGAAGGGGACGCGTCCCTATGTGGAGACGGACCCGACCGGCCCGCAGGGCGCTTACGGCTCCACCAAGCTGGCGGGAGAGGAATTCGTGAAGCAGTTCGCGGACAGATTTTTCATTCTGCGCACGGCATGGCTGTACGGCGACGGGAAAAATTTCGTGAAGACGATGCTGCGGCTTTCCGAAAACGGCGGAAAGGTCCGCGTGGTGGGCGATCAGTTCGGCTCTCCCACCAGTGCCGCGGAGCTGGCCAGGGCCGTCGATGCGGTTTTGTTTTCCGATAATTACGGTCTGTTTCACGCTACCTGCGAGGGGAGCTGCAACTGGGCGGATTTCGCGAAGGAGATTTTCCGGCTGGCGGGAAAGGACACGGAGGTGGAGGCCATCACCACGGAAGCGTACGGGGCGCCCGCGCCCAGACCGGTATATTCGGTGCTGGATAACCGGATGTTCCGCCTGACCACGCGCTTTTCCTTTGCGGACTGGCATGACGCGCTCACGATCTATCTGAAAGAGCTGGGATATGAATAAACGGTCCGGGAACGGAATCGGCAGAAGGCTGTATCCGCTTTTCTGTATCGTCCTGATGCTGCAGATGGTCACGGCGTTCTCTTTCTGCCTGAGAAAAACAGGATTCCATTCTGACGAATATTATTCGTATTATTCTTCCAATGTGACCTGGGGTCTGGTCCCCACGGACCGGGAATGGAAGGACGGCACGGAGATCCTCAACGAATTCCGGGTGCTTCCCGGAGAGCGGTTCCGGATCCCCACGGTGGTGCGCATGCAGTCCTACGATGTCCATCCGCCGTTTTATTATATTCTGCTGCACATCGCCTGCTCGCTGGCCCCGGGGACCTTCAGCAAATGGCCGGGGCTTGTCCTGAATCTGCTTTTCTTTGCGGCGAGCTGGTGCGTGCTGGCGGCGCTGGCCGGGGAGCTGTGGGCGGAGGCGTCCGGTGCGAAGGAGCGAAACGGCGCCGCGGCGGGCGAAGAGAGCGGCCGGGGACAGGGGATCGCGCTGGCGGCCTGCCTGCTCTACGGGTTTAATCCCGCGGTGCTCAGCGGCGTCATGCTGACGCGGATGTATACGCTGCTTTCGCTCATGGTGCTGCTGATTACGCTCGTGCATGTGAGGGCGCTGCGGAGGAGACGGCGGGGACCGGGATTTTATCTGGCGACGGCGGCGGTCGTCTGGCTCGGATTTCTGACCCATTATTATTTTGCGGTATATCTGTTTTTCCTGGCAGGCGGCACGGCGCTCTTTCTTCTGTTTCGGAAAGGAGAGGGGAAAACGCTGTCCGCGCGCTGGAAGGACTGTCTGCTCTACAGCGGAACGGTGATCGGGGCCATGCTGGCCGCCGCAGCCGCTTATCCGGCCTGTCTGGGACATATTTTCCGGGGATATCGCGGGACGGAGGCGATGGGAGCCTTTTTTGATCCCGGGAATACGTTTGGCCGGCTGCGGTTCTTCACAGGACTGCTCAATGAATATGTGTTCGGTTCGATGCTCTGGATCGCGGCGCTGACCCTGCTCTGTCTCGGCCTGCTCCTGTTTTGGCGCGGGAGAGAGAGGCGGGAGCGCCCGGTCGGAGAGCGGCTTCCGTTTCCGGAGCGGTATTGCTGCCTGTGTATCGTATCGGCAGCGGCGCTGGGGTATTTCGCCGTGGTGACCAAGACCGCGCTCCTGACGGCGGAGGAGGCGATCCGGTATCCGCTGCCCGTATACGGTCTGTTTTTGCTTCTGACCGTCCTGCTCGCCGCCCTGTTCGCGGATCGGATCGGCGGGAGAGTGATCCGGTTTTTCCCGGCGTTCCTTTGTCTGATCCTGTTCGCCGGAGAACTGCGGGGCCTGGCGGGGGACAGGGTTTTGTTCCTTTATGAACAGGATGCGCCGGATATCGCGTTCGCACGGGAGCATCATGACGATGCTGTGGTCTATTTTTATAATCCGGAACTGATGTGGATGATCTGGGATGATTCCCTGGAGCTGATGCAGTATGACAGGATTTATTTTGTGAATCTGGCGGACACCTCGCCGCTGGAGGACGAGACGCTGCGGGAAGCGGAGCGGATCTATGTTTACTGCGCCAGGACGCAGGACACGAAAAAAGCCCTGACGGCGGCGCAGGCCGCGGCAGGGCCGGAAGCGGGCACCCCGGTTCTCGTCCGGGAGCTGCTCTATTGCGATCTTTATGAGATTGCCCGATAAGCGCCGCCGCCGGAGGAAGGCCGTTTTCCGGCATCCCGAATACGGGGGGAATAACGCCGCCGGGACTCAGCCGAGCCAGAAACAGTAGCCCAGCCCGATCAGAATGCCCAGAATGGCGCCCACCAGAACCTGCATGGGCGTATGCCCGACGAATTCCTTCAGCCGCTCTTCATAGGAGAGCGGCCTTCCCATATTTTTGAAGAAATCAATCATTTCGTTGATCACCTGCGCCTGCAGGCCGGTTTCCCGGCGCACCCCCCGCGCGTCGTACATGACGATGATGGCGAGGATCGCGGAAACGGCGAACTGGAAGCTGCCGCCGCCGTACTGGTATCCGGCCGCCGTCGCCAGCGCGCAGACGGTGGCGGAGTGGGAGCTGGGCATGCCGCCACTGCCCACCAGCCGTTCCCAGTCGAAGCCGTAAAAATGCATATGGATCACCGTTTTGAGAAGCTGCGCCACCAGCCATGCGGCGGCAGCGGACATAAATACCGTATTGTGGACCAGTGCGTTAAGAAAATCCATTGTGCTCATCCTCATCCTTTTGTCTGTAAGAAACCGCCTGCCGGCAGGAGCCGGCCTTGCACTCCGGATTTCATTTTACACTGTTTGCAGGAAAATTACAAGCGCGCGGAAATTTCTCGGGTAAAAGCGGAAATTTCTCAGATAAAAGCGGGCTGCGGGCTTCTCAGGTGAAAACGGAGCTTTTCAGGGAAAAGCGCCGCGCGGACGGAAACCTACAAAGCGCCGTGCGGACGGAAACGGGAATGTGTTGAAAACGGGAACGCGGTTATGATAAGATAAAAAAAATTCGATAAAGGAATGCATAGCGATGGTTATGGTTCTGGTATTCTGGTGCTATATCGCCGCCGTCTCCTTTCTGACCGGCTTCGCGGTACTTGCGCCGTTTCAGAAAAAAAGTACATATCAGATCCGGCATGTCACATCCTATCTGCTGGCGGGACTTCTGACGCTGAATGTATACGCCCAGTGCTTCAGCCTGTTTTCCGGCGTGGGGCTGTGGGCGAATCTTCTGGCGGCCGCCTTTGCCGCCGTCGCCTGCGCGGCGCTGCGCAGGGAGATCCGGCTTTTTCTGAAAAGGAAATGGGAGGACTGCGGCAGGGGGAAGCTGGCGCTGGCGGTTTTCCTGACGGTGCTGTTCGCATACGGCTCCTCCAGAGGTTATATGCACTATGATACCGGTCTCTACCATGCCCAGAGCATCCGCTGGATCGAGGAATACGGGGTGGTGCCGGGGCTGGCCAATCTGCACAGCAGGTTCGGCTATAACAGCGCGGCGTTTGCCCTGTGCGCGCTCTTCGGCGGCGCGGGTCTGACCCGGTATCCGATGCACTGTCTTCCGGGCTTTTTCGCGCTGATGTGCGCGGTCAGATGTACGGCGCTGACGCGCTTTTTCGGCAGGAGGAGGAATGGGGACCGGCTGCAGATCCGTCTTTCGGACTTTTTGTATATCGGCTGCGTCTTTTATCTGGTGGCGGTTTTCCGCGAGCTGGTTTCGCCCGCTTCGGATTACTTCGCCATGCTGATCCTGTTTCTGGTGATGACGGCCTGGACGGAGCTTCTGGAGGAAAGGGTGACGGAGATCCTGCCCCATGCGCTGCTGGCGGAGTGCCTGGTCTATGCGGCCACGGTGAAGCTTTCCGCCGCCGCGCTGCTGGTGATGGCGTTGTATCCGGCGGTTCTTCTGCTCCGGGAAAAGCGGTGGAAGCAGATCGCGGGATATCTTCTGCTGGGCGTGGCCATCGCCGCCCCCTGGCTGGTCAGGAATGTGATCATTTCCGGCTGGCTTTTTTATCCGTTCACGTTCCCTGACTGTTTCCGGCCGGACTGGAAGATCCCGAAAGGATATGCGGACAGCGACGCTTTCGAGATTCAGGTCTACGCGAAGGAAATTTTTGATGTGCTGCAGAAGGACCGGCCCTTCGCCCTGTGGTTCCCCAACTGGTTTTCGGCCCAGACGTTCCTGGACCGGCTTCTGGTTCTCTGGGGCTGGCTGGCGCTTCCGGCGGGGATTCTGATGATGGCCGTGACGGCGGGGAAGGCGGGGATTCGGGCGTGCAGGCGTCTTCGGCTCCGGCGCTTTTCGGGCACGGAGAATGCAGGGCCTTCCGGTAATTTTCCGGCCCCGGCGGGCGCGGGGCTTCCCGGTCCCGGCGGCCTTCTGGTTCTGGAGGGCGCGGCAGCGGTGGGATTCCTTTTCTGGCAGTTTAGCGCGCCGCTGGTGCGGTACGGATATTTTTATGTGCTCTTTCTGCCGCTCCTCACCTTTGGGACGCTCTATCTGCGCCTTTTCGGGAAAAGCGCCGGAGGTTTTTACGGATTTGTGGCGATATTGGTGGCTTTTTTGCTCTACAGGGGGTATAATTTAAGCCGGATGGTGATGGAATTTGCAGGAGAGCCCTATTATTTCTGGCAGCAGGATTACGGAGACTGGCCGGCCTTCACCTATGAGGTGGACGGGGTGACGGTTTATGTGCCGGAGGACCGGGGACAGATCGGCTATGACAAGTTTCCGTCCTCTCCTGTGGTGCAGGATATCGAACTGCGGGGGGATACGCTTCGGTCAGGATTTCGGAAGCGGAGCCGGTGAGCCCGCCGCCGGGACGGCGATGCGGAAAGGGAAAAGGTCGAAGGACAGCATGAAGACATACGGCGTTATTATGGCGGGCGGCGGCGGCACGCGGTTCTGGCCGCTGAGCACCAGAGAGGAACCGAAGCAGTTCCTGAACCTGACCGGGAAAGACATCCTGGTGAATGAGACCATAGACAGACAGCGCGCGTTTATCCGTCCGGAGGATATTTTCGTGGTCACCAACCGGACGCAGGTGCCGCTTCTGCTGGAGCGCACCGGCGGGAGGCTGCGCAGAGACCATGTGCTGGCGGAGCCGGCGGCGCGCAACACGTCGGCCTGTATCGGCTATGCCGCCATGGAGATCGTCAGGAAGTATGAGGACGGCGTGATGTGCGTCTTTGCCGCGGATCATCATATCCGGGACGAGGAAGCGTATGTCCGGGTGATGCGGCAGGCCGTGCGCATCGCGGAGGAGACGGACGCGCTGGTGACCGTCGGGATCCGCCCTGTCTTTCCTTCCACGGGATACGGCTATATCAGGAGCCGTGCCGTGGCGGGCAGGGATTACCGCGAGGTGGAGGAGTTCGTGGAGAAGCCGGATGCGGATACGGCGAAGGCCTATCTGGATGCCGGCTGCTATGCCTGGAACAGCGGCATGTTCGTCTGGAAGGCCTCCACGATCCTGCGGTATTTCCGGGAGCTTCTGCCGGATGTCTATTCCTGCCTGGAAAGGATCGGCGGGGCCATGGGGACGCGGGAGGAGGCGCGCGTGATCCGGGAGACATATCCCTCCATTCCCAAAATCTCTGTGGATTACGGCATTCTGGAGCGGGCCCGGGGCGTCCTCATGCTGGAGGGCGACTTCGGCTGGAGCGATGTGGGAAGCTGGGATACGCTGGAGGCCGTGCGCAGGCCGGACGGAAACGGCAATATCGTCTCCGGAGATACGCTGCTTCTGGACGCGCGGGACTGCGTGGTATACGGTGGGCAGAAGCTGGTGGCGGTCGTTGGCGTACAGGACCTGGTGGTGGCCGAAGGGAAAAACGCCATACTGGTGCTGCCGAGGACGGAGGCGCAGCGCGTGAAGCAGGTGGTGGAGCTGCTGGAAAAGGAAGGGAAGACCGGCTGGCTCTGAGCCCTTCCGCCGCGGCGGGCGCGCAAAAGCGCGAAAAATATCGATGTCTTTTCGTTTTCTGTCATATCTTTTGCGTGGTAAGATGAGGATGGACGCGGGGCGCCGCGCCCTGAAACGGCCGTTCGCGAAAGAAGGAGGGACATCATCATGTTGGCGGAAAAGAAAAGCGCGCTGGAAACAGAACGTTACGTTTCAAAGCTGATGCTGGAGCTGGGGATCCCGGCACATCTGAGAGGCTATTATTATTTGCGGGAAGCGGTGATCCTGTCCGTTTCCGATATGGAACTGGTGAGCAGTGTGACGAAGCTTTTGTACCCGGTGATCGCGAGACGGTACAAAACCACGCTGCAGCGGGTGGAGCGGGCGATCCGCAACGCCATCGAGGTGTCCTGGGAGCGGGGCAATCCGGATATGTTCGAGGAGCTGTTCGGGTTCAGCCGCATGACAGGCTCCGCCCGGCCCACCAACAGCGAGTACATTGCGCGGATCGCAGACCGGGTCCGGCTGGATGAAACGGCGTGACCGGCCGGCCTCTTCCGGGGGCGGGTCCGCGGGGAGAGAGAAATGTTGCTGAGTGTGATCGTGCCCTGTTATAATGAGGAAGAAAACGTGCCCCTCTTCTATGAGGAGATGATGAAAAACACGCCTTTTCTGGAACGGGAGGGGCTGGAGGCGGAGATCATCTATGTGGACGACGGATCGAAGGACGGAACCGCCGCGCAGGTGAAAAAGCTGCACGAGCGGGACGGACGGGTGCATCTGGTGTCCTTTTCCCGGAATTTCGGCAAGGAGGCCGCGATCTATGCGGGCTTTTGCCGCGCGAAGGGAGACTATGTGGTGATGATGGATGCGGACCTGCAGGATCCGCCGTCGCTGCTGCCGGAGATGTTTTCCTGGATCAGAAAGGGATACGATTCGGTGGCCACGAGGCGGGTGACGCGCAGGGGGGAGCCCCCGATCCGGTCCTTTTTCGCGCGCCTGTTTTACCGGATCATGAATCGCATTTCCAAAACCGAGATCGTGGACGGGGCCAGGGATTATCGGCTGATGACCCGGCAGGTGGTGGACGCCATTCTCGCCATGTGCGAATATAACCGGTTTACCAAGGGAATCTTCGGCTGGGTTGGTTTTGAAACCAAATGGCTGGAATATGAAAATGTGGAGCGGGCAAGGGGAGAGACGAAATTCAATTTCTGGAAGCTGTTCCTCTATTCCATCGACGGGATCACGGCCTTTTCCACCGTCCCTCTGGCGATCTCTTCCGTCATGGGCCTGGTATTTTGTCTGGCGGCCTTTGCGGCGATCATCGCCCTGATCGTGAAGAACCTGCTGTTTCACGATCCGGTGGCCGGATGGCCCTCGCTGGTGTGCATCATTCTGCTGGTGAGCGGCGTCCAGCTCTTCTGCATCGGGATCCTGGGACAATATCTGGCGAAGACCTATATGGAAGTGAAAAAACGTCCGATCTATCTGGTGAAGGAAGAACTGTGAGCGCGGTTCGTGCCGGAACGGACAGGAGGAGCGCGGGAATGGCAGCGGTCAGCATCGTGACGCCCGTTTACAACGCGGCGGCCTATCTGGAAAAAACGGTGGCGCTGGTGGAAGCGCAGACGTATCCCGACTGGGAGCTGCTTCTGGTGGACGACCATTCCGCCGACGGCAGCCGGGAGCTGATGGAAAAGCTGGCAGAGCGGGACGGGCGTATCCGGGTGCTGGAGACGGAGCCCGGAAAGAAAGGGGCGGCCAACGCCCGCAATGCCGGGACAGGACAGGCGCGGGGCCGGTATCTGGCCTTTCTGGACGCGGATGACGTCTGGCGGGCGGACAAGCTGGAACGGGAGCTTGCGTTTCTCCGGGAAAAGGGCGCGGCCTTTGCTTTTACCGCCTACGAATTCGGAGATGAGAACGCGGCGGGGACCGGGAAGGTGGTGCGCGTGCCGCAGACGCTTTCCTACCGGCAGGCTCTTTCCCGGACGGTGATTTTCACCAGCACCGTGCTGTTCGATCTGACCAAAATAGACAGAGCGCTTTTGTATATGCCGGAGGTGCCCAGCGAGGATACCGCGGCCTGGTGGAGGATCCTGCGGGCCGGGCATACGGCCTGGGGCCTGAACGAGAATCTGGTCATTTACAGAAGACCGAAAAAATCCCTTTCGTCCAATAAATTCGCTGCGGTTTCGCGCATCTGGAGGCTGTACCGCGATCGGGAGGGGCTGTCGGTTCTGGCCAGCGCGCGATATTTCTGCCTCTGGGCGCTGCGGGCCACGCTGCGCAGGCTGTGACCGCGGAGGCGGCGAAAATACAGAGGGGAAATTTCTCGGAGGAACGGGGAAATATGAAGAAGCGGAAGGATTCGCAAAAGAGACTTTTCATACTGGCGCTGTCCCTGATCGGACTGTGCATCCTGACTTCTTTTTATGCGCATGACTGGTTTGTATATTATTATCAGCATATCCGGAACAAGACCGCGAACCGGTTCTACGTCAACGGACATCTTCTGATCATCGGCCTGTATTTCGTGCTGCTCTTTTTCTTTTCCAATACCTACGGGGCGCTGAAGATCGGTTATCTGAAGCCCATGGACATTTTTCTGTCCGAGCTGTTTTCCCTGCTGTGCGTGAATGTGATTTCCTACTGCCAGCTATCCCTGATGTACGGCTGGTTCATCCTGGGCGGGCAGCGCATGATCGCCATGACGGTATTTCAGCTTTTGTTCTTCGCCTTCTGGGACTGGAGCACGAATTTTCTCTACCGGAGGATCTTTCCGCCGCGCCGGCTGCTGCTGGTACACGGAGAGCGCCCCATAGAGGATATCATGAATAAGTTCGCGACCCGTCAGGACAAGTACTGCGTGGCGCGCTGCATTTCCATCGGGGAAGGGTATGAGGCGATCATCCGGGCGGTAGCGGAGTATGATGCCATCGTGCTCTGGGATATCCCCACGCAGGACCGGAACGAGCTGCTGAAATACTGCTACAGCCGTTCCATCCGGATCTACATGATGCCCAAAATCCCGGACGTCATCATCAAGGGAAGCTCGCAGCTCCATCTGTTCGACACGCCGATCCTGCTGACCCGGGAATACGCGCTGAGCGCGGAGCAGCGCATAATCAAGCGGTGCATCGATGTGGTGTGCGCGCTGCTCCTGCTGACGCTGGCCTCCCCCTTCATGCTCATCACAGCCGCCGCCATCCGGCTCTACGACGGCGGTCCGGTGCTGTACAGGCAGGTGCGCTGCACGAAGGATGCCAGGGAGTTCCAGATCCTGAAATTCCGCAGCATGCGGGTGGATGCGGAGAAGGATGGGGTGGCCCGGCTGGCCTCCAGGAACGATTCCCGCATCACGCCCATCGGGAGGTTCATCCGCGCGGTGCGCATCGATGAGCTGCCGCAGCTCATCAATATTTTACGGGGTGAGATGTCCTTTATCGGTCCCCGGCCGGAGCGCCCGGAAATCATCGCGCAATACATGCAGGAAATGCCGGAGTTCGCGTTCCGCATGAAGGTCAAGGCCGGTCTGGCGGGCTACGCCCAGGTCTACGGGAAATATAACACGACGCCCTACGACAAGCTGAAGCTGGATCTGTTCTACATTGAGAACTATTCGGTCTGGCTGGATATCAAGCTGATGTTTCTGACTGTCAAGATCCTGTTCATGCCGGACAGTACGGAGGGTGTGGACAGCGGACAGGTGACGGCTCTGAAGGAGCATATCCGGGAGCAGGAAAAATAGGACGGCGCCGGCGGGGACGGGAGAGAAATCCGGGAGCGCGCGGGCGATTCGGCCGCACATGCGCCGGGCGGCGGGAGAGTGACATATGCAGGGGAAGGAATCAAAACGGGAAGCGGAGATCTTCTGGAACGCGGGGGTGGACCTGAAGCGCCTTACGCTCTGCCTTCGGAAAGAATTATGGATCGCGGCCGCGGCGGCCCTGTGCGGTGCGCTGCTTGCGGGCGCGGTTTATCTGGCTGTCCGCCGGCTTTCCATGGGAGAGCCGCAGTACCGGGCCCAGGCGCTGTTCGCCATCCGGTATGACATCCAGGAGGAGGACGAGACTCTGAAGGCCTTTATCAACGAATACAACGCCTATACCTGGGGCGATGTGATGCGTTCGGACAAAGTGGTTCCTGCCGTGCTGGAGGCGGTGCCGGAGATGAGCCGGGAGGAAGCGGAGGCCTGTCTGGATACCTCCATCGCGTCCGATCCGGAGTTTTTGAACGTCGGGTTTACGACCGGGAGCGCGGCGCTGTCCGAGCGGGTGCGGGATGCCTACGTCCGGGCGATGGCCGCCTTCGGAGAGACGATGCGGGACCGGGGGCTGACCGCGATCGAGGCGTGGAAGCTCACGCCCGCCCGGCCGGTGTCCGTACCCAACCGGGTGCTCTATGCCATGGAGCTGGGCGCGGTCCTGGGTCTGCTGGCCGGCGGGCTGTTTCTGACAGGCCGCTGTGTGCTGGACGATTCCGTCCTGCTGGCGGAGGATATCCGGCGGTATTATCCGTATCCGGTGCTCGGATACCGGACGGAGGATCCCGGTGTGTTCTGGAATGCGCAGTTGGATGCCAATCTGGCCCGGATCGCTGAAAAGGGGGACTTCGCGGAGGTGTCCCTGGAGGAGATCATGACGCCCGGCGCGGACTTCGCCGGACTGCGCGCCGTGCCCGCTGCGCTGCGGGTCCCCTGGGGGACGCCCTGCCTGCGCCGTCTGGGGCCCGCGCTGGAAACGCTGGAGATCCAGGAGGTGAAGGTCTGCGGCTTCATCGTCATGGGGGCGGACAGCCGCTTTCTGGACCGGTACTATGGGATGCGCGGAAAGAGGCGGACGGCCGGGAACGGGGGGGACGGATCATGAGGCTGCAGTTTCTGGTTTCGGCGGTGGATCAGGATGTGCGGGAGCTGGTGAAGCGGATGCGCCTGGGAGCGGACGGCGTCATCGTCAATCAGTGCGGGAGCAACCGCTATGAAGCCTTTGAATATGAAGGGCACCGGATGCAGTGCTGGCATATGACGAAAAGGGGCGTGGGTCTGTCCCGCAATACGGCGCTTCTGTGGGCGGACGGCGATATCTGCCTGTTCGCGGACGAGGACATCGTCTACCGGCAGGGGGCGGCGGAAGCGGTGCTGGGCGCTTTCGCGCGGCATCCGGAGGCGGATATGCTTCTGTTCAATGTCCGCGTGCAGGAGGAGCGGCGGACCTACTGGACGCAGGACACCCATCGGGTCCGGCTGTATAACTGCGGCAGATATCCGGCCTACAGCTTCGCGCTGCGGACCGCCGGACTGCGCGAAAAAAACGTGACCTTTTCCCTGCTGTTCGGCGGCGGCGCGAAATACGCCAACGGAGAGGACAGCCTGTTCATCCGCGACTGTATCCGGAAGGGACTCAGGGTATATGCGGTGCCGGTGGAGATCGGCGAGGAGGTCCCCCGGCCCTCCACCTGGTTTCACGGCTACGACGGGAAATTCTTTCATGACAGGGGCGTGCTCTACCGGGCGCTTTACGGGAGACTCGCCCGGCTGATGGGCCTTCGCTTTTTGTATAAGAACAGAAAAAGGATGTGCGCGGGACAGATCGGCTTCCCGGAGGCGCTGCGCCTGCTTTCCCGGGGCGTTTCGGACGCGAAAAGGGGGCTGTAGCGTATGGTGTTTTACAGTCTGATCGCGGCGCTGACGGTGGCGCTCGCGTCCCTGGTGTCATCGGGCCGCCCGGTGCGTGCGGGATGGTCCGGCGGTCCCGGCACTTGCGGTGCGCTGACCCGCCGCCGGGCTTTCGAACATCTCTGCCTTGCGGGCATTTTCCTCACGCTGGCGCTGGTATCGGCGCTGCGCGTGGAGGTGGGCAACGACTACGGAAAATATGTGGATATTTTTCACGAGATCTGGGCGGGCACCGACGCCGCCTATGTGGTGACGGAGCCGGGCTTCAATTTCGTTGTCAGAGCCGTCTATGCCCTGTCCGGCTATGAAAATTATCTGCTGGTGTTCGCTCTGTTCGGGACGGCCACGGCATTTCTCTTTTTAAAGGCGATGTACGGACAGAGCGAGCGCTTCGTTCTTTCTTTTTTCCTGTTCATGACGCTGGGGCTCTATTTCCGCACCTTCACCACCGTCCGCTATTATTTTGTGCTGGCGCTGACGATGTGCAGCCTGCGGTATGTGCTGCGCAGGGAATACGGGAAATTCCTGCTGCTGATCCTGTTCGCGGCGCTGTTCCATAAATCGGTGCTGGTGACGATCCCCCTGTTTTTTCTGGCCGCGCTGCGCTGGGACCGGCGGGTCTGCGCGGCAGGAGGCGCGCTGGCCCTGCTCGCCGTCGTGTTCCGGAAACAGGTGCTGGCGCTGGCGCTGACGCTCTACCCCACCTTTCGGGATACGGTGTACCTGTCGCAGGATATCGGTCTGCGGGCCAACGCCTCCGGCATCCTGCGGTGCCTGGCCGTGTTCGCGCTGGCCCTTTTCTGTCGGGAGGGGCTGCGGAAGGAGGAAAACCGGTTCTATCTGAAGCTCAGTGTGCTGGGCTTTCTGCTGTACACCTGCGGGTCCTTTCTGCCGCTGGTGTCCCGGCTGGCCTATTATGTGACCACGCCGCAGATCCTGCTGGCGCCCGGCCTGATCGCCGGGACGGAGCGCGGCCGGAAGAGGACCCTGGCGGCGGGGCTGGTGATTTTGTTCGGCCTGCTGTATTTCGTACAGTTTCTCCGCATGGCTCCCGGCAGCGGCATGCAGGTGCTGCCTTACCGGTCCTGGATTTTTTACAGATGGGAATGGATCAATGGTTCAGAATTCTTTTAGCATTGTGGTCGTATGTCTGAATCCCGGAAAAAAGCTGCTGTATACCGTGGAAAGCGTGTTGGCGCAGCAGTACGGCAACTATGAGATCGTCGTCAAGGACGGAGGCTCCGCGGACGGTTCGCTGGATTTGCTGCCCTCGGACAGCCGGATCCGGGTGCTTTCGGGAAAGGACGCCGGAATTTATGACGCCATGAATCAGGCGCTTGCCGCCGTGAACGGCAGATATGTGCTCTTTCTGAACTGCGGCGACGCGCTGCACGACGCGCAGGTGCTGTCGCGCATGGAAAGGGTGATCCGGGACAAAAGGAGCGGGGATCCGGAAACGGAGGGCCGTTCCTGCAGGGGGCGGATGCGGATTTTTTACGGGAACCAGTACAATATGCGGCAAAGCTGCGTGGTTTATTCCGCGCCGGAGGTGAACGATTTCACCTGCTACCGGAACGTGCCCTGCCATCAGGTCTGCTTTTATGATGCCAGGCTGTTCGAGGAACGGGGATACGATACGAATTACCGGGTGCGGGCCGACTACGAGCATTTTCTGTACTGCATCTATGAGAAAAAGGCGGAAGCGGTCTATACGGATCTGACCGTGGCGGATTATGAGGGCGGCGGGTTTTCCGAAACGGACGAAAACCGGCGGATCTCCGCGAAGGAGCATGCGAAGATCGCGAGACGGTATCTGGGACGCCGGAAAACGATGAAATACCGGGCGGCGATGCTGCTGACGCTGGCGCCGCTGCGCACGAAGATGGCGGAGAGCAGGCGGCTGGCCGGCCTTTATAACGGGCTGAAGACGGGCGTGTACCGGCTGCTGGGAAAGGGCCGGGGCGCATGACGGGAGGCGCGGCACGGCCGCAGGGTGCGCAGGAGAGCGCGCTGCCGGCCAAAACGCCGGAAAGAGGAGCGTATGAGGGTTCTTTGGGTCTGCAATATCATGCTGCCGGCCATCGCGCGGCAGCTTTCTGCGGAATACAGCGTCCGGGAAGGCTGGCTTTCCGGGATTTTCCGGAGTCTGCTGGAGCGGGAGGGGACCGGCGTGGAGCTGGGCGTATGCTTTCCGGCGGACGGCGGGCTGGCGGAGACGGACCGAAAGCTTCGGATCGGCGGGCGGGAAGTGGCCTGTTACGGCTTCGCGGAGGATCTGGAGCACCCGGAGCGGTACGACGCCGCCATGGAGGCGCGGTTTTCCCATATCCTGGACCGTTTTTCGCCGGATCTGGTTCATATTTTCGGTACGGAATTTCCCCATGGTCTGGCCTGCGCCAGGGCCTTCGGAAGGCCGGGGCGGACGCTGGTGGGCCTGCAGGGCATGATGGGCGCCATCGCGGACGCCTATATGGCGGATCTGCCCCCGGCGGTACAGAGGTCCGCAACGCTGCGGGACGTGCTCAAAAGGGACAGCCTGGCCCGGCAGCAGGAAAAATTCCGGCTCCGCGCCGCCGGAGAGGCGAGGCTGTTAAGGCTGGCGGGTCACGTCACGGGGCGGACGCCCTTCGACCGGGAGACCGCGCGGAGGATCCATCCGGAAGCGGCCTATCATTTCATGAACGAGACGCTGCGGGACTGCTTTTACGAGGGAGGCTGGGAGCCGGCGCGCTGCCGCCGGTATGAGCTCTTTGTGAGCCAGGCGGACTATCCCATAAAGGGCTTTCATTATCTGCTGCAGGCCATGCCGGAGATCTGCGCGGCATTCCCGCAGACGACGGTCGCCGTGGCGGGAAACAGCGTGCTGGGGACGGACGGCGTAAAAAGCCGGCTGAAGATTCCCGCCTATGGGAAATATCTGCGGCGGCTGGCGAAGGAAAACCGTCTGACGGAGAAGATCCGCGTGCTGGGTCGGCTGGATGAGGAGGGGATGAAGCGCGCGTATCTCTCCTGCCACGTATTCGTCTGTCCCTCGGCCATGGAAAATTCTCCCAATTCCCTGGGGGAGGCCCAGCTTCTGGGCGTGCCGGCCGTTGCCAGCGATACCGGCGGCATTCCCGGCATAGCGGCGCACGGAGTGGGCGGGCTTCTGTTTGAAAAGGGAAATCCCCGGGCGCTGGCGGAGGCGGTGCAGAAGCTGTTTTCCTCTGACGAAACCGCCGGGCGGCTGTCGGCGTCGGAGCGGGCGGATGCGGCCGTCCGGTATGACAGAGCGCGCAACCTGGAGACGCTGCTGGAAATCTATCGGAGGATGCTGGAGGAAAGTCCGGAGCGATGAAGACGGTTTTCATTTCCAATTATATCAACCATCACCAGATTCCCTTTTCCGATGCGATGTATGCCGTGCTGGGGGACGATTATCATTTCATCCAGACGGAGCCCATGTCCCCGGAGCGGCAGGCCATGGGCTGGGGACTGGAGGCGGAACGGATCCCCTACGTGGTGTTCTCCTATCGGGAGGAGGAGCGGTGTCGCCGCCTGATCGGGGAGGCGGATCTGGTGTTGGCGGGATGGACGGAACGAACGGATCTGTTTCTGCCCCGGATCGCCGCGGGCGGGCTGACGCTGCGCGTCAGCGAGCGGATCTACCGGGAAGGACAGTGGAAGGCGGTCTCTCCCCGGGGGCTGTGGGCCAAATATAAGGAGCATGTCCGATTCCGGAAAAAGCCGGTCTATCTGCTCTGTGTCGGGGCCTATGTGGCCTCCGATTTCTCCCTGATCGGGGCGTATCCGGGGAAAATGCTGAAATTCGGCTATTTTCCGCCGTTTCGGGAATATGACGAGGAGAAGCTGTTCGCCGGGAAGCGGGCGGAGCAAGAGCTCCAGCTCGTCTGGGCGGCCAGGCTCATCCGGCTGAAGCACCCGGAATACGCGGTGCGCCTGGCAGCGGAGCTTAAAGCGGCGGGCGTCGCCTTCCATCTGCATCTTGTCGGCGACGGACCGCTGGAGGAGGAGGTGCGCGGGCAGATCGCGGCCGCGGGGCTGGAGCGGCAGATCACCTGTTACGGTTTTCTGGAGCCGGAGCGGGTGCGGGATGTGATGGAGGCCGGCCATGTCTTTCTGTTCACCAGCAGCTATCTGGAGGGCTGGGGCGCGGTGATCAATGAGGCCATGAACAGCGGCTGCTGTGTGGTGGCGAATGCCCGGACGGGGGCGGCCCCGTTCCTGATCGAGGACGGCGTGAACGGCGCGGTCTGGCCGGACGGAAGCTACGAAGGCTTTGCCGGACGGGTGAGAGCGCTTCTGGAGCGGCCGGAGCGGATCGGGGAGATGGGACGGGCGGCATACCGGACCATACGGACGGTGTGGAACGCGCGTCACGCGGCCGCGGAGTGCATACGTTTTTACGAGAACTGGAAACGGGGGATCACGGACCTGCCGGAGAGCGGTCCCTTTTCCAGGGCGGAGCGGCTTTCCGCCCGCTGGCGTTATTGTGAGGGAAAACTGGAATGAGCGAAACGGTATCCGGAAACGGAATGGGGCCCGGCGGAACAGGGCCGGGTGAAAACCGGTCCGACGGGACAGACGGCGCGCGGAGCGGGCCGCTTCTGAGCGTTATCGTGCCCTGTTATAATATTGAAGACTGTCTGGAGCGCTGTGTGAACAGCATCCGGCGGCAGACCTGGAAGGCGCTGGAGATCCTGCTGGTGGACGACGGCTCCACGGACCGGACGGGAGAGCTTTGCGACCGGTTCGCGCGTGAGGATGCCAGGATCCGCGTTTTCCATAAAAAAAACGGAGGCTCCTCCTCCGCGCGCAATCTGGGGATCCGTGAGGCAAGAGGGGAATGGCTGGGATTTGTGGACAGCGACGACTGGATCGAGCCCGGCATGTATGAAGCGCTCTGGAAGGCCGCTGCGGCATACGGGGTGGAGATCGCCCAGATTTCCCGGGATGAGATCGATGAAAACGGACAGCGGCGGCCCGATGTTTGTACGCCGCCGGAGCGGGCGTCGGTATGTCCCTCCGCCGATTTCCTGCGGGAGCTTTTGCTGCACCGGGGGGACTGTTCCTTCTGCACCAAGCTGGTGAAGCGGGAGCTGTTCGGGGACAGGCGTTTCCCGGAGGGGAAGCTCAACGAGGATTTTTATCTGCTCCTGCAGATGCTGGAGGCGGTCCGGGGAATCTGCATTCTGCCGGAACAGATGTATCACGTGTTTTACCGCATCGGGAGCAATACCCGCCGAAAGGAGAAGAACGACTTTTCGCGGGTGTTTGTGGATATCGTGGAGAATGCGGACCGCGCGGAGGCGCTGACGGAGCGCTGTTATCCGCAGCTTCGCGCCGAGGCGGTGCGCTTCGCGCTGTACCAGCGCCTGGATTATCTGCTCCATATCCCGGTGGAACGGATGGTGAACACGGACGGCTTTTACCGGCAGGTGAAACGCTATCTGCGCAGCCATCTTCGGGACACGCTGACCAACCCTTATCTGACCGCGAAAAACAGGAGCTATCTTCTGCTGCTGACCGCCGCGCCGAAGACGGTGCGCAGGATACACGGCTGGAAAATGCGCATCTTAAAAGGCCGCATGTCCGGATGAAACCGGGATGCGGCCTTTTGCGTTCAGGTGCCGACGGGAAGACGGGAATCCGCGGCTCATTTCACGGGCTTCGCGCCCGCTTTTTCCTGCAGCTTTTCGACATTTCTGCGCAGCCAGCCCTTTTTCTTCTTATTGTCCGGCTGTATCACGCCGCCGCGCAGGCCCTTGACGCTGGTCAGATAGATGCCGCTGACCGTTGCCTTGACCTCTTTCCTGACGGGGACCGTATCGAAGATCTTTTCGTCGCAGACCAGGGACATGATCTGTGGTCCGACCTTCGCCTTGACGATGGGCAGCTTGGATCCGCGCAGCAGCTTCGGCGTGGAATCGATCACCGCCTGCGGCAGTCCGGCGTCCCGAAGCTTCATCTTCTTCTTGTCGATGATCAGCATCGTGACGGTCTGTTTATAGGCCTCCAGTTGTTTTTCCTGCTCCGCCTGTTTCTTCTGCGCCCGGCTGCCCAGAAAGTAGAGCACGGCGGCGCCCGCCGCCAGCACGAGCAGGACGATCAGCAATACCCAGCCCCAGGTACTCATAATTCGCTTCCTCCTGAAAATGATGTAAGGCCGCGAAACAGCCGCGGCCGCCTTTTTTTATTCTAACAGAGTTTTTTTTTTAAGACAAGACATTTGACGTATAAAAGTGTCCGAAACTGCCGGAGGCGCCGCGTGGGGTGTTTCCGGCGATTGTTTTTCCGCTGATAGGATTGACAGACCGGCACATAATAAAAGAAACCGGATATGGCTTCAACCCGTCTTCGGTTAAATCCATCGCTGAAAAGGAGAATGTATCATGTCTGAAGCATCTGAAAAATCCTATCGGATCGGGGAGTCCATGATCTCCGATTTCCGCGCCTATCTCATTCGGGAGGAAAAAAGCCGGGGCACCGTCGAAAAATATCTGCGCGACGTCAGAGCCCTTGCCGCGTGGCTGGGAGAACGGGAGGCCGTGAAGGAAAACGTGGCCGCCTGGAAAAATGAGCTGCTGGAGAAAAACTACCGGCCCGTCACCGTCAATTCCATGCTCTCCGCCCTGAATACCTTTTTTGATTTCATGGGCTGGCGCGAGTGCCGGGTGAAGTTCCTTCACGTCCAGCGCCGTCTCTTCCGCAGCCCGGAGCGGGAGCTGACCCGCGCGGAGTATGACCGGCTGATAAAGACCGCGCTGGACCGTGGGAAGGAGCGCACGGCTCTGCTGATGGAGACCATCTGCGCCACGGGGATCCGGGTATCGGAGGTGAAATATATTACCGTGAAGGCCCTGCAGTGCAGAAGGGCGGAAATCTCTCTGAAAGGGAAGGTCCGGACGATCCTCCTGCCGGGGAAGCTGTGCAAGAAGCTGCTGGGATACGCGAAAAAGCAGGGGATCAGGACGGGGGAGATCTTTCTGACGGGGAAGGGGAAAGGGATTTCCCGCCGCCAGATCTGGCAGGAGATGAAGTCGCTGTGCGGGGAAGCGGGGGTGGAGCCGTCGAAGGTGTTTCCGCATAACCTGCGGCATCTGTTCGCAGTGACCTGGTACAGGGTCTGCCGGGATATCGTGAAGCTGGCGGATCTGCTGGGACATTCCAGCATCGAGACGACGCGGATCTATCTGGTGGACAGCGGGGAGGAGCATATGCGTCAGCTCGACCGGATGGGGCTGGTGGCCTGACCGCGGGAGCATAAAAAAATGTCCTCTCGGACGTCTCGCCTCCCGGCAATCCCGGAATCTACATTTTGTGTATTCGGCTGCCGGAACAAATCGCCCGACCGCCTACATATACTTCTGAAAAATGCAAAACCCGCAGGATTCTGCCCGTTTTCTGTGACAGGCCGGGGCCGGTGAAAGCCCCGGGTTTCATTCCCGCGTTCTTTTCAGATTGATCTATATTTATTGTATCAGCATAATTCTGATTTGTCTACACCCAAGATCAAAAAATATTAACTAAATTTTTTACAGAAAATCTGTCAGAAAGAAAAAAATTGACCGCAATTCCGGATTGAGCGCAGCAGGACAGGAGAAAAGGCGGATTTGTCTGAATAGAAAGGGCCTTTTCTGCCTGCAGTATCGGGAATCCGTCATAGTGAAATCACCGGAATATACGTCTTATCGAATTTATGTTATCGCATACCGGATAACCCAAGCAGACCGGACCCGGCCGGCCGTTTCGGCTCAGATTCTTTATTTTTATGATCCGGACAAAAAGGAACAAAATGTAGATTCTGGGAAAACGACAGTCAGTTGAGAAGAGGCAGGAAAAGGGGCGGTCGATTGATGAACGAAAACAGTCAGATGGAAATACAGCTTACAGAGGAAACCATCAATACCTTTTTGGAGGAGATGCAGGCCAGGAACCGTAAGCCGGGATCGCTGAACAGCTATCGCCAGACACTTAACAGTCTGGCATCGTATCTTCCCGCCGGTCAGGGCGTGAACAAGGATACGGCGGCGGAGTGGAAAGCATGGCTGGAGGAACAGGGATTTTCCCGCCGGACCGTAAACGCCAGGATCTCGGTGCTCAACAGTTTTCTGAAATATGCCGGGAAGCGGGAATGGCAGGAGACGGATTTCTACGTGCGGCCGGAAGAGATCCTGCCGGAGCTGACCAGAGCAGAGTATATAAGACTGTTGAAAGCGGCAAAGCGTCTGGGCAAGGAACGGGAGTATCTGCTGATCAAGGTGATGGGAAATGTGGGCGTGCGGATCCATGAATTGGACGGTGTTACCGTAGATGCAGTAAAGAACGGAATGCTGCAGACTACATATAATAATCGGAAACAGTATCGTAAGATCCCGGGCAGTCTGCGAAAGGAACTTCTGGCGTATGCGAAGCGGGAGAACATTGTAAACGGGCAGATATTTTTGGGGAGAAACGGAAGCCCGCTGGTACGATCGACAGCCTGGTATTATGTGAGCAGTCTCAGTCAGGAAGCGCAGGTGGACGTAGAAAAAGTGAATCCGAGAAGCCTGTATCGAATGTACTGCAGCACCTGGGCCGGACTGGAGATCAGCGTCCGGGCGCTGATGGAGCAGATGTATGAAAAGATCCTGGATGAGGAACAGTTGACGGTCGGCTGGGAGGAATGAACGGCCGGGAAAGAGTGCTGACGGTCGGCGGGAGAAAAGCCGGCGGGGAAGGATAAACACAGTGAAAGCGCATGAGGGATGCGCGAAAGGGGAATGGAGGAAAAAGCGATGTTAAAGAGGAGAAGAAAGGGAAGCAGGAAGCATAGCTGGCTGGCGCTGATGCTGAGCCTTTGCATGATCGTATCCGCATCGGGGGATGTGGGGATGCTCGTGCGCGCGGAAGGAACGCCGGCGGCAGAGAACGTGCAGGAGGGCCTGTGCGTACACCATCCGCATCATACGGAAGCCTGCGGATATTCGGAGGAAGAGGGCGCGCCCTGTACCCATGTGCATACGGCGGACTGCTATCGGACGGAAAAGCACTGCGTTCTGGAAAAGGACGCGGAGCAAAAGACCGGGACGCAGAAAGGCGATGCGCAGGAGCCTGTCGGAGAAGACGCGGGGACCGATCTGAATGATGAGGCATCCGATGGTACGGAAAACGTGCAGCCCGGAGAACAGAAGGACACAGACGAAGAGCAGAACGATACTCCCGCTGTGAAAGAGGAAGGGCAGGAACCCGGTGAAAATGGCGGAGCTTCCCAGAATGAGGGAGAGCCGCAGGGTGATCCAAAAGAACAGAACGAGGAACAGGATAATGGACAGGATGAAGGAGAGCCGCAGGGCGATCTAAAAGAGCAGAACGAGGAACAGGATAAAGCAGATGGACAGAATGAGGGACAGCCGCAGGAGGAAGGAAGCGGGGAAGACAATTCGGAGCCGATGGGAGACGGGCAGGAACAGAAGCCTGTGACAGAAAGCGAAGAGCAGTCGGCGTCAGAGTCCCTTAAAGCGTGTGCCCTTCCGGGCAGGCTGGTACTGCTGTGTATGTCCGGTGTGGATCTTATTTTGGAAGGACAGGGAGATCCGGAGGAAAAGGATCCGGAGGACGGAGACTCTGAGATCGGGGATGAGGCAGAGGAGCATGTGTGCTCGGTTGAGAGCGGATGCATCACGGTCACGGAGGAGCTGATCTGCACCCACAGAGAAGAGGGGATGCATGACGATGAATGCGGGTATCGGGAGACCAGGGTGCTGACTCCCTGCACATTTGACTGCCCGGTCTGTAATTATACATACGATGGGAGCGTGACGATCCGTTTCGCTGCAGAGGAAGATACGGAGGACGGGGCGGATGAAAAGGAGTCCGATACGGAAGGATCGGAAGGCTTTGTCAACGTGTCCGTTGGCGCACTGAGCGGCGGCCTTCGTTTTTCCGATGACGGGATCGATCTGCTGGACGGCGTGAGCGCGGAGGACGCGGACGGCAATTCCTATGAGGTAAAGGTATATTCTGTGCTGGATGTGGAAGCGCAGGAGCCCGTTGAGCTGAAAGACGGAAAATATCTGGAGGCGGAAAACGGGAAGACCTATCAGGCCGTTTATGTGGCACTGAATGAGGACGGCACATATGCGGCGGCCTGTGAGCGCGAGGTGGAAGGCGCCGCGCCGGTGGCGATGATTACGTCGCTGATGTCCCCGAAAAAAGAAAGCGGTGTTGCCTGTATTGAGAGAGACGGTCAGGTTATTGAGTATTATGAGAGCATAAACGACGCATTTAAGGCGGCGGAAAGCGGAGATACCATTCGGCTTTTGGAAGATACAGAAGAAATTGTAGATTTTGAATATGATTCTGCACGGCAGATAGAGCAGATTACGCTGGATTTGGGTGACCATACGCTGAAACCGACTAAAGGCCAAAGAACTATTTATACTATTACGTTGGGCATTCCTGATGTAACCATCCAGAACGGAACGGTATGCGGTCAAGAAAAGGGGACTAAAGGAACTATTATCAATGGTTCTGAAAATAATAGTTTGAAACTTTTTAATCTGACGTTGGATGGTTATGGCAGTGGTAACAGTAACGTTAGTTTTTCTGCAAAGGCAGGAGAACCTTCAAAATTAGAGATATCAGAATGTATTATTCAGAATTCCTCTGCTCAGTATGGAAATGGCGGTGGGATATATGCAGACTTAAAGAATACCGAGGATTCTGTTACAATAACAGATTCTACGATTCAAGGAAATAGTGTAGTAAATAGCAAAAGAACCGGGTCCAAAAAGGGCGGCGGAATTTATATCAAAGGCAGCGGTTCGGTTGTGCTTGATAATACGATTGTTTCGGGAAATGAAGCCGGTGTAGAGAACAGCGGAACAGGAGGAGGAATCTATATAGATGGTCAATCCGCTGACAGCCTACAGGTGACGCTGCGCGGCGGTACGAGAGTGGAAGGAAACAGTGCAAAAGGAAACGCGGGCGGCATCAATATCAACAAGGCCAGCCTGACACTGACAGGCGCGGTCGTCACGAATAACAGCTGCAGCGACAGAGGCAGCGGCATTTATTTAGGGGCGTCGAGCAGCCTGACTGTGAATGGGGGCGCTCTGTATGACAATGTTGATACGGGAAACTGCCATTCGGATCTTTTTGTGGAAGCGGCGGCCGTAGTTTCCCTGCCTCCGGCATCGGATATGAAGGAAGACGGGATGGATTTCACCGGATACAAGTGGCTGAATGACGATCCCGCGAATTCGGCAGATGTGCAGGAGAAGAACGGTACGTGGATTGATGAGCCTATCAGTAAGACTGTGGAGCAGGGGGCCCTGTTAAGGTATTCAGCCTTATCGATGGATCCGGAGGCGGCTAATCGTAAAGCAGATGGATCACAAAGAGCAGTATACCGTTCCTTTACCGATGCGCTGGAAGATCTGCAGGATGACGAGACAACAGTTCTTCTCAAAGATTCCGTTTCCCTGAAGAGAGACGTGGAACTGGAAGGAAAAAAGGTCACGCTGCAGGTGGGAGCCGGCCAAAGCGTGAGCCTGAAATACGGGGACGCTTCAGGAGAGCTGAAGGCAGGAGAAGGTGCATCCCTTACCGTTAAGGGAGAAGGGGAAGTCATCGGCGGACTGCTCAGCGCGGGAGAAGCGGGACAGTTGAACATTGAAGACTCGATAAAGCTGGAGCATCTGGCGAACGCCGGGACAACTGAGATCGGGGCCTACGCAGCGGTTCAGTCGGTGGAGAATTGGGGAACGATAACTGTCAATGGTACGGTAGAGAATAAGATCGGACAGTACGGAGGGACATTTAAATTTAACGGGACGGCAGGCCCTGGTATGGAACTGGAGCTGGCCGGTCCCAAAGAGGATGAGGACTATGATCAGGGGATGTTTATCATCCTTGGTGGACATCAGACCGGACAGATCCTCATAAAGGGCTTCGGCTCTGCGGTTACAGAGACCCAGGCATTTACTCCGGATGAGGATTTTCTGAGCGAATGGCTGGCAGAGAAGGATCCGGCGGACATTGTGATCGCTCAATGTACGGATGCGGAAACTGTAAAAGCCTATGCAGAAAGGTTCAGTCTGGCCTCTGATCTTGCGGAATACATCAGCATTTCCACAGAAGGCAACAAGATCGTTCTTCGCAGAGGGCGTGACGCCGTTTACATCAGCGGAGATGGGGATGATGAAAAGGGAGGATTTAGTCCTGACACTGCTGTCAGATCCTTTAAACGCGCGAAAGAATTGGCATCTGCACGTTCCGTTGACGTGATCCTGGTCACGGGTTCCTCGGTAAAGATCGAAGGAAAAGAAGACTGGAATGCGGATAAAACGTTGTGCATAATGCGGGACGCAAAATATGAGCATGATCTTGTTACGGTTAAGAATGGCGGGACTCTGATCCTGTCGGATAACATACAGTTGGACGGCAAGGTCAACGGCAAAAATGCACATCTGGTCAAGGTAGAAAAAGGCGGCACACTGATCCTGAACGGGGCTACTTTACAGAACAATACCATTGGGACAGATTATAGTCAGGGCCGGGGAGGCGCAGTCTACTCTGACGGCGGCAGCGTCGAGGTAAAAGCCGGCGTGATCAGGGACTGCTGGGCTTATGATGGCGCTGGGATTTATTGCGCAGGCGGCAGCCTGAAGGTCAGCGACGGAGAGTTCCGTCATAATTCGGCACAGATGGCCGGCGGCGCGGTCATGCTGGCGAACGGCGCGCATATGGATCTGACGGGCGGAGTATTTTCCGACAACATCGCAGGATGGGCCACTACCGAAATAGGATCGGGATATGGCGGCGCTATCGCGCTGGGCGATTATCATCTGAGCTCTGTTTGGACAAAAGACAATACAGAGAAGACCACGCTGACGATGGATGGGAATGCGGTAATAGAAAACAACACGGCGCGTTGTGCAGGCGGCGGTATTTTCATACAGCATAATTGCGAAGCGGTCATCTATCAGGGAACGATCCGCGATAATGAATGCGGAAACGCAAAATACGGCGGCGGCGGGATCTATGTAAACGGCGGAAAGCTCAATATGTCGGCGGAGGATGACCATATAGATAAAGGTGACGCCGGCACAGCGATAAGAGAAACTTCTAACGGCGTATTGAGGATGTATAATGCAGTCATAACCGGGAACCTGGCCGGGGTAGGCAAGTCCTCGGAAAGCCTGGCCGGCATCGCGGGCGGCGGAGGAATCGCCTGCTGTCCGACATCTAAAGGAACGATCGAAATGATGAGCGGTGCGGCGATCTATGGAAACGGCTGGGTCACGTCTGAGAACAAGGCGGACATATACATTACCGCAAACAATGGCAGTAAAAACGTATATCTTTCAGAGTATATGCTGGGAGGAGCTCCGTACCACTGGAAACATACATATCTGACGGGCAAATATGCGGAAGGCGACAGATATTTAGATGCGGATGCCGGGATATTGCATGCTAAATCTGAAGACAAGGACGACAAAAACCTGGACAATTTTCAGATGCGTGACAAGGGATCCAACCTGAGCCTTTACACGGATCATACCGCGGACATGAACAGCTTCGGCGCAAAGGTATTTATATACGGCAACAAAGCGAATCAGTTGGGCGGCGGTATCGGAAGCAACGGAGAAGTTTATATTGGAGATAGACCGAAGGACACGGTTAAGATCAGCGTTACAAAGGTATGGGAAGATGCGGGTTTTGAATCCCACAGGCCCGAGGATGTGAAAGTATGGCTGTGGTGTGAAAAGGATGGCAAAAAGGAGCAGGTGGCTTCAGATTTCCTCAGGCCGGATAAAAACGGAGTGTGGCCGACGATCGTTTTTGATGACCAGCCTGCGGGATATGATTATTGGGTAGAAGAAGAGGCTGTAGAGGGATATGAGAGCAGGATCGAACTGACAGGAACCGCTAATGATACCTACAGTTATACCGTCACCAACACCTATTTCCCCGGCAGTCTCCAGATCACCAAAAACGTGACGGTAAACGGCGAACCCACCGAGGAGACCAGCGTAGACGGAACCTATACCTTTACGATCACCAGTGAGGACGGTTCCTATACAAAAGAAGTGCAGATCGAGATCAAGGACGGCGTGAGCAATACGGTGGAGGTAAAGGGGCTGAAGGCAGGCACCTATACTGTCAGCGAGGTGGTTGCCGGTCTTCCGGAAGGTGTAAGCCCCAATGAGAACGGCATCGAGGTGACAGTGAAGGAAGGCCAAACCGAGGCCGTCACAGTGGAATTTACCAACAACTATGTACCCGAAACGGAACCGGATACCGAGCCTGGGACGGAGCCTGAAACGACACCGGAAACTACCCCGGAGACGACACCCGGGACCACGCCTGAGACAACGCCCGAGACTCCTACGCCTACCACGACGGTAGACGAGGGTGTCCTTGGCGAGCGGATCATGCCCGTTGCGGAGGAAGGCGTTCTGGGTGCACGGCAGGGCGTCCTCGGCGCCCGTACCGGAGATGACGCGCCCATCGTCGGCCTGTCCCTGGCAGTGCTGGCAGCCGGAGCGGCGATCGTTCTCCTGGCAAAGAAGAAAAGAAGAGAGAAATAAAATGAAACGCGGGGCGGGATACCGCCGCCTCATTGAAAAAGAGTAAAATGCTGAAAGCGGCTGCAGAGGATCGGCAACAGAGGATCCGAAACGGCCGCTTTTCCTTTTATCCGGCTGCGGCAGGTCGGGTCCCGCCGGGGCGGGCGTCCGTTTTCCGGGATCCTGGCGGGGTCTGCCGCGGATTCGGGAAGTGAGGAGAATTTGGAAAGAAAATTCGGAGTGAAATTCGGAAAATTCGGAAGAAAATGAAATGTTGCGGAGCGGAGGGAATTGGACTATACTATTGAGGAGAATGTTTGCGGCGCGGAGGATAAATATGGAACTGTTGGATCTGTGCGGGCAGTATCTGCTGACGGGCCTGCAATTTGTGGGCCGTCATATGCTGCCGCTGAACTTTATCCTTTCCATCATCATCATTTTTTTCCAGCGCAAGGAACCGAAATCCGCCTGGGCCTGGCTGCTGCTCCTGAACATGCTGCCCGGCGTGGGTTTCCTGCTGTATCTGCTGGCCGGAACGGATATGCACAAGCGGAAAATGTTCCGGATCAAGGGGATCGAGGATCAGGTCAACGAGGCGGTGCGGCGGCAGGAGTCCAGCGTGCGCAGCCGGGAGCTGGAGCATGAGAATCCGGATCTGGAGCCCTTTGCCGATCTGATCTATTATAATCTGGAAAGCTCCGGGGCGGTGCTGACCGGGGACAATCAGGTGCGCGTTTTCACGGACGGAAACGATAAGTTCGACGCGCTGATCGAGGATATCCGCGGCGCGGGGCAGTTCGTTTTTCTGGAATATTATATCGTGAAATGCGATGTGCTCTTTTACCGGATCCGGGATGTGCTGCAGGAAAAGGTGGAACAGGGCGTGGAGGTCTTTTTGCTCTATGATGCCATGGGCTGCAGAAGCGTTCCGAAGAAATACTGGAGAGAGCTGGAGAAAAGCGGGATCCGGACGGCGGTGTTCTTTCCGGCGCTTCTGGGACGGATGCAGCTTCGCGTCAATTACCGGAACCATCGGAAGATCGCCATCATCGACGGAAGGATCGGATATGTGGGCGGCTACAATATCGGGAAGGAATATATCGGGCTGGATCCCAAGTTCGGACATTGGCGGGATACCCACCTGCGCATCTGCGGCACGGCCGTGACGGCGCTGGCGATCCGCTATATCCAGGACTGGAACTATGCGGCGCGGGAAAATCTGTTCGCGAAGGAAAAATATGTGGTTTATCCGGAGCAGCGCTGCGGGAATACCAAGATCCAGATCATTTCCAGCGGACCGGATTCTCCGCAGCAGAATATCCGGGACAATTACCTGCGGCTGATCCACCGGGCCCGGAAACGGATCTGCATTCAGACGCCCTACTATATTCCGGACGAAGCCGTTCATACGGCGCTGCTGATCGCGGCCGCGTCCGGCATAGAGGTAAACGTGATGATCCCCTGCAAGCCGGATCATCCGTTCGTTTACTGGGCAACCTATTCGTATGTGGGCGAGCTGATTCTGGCGGGGGCCAACTGCTATACCTACAATAACGGCTTTCTGCATGCCAAGGGGCTTGCCATCGACGGAGAGGCCTGCTGCTACGGGACCGCCAATATGGACATCCGCAGCTTCGCCCTGAATTTTGAGGTGAACGCCGTGATCTACGACGAGGCGGTGACGCAGGAGATGGAGCGGATCTTTTCTGAGGACCTGAAGCTCTGCAGGCAGATCACGAAGGATATGTACCGGGGGCGTTCTCTGTGGATCCGGTTTAAGGAGCAGATGTGCCGGCTCTTTTCTCCGGTCTTGTAAGTTTTGAAAAAGTGTGTTATGATATAACGATAAGTGCGGCTGTTCGGACATGACGGACGGCCGAAGAAAGAAAACGAGGAGAATACGGAAATGAAAAAATTATTGGCGATGACGATGGTCTTATCCCTGTCCGCGTTCCTGCTGGCCGGATGCGCGAAGGAGGCGGCGGAG
Source organism: uncultured Eisenbergiella sp. (assembly GCA_947627215.1). Classification (GTDB taxonomy): domain Bacteria; phylum Bacillota; class Clostridia; order Lachnospirales; family Lachnospiraceae; genus Gallintestinimicrobium. The sequence goes on from CANQVD010000015.1 coordinate 49,813, forward strand.
CAGGAAAGCGCCGCGGAGACGGATACGGCGGAGACGGAGAGCGCGGCGGAGGAAAGTCAGCCCGCGGCGGAACAGAAGTCCTATCCCAGAGAGGCATATCTGGACGGGCTGGATGTGGACGAGTTTGTGGAACCGGGAGAATATATCGGCGTGGAGGTGTCCGTGGAGGCTCCCTATGTGAGCGACAGTCAGGTGGACAGCGCCGTGCAGAGCGCGCTGAACAGCCATCCGAAACGGACGGAGATCACGAACCGCGCCGCGGCGGACGGCGATCTGACCGATATCAGCTATGTGGGCAAGAAGGACGGCGTGGCCTTTGACGGCGGCACGGCGGACAATTACGAGCTGGAGCTCGGATCCGATTCGTTCATCGACGGCTTTGAGGACGGCATCATCGGCATGAAGACGGGCGAGACGAAGGATCTGAATCTGACATTCCCGGAAGGCTACGGCAACGCCGATCTGGCGGGGGCCGACGTGGTGTTCACCGTTACCCTGAACAAGATCTATGAGCTTTCCGACGCGGAGTTCAACGATGAATTTGTGGCGGGCCTGTCCATCGACGGCGTGACGACGACGGAGGAATACCGGCAGTATCTGTATGACAATTATATGCAGAGCGCCCAGTCGCAGTACGAAGCCGATGTGCAGGACGCGGTGATGGACGCGGTGTTCAGCGGCGCGACCTTTAAAAAGGATGCGGAGGATCTGGCGGACCGTTATTTCGACCGGGTCGTGAACAACAACTACGCCTATCTGAACAGCATGGCGATGATGTACGGCGTGAACCTGGAGGATATTCTGGGCATGAGTTGGGACGAATATGTGACCCAGAACGAAGAATCCATCCGGGAGTCCGCGAATGTGGCGTCCAGACAGATCCTGCTGCTGCAGGCCATCGCGGAGCGGGAAGGACTTACCGTATCCTCGGAGGAGATCAGCAGCAATCTGATGGCCCAGGCGATTCAGAACGGTTACAGTTCCGGCGAGGATTACGTCAATGCGCTCGGTGAGGACATCAAATCCTACGGGGAAATCCTGATCATGAATAAAGTGATGGATTTCCTGGTGGAGAACGCGGTCGTGACCCAGACGGAGCCGGAAACGGAGGAGGCTTCTGCCGGGGAGACGGCTTCTGAGGAAACGTCCGGGGCAGAGGAAGAGACCGCCGCGGAGGAATTCGCGTCCGATGAGGAAACGGCGTCAGACGAATCCGCCGCCGAAACAGTGTCCGCGGAAGAGACCGCCACGGAGGAAGAATAAATGGAATTGACGGATATCAGACAGCTTTTTCGGGAGAGAGAAAAATATATCGGTCAGCGGGTGAGCGTGGGCGGTTGGGTCAGGAGCAACCGGGATTCCAAGAATTTTGGTTTCCTCGTGGTCAACGACGGCACCTTTTTCGAGGCGCTGCAGGTGGTCTACGCGGCGGACAGGCTGTCCGATTACGCGCAGATCGCCAGGATCGGCGTGGGCGCGGCGGTGATCGTGACCGGCGTGATCGTGGAAACGCCCCAGGCGAAGCAGCCTTTTGAGATGCAGGCGGAGGAGGTGCTCCTGGAGGGCGCTTCCGGACCGGACTATCCGCTGCAGAAGAAGCGTCACAGCTTTGAGTATCTGCGCACCATTTCCCATCTGCGGCCCAGAACCAATACGTTTCAGGCCGTGTTCCGCGTGCGTTCCCTGATCGCCTACGCGATCCATCGGTTTTTCCAGGAAAGAGGGTTTGTGTATGTGCACACGCCCCTGATCACGGGAAGCGACTGCGAAGGAGCCGGGGAGATGTTTTCCGTGACCACGCTGGATCTGGCGAACGTGCCGAAGAAGGAGGACGGGACGGTGGATTTTTCCCAGGATTTCTTCGGAAGGCCCACTAACCTCACCGTCAGCGGACAGCTCAACGGCGAGACCTTTGCCATGGCGTTCAAGAATATTTACACCTTCGGGCCCACCTTCCGGGCGGAGAATTCCAACACCACCCGGCACGCGGCGGAATTCTGGATGATCGAGCCGGAGATCGCCTTCGCGGACCTGAAGGACGATATGCTGCTGGCGGAGTCCATGCTCAAATATATCATCCGCTATGTGCTGGAGAACGCGCCGGAGGAAATGGCGTTTTTCAACAGCTTTGTGGATAAGGGGCTGATCGAACGGCTGGAGCATGTGCTGCATTCCGATTTCGGCCATGTGACCTATACGGAGGCCATCGGGATCCTGGAGAAGCACAACGACGAATTCGACTATAAGGTGAGCTGGGGCTGCGATCTGCAGACCGAGCATGAGCGTTATCTGACGGAAAAGGAATTTAAGCGGCCGGTGTTCGTGACCGATTATCCCAGGGAGATCAAGGCGTTTTATATGAAGCTCAATCCGGACGGGAAGACGGTCGCGGCCATGGACTGCCTGGTGCCCGGCATCGGGGAGATCATCGGCGGCAGTCAGAGGGAGGACAGCCTGGAGCTTCTGGAGAAGCGGATGGACGAGCTGGGACTGAACAAAGAGGATTACCGGTTCTATCTGGATCTGCGCCGGTACGGCTCGGCCCGGCACGCGGGCTTCGGTCTGGGCTTTGAGCGCTGTGTGATGTATCTGACCGGTATGGGGAACATCCGGGACGTGCTGCCCTTCCCCAGAACCGTGAAAAACTGTGAACTGTAAGAAAAAGCCGTATTGCCGCAGGGAGGAATCCCTGCGGCAATACAGACAGCGGGGATTTTTGCCTTTTTGAAACAGAGGACTGAAGATGCGGAAGAGTCTGACGGGACTGTCTGTTTTCCTTCTGGCGGCGGCGCTGGCGGTCCAGCCGGTTCAGGCGGCCAGGACGCGGGATCAGATCGCGCAGGAGAGGGAAAAGACGAAGCAGGAACAGCAGAATACGCAGAGCCGGTATGAGGAAGTGCAGGGCATGCTGGGCGATCTGGAGGAGGAACAGAGCGCTCTGGAGGAGCAGATGCAGGAGCTGGATGCACAACTGGTGGAGGTCATCGCCAGCGTGGGCCTGATGGAGGAGCTGATCGGAGAGACGCAGGCGCAGATTCAGGAGGCGCAGGCGGAGTACGATGAGGCGAAGGCCCGGGAGGATGAGCAGTATGCCGCCATGAAGAAGCGCGTCCGTTATCTCTATGAAGAAGGCAATGTCAGCTATGTGGAGCTCATTCTGAAAACGGGAAGCTGGAGCGATATGCTCAACCGGACGGAATATGTGGAGAAGCTTTCCGAATATGACGCCAACATGCTGAAGAAATACATCCTGCTGAAGGAGGAGGTTGCGGTCAAGCAGGCGCAGTTGGAGGATCGGGAGAGCGAGCTGGAGGCGCAGCATCACGAATTGGAAGAAGAAAAGGCGGCCATGGAAGAAATGATGGCGGAGATGGAGGAAATTTCCGCCGATTACGAGGTGCAGATTGCCAAGGTGCGGCAGCAGGCCGCCACCTACAAGGCGCAGATCAAGCAGCAGAACGCCCAGTTGGCGAAGCTGCAGGAGGAGGAAAACGAGATCATCCGCCAGGAGGAGGAGCGGCGGAAGGCGGAGGAAGCCGCCCGTCAGGCCGCCCAGTCCGGCGGCAGCGGCACATCCGTTGAAACCGCATCCGCAGGAGGGCTGAAGACCGTGCCGCCGCCCACCGGGTCCACCGGCGCGGATATCGCGCAGTATGCGTGTCAGTTCGTGGGGAATCCCTATGTGGCGGGCGGTACCAGCCTGGTGAACGGGGCGGACTGCTCGGGCTTTGTCATGGCCGTTTATCAGCAGTACGGTTATAAGCTGCCCCGCAATTCCGCCTCCATGCGCAGCGTGGGCCGGGAGGTTTCCTATGATCAGGCACAGCCGGGCGATATCATCTGTTACGCGGGACATGTGGCGATCTATCTGGGAGGCGGCCGGATTGTCCATGCCAGCACGGAGCGGACGGGCATCAAATACGGCTATGCCAACTATCGCCCGATTCTGACGGTGCGCCGGATCGTCGGCTGAGCGGCCTTTGTTCCGCTGGGGAAATATTTTTTACGGATGCAGAAAAGAGGAATGAGGATGGCGGACCATTTTGCCGGCGGGATGCGGGCGGTACAGCCTCACAGGCTGGAGCGCAACGATCCCTGCTGGTGCGGGAGCGTAAAAAAATATAAGCAGTGTCATATGCGGGAGGATGAGAAGATCAGGGCCTTTGAGCTGGAGGGGCATATCGTTCCCGACCGCGGAATGCGCAAGACAAAGGCGCAGATCGACGGCATCCGGGAGAGCGGGAAAATCAATGCGGCGGTGCTGGATCATGTGGCGCAGCACATCCGCGCCGGCATGAGTACGCTGGAGATTGACCAACTGGTGGAGGAAAAGACCAGGGAGTTCGGCGCCGTTCCCGCTCCGCTGGGCTACGAGGGCTTTCCCAAAAGCGTATGCACCTCGGTCAACGATCAGGTGTGTCACGGGATCCCTTCCTCGGATGTGATCCTGCGGGAGGGCGATATCGTGAACGTGGATGCGTCCACCATCTACAAAGGATATTTTTCCGATTCTTCCCGGACTTTTCTGATCGGGCAGGTTTCTCCTGAAAAGGAACGGCTCGTGCGGGTCGCGAAGGAGTGCATGGAGGCGGGGATCGCGCAGGTGAAGCCCTGGCAGTTCCTGGGGGATATGGCCGACGCGGTGAACGCCCATGCGAAGGAAAACGGTTACAGCATCGTGGTGGATATCGGCGGACACGGCGTGGGGCTGGAGTTCCATGAGGAACCGTTCGTCAGTTACGTGGCGCCGAAGGGAACCGAAATGCTCATGGTCCCCGGCATGGTGTTCACCATCGAGCCCATGGTGAATATGGGTTCGGAGGAGATCTGTATAGACGATTCCAACGGCTGGACGATCTATACGGAGGACGGGATGCCTTCGGCCCAGTGGGAGGTGACCGTGGCGGTGACGGAGGATGGCTGCGAGATCCTGGCCTGGTAGGGCGCAGGCGGCGCGGGGATCGGAAGACGGTTCCGGATACGGAAGGAAGCAGGGTTTGGAAAGACCTGCTTCTTTTTTTTCGCTTCCGGAGCAAATTATTATAGCGGGGAAGGCACGCCCTGTCAATCAGTTTGTAACTGAATGACAGATCCCGGGAAGTGTATTATGATTGAGGAATCACAGAAAGGGAGGCGGGAGCGGGGATGAAAAGCAGGATCACGGTGGTACAGGCGCTGGATGAGCGGGATCTGCTGGTTCGGAAAATATCGGAACAGATCGAAAAGGCCTGCTTCGTGGATCTGGTTCGGCCGAAGGCTTCTGTCACGCTGGAAAAGCGCATGCCGCGGGAGGGCTTTGAATCGCAGGCGCAGGGCGCCTGGCAGAAGATACGGGCGCTGATCGAGCGCTATGACAGGCTGAACGAGGCGATCATCGCTTCCAATGCGTCCGCGCGGATCGAGACCTCCGCCGGCGAAATGTCGGTCGCCTTCGCCGTCGCCCTGCGCAGCCGTCTGCGGGGCGCGGGACCGTTCGGAGATATGACGGATTTTGAGGGCATACTCGTCCGGCGAATGGAGACGGCGCATCGGGAGGCGCAGGAAAAGATGCGGCGGAAAAATGAGGCCGCGCGCCGGGCCGCGCTGCAGGCGCAGGTCCGTCGGGGCGCCGCCGGACGGAGCGCGGAAGGGAATCGGGTGCCTGCCGTTCCGGAGCCGCTGCGGATGTTCGATCCCCTGGATGTCTGCAAAAAGGCGAAGGCGCTGAAGGAGGGACGGGAAGCGCTTCTGCTGGAGCTGGACACGAAGATCAAAATATCCAACGCCACAACATGGGTGGAGGTGTGATACGCTGCAGAAATATCTCTGACGGGAAATGCTCTCCGCACGAAGATCCCGAACCCGGACAGTGCGGCGCCTGCCGCGAAAAGCCGTACGTTTCGGGCGGCTTTTCAACAGTCTGGTAACAAAAGATGATTCGGATTTTATCGTATTTGTTTTTCAGGAAGGTTCCGCACAGGCATGTGCGGCAGACCCAAATCCATGAGCACGGTTTGATGTCGTCCGGAGGACATGGGATAAACCGCATGGCTGTGCGGCGGGCATTTTTTGTCAGGAGAAAAACAGGAGCAGCGGGGCGGCGGTTCTGCGCTGCCGCACAGAAAGAATGTGACGGAGTACGGATTAAGGGACAGTCCGGCTGTTACGCTGGAAAAAGGGATGGAAAGCGATGGAGAGGCAGGAGAACGGGAGCATTGAGGGAAGGAAGGGATGTGGGTTTATGCAGGTTTATCCGGTCATCGATGTACAGGAGACGGGAAGACAGCTTCGGGCAGAATGCGAGCGCCGTCAGGTGACGCCGAAGGAGCTGCAGGAGTTTCTGGGACTGGCGGCTCTCCAGTCCATTTACAGTTGGTTTCAGGGCAGGACGCTGCCGTCTCTGGATAATTTCTATGCGCTGAGCTGTTATCTGGGGATTCGGATGGAGGAGCTGGTGGTGCCGAAGAGGCGGGCGCGGGAGGTGCCTGTGCGGGGAGCGGCCCGCGCCCTGGAGCGGCGCATGGTGGCCTACCTCGGCTTTTGTCTGCAGGCGGAGAGACCGGGGCGAACGGCGACCGCCTGATTCTCCTGCGCTGCGCCTTCTGCGTCCGGTTTCTCTGTGCGCCCGCAGGGCCGGCTTTCCTGTAAGGCATTTTTGCAGGCCTCTCCTGTAAGGCATTTTTCTGTTGCGTTTCTATCCGGGTTACGTTATGATTAAAAGATGACGATATACCGGGAGGGACAGGGATGCTCACGAGGAGCGGGATCAAAAGGCTGGCCGGATATTCCTATGCCAGAGGTGTGGAGATATTCAATCAGGGAAAAGTCGGTTCTTTTTATATGGAGGGGGCGGAGGAGTACGATCGGATTCGGGCTCTTGTGAAAGGAAGCGGCAGGCACAGGTATGCCGTGGAGATCACGGTGAATACGGAAACGGATGAGATCGAAGACTGCGGTTGTGAATGTCCGGCGTTTTATTCCTACGACGGCCTGTGCAAGCACTGCGTGGGAGTCCTTCTGGAATATCTGTCCGTACTGCACCGGCGGGAAACGGTTCAGGAGGATAGGTACCGGCGGGAAAAACCGGTGAGACGGAAAGAAGCCTTGCCTGCCCGGAGGATGCAGCGGCAGACGACCGTTCAGATGAAGGAGCTGCTGCAGAAGCAGGCGGTACGGCAGACGCTGCCCGTTGTGCAGAGTGACGTTTACGGCAGGGTTCGGCTGGAGCCGATCCTGACCTGCGGACGGGATGCGTGTCAGGCGGAGTTCCGCATCGGGACCCAAAAGATGTATGTGCTGAAGGATGTCTTTCAGTTCGCGGCGCTTATGCGGGCGCATGAGAATTATTCCTATGGGAAGGCGCTGCAGTTTACGCACGTTCCGGAGAATCTTGCGGAGCAGTCCCGCGCGATGGCGGCGTTCCTTTTGAATTGGACGGAGAGAAACAGTGGGCGTTACGGGCAGTTTGATCAGTACTCTTCTTATTATCCGTATGTGCCGAAATCGAGGCTGATCTCGCTGGATGGGCGGGATCTGGAGGCCTTTCTGGATGCGGTCGGTTCTGTCCCTTTTATCGCCAATGTGGACGGAGAAGGAGAAAAGAAGTGGAGCGTTGCGCCGGAGACGCTGCGCCGTCAGGTCTTCCTCACCGGCGGGACGGACGGCATGGAAGTGCGGCTGGATTCGATATTCGGATATGAGTGTGAACGGGACTACATTTATTTCCGGGATCAGAAAATATACCGTATCCCCAGGGAGGAAATGCGGGAGGCGGAGGATTTCCTGGAATGTATGCGATCCCTTCCGGAGCGGAAGGCCTTTGTTCAGAAATCGGATGTCCCCGCGTTTTTCCGGCGGGTGATGCCCGCGCTGCGCCGCTGCTTTGACTGTGTTCTGGAAAATGTCGATGAACAGGATGCGCGGCCGGAGGAGGCTGTCTTTCGGTTTTATCTGGATATGCCGCAGGAGGATCTGGTCACCTGCCGGGCGTCGGCGGTATACGGAGAGCGGGAATACAGTGTTTTTTCCCATGAAGAGGGAATGGAACTGCGGGACTTTCAGAGGGAATCCGAGGTGGCGGGGCTGATCAGCTCCTGGTGCAACGCGTATGACGACGTGACGCATACGATGGTGATCCATCAGGATGACGAACTGCTCTATGCCCTTCTGACGGACGGCGTGATCAGGCTGCAGGAGCTGGGCGAGGTCTATGTTTCCGATGCGCTGAAGCGGATCCGGCTGGTGCAGACGCCCAGGATATCCGTCGGGCTTTCTCTCGCGGGAGATCTCCTGAATCTGAGCATATCCTCGGAGGATATTCCCCGGGAACAACTGATCGAGATCCTGTCCCGCTATGAGCGCCGCAGGAAATATTACCGGCTCAGGGACGGGAGCCTCCTTCGCATGGAGGAGGAAGACATGGGGCCGCTGGCAGATCTGCGCCACGGCCTGCAGTTGACCGAAAAGCAACTGAAAAAGGATAAGATCGAGATTCCGCGCTTCCGCGCGCTCTATCTGGAGGAAGAGCTGGGAGAGGAAAGCGGGTTTTCCGTATCCCGGAATGAGGATTTCAGGGCGCTGGTCAGCAGGATGAAGACGGTGGAGGACAACGCTTTTGAAATTCCGGAGAGCCTTAAGGATGTGCTGCGGGAGTATCAGAAATACGGATACCGCTGGATCAGGACGCTGTATCATAACGGATTCGGGGGTATCCTGGCCGACGATATGGGCCTGGGCAAGACGCTGCAGGTGATCTGCTTTCTGCTTTCCGAGGCGGAAAAGGGCGGACCGGACGGGGGAACAGGCGGCGCGGTTCCGGGGAAGGGCGCGTCCCGGAAGGCTGGCAGCGCAGATCCGGGAGCGGACGGCTCGCTTTCCCGGGCGGGGCGGAGGACGCTGATCGTCTGTCCGGCTTCTCTGGTATACAACTGGAAAAAGGAGATCGAGCGCTTTGCGCCGCAGCTTACGGCCCGCATGGTGGTTGGGAGCGCGCCGGAACGGGAAGCGGTCCTGCGGGGCGCGGGACAGGGAGATGTCCTGATCACCTCCTACGATCTGCTCCGCAGGGACGTGGAGCAGTATGAGAGCCTGTCCTTTTTCTGTCAGGTCATCGATGAGGCGCAGTATATCAAGAACCACGGGACGCTGGCGGCAAAGGCGGTCAAGCAGGTCCGGGCGGGATTCCGTCTGGCGCTGACAGGGACGCCCGTGGAAAACCGGCTGAGCGAGCTCTGGAGCATTTTCGACTATCTGATGCCGGGGTATCTGTATACGTATCAGCGTTTCCGGGAGGAGCTGGAATCCCCCATCGTGACAAAGGATGATGAAGCGTGCGCCGCCCGCCTGCAGAAGATGATCCGGCCGTTTGTGCTGCGCCGCCTGAAAAAGGATGTGCTGAAGGAGCTCCCGGATAAGCTGGAAGAGAACGTGTATGCACAGATGGAGGGCGAACAGCAGCAGCTTTATGACGCCCATGTGAAGCGGATGCAGCTCATGCTGGACAAGAAGTCGGACGAGGAGTTTAAGAGCTCCAAAATACAGATCCTCGCGGAGCTGACGAAGCTCCGGCAGCTCTGCTGCGATCCGGCACTGCTGTACGACGGATATGAAAGCGGCTCCGCCAAGAAGGAGCTGGCGATCCATCTGGTGAAAAATGCCGTGGAGAACGGGCATAAGGTGCTGTTGTTTTCCCAGTTCACGTCCATGCTGGAGCGGCTGGCGGAATCCCTTCGGAAGGAGAGGATACCGTTTTATACGCTGACCGGCGCGACGCCGAAGGAGAAAAGGGCCAGGATGGTGGAGGATTTCGCGACGGATGCCGTGCCCGTGTTCTGCATTTCCCTGAAAGCGGGCGGAACGGGGCTGAACCTGACCGCCGCGGATGTGGTGATCCATTTCGACCCCTGGTGGAATGTGGCGGTGCAGAATCAGGCCACGGACCGGGCACACCGCATCGGTCAGGTCAATACGGTCAATGTGTACCGGCTCATCGCCCGCGGGACGATCGAGGAAAAGATCGTGGATCTGCAGGCGCGCAAGCTGGAGCTGGCCGATCGGATCCTGGGCGGAGAAGGCGTCGGAGCAGGGAGCCTGACCAGAGAGGAGCTGCTGGAGCTGCTGCGGTGATCCCGGCGTTGGGAGAAGTGAAGAGCTTCATATCGGTATTTATTTCAAGGAGGAGAAAGAGATGGAGTACAGGCGTTTTCAGGACACGATCTTTTTGAGACTGGATCCGGAGGAGGAGATCTGCGAAAGGCTGCTCGCGGTGGCGGTGGCGGAGGACATCCGGCTGGCGCAGATCAGCGGGCTGGGCGCGGTGAAGGCTTTTACCACCGGCGTGTTCAATACGGCGGAAAAGAAATATTACGCCAACGACTTTTCCGGCCCTTATGAGATCACGTCCCTGACGGGAACGCTCACGCGAATGGACGGAAAGCCTTACCTTCATGTCCATATGAGCGCGGGAGACAGCGAGGGCAGAGTGGTCGGCGGGCATCTGAACCGCGCGGTGATCAGCGCCACGGCGGAGATCGTCATCCGGATCGCGGACGGCGAGGTGGACCGGGAATTCAGCGAGAAGGTAGGGCTGAATCTGTTCCGGTTCCGGGATGGCGGCCGCGGATAAGATATTTTGGATCTTCAGGCGATCATAACCATAAAACCCCCGTCATACAATGTAAAAAATGTATGACGGGGGTTTCCCTGTGAAGGATTATATTGAAGAGCGGGCGATGGCGGTGGCCGGCTATATCATTGAGCATAACGCGACGGTGAGGCAGGCGGCGAAGCAGTTTGGGATCAGCAAGAGCACGGTGCACAAGGATATCACCGAGCGCCTGGAGCAGATCAATCCGGGGCTTGCGAAGGAGGCCAGGATCGTGCTGGACGTGAACAAGTCCGAACGCCATATCCGGGGAGGGCTCGCCACAAGGGAAAAATATCTGCATCATTCATTGTGAACATGAGATCGAGATTCGGCAATTTTGTCCATTTACAAACATTTTTATCCTGTATAAGATGAGAAAGGTCGGAACGGGTCCGACCGGTTCATATACGGGAGAAGAGAAGAAAAATGTTATATTCGAACAGAGACCTGCGGAAGCTGATCGTGCCGCTGCTGGTGGAGCAGGTGCTGGCCATCGCGGTGGGCATGGCCGATACGATCATGGTTTCGGCTGCGGGCGAAGCGGCGGTGTCCGGCGTTTCCCTGGTGGATACGGTCAATATATTGCTGATCAATGTGTTTTCGGCGCTGGCAACCGGCGGCGCGGTGGTGGCGGGGCACTTCCTGGGGAAAAAGAAGCGGGAGGACGCCTGCAGAGCCGCCTGGCAGATCCTGCTGTTCGCCACCCTGCTGGCGCTTTTGATCGCGGTCGTTTTTATTGCGGCTCATGATGCGCTGCTGCGCCTGATGTTTGGGCAGATCGAGCCGGACGTCATGGAGGCCTGCAAAACTTATCTGGTCATTACGGCGGTTTCCTTCGTGGCGCTGGCAGTCTACAATTCCTGCGCCGCGCTTTTCCGCGCCATGAACAGCGCGAAGATCACCATGTGGGTTTCCGTTCTGATGAACGTCATCAATGTGGTCGGCAACGCGGTCTGTATTTTCGGCCTGCATATGGGGGTGGCCGGTGTGGCCCTGCCCACGACGGTGTCCCGCTATGTGGCGGCGATCCTGATTTTCGTGCTGATCCTGGATAAAAGGAGAGAGATCAGTCTGGCCGGTCAGATCCGGTTCCGGTTTGACGGGAAGCTGATCAAAAGGATCCTCTATATCGCCGTGCCCAACGGCATGGAGAACAGCATGTTCCAACTGGGAAAAATTCTGGTGATCAGCGCGGTTTCCACCATGGGGACGGCGGCCATCGCGGCCAACGCGGTCTGCGGGACGCTGGCGAACTGGAATATTCTGCCCGGTTCCGCGGTCAATCTCGCCATGATCTCCGTGGTCAGCGTCTGCGTGGGGGCCGGAGAATACGGACAGGCCCGCTATTATACGAAGAAGCTGTGCATCCTTTCGGAGATCGGCATGAGTGCCATGTCAGCGGTGCTCTTTTTTGCCGCGCCGCTGATCGCGGGCTTTTACCATCTGAGCCCGGAGGCCACGGAGATGACGGTAAATGTGTTCCGGTTCCATGCGGTGATGGCCGTTTTTATCTGGGTGCTTTCCTTCTCGCTGCCCAATACGCTGCGGGCGGCCGGGGATGTGGTATGGCCTATGGCTGTCGCCATCATTTCCATGTGGGCCTTCCGCGTGGTGGCCGCTTATCTGTTTACCTATGTGTTCCATTTCGGCCTGCTGGCCATTTGGGTGGCGATGATCATCGACTGGGCGTTCCGCGCGGTCTGCTATACTCTGCGGTACAGGAGCGGAAAGTGGGAGAAATACGGAGCGAAGGGATGAAATGCGGGACCGGGCTCAGACAGATTCCGTCAGCGCCGCGGCGATCCGGTCCGCGCCGGCTCCGTCGATTTCCAGACGCATCCGCAGGGACTGTTCCCGACGGCGCATCGGATCCTGCGCGAGCTCCAGCAGCGCCTTACAGGCGCGTTCATAAAAGGCGGGATCGTTCCGCACGTCTCCGACCCAGGGAATCAGGCCGGCGCTGTCGAAGGCCTTTGCGCCGGGAATCTGGTTGTCGGCCATGCTGTAGCTGACGGAAGGAACACCGACGGCGCAAAGCTCGTGGAGCGTGGTGCCGGCGGCGGAAAAGCCGAGATCGCATTCCGCCATAAGGGAGGCCATTTCCGTCACGTTTTCATGCAGGATCACCCGTTCCGTCTGTTCGGCCAGGCCGTTCAGTTCGGGCCGGTGCTCGTGCAGCGGGCCCGTCAGCACGTGGAAGCGGCAGTCCTTCCAGTCGGGGGAGGGGAGCATGAGGCGCAGCAGGTTCCCGGAGATATTGAAGGGGTCCGTGCCGCCTGCGGAGAGAAAAACATCCTTCACCTGTTCCCACACATGATAGCTGCAGCAGGAAAACTGTTCCCGCAGCGGGACATAAGCGCTGCCGCAGAGAACGCGGCCGGCGTTTTTATAAAATCCGGCGTCCGCGTCCCGGTCGTAGTTGACGACCAGACGGACCGGATAATCGGCGGCCTGCAGATCGTCCAGATAGGCGGTTTTGCAGAGCGGGTTCAGGGAAGAAAAATAAATCTGCGTCACATAATAGGAATCCACAAGCAGGCAGGAGATCCGGTGCGCCGAGAGGATCCGGGTCAGCACCGGGATTTCCCGTTCCAGGTCCCGGTAATCGGTCTGCATATGGATGATGGGGAAGCAGCGCCCGGCAATTTCCTCCTTCGACATCATGCGCTGCAGCAGGGTGATGGAGGTCATGTCGGAGACCACGAACACCGGCCGCGCATTCCGGCGGCGCAGGGCTCTGGCGATGGAAAGGCAGCGCATCAGGTGACCGGTGGCGATGTTTTCATTGCCGTCGGTGCGCAGATAGACTATCGGACGAGATCCCATGACAGCGGAGTCCCCTTTCTGATGGCGCAGGCAGCCTTTTTTTCCAGGATTTCTTCATAGTACATGGTGTGCAGGCCGCGGCAGGGGCGGATGGAGCGCACATTCTCCGGCGTGAAGCGTTCCCCGGCTTCCATATCCTTTACCACGAAAAGGGAACGGGAGTCCCGGCGTTCGGATTCCTGGATGTCGGTCAGACGGTAGACGGAGGAGCCCAGCGCCTTTTCCAGAATGCGGACGTTGTCCACCATTTCTTTGAATTCCTCCGGCTCCATGGAAAACGCGTCGTCCGGTCCGCCGTCCGCGCGGCGAAGCGTCAGGTGCTTTTCGATCATTTTTGCGCCCAGACAGACGGAGCCGATGGCCGTGGCGATGCCCATGGTGTGGTCGGAAAGCCCGGTGATGCAGTCGAAAGCGGCCTGCAGGGTGGGGATCACCCGCAGGTTCACATCTTCATAGGGCGTGGGATAGCCGGAAACGCATTTCAGCAGGATCACATCTTCATTGCCCTCTTCCCGGCAGACGTTCAGCGCCCGTTCGATGTCCTCCAGCCTGGCGATGCCGGTGGCGAAGATCATGGGTTTATGCAGCCCGGCGGCTCTGCGGATCAGGGGAAGGTCGTTGATTTCATAGGAAGCGATTTTGACGGCCGGCATGTCCAGTTCTGCCATCAGGTCCACCGCCGTGAAGTCGAAAGGGGAGGAGAAGCAGAGGAGCCCCAGCTTTCTGGCTTCCTCCATCAGAGGGGCGTGCCACTCCCAGGGCATGGAAGCTTCCTCATAAAGCCTGTGTAAGGTGGCGCCGTCCCAGAGGGTGCCGCCGGAAATGCGGAAGATCTCCTCGTCTCCGTCGAAGGTGATGGTGTCCGCGGTATAGGTCTGCAGCTTCACCGCGTCCGCGCCCGCTTCCTTCGCCGCATGCAGGATGCGCACGGCCCGGTCGTAATCCTGTAAATGGTTGGCTGACATCTCCGCCACGATGAATGCGGGGGCGTCGGCGGCGATCCTTTTTTCGCCGATAAAAATCTCTTTATTCATGGGGATGCTCCATCCGTTCTTTCATTTTCTGATATTTCACTTCCGCGATCTCCCAGTCCTCCGGGGTGTCGATGTCCTGCACCTCCAGCTCGGACAGGATCAGGGGAACCATGCCTGGCGTATCCGTCGTGCCCTCCCGGAAAAAGGCATCCGTACGGCAGGCGTAAAACTGTCCGCAGTCATGGTAGAGCTTCTCCAGATCCTGGCTGCGGGCCGCAGCATACTGGGGCCATTTGTATCCGACATGTCCGGCTCCGTCTATGCGCAGCCCCCGCTGAACCGGATAGGAGAACGGCACGATGGGGATGACGGATTCCGCCGTCCGAAGCATCTCCATGGCGCGCTGCAGCTTTTCGGGCGTGATGAAGGGAGCCGTGGGGTAAATGCAGCAGAAGGAATCGAATTTCCGGCTCAGAGCCTCGTAGGAGGTCAGCACCTCCCGGATCACGTCGTCCGTGGAGGCGTAATCGCCGGCAGCCGCGGCGCTGCGCAGGAAGGGAACCTGCGCTCCGGCTTCCCTGGCGATCCCGGCGATTTCCGGATCGTCCGTAGAGACCATGACCTCGTCAAATACGCCGGAGGTCAGAGCGGCCTCAATGGAATAGAGGATGATCGGCCTGCCGCAGAACGGCCGGATATTTTTGCGGGGGATGCGTTTGCTCCCGCCGCGTGCGGTGATGATTGCGAGCGCTGACATGGATACCTCCTGGGAACCGCTGTGCGGTTTCATTTCATTGTATCAAAAGCAGGGGAAATCTACAATATTTTTGAAGGACATATGCCGGATTTTTTCTTTATCCTGTTTTGGCCCGGAATATTTGTATTTCTGCCCGATTCGTGTTATGATGGGAAAAGAATGGGATAAAATGCGTGGAAAGAGGATCCCGGGAAGGATCGGAGAGATGAAAGAGCGAATCTATGTCTGCCATACCTTCTATCATGTATATGTGACCTGCCTGAAGGAGCTGACGCTCCCGAAGGCGATGCGGGGGCAGGCGACGCTCCTGCTCAGCACGATGTCCAACGAGTTCGGAAATCTGCAGGAGCGCGCCGAAAAGAGCGGTCTGTTCGAGGACGTGCGCGTCTTCGAGGAGAAGAAGGCGGAGTTTTTTCCGCGGCTGGACAAGTATCGGATGGATTACGGAAATCTGGTTCTCAATATGCTCTCCCGGATGCGGTTCACGAAGCTGCTCGGCAGGCTGGAGGAGCCCTTCGTGCCGGTGGATTTCCGGGAATACCGGGATATTTATGTGTTCTGCGATTCCGACCCCATCGGGTATTATCTGAATTATAAAAAAATCAGGTATCACGCGCTGGAGGACGGGCTGGACTGCATCCGTTATTACGATTCGGCGCGGTACGACAACCGCGGGCATTTTAAGCTGAAGGCCCTGCTGGCGTCCCGGAATCTGATTTTTATTCAGAACGGATACAGCAAATACTGCGTCGATATGGAGGTAAACGATACGTCCGTCCTGGAATATCCGTGCCCCAAATATATCGAGCAGCCCAGAGAGGCGCTGACACGCCGGTTGACGCGGGAGGATAAGGACATCATCACCCGCATTTTCATGGAAAATATGGACGGTCTTCTGGAGCAGCTTGCCCGGGGGGACCATCACGAAAAAAAGGTGCTGGTGCTGACGGAGCCGCTCTGCGCTCCGGATGTCAGGAAGCGCATTTTCACGGATATCATCGCGCAGTACGGGCAGGACGCGCAGGTGCTGATCAAGCCCCATCCCAGGGATACGCTGGACTACCGGAAGGAATTTCCGGACCGTATCGTGCTGGACGGCATGTTTCCGATGGAGATCCTGAACTTCGTGGAGGGCCTGGAATTTGATCAGGTGGTCACGGTGTATACGGTGCCGGACGCGCTGCATTTCGCGAAGGAGAAGATCTATCTCGGCGACGATTTCATGGACAGGTATGAGAAACCGGAGGAGCACCGGTTCAATGAACAGATTTATTAGGGGGATCTGATTCCGGCATGAAGAAAATCTGGAAAAAAATGATGGTTCTCATGAACCGCAGACAGAAATGGAAGATGGTGCAGATCCTGATCATGATGGTCATCGGCGCGGTCCTGGAGACGGCCAGCATCGGCCTCGTGGTTCCCGCGATCCAGATGATCATGGATCCTGCCTGCGTGGAGGGGGACGGGATTGTGGCCAGGGCGTACCGGCTCACCGGGCTGTCCACCCCGGCGCAGTTCACTACGCTGATCCTGGCGCTGATCATTCTGGGCTTTGTGCTCAAGAACGTTTTCCTGTATTTTCAGAACGTGATCCAACTGCGCTTTGTCTATACCAATCAGTTTGAGACCTCCCAGCGCATGATGATCAATTTCATGAAGCGGCCCTACGAATATTATCTCAACGCGGATACCTCCGTGATCCAGCGGATGATCACGTCGGACGTGAACAACATGTTCGGCCTGGTGCTGGCCTGTCTGCAGCTTCTGAGCGAGGTCATCATTTTCGTCCTTCTGTCGGTCACGCTGACGGCCATCGCGCCGCAGATGATCCTGACGGTGGCCTCCCTGCTCATCGTGACGCTTCTGGTCATCAAATTCATCTTAAAGCCCATCATGCGGCAGGCGGGCATCGAGAATCAGGATTATTACAGCGGTCTTTACAAGTGGATCGAGGAGTCCGTCATGGGCATCAAGGAGATCAAGATCGCCAACAAGGAAAACTATTTCATCGTGGAATACGGCAAGTGCGGCAAGGGCTATGTCAGCGCCGTGCAGCGCTACAATATTTTCAACTCCACCCCCCGGCTGCTGATCGAAACGGTCTGCATGGCGGGCCTGATCCTGTATCTGATGATCATGCTCTGGCTGGGCGAGAACGTGACGGACATGGTGGGGCAGATCGGGGCATTCGGCGTGGCAGCCATGCGGCTTTTGCCCTCCGCCAACCGGATCAATAACCATCTGACATCCATTTCCTATTTTGAACCGTTTTTCATGGGCGTCTCCGACAATCTGCAGGAAGAAATCCATGACGAAAGCATGGTCTACGATGAGGAATATTATAAGAAGAAAA
The DNA here is from genome assembly GCA_947627215.1 of uncultured Eisenbergiella sp. Lineage (GTDB taxonomy): Bacteria > Bacillota > Clostridia > Lachnospirales > Lachnospiraceae > Gallintestinimicrobium. The sequence goes on from CANQVD010000015.1 coordinate 67,347, forward strand.
AACAGGTGGAACAGCTTCCGGTGAAGGAGAAGATCGTTCTGAACGATATCGTGTACCGTTATCCCAATACGGATACGCTGATCTTCGACCGCGCGCATATGGAGATTCCGGTGGGGATGTCGGTGGGCATCGTGGGAACCTCCGGTGCGGGGAAGACCACCATTGTGGACATCATGCTGGGGCTTCTGCAGATCCAGGAGGGACAGATCCTGGCGGACGGCGTGGAGGTGCGGGACCACTATGAGTCCTGGCTGAAAAACATCGGCTATATTCCGCAGTCCATTTTCATGGTGGATTCCACGATCCGCAAAAACGTGGCCTTCGGCTATGCGGATGAGGATATCGACGACGCGAAGGTATGGGAGGCGCTGCGCAAGGCCAGACTGGATGATTTCGTGCGGGGGCTGCCCGAGGGGCTGGATACCGGCATCGGGGAACGCGGCATCCGGATCTCCGGCGGGCAGAGGCAGCGCATCGGCATTGCCAGGGCGCTGTTCGAGGATCCGGAGGTGCTGGTGCTGGATGAGGCCACCAGCGCCCTGGACAATGAAACGGAGGCCGCCATCATGGAGTCCATCAACAGTCTGCACGGCCACAAGACGCTGGTGATCATCGCTCACAGGCTGCAGACCATTGAAAAGTGCGATATCGTCTACCGGGTGGAGCACGGACAGATCACGCGGGAACGGTGAGCCATCCGGCACGGGCTGTCGGAAAACGAAGGAAGGGAGGAGCCCATGAAAAAAAGGCAGGCGAATTTTGAGCTGCTGCGGATCGTCGCCATGTACATGGTGGTGATCATGCATTATCTCAATCAGACAGTGGGTTCCATGTTTTTTGACGGCGGCCTTTCCGGACTTCGGCCGGCGGCGATCGTGCTGGATGCGCTGTGCATCGTCGCGGTGAACGTCTATGTGCTCCTGAGCGGATATTTCCTCTCCGCGGCCGCCTTTTCCTGGCGGCGGGTGTTCCGGATCATCGCGCAGACGCTGTTTTATACGGTGCTGATTCCGCTTTTGCTGGCGGCTTTCGGTGTCCTTCCGGTTTCGGAGGCTTTCAGCATTTACCATATCTGGAACAGCATTTTCCCGGTGCAGTCGGGACATTACTGGTTTATCACCGCGTATGTGGTGATGGTGCTCTTTTCTCCGGCGTTGAATGCGGCGCTGGAAAGGCTGGACCGAAAAGAACTGCGATGGATGCTGGCGGCGCTGCTGCTGTTTTTCTGTGTCGGAAAATCCTTCAGTCCGATCCGGTTTTCCACCGATCGATATGGGTACGACTTCGGCTGGTTTCTGGTGCTGTACCTGATCGGGGGCTATCTTCGGAAGTATGGCCCGGAATTTATGACGACGGCAGCGAGGGGATGGGCGGTTTATCTGGGTTCCGTATTGGGGATTGCCGCGCTGGAGTTCTGTCTGGTGGGACCCGGCGGACGGGTGGAAGGGCTGCGGTACTATGCGAGCGTTCCCTTTCATTACAATTTTCTGCTCTGCCTGACGGGAGCGCTGGGCCTGTTCTGCGCTTTTTCGCATATACGTATAAAGGAAGGGAAGGCGGCTGCTCTCGTGCGCCGGGTCAGTCCGGCCATGCTCGGCGTCTATCTGATCCATGAACAGGTGGATGCGGCCGGAAGATGGTTCGGCTGGGTCAACGGGCTGACCGGAAGGCTGGGGAGCGCCTTTGCCCAGACGATGGAGGGCGGGACATGCGTGACGCCGGTCCCCCGGTATCTGCTGCTTCTGCTTTTGCAGGTCACGCTGGTGTTTGCGGTCTGCACGGTTCTGGATCTGCTGCGCGGAAGGCTGCTCGCAGTGCTGGGCGGCCTTTGCGGAAACCGCCGGCGCGGAAAAAAATACGGCGCGCGAAACGGGGGTGCGGCATGAGCGACAGGGCGAAGCAAATCTGGATACGGTATGTTTTTCCGGCGATACTGCTCGTGTATCCGCTGGTCAAAATCAATCAGGGGATCGATCTGACGGATTCCATGTACGGACTGGTGAATTTCCGCTTTTTCCCTCACGGAGGAGGGGACTGGACGGTGGCTACCTATCTGGCGAACGTGCTGGGGGCGCTTCTGATCCGGCTGCCCTTCGGGGAAACGCTGATCGGCATCCGGTTCTATACCGGGCTGATCGTGAGCGCCATGGCGCTGCTTTCCTATTATTTTCTGAAGGGAAAGATGCCCGCGTGGCTGGCCTTTCTGGGGGAACTGGCGGCGATCGGGTTATGCTGGATCCCCACCACCAGCCTGTACAACTATCTGACGCTGGCGCTTTTCCTGGGAGGGATCGTCTGCCTGTACCGGGGGCTGGTCTGGCAAAAGCGTTCTCTGATGGCGCTGGCGGGCGTGTGCCTGGGGGCCAATGTGCTGGCGCGGGTTCCCAATGCGCTGGAATGCCTGCTGATCGCGGCAGTTTTCTATTACGGTATTTTGCTGAAAAAAAAGCCGAAGGAAATCTGGCTGGATGTGCTGGCCTGTGCGGCCGGATCCCTGGGCGCTTTTCTTTCGGGCTTTCTGGCGATCTGCGTGCAGTTCGGGGCCGGGGCCTATGGCAGGATGCTGGCGGGGCTGTCCGGCTACAGCGCCTCGGACGGCACCTATTCGCCGCTTTCCATGCTCACCTCCATACTGCATGAGTATGAGACCTCCTTCAAATGGGTCTTTCTGCTGGCGGCTGCGGCCGTCATGGGCTGTGTGTTCTTTCACATCCTCCCGGGCAGGCTGGAGCGGACAAAGCGCGTCATCTATCTGTGCATGCTTCCGGTGCTCCTGCGGCTTTTCCGGGGCCGGGGCATGTTTGACTTTCAGTATGCCTTTTACTGGTGCATGTTTGAATGGTGCATGGTGCTGCTGTATGCGGCGGTCGGCCTCTGTCTCTGGGCGCTGGTCGACAGCCGGTTTTTCAGGCGGGATAAGCTGCTGGCGCTGCTGGTGCTTTTGATCATCGCGGTCACGCCGATCGGCAGCAATAATGCGACCTATCAGAACATTAACAATCTGTTTCTGGTCGCGCCGGTGACCTTCTGGCTGGGCTACCGGCTCTGGCTTCTGCTGCGCGGCAGAAGCGGTCTGTTCCCGGTGCGGGCCATGATGCTTTTTGTGATGTGCGTTTTTATGGTGCAGAGTCTGGGCTTCGGCCTGCGCGCGTCGTTTCGGGACAGCATTTACGGCCAGAAGCGCGATGCGCAGGTGACCGGCAATGAGAAGCTGGCCGGGGTATGGACCAATGAGGCTGACGCGGCGGCGCTGCAGGATGTGGTGGATTATATGGAGGAAAACGGGCTGACCGGGCGGTATCGCTTCCAGAGCGTTCTCACTTTGGGGGATGTGCCGGGGTTCGGGTGGCTGTTCGATATGCCCTCCGCCCTTTCTCACGACTGGCCGGACATGGATACCTATCCGGCAAGGCGGATGGAAGAGGAGCTGGCTTCCATCGTGTATCGGGACAGCGCGCTGCCGGTGATCCTGACCCATGAGGCCGGAGTGGACACGGACCGGCCGCAGGAGGCGGAAAAACGGCGGCTTCTGCAGGAATTTATGGAAACGTATCATTATGAAAAACGGATGGACAACGGGGTCTATCAGATTTATACGGCGGAATAGGAGCGTTTTCCGGAAAAACGGCAGATGCCGGAGGAGGACGCCGGGAAAGAACAAAAAAAGAAGAATGGGAGAAAACGATCATGCGGCAGGGAAAGCTGCCCTTTACGGGGCTTGAGAAGATCCGGTTCAATGTGCCGCCCTTTACGGGGAAGGAATATGAATATGTGAGACAGGCGGTGGAGAACAAGCAAATCTGCGGGGACGGAGCGTTCACGAAGCGGGTGAGCAGGTGGTTTGAGGAAAAAACGGGGACGGCGAAATGTCTGATGACGACCTCCTGCACCCATGCCACGGAGCTGGCGGCGCTGCTGTGCGGTATCCAGCCGGGGGATGAGGTGATCATGCCCTCCTTCACGTTCGTTTCCACGGCCAATGCCTTTGTGCTGCGGGGAGCGGTGCCGGTTTTCGTGGATATCCGGCCCGACACCATGAACATCGATGAGAAGCTCATCGAGGCCGCGGTCACGGAGAAAACGAAGGCGATCGTTCCGGTGCATTATGCGGGTGTGGCCTGCGAGATGGATACGATCCTGGAGATCGCGAGGCGTCATCATCTGTTCGTCGTGGAGGATGCGGCCCAGGGTGTGATGGCCTCCTATAAGGGAAGGGCGCTGGGCAGCATCGGCGATTTCGGCTGCTACAGCTTTCATGAGACGAAAAATTACAGCATGGGAGAAGGCGGCGCGCTGCTGATCCGGGATCCGGAATATGTGGAGAAGGCGGAGATCTTCCGGGAAAAGGGCACCGACCGGAGCAAATATTACCGGGGACAGGTGGACAAGTACCGCTGGCAGGACTTCGGTTCCAGCTATCTGCCCAGCGAGCTGAACGTGGCCTATCTGTACGCTCAGCTTGAGCTGGCGGAGGAGATCAATGCCTGGCGGCTGGCCCGGTGGCAGGAATATTACGAACTGCTTGCGCCTCTGGCGGAGACGGGGAGGATCGAGCTGCCCGTCGTGCCGGAGGGCTGCGTGCACAACGCGCACATGTTTTATATCAAGACGGCGGACGAAAGGGAATGCGCCGCGCTGAAGGAGTTCCTGGAGGAATATGACGTGGTCGCGGTCACTCATTATGTGCCGCTGCATTCCGCGCCCGCGGGCATGAAGTACGGACGGTTTTTCGGGGAGGACGTCTACACGACGAAGGAAAGCGAACGGCTGCTGCGTCTGCCCATGTACTACGGGCTGACAGCGGAGGATGCGGCCTTTGTGGCGGAGAAGATCAGGGAATTCTATGGAGCGTAAAAAACGGGCGCTGTGTCCGGCCGGCCGGATACAGCGCGTGAAGGAAAAGGAAAATCTCATAGCGGCCCTTCTTCTGACGGCAGCGCTGTTCGTGCCCATCGCCCTGCGGTATGATTTTTATTATGATCTGAACGATGATGTGCTGATCAAGGATATTCTCTCCGGCATCTATACGGGAACGCCGGAGGGGCGGACCATGCAGCTTCTGTATCCGCTGGGCCTGTGTCTGAGTCTGCTGTACCGGGTGCTTGCGATTCCGGTGTTCGGCGTCTTTCTTGCGCTATGTCAGTTCGGCAGTATTTTTCTGGTGGGCTATGAGACGGCCTGCTGTCTGGATCGCTGCGCGGGGAAGGCCCCTGCCGCGGACGGAAAGCGGTTTGTCTTTAGGCTGCGGTTGGAAAAGCTTCTGGCGCTGGCGGCGGAGGGCGTTTTTTTTGCGGCGGCCTTCGGGCGGCATCTGGTGTTCGTGCAGTATACGGTCGCGGCGGGGATGCTGGCGGGGGCGGCCATTTTCCGGTTTCTGACCGTCAGGAAAGCGGGGACGGGCATGGGCGCGTTTCTGCGCTGTCATGGGCTCACCCTCGCCCTGTACTGGCTGGCCTTCTGCCTGCGTTCGGAGATGGCGCTGCTGCTTCTGCCGCTGGCGGCCGTAGCGGGACTCTGCCGGTGGGGGCGGGAAAAAACGCCCCTTTCACGGGAGAATCTGCGGAATTATCCGGTCTGCTTCGGCGTTCTGATACTGGGCTGCGCGCTCCTCGCCGGTTGGGACGGCCTCGCCTGCCGCGGCGCGGACTGGCAGTCCTTTCGGCGCTTTTTTGATGCCAGGACGGAGCTGTACGATTATCATCTGGATTTCATCAACGATTATGAGGCTAACGCGGCCGGCTATCAGGCGGCGGGTGTGACGGAGCTCCAACAGACGCTGCTGGAAAATTATAATTTCGGGGCGGATGACAGAATCGACGCGGATATGCTGGAGGCCCTGGAGCGGGAAGCGGCCCGGCAGGATGGGACCGGCGGGCTGTTTCGGAAAAGTCTGCGGGAGGGGCTGTGGGATCTGGCCTATGGGCACTGGCTGGGGGCCAGGGACCGGTCCCTGAACGCGGTGATGCTGCTTTTGGGTCTCCTGGCCGTTCTGCTCTGCCTGTCGGGCCGCCGCCTGCGTTTTCTCTGGCAGGCGGCGCTGGCGCTGGCGGCTGGCGGCGCGCTGTGGCTGTTTCTGCTGCTGCGGGACCGGCCGGTGGACCGGGTGCTGCATCCGCTTTATCTGGCGCAGATCCTGCTGTTCGCGGGACTGGCGCTTGCGGAGGCGGAGGACGCGGCACGTCCGGAGCGGCCGGGGAGCGTTTCCCGGCTCATCGGCCTGGCCGGGGCGGCGCTGCTTCTGGGCGTCGGCCTGTTCCAGCTTCCGAAAACGACCGCCGGTGTCCGGCAGGAATATGACCGCCGGGAGACGGTCAACGCGGTCAGCCGGGCGGTGGCGGATTACTGCGGCGCGCATCCGGGCCGGCTTTTTCTGGAGGATGTGTATTCCACCGTGGATTTCAGCGAAAAGATCGCGGCGGACAGGGAGAAGCCCTTTAATTACGATCTGCTGGGCGGCTGGCTGGTGAAAAGCCCGCTGACGGAGAAGAAGCTGGCGGCCTTCGGCTTTTCCTCCATGGGAGAAGCGGTGCGAAACGGTCCGCCGGTCAGTCTGATCTGCAGCGCGGCGTCCGACCTGCGGTGGCTGGAAGCTTTTTTCGCGCAGGAAGGGCTGGAGCTGCGGGTGCTTAAGACCGGCGAGATCGCGGAGGGCGTGAACGTATATCAGGTGCTGCCGGAGGAAACGGGGGACGGGCCGCAGTATCAGTCTCCGGAGTGACCGCGGTGCATAAAGGATGAACGTGCGGAAAAAAGACAGGAAACAGCGGCGAACTGCGGGGGTCTTTTTGGGGAGGCGGCAGGATGCGGCGAAGGAGAAAGGAAAGCAGGGAAATTGACACACGATCCATATCAGGTAAAAAATATTTACGGTCAGTTGAAAAGAGAGGAGATCACCGTCACCGTGCCGGGATCCAAGAGCATCACCAACCGGGCGCTTTTGCTGGCTACGCTGGCAGAGGGCGAAAGCCGTCTGAAGGGGGCCCTTTTTTCGGAGGATTCCCGTTACTTCCTGAACTGTATTCAGACGCTGGGCTTTGAGGCGCAGGCGGACGAGGAAGCGAAAACGGTTCGCGTAAAGGGGCTGGGCGGCCGCATCCCCAAAACGGAGGCGAGCCTGTATGTGGGCAGCGCCGGGACCGCGGCCCGGTTTCTGACCGCTTTTCTGGGGATGTCGGAGGGAAGCTGGCATTTCGACGCTTCGGCGCAGATGCGGAGACGGCCCATGCGGCCGCTGCTGGAGAAGCTGGCGTATCTGGGCGCGCAGATCGTTTATGAGGAAGCGGAGGGACATTTCCCGTTTCAGATCACGGGACATGGCGTGAATAGGCGGGAGGTTTCCGTGAATATCGACCGCTCCAGCCAGTTTTTGAGCGCGCTGCTGATTTCTTCCTGTCTGGCGCCGGAAGGGATGCGCGTGACGGCGGAGGGCAGTCACGGTATGGCCTATGTGGACATGACGGTGGAGATGATGCGGGAGTTCGGGCTCGAATGCAGAAAGGCCGGGGAGCCCCGTGCGGATGCGGCGGGAGCGGCCCGAAGCGGTGTGCCGGCGGAAGGGGCCGGGGCGGCCGGCGGGATTTCCTATGAGATCCCCGGCGGGCAGTCCTACCTGGCACGCGAATACCAGATCGAGCCGGATGTTTCCGCGGCTTCTTATTTTTATGCGCTGGCGGCGGTGCTGGGCGTGCGCGTCACGGTGCGGGACGTCCGTCTGCATGGGAAACAGGGAGATGTGGAATTCCTGCGGATCCTGGAGCGGATGGGCTGTGAGCTGGAAGAGAACGCGGAGGGGCTGGCGCTGAGCGGCCCTCCCGACGGCCGCCTCAGGGGCGTCGCGGCGGATATGCATGCCTGCTCCGATCAGGCTATCACGCTGGCAGCCATTGCGCCTTATGCGGACGGGCCTGTGACGATCACCGGCATCGGCCATATCCGTTATCAGGAGAGCGACCGGCTGGCGGCCATGGCTGCAGAGCTGCGGCGCATGGGGATCCGCTGCGAAACGGCGGAGGATGGCATCACGGTCTGGCCGGGTTCGCCGGCCCCGGCGGTGATCGAAACCTACGACGATCACCGGATGGCCATGGGCTTCGCCCTGACCGGACTGCGGGCGGAGGGGATCCGCATTGCCGGGCCGGACTGCTGTAAAAAGACATTTGAGAACTATTTTGCAGTGCTGGATCAGGTGAGCGCCGCCCTGACAGAGGGATGACGCGCCGGGCGGCGGAGGGGATCCGCCGCTTTTTCAGCCCTGTCTGTAATGGGACAGGAACTGTCTGGTCCGCTCTTCCTTTGGATTTTCGAAGACCTCCAGGGGCGTGCCCTGTTCCACGATCGTTCCGTCGTCCATGAAGATCACATGGTCCGCCACGTCCCGGGCGAAGGCCATTTCGTGGGTGACGATGATCATGGTGGTGTTCTTGTCGGCGAGCTCCCGGATGACCCGGAGCACTTCTCCGGTCAGCTCCGGATCCAGCGCCGAGGTGGGCTCGTCAAAACAGAGGATATCGGGATGCAGCGCCAGGGCGCGGGCGATGGCCACCCGCTGGCACTGTCCGCCGGAAAGCTGATGCGGATAGTTCTTCATCCGGTTGGACAGCCCCATCTGGGCCAGAAGGTCCGCGGCCTGCGCCTCGATCTGCTCCAGGATTTCCTTTTTCTTCGCTTTGAAGTCCGGCCGTTCCGCGGCCAGCAGCTTTTCGGCCAGCATCACGTTTTCCAGCGCCGTATACTGGGGAAACAGGTTGAAGGACTGGAATACCAGGCCGAAATGCAGCCGTTTTTTGCGGATGGACGATTCCTTCTGCGCGGCGGGATCGGCGGCGTCGAACAGGGTTTCCCCGTTTACCCGGATGATTCCAGCATCCGGTGTTTCCAGAAAATTCAGACACCGCAGCAGTGTGGTCTTGCCGCTGCCGGAGGAACCGATGATGGAAAGCGCCTGTCCCTGCTCCAGGGACAGGTTTATTTTTTTCAGCACGCTGGTGCGGCCGAAGGTCTTGCACAGGTTTTCCACTTCCAGAATGGGCATTGTTCGCGCCTCCTTATCTGAAATAATCCAGCTTTTTTTCCAGCCATCCCAGCAAAAGCGTCAGAAGGCCGTTGAAGATGAGATAATAAAACGCCGTGAAAAACAGCGGCCAGATCGCGCCGGAAATGCCGTGAGAGCCCTTCAGGAAGGACTGGCCGGCGAAAATGACCTCCTGCAGCGCGATGATGCGGGCCAGGGCGGTGTCCTTGACCAGCGTGATGATTTCGTTGGACATGGGAGGCACGATGCGCTTGATCATCTGCAGCAGCTTGATCCGAAAAAAGATCTGGCTTTTGGTCATGCCCAGCACCAATCCGGCCTCCTCCTGCCCGATGGGAACGCCCTGGATGCCGCCCCTGTAGATCTCCGAAAAATAGCAGGCGTAATTGATGATGAACGCCGTGGACGCGGCCAGAAACCGTCCGGTCTCCCCGCCGCCCCAGATCGGATTGTCCAGCACCAGGCCGGGGAAATAATAGATGATCAGGAGCTGAATCATCAGCGGCGTGCCGCGGACGATCCAGACGACCAGCCTTGTGAAGCCGCTTAAGGGGCGGAAACGGGACATGGAGCCGAAAGCGATGAGAAGCCCCAGGGGGAACGCGCCGATCAGCGTCACGAAAAAGAGCTTTAGGGTTTGTATAAAGCCGGTATTCAGGGCGTTTATGACCACCGGCATCTGTTCCAGGATCAACTGCATTTTGTCATCTCCATTCCGCCGCGGGGCGGCAGGCTGATATCCAACGGGGGCTGATGCAAAACAGAGGGCGGAAAGATCCGCCCTCTGTCGGAATGCACGTTCTGTTTTCGCTTTGTGCCGCGCGGCAGGCGCGGTTTTTGTTTTACTGCTCGATCAGCGCGGCCTGTACGCCGTAGGTCTCGGCGCACGCCTGCATGGTGCCGTCCACATAGCTGGCGGCAAAGAAATCGTTGAGCGCCGCGGCCAGGTCGGAACCCTTGCGGAAGCCCACGCCGTATTCCTCGCTGTTTAAGCCAATGGTGTAGGTCAGATCCGCGTAGCCGGTGCCCTCGCCCACCATGGCGGCGGCCATCAGGGAATCGATGACGGCGGCGTCAGAGGTGCCGGCAGCCACTTCCATCAGGGCGTCGGACTGGGCGGTAACAGCCGTATAGCCAAGACCCAGCGCGGCAACCTGAGACTCGCCTGCGCTTCCGGCCTCCACCGCGAAGGTCAGGTCGGAGAGGCTGTCCACATCCTGATACTGGTCCGCTTTCTCCGCGGGGACAATGACCACCTGCGCGTTGTTGCAGTAGGCGTTGGAGCATTCCATGGCGCTGAGCACCTCATCGTTCAGCGTCATGCCGTTCCACACACAGTCGATGGTCTTGCCGTCCAGCTCCAGAACCTTGTTGTCCCATTCGATGACGACGAATTCCGCTTCCACGCCCAGGCTTTCAGCGAACGCCTTCGCCATGTCCGCATCGAAGCCGATCCACTCGCCGTCGGCATCCTGATAGTCCATGGGCTCAAACTCGGTGATGCCAATCACCAGGGTGCCCTTGCCCTGTACATAAGCGAGATCGCTGTCAGCGGTTTCACCGGATGCGGCCTCTTCGCTTCCGGCAGCGGCGGTCTCTTCGCTCTCAGCCGCGGTCTCTTCCGAAGCGCCGTCCTGTACAGCGGCAGTCTCCTCCGCGGCCGCAGTCTCTGCGGGGGCGGAAGTCTGTGTGTTTCCGCACGCGGCCAGCGTCCATGCCATGGCCAGCGTGAGGGTCAGTGCCAATAATTTTTTCATTTTTTTCTCCTCCGAAAAATTCGTTGTGCATTACGGCACAATATTAGCAAGTTAGCAGACTAAAGTCAACAGGAAAAATTTCAGATTTCATGTATTTTTTTGAGAACATGCGGATGCCGCCGTCCTGGAACATGGCGGCGGGCTAAACGGCTGAACGTATGTATCATTTCATGTGTTTTCGCATATATTCCACGGTCCTGTGGAGCGTATCCGCCTGGTAAAGCTGTTCCAGATGCCCCGCGAAATCCAGCCGGTACCGGTTCTGCAGCCCGTCCAGCAGCTCCTTTAGCTCCCTGTCCCGCCGGGCCCGGGCATCATCGAAGAAATCCTCTATGGTGAGCTGACGTCCCTCTTCGCCGGACAGGTTATAGATACCGGCGCCGATCAGGCGGACCGGACGCTTTTCCACGGTTTCCAGCAGCCGGGCGGACTCGCGCCAGATCATGACGGCGGAATCACAGGCGGGGATGAGCCGGGAGCGGGTGATGCTCTTCATATTGAAATAAGTGAGCTTTAACGTCACGCCGTTTCCGTACAGGCCATACCGCCTGGCCCGGTGCTCCACGCACAGCGCCAGCAGGACGAGCACATCCCGCAGGAAGCCGTAATGGGTCACGTCCTCCTGAAAGGTGACCTCTCTGCTGATGGATTTCGCATCCTGCGGGCAATACGGCGTGACCTTTCGGTCATCTATGCCGAACGCGAGATTGGTGATCCATTGTCCCTGTTTCCCGAGAAGGCGGATGACCGTTTCCGGGTTTTCCCGTATGGCGCGCACGGTGCGGATGCCGGAGGCATATAATTTTTCTGCTGTCATCTGTCCGACGGTGTAGATGACCCTCACGTCGCGGTCGATGATCAGGCTGACGAAATCCTCCGGCGTGGGGATCTCGAAATATCCGTCCGGTTTCTTTTCCTCGCTCGCCGTCTTCGCCGCCGTTTTGGAGTAGGCCACGCCGACGGAGCAGGTGAGCCCGATTTCGGCCCGGGTGCGCTGCTTGATCGTCCGGGCGATCCTGCGCGCCCCTTCCAGATCTCCCGCCTGCGCCGTCACGTCCAGATAGGCCTCGTCCAGCGCGATCGTTTCGACCGCGGAGGCGTAGGCGCTCCAGATCTCGCGGAGCTGTCCGGAGACGGCCCGGTATTTGTCGATGTTCGGGTGCATATAAATGCCGTTGGGACAGAGCCGGAAGGCCTCTTTGATGTTCATGGCGGAGTGGACGCCGTATCTGCGCGCTTCATAGCTGCAGGTGGCGACCACGCCGCGCTCCCCGGGCAGGGAGCCGATGATCAGGGGCTTTCCGCGCAGGGCGGGGTTGTCCCGCATTTCCACGGAGGCGAAAAAGGCGTCCATATCCACATGTATGATGATCTGTTCCATGCGCTTCGCCTTCACCTCCGTTCCTGTTCCGCGCAGGGCCGCTTCCTGCCGCACAGGGCGGACCGGGAAGCGGCGTTTCATGGCATTGCCGCCGTCCTCATTATACACGGACAGCAGAACGAAGGCAACAGTCTCGCGGGCGGGCCCGAAAAAGCATGGTTGCCCGGCAAAAACATCCCCGGCGGAAGCGCCCTCAACGGTCCCCGCCGCCCGGCGCACAGAGGCGTTCCTTTTCCGGACACGCTCGCGCTCGAGAAAAACGCAGCGGTGCTAAATTCAGCTTCGCCCGAAAGGCTCGCTTCATTAAGCACCGGCGTTTTTCTGACGGTCCGGGAAAATGGAACGCCTCTGTGCGCCGGGCGGCGGGGACCGTTGAGGGCGCTTCTGCCGGGGATGTTTTTGCCGGGCGGGGGATGACCGTTACAGGTAGCTCCGCAGCTCCCGGCCCAGCGTTTCTTCGATGGAAACCAGCCGGGTGCAGATGTCCCGGGAGGTTTTGTCCGCGGCCTTGTATTGATTCAGGTAACGGTGGAGGGATTTGATGCCCATGTTGCAGCCGTCGGTGATCAGGTCGGCCACGGCGGCGTCGCTGCCGTCCACGGTCATTTTCATGCTGGTCTTGATCCAGGACATTCCCTTTGCCATGGCGGCGGGTTCCTTCTCCTCGCTGCCGCATTCCGCCAGCAGGCCGTGGATCTGCGCCTCCAGCTTTTCGTGATGACTCTTGCTTTCGCGCAGGAGCCGCTTCATGCCGGAGTCGCCGATGCGGTCGATGACTTCGTCGATGGAGGAGATCGCCATCTTTGCTCCGGCGTCGCATTCTTTGAGCAGGTATACGGTATCGTTGTTTTCCATAGAATCTGTCTCCTTTTTGGATTGATGTTCAAAAAAAGTATTTCCCGTCCCGCGAAAAACATACCGTTCAGGACTTGTCAATAAGGAACAAGAAAAATCATCTTCTTTTATTCTTGTAGGTGTCGGCGTATCCGTAGAGCTGCCGGATCTCTTTCATGCGCCCGGTCTGCGCGTCCAGCTTTTTCCTCCTCTCGTTTGATTTTTCCGGCGTGAGTGATGGCGACGTGCCGGACGGCTCTCTGTACTTCGGGCAGAGAGAAAATGTACTCCATAAGCTCGCTTATTTCCGTCCAGGTCAGCTCCTTAACCTCCGGGGTAAGGCTCTCCACGGTGCCGCCCAGATTGCAGAGGCGGTGGGTGCGTTTGCCGCGCTCGCCCTTTTCGTAATACGTCAAGCGGGTTTTGGGCCGCTGTTCCTTGTGGCGCTCCTGTGAAAGCTGGGTTTCCTTTTTCCCAATTTCCGCTTGGAGCTGGTCGATTGTTTTTGCTATTTGCATGACCTCCTTTTTGATTTTTGGATAAAAAAAGACCGCTGGCTTTTTCACCGGGGAGCCGGTGTGTCAACGGTCTGATTTTCGGTATTCAATTTTAACGGCTGGAACGATGAACGAGAATTTGTGTTATTCATCAACAATTTTAATGCTTAACCCATGTTGTTCCACTTTGACATTGTATTTTAACTCATA
>CANQVD010000016.1 GCA_947627215.1 uncultured Eisenbergiella sp.
ATAAAAAAAGAACATCACTTAAGAATGTTCCTTTTTTATTAGCCGTCACATAATCACTTACTTTGCGTAAGATCCCCTGAGAAGCTGACGGCCATTTCTTGAGTCTCGCCGGGGCGGGTGAGGTGCATTCACCTTCCGGCTGTCTTGCTAAGTATATTATATGTCAGAGGATCCGTTTTTTCAATACTTTTTTCAGGAAGAAAGCCCGGGCGGCAAGTGCTTTTCTGAAGAAGCTGTAAAGGCCCGGAGGGCCGGTATAACACCCTCAAAACCGAGGGTATTATATCATGTTCCTTCGGCATCTGTACAGGTGTTTTTTATCCTGTACAGGTTCATTTTCTCATTCTGTACAGGGAGGAAATACCATGTTAAAGCAGATGTTTTATGATCATTACCGTACAATCAATCTCGCCTTTCATGAGGCGTTAACGAACAGGGATCCTCAAAAGGTAAAATCCCTGGCGTTGAAATTACATGCACTTGTTCATCCCGTCTGCGTATCCGGCGGCAGCGAGAAGACCATGGCGGACTATGTCGTGGAATATATGCTTGCCGGGCACCAAAATGACATGGTACCCAGACAGCCCTGGGAGACTGACATCCACTACGCCGGTACTGATCGGGTACCCCTAGTGTGGCAGCTCTGGCATACCGCCAGGATAGAGGACCTGGTCAGCAATATCCTTTTGGCGAACCGGGACCAGATATTCAACGACAACTGGCAAAAGAAGATTGGCTCGCCTATCACCGACACGGGCAATGCCCTGGAAGCCGGGGAGGCGATTCAATTTGGAAAAGCCATCCGGCCGGAAGCGCTTTGTGACTATATCAGCGAAGTGGGGAAAAATACCAGGAAAATTATCGCGGAGCTGAAAGACGAGGAGCTTTTCGAGATGGTCCCTGAGGAGTGGGTCATGAGGATTTATGAGGCAGGCGGTGTGACTCCCGATCTGCGTTCTGTGTGGCTGCTGGTATTCTGGGGCAGGCTCACCCGTGCCGGAATGCTGGAAACGCCCATGACAAACCATTACATGATGCACATTCCTCCTTGTCTTGATAACCTCCCGATCATCCCTGCGTAATTCATCCTGCTCGGTCGTTGAATGAGAAAATCGGAGAATCATGATTTGTGGAGATGGTATTATAAGAGCGTTCTATTCTGCACAACCAAATTCTAACTGAACAAAAAATAAGCCGCCCTGCTCCTTGGCCGGATGAAGGGCGGTTTACTTAGTCGTTTGATTCGCCAGAACGGATAGGCTTCATCGTCCTGCTCCATCAAGAACCGATCCGCTATACTGTGTTTCTGGCCTTTTTGCGGTTCAGGATGATAAAGTAAGCCAGGTTGAGCGCGATGCCAAAAACCGTCGCGCACGGTGCGGCCAGACCGATCACCGTAAGGCTGGCGCCAGGCCGGATGCTCATGATATACGACATGGGCAGGCGCACCGCAAATGTCTGTCCAAGTCCCTGGAGCATGACGAAAAGCGTTTTTTTGTGGCCGTTGAAATACCCCACGAAGCTGAACAGGATCGCCGTTACCACCGCCTCGGGCGCAAACCCGCGCAGGTATTCCGCAGCGCGCGCGATGACGGCCGCGTCGTTGGAGAATACCATTGCCAGCAGGTCGCCGCGGAAAAATGTCAGCAGCGCGATCACAATACCAATGCTGCCGCCAATGAACATGCCGGTAAAGGCGGCCCGCTTGGCCCGCCGTTCCAGCCCCGCGCCCACATTTTGGGCTACAAACGAGGCCATTGACTGCATCAGGGCGCCCGGCACCAGCATGACGAAATTCACGATCTTGTTGGCCACGCCGTAGCCTGAAGAGGCATCCAGGCCCAGCCTGTTGATGAAGGCGCACAGGGCCAGAAAGGAAAGCTGGGTAAGGATCTCCTGGAACGCAATGGGCGCGCCCACGCGCACAAAATTGCCGATTTCCGGGCTGAAACGGATATATTCCCATTTCATGACAAAGGGCTGCTTGCGCCGACAGATGATAATGACCGAAAGAAGGACGCTGACCGCCTGCGCCATGACTGTCGCCAGCGCAGCGCCCGCCACATTCCAGTGCAGCACAGCCACAAACAGCAGGTCGCCCACGATGTTGACCACACAGGCAATGCCCACAAACACCAGCGGCAGATTGGAATCCCCCAACCCGCGGGAGATACTGCTGATCACGTTATACGCGATGATAAACAGGATACCGCCGCCGCAGATGCGCACATACAGTACCGTCAGGTCCAATGCTTCCTCCGGGGCCTGCAAAAGGATGGCGAGGGGCCGGGCAAACGCCAGCATGAACACCGCCAGAACCACGGCGATGATACAGAACAGGAAAATCGCGCTGCCCACCAGCCTGCCTACGCGCTCCTCCTGTTTCTCACCGAAGTATTGAGCCATCAGCACAGTGATGCCCATGGAAAGCCCTGTGATGGTAAAAGTGACCAGGCCGACTATGCTGCTGCCGGTGGATACGCCGGAGATGCCTGCCGTGGTACCGAACCAGCCCACGATCAGGATATCGACCGCACCGTACATCGCCTGCAGGATCAGTGCGCCGAGGATAGGCAGCATGAATTTGAGGAGCTTGGGCACGATGGCGCCCTGTGTGAAATCATTGTGCTGTGCCATTGTTTTATAAACCTCTCTGACTGTTCGTATTGACAAAATAATTATATCATTATTTTGAATGGAAGTAAAGAAACCAAATTTATTGGTTTGTGTCAAAGCAGGGATCGGATAAAAAAAGACAGCACAAAATGACTGCGGGCAGACGAAGGCACGGAAAGGCGGGTGAAAAGGATGCTGCCGGATTTCGTATCGCAGCGGGAAAAGCAGAACTATTTCCGCGCACTGAATGAGGAACAGAAAGCGAGTGCGCTGAACGAAATGATAGAAGAAGCGCAGCATATCGTTTTCCTTGGCGGGGCCGGCGTGTCGACGGAGAGCGGGATACCGGATTTTCGGAGTAAGAACGGACTGTATCACAAAAAAGACGGGCGCTTTGGCCGTTACAGGTCGGAATATCTCTTAAGCAGCGACTGCCTGGACAGGAGACCGGCGGTGTTTTTCGATTACTTCCGGCGAAACCTTGACTGCCGGGGCGTCCGGCCGAACGATGCCCACAGGAAGCTGGCCGAAATGGAACGCAGAGGAAAGCTGGACGGGGTGATCACCCAGAATATAGACGGGCTTCATCAGAAAGCGGGCAGCAGAAACGTATGGGAGATTCACGGAAGCGCTCTGCGGAGCTATTGCGTGAGCTGCCATGCGGAATACGGGGAGAATTTTATCTTTGAGAACGCCGAGGAAATCCCGCACTGCCCGAAGTGCGGGAGGATGGTGCGTCCGGACGTCACCCTGTACGGGGAGCTGCTGCCTCAGCGGGCCTATGAGAAGGCAGCCGCTCTGATACGGTACGCCGACCTGCTGTTGATCGGCGGCACCTCTCTGGAGGTTGGCTCAGCCGCACAGTTGGCGCATATGTATCATGGAAAATATCTGGCGATCATCAACAAGGGCAGGACAAAGATGGAAGGAAAGGCCGATCTGGTCTTTCACGACAGCATTTCGAAAGTGATGAACGCAATAGAGTGTGCAGATAAGGAATAGAAGGCGCTTATTAGCGTGCCTGTGCGAAAGGTTATTGCACTCTATTTGAGATAAAAGAGATGCGCCGTCACTATTGCGGTAGTGGCGGCGTGCTCCTGTGCTGCGGGGAATTTCAGGCAGGGATATTTTTTGTGAAAAGCTGTTGATAAGTCAATAGTGAATACCATATAATAAAAGCAACAAGCGAAAGGAAGTGATCTTATGGCTCCTGTAACACAGTCGGTCGAAAACACAGACCTTCTAAACACAGAATATTCCGAGAAAAACGCCATCGGCGCTTTATATGATGAACTTTCTAAAGGAATAAGAAGTCTGAAAAAAGGCGACGTTTATACCATGGAGGAAGCATGGGAAGAAATCGACCAAATATAATGCCACAAAACAAACCCATAAAATATAAAATCGTGATCTCTAAAGATGCACTTCTGGACATCAAATCAACAAAGAAATATATTCGAGTGACAGAAAGTTGCCCGACATAAAATGGGGATTATGAATTGCTGATTCTATTGTTTCTTTAATCTTTTTTTCAAGTTGTTCCGGAATAAATTTCACATCATAAACGCTAATATGATATTTGGGTAAATACTGAACTTTATCATCAGGAACTTTAGTGACTACTGCTTCACGTATATTTGGGATTTTCAGAATACTCAGTTATTGGAATAAGAATAAGTCTTGATAATTAGGGAACATTATTATACAATACAATCAATAAAAGTTCCCTAAAGGAGATGCTATGGAGAATAATTACTCTCAAATACAGGAGTTGCTGCATCAAAGGGCAGATCTTCAGGTAAGGCTGAATCTGCTTCCCTATGATGGCAGCCCTGAGATCAAAGACCAGAGCGGAAGGAAATATCTTTATATCCGTAAACGTGTCGCAGGCAGGCTGACTTCAACCTATGTGGGCGAATATTCCGATGAATTATATCAACTGCTCCTACGCAACGCCCGTGAAGGCAGAGAACTGAAAAAGAATATCCGCAGATTGGATAAAGAACTGGCGAGGCTTGGATATTCGGATTCCGAACTATCAGCACGGGTACAGATGAATCTGGATTTTGCCAGAGCCAATATGAAATCCAATATCTATGATCAGGCCGTACTGGAAGGAGTCGCCACGACCTTCCCGCAGACGGAGGATATCATCGAAAACGGCGAGATCAGCGGGATGTCAGCGTCAGATGTGCAAAAAATACTGAATCTGAAACATGCATGGGAATTTGTACTGGATAAGGACGTTATCAGCTATCCTACGGATTTTTCTATTCTCTGTCACATCGCCCGGCTCGTCAACGAAGGCTTCTATCAGGATGGAGGCCGTGTTCGCGGCGTACCGGTCACCATCGGCGGTACAAGTTATGTTCCGCCGCTGCCCATAGAAAGCGTTGTTAAAGAAAAATTGGAAGCGATACTGACAGATGCCCTTCCGACGGTGGCGAAGTCCATCGCCCTTTGTCTCTTCTGCATGAAGACGCAGATATTTAATGACGGCAATAAAAGGGCTTCTGTAATCTTCGCGAACCACTATATGATCTCCCATGGTGCGGGGATACTCATTATCCCGGAAAAAGAAGTATCTGAATTCAAAAAGCTGCTGGTATCCTATTATGAAGGTAAGGACAACGGTGAAATCATGGATTTCATGAAAAATAAATGTGTCAGAATATTCTGATGTTCTGTTCTCGTTGCTTTCGGCTATTATCCCGGTTCCGGGTATGCTTGTCTGCGATTAACCTGGGACGAGTCGAGGCAGCGGGCAGTAGATTTCTTCCCATCGGATGATATAATATTAAATGTCGAGTGGGCAACTGTCCAGCAAACGCAAATTTACGGAAAAGGATGAATAAACTCATTAAAAAGACAATGATAGGGAGAATGGCGGTATGAATTATCAGATTTTCAACGAAAGCGATTGGAAACTGTTCAGGAAGAAAGTTCCTGAATGGCAAGAGGCCTATATGAACAGGCTCAATGAAGAATATATACAACTGTTAAGCGAAAATGCGGCGCCATCGGTTAAGTTCTGGAGATTGGAACGGCGTATAAAAGCAGATAGAAACAAGTCTGGTGTACAGTTGGATATGAGGCGGTCGATGATGATCGACAATCTTATTCAGCTTATAAGCGAAGAAGTGATCAGTCTTTCTGACCTCGCCGGGTTTAGCGATGGGTTAAGGGAAGGGTTGGAGTTTCTTTTCAGAGGCAGAGCAGACCATTCTTTGTAGTAGATTTTCAAAAAACGGACTCAGAGCTTTGCACTCAAAATTATTAGATTGTTTCATATAAATTCCCGATTTGAAGATTCAGTAAAAACAATATTGTGTATTGCAGAGGGTTAATTCTGAAACGATAAATCTTTATTGGAAAATTGGGGAGGAAATATACAGACAACAGGAAGAAAAAGGCTGGGGAAAATCTATTGTTCAAGTATTCTGTCAATCAAAATACGGAGGCAAAACGCTGCTATGGAAAGGGTGGACATAAAAGACTTGAACAAGAAGTATTTTTATGACATACTATATGTAAGAAAATCTTACAACTTATTTATGAAAGGGGTATGTTTATGGATATGCAGGTCTTGACTGTTTCTTCCAAAGGGCAGATATCACTTCCGGTCAGCATACGAAAGCAGCTTTCTATTGATACAGGGGATAAACTGGTAGCATATGCGTCTGGTGATGCCATTATGCTGAAGACATTGAAAATGCCCACGGTACAAGAGCTTGAGAAATCGTTAGATGAAGCGCAAAAATGGGCGGCATCAGTTGGATATGAGGAAAGCGATGTGAATGATATTATTAAGAGCGTGAGGAAGAGAAGCAGGAAATCGTAGAACCAACATCCAAAATAGAAATATGCCGTGATCCGGATGATGATAAGTTTATCAATTGTGCAAGAGATGCACAGGCGATGTATATTGTCAGCGGAGACAAGGATTTGTTGATAATACAGGAGTTTGAGAATATTTCCATAGTGACGGCAAAAGAGTTTTGCGGAAGATATCTGAAGGACGATTGATGAAAATGGGATAATTTCAATCCTGCATACAGCCTGCATGACATGAATGTAATCTTTTCACTTGACGGGAAGTAGATCGAAATCATTTGAGGTGAACGAAATGAAAGCCCTTGGTGATCAATTGCAGCTCTGTCAGAGACGGAGCAACGGCAGAAGTCGGCAAGATCGTTTCCCGATGTCTCGGGGATCGGTATGAGGTCAGAAGTATCTGTATTGATGATTTTAAGTTCAGCTTTTGCAGGGGATGCCGGACGTGTCACCGCACAGCGAAGAACATTTTTACGGGCATCTGGAGATCAAGTGCTGCGGCAGGATGGGCTTATGCTCCGTGGAATACAAGGACGCTGTGGAACAGAGAAAAGATGAGATCATTGCGTTTTGCAGTAAAATATAGGGAGCTGTATGAGACTGAGACCTTACATACCAGGCAAGGATTTTAAATATATAGCAGGATGGATAGACAACGAGAGAGATCATGCGCTATGGTGCGCAAATCATTTCCCATATCCGGTCACGGCACAAACCTTTCATAACTTTCTGGAAAAAACCATGGAGCAGTGGATGGCCAGCGCTTTTATGGCAACAGATGACTGTGGCAGCAGGATCGGTTTTTTTAGATATTCTTTGAATACGGAAAGCAGCGAAGGCTTTCTGGCATCTGTGATCGTGGACGATAAACTGCGCGGAAAAGGTTATGGCAGGGAAATGATACAGCTCGCTTTACGGTATGCGTTTGAAATAACAGGCGCTGAATCGGTGCAGTTGAATGTTTTCAATGAAAATACGGAAGCAAAACGCTGCTATGAAAGAATAGGCTTTGTCGAGAGATATGTTGAAAAAGACGTATTTATCTATAAAGACGAGCTATGGAGCAGATGTAACATGACAATATCAAAACAGCAAAAATCCCCGCTTTTTGGAAAGTGAATCAGCGCGAAAAATCGATAGTTGGAGGTGGAATTTTCCTGTGTTGGAACTTATTAAACGCTGTCCGGAATATGTTTGCGGATATAGGCAGTACTGTCAGGAAGCATTTGACAACAACATTATTTATTTCCGTCCAACCGATCCGAAACTAATTGATGCGGAATGGTTTAGTCGGACGAAAAATCTGTATGACAAAAAAGAAACCGGGCAGATCAAACCCATAAGCTTTCACTTTTGGGCTGTCGACGGAGAAAAATTTATAGGTGAATTTCAGCTTAGAACTGAATTGACGCAGGAAGTAATGACCGGTATAGGCAGCATCGGATATGCAGTACGAGTGTCCGAACAGGGTAAAGGTTATGGAACGGAGATACTAAGGCAGGGATTTCATATAGCGAAAGAACACGGCATGGATAAGGTGCTTATGAATATCAACGATGAAAACCTTGTTTCAGCACATATATGCGAAAAACTTGGAGGAGAGCTGATGGATAGAATACAATCATATAACGAGGCTGAATGTCATCATATTCTGCGAAGATATTGGATTTACCTATAAAAATTCGGAATTTGTGAGGTGATAAGCAGTGAATATTGCGAATAACATTCTGAAACACTATCTGAAGAATGTATACTTTATTACGGGTACAGCCTATGCCGGAAAGTCAACAACGGTAAAAATGCTTGCCGGCAAATATGACATGATCTTTTGCGGAGAAAACTATCACAGTGCAGTATCGGATATCGTGGCGACGCCCGATTTACAGCCGGATATTTCTTACCTCAATCATCTTACCGATTGGAAGGATTTTGTGACCCGCTCTCCGGAAGAATATGAGCGATGGGTATTCAGCGTAGGGAGAGAAGCCGCGGAATTTGAAGTGGCCGAGCTTCTTTCCATATCAAAGGATAAGAAAGTGATCGTGGATACCAATATTCCGATCGATGTATTAAAAGAGATATCCGATTATAACCATGTTGCCGTGATGCTCTGCCCGCAATCCATGAGCGTTGACCGCTTCTTTGACCGAAGCGATCCTGAAAAGCAGTTTATATTGGATGTGATTAAAAAATGTGATGATCCCGAAGCCGTTATGGAAAACTATCGGCGCGGACTTGCCCTGATCAATAGCCGAAAGCACTATGATGAATTGGCTGACAGCGGTTTTTTCACGATCGTCCGGGAAGATAATGGGGCGGATACCAGAGAAGAAGTCTGCGATGTGATCGCAAAGCATTTTGGATTGCAGCATCTTCCTGCATATAAATCAGTATAATAATATGCAGAAACGGAGAGAGATACATGAGAAAGTTTGATTATTCTTTTTTGAACAACGGACTGCTGCCCGCGAACCTTGTGAATCTGACCGCAAATATTTCAGCGCTCAAGACCATGGCAGGCGTGCGCAAAGCGGAATACGCACAGGTTTTTACGGAATTGGAAGCCGTCGCAAAGGTACAGTCCATCAAGAGCTCCAATGCCGTTGAGGGGATCGTCACCAGCGATGAGCGTATTGCGGCTATTGTCAATCAGAACAGCGCACCGTTGAACCATAATGAAGCGGAGATATGCAGGATCCTCCCGGATGTCAGCCCCACGACTGTGGAGGCCGTACTGGGGGCAATGGTGAAAAGCGGCTCGATAAAGAAGATCGGAGCATCTAAATCTACACGTTATAGGAAAGCGTAATGAAAAAGGCTGATTGCGCGGACCCGCCCCCTGAAATAGTGCTTCATAAAATTTGTGAAAAGGATAAGAGCATATGTGTCATGTAAATATTTTGCATCTGATTGAGGGCGCAAAACAGGCGAAGGGCCTGACGGTTATTATCGATGTTTTCAGGGCGTTTTCTCTGGAATGTTATCTGTACGGCATGGGTGTAAAACAGATCCGTCCCGTTGGAACGATAGAAGAGGCGTTTTCCTTAAGACAGCGTATTCCAAACAGCATTCTGATAGGCGAACGGCACGGCAAAAAATGCGACGGGTTTGATTACGGCAATTCGCCGTCAACTGTTTCGAAGGAGGATGTAGCCGGCAAAACGATCATCCATACCACCAGTGCGGGAACGCAGGGCATCGTCAACGCTGTCTGTGCGAGTGAAATCATCACCGGAAGCCTGGTCAACGCAAAGGCGGTGGCGGAGTATATCATTGCCAGACAGCCGCAAACGGTTTCTCTTGTGTGTATGGGGAATGAGGGCGTGAAACCGGCGCCGGAGGATGAGCTGTGTGCGGAGTATATCAAAAGCCTTTTGGAAGGCAGGGAATTTTCGGAAATGGACCAGAGAGTCAGCAGCTTAAAATATCATGGCGGGGAACATTTCTTTGACAAATCCAGACAGGATATCTTCCCGGAGGCCGATTTTTATATGTGTGTAAGCTGTAATAAGTTTCCTTTTGTGATCAGAATAGAAAAGGACGGGACAGGCTTTGCGGCAATCAGGGAAGATGTGTGCGGCGTCCTTTCCGATTCACCCATACGCCTGCCGTAAAAATAAGACCGGCCGGAATGAATTCAATCCCTTTTATCCCGGTCATGCGGAAAAAAAGGTTTTCGCTGAACAACGCGTCCTCGAAGGACAGCGACACCAGGATCCCGGCGAAAATGACGGGAAGCGTTTTCATCAGCATTTCCGTATGATTTTGACTCGTTCCGGATAAATAAAATACGATTCCGCCGATCCCGTTTGTGAGAAGGAAAACGAGCAGGATCAGGACAGAAAGATAGCTGCCGTATTCGATATTCGTAAAAATAGGGATTTCCGTGATCTGAAACGAAAAAATGCTGCAATGATAAAAAGCATCTGCGCCGGTGTTTTTCCAAAGCAGGAAATATCCGAACAGGATCGCCGCCGTGAAGGCGGAGAGGGAGAACAGCATGCTCAGGTACTGGATCCGATATATTTTTCTGCCGGTTTTGCTGCTGTACTGCTCCTGCCGGATATTGCTGCCGTTATCGTTTACCATGACGGGAGCGGCGATCAGGAGCGTCAGTATCGTGCACAAAACAGAGATATTTACAAAATACCGGTTTGCGGAAAGGACAAACTCGTCGGGCAGCGGGCTTCCCGGCCCTTTTGCCTGCCGCAATGTGCCGAGGACAGATGCAGCCGTCTCTTTGGCTCTGCCGGACAGCGTCCTTTCATTTTCGTACGCTTTTCTTTCCATGCTGTTTTCGTAATTTTGCATCAGCCGCTCGTATTCCTGATAATACATGGCGGAATATGCGGTATTCGCCGATATCAGATCCCGCATTTTTCTGAAAGCATCATAGGAAAAGCCGTCTGCTCCGTTTAGGGCATTCTGCATATAGGCGAGGTAATCGTCATAAGTAAATACCTGGTTTTCCGCGAAACAGGGCTCTGTGGAGATCACGGCCTGTCCTGCGGAAAGGCTTTCGGAATAACGCTGTTTGATCTGTTCAAATTCCTGCGGCGTGATCTCTTCTCCGTATCGGATAAGCCAATCGCGGGTGATCTCTGTTCTTGTGCCGAAAGCGTCTTCCCCTTCCTGCGTCACTGTGACGGCCCGAAGCCGCGGCAGTAAAAACGTCGCGGTAAAGGCGGACACGATCACGGCGATCAGGAGAATACGTTCTTTTGTCCATATC
This sequence comes from uncultured Eisenbergiella sp., assembly GCA_947627215.1. Classification (GTDB taxonomy): domain Bacteria; phylum Bacillota; class Clostridia; order Lachnospirales; family Lachnospiraceae; genus Gallintestinimicrobium. The sequence continues at coordinate 11,183 of CANQVD010000016.1, forward strand.
TTTTTCAGCTCCTGGACGAACATTTAGAAAAGCTCCTTTCTCTGAAATCTCCTGACCGCGGCAAAAAAGAGGATCGCCCAGACCGGTAAATGGATCGCGGCCGACCAAACCTCCTGCCATGGGATCAGCTCATAGGCGCCCAAATCCGTGAACCACAGATGCTGATGAAGGATGAGCATGGAGACGGAAAAGGTATTCAGATAGAACGGCCACCACAGCTCCAGCTTCGCAAAGAAAACGGATAAAAAACAGGGAGAGATCAGAGCGGCGGCAGCAGCCAGGAAGCTCTTTGCCGAATGGCCGCAAAGAATGCTGATACACGAAGAGATCAGTTGCCAGACCGCCAGCAGCACCGTTCCCAAAAGCAGGGAGGTCGTGAAGTATCCTTTGACCGTGAAGCTCGCCCAGGTAAGAAAAGGCTTATCAAAAGGAAGGTTGTCGTCCCGTACCTTATGAAAACAGCTTGCTGCATTGGCATCCCATATCCCGCCTAAATTCCATACAGAGAACAGAACCAGCAGGGTTATGACATATAAAAACAGAATACAGCAGGCGCTTACGATTCCCGCAGCGATCATTTTATCCTTGACCAGCGACCGCCCCCTGCGGCTGCAATATACGATCGCTGCCGCAGAGCTCTGCCGTTCCATACCCATCGTATAAACGGTCAAAAAAGTGATCAGCAGAAATCCTTCCGCCAGAAGTGATTTCAGCACACAGGCAAATAATACATCATGTACCTTGTTGGTGGCGTCGGCCGCATAAACGGACAGATCTGCGCTGTCAGCATTTAACCGCTGTACGGAAGCGTTTAATCGCTCGTATTTTTTCATGAGCAGCCCGGTAAGAAAGGGCGCTCCCGTATAATATTCGTCATAATACCAGTCTTTTCCCATTTCCACAGCGTCAAAAGAATCGTATATTTTTCCGGCACCCGAGCAATTTTCCATCAGGCGGCTGCGCAGGGGATCCTCGGGCTGCGTATGAAGATATTCCAGGAAGGCGGCATTGACCTGATCTCCCGCGGCATCGATCGTTTTGCCCACATAGTTTACAAAATCATGCTCGCCGCCTGTGAAAGCGATCACGGTGAAATTCAACAGGAGACAGGCTCCCATAAATAAATACAGCGTTTGATTCCGCAGTAATTTTTTGATTTCCGGTCCGATCAGCTTCACTTTTCTTTCCTCTCATCACGGTAAACGATCAGGAACACATCCTCCAGATTGGGAGATACTTTTACAGCCCCTTCGGGATACGCTTCACTGTAAATTCGCGATACGGTTCCCATATCCGTCTGGCGTTCATACAGAACCTCATACGGTGTTTTGATCCGATTTCCGACCGGCACTTCAAAAACCCTGTCCCGCAGAGCGGCGCATATTTTGGCCGGGGCTTCGCAGCAAAGCAATTTGTGATCCTTCAGCAGAAGGATCTTATCCGCTATCGTCTCAATGTCCGAAACGATGTGCGTAGACAGGATCACGATCCGGTCCCCGGCCAGCGAATGAAGCATGGAGCGGAACCGCACCCGTTCCTTCGGATCAAGTCCCGCGGTCGGTTCGTCTAGGATCAATAATTCCGGGTCGTTGAGCAGAGCCTGTGCGATCCCCACCCTTTGGATCATACCGCCGGAAAACTGCTTCATTTTTTGATCGGCGGAATCCATCAGTGCAACCCTTTCAAGAAGCGTATTTATTTTTTGATCCGCGGCACGCCTGCCGATCCCTTTCAGCGCCGCCATGTAATGAAGGAACTGCCGCGGAGAATAGTTTTTATAATATCCGAACTGCTGCGGCAGAAATCCGAGGATATTTCGGTACTCCTCATCTAACTGGCGGATATCCGTACCGTTCCAGAGGATTTCTCCTTTGGTCGGAAAGGAAAGTGTTGCGAGCATTCTCATCAGGGTTGTTTTTCCCGCGCCGTTGGGGGCCAGCAGGCCGTACACCCCGCGGTCAAATTCGATATTGATGTTTTCGAGCGCCGTGAAAGAGCCGTATTTTTTGGTGACGTTATTGACGGACAGCATATTCTTTTCCTTCCTTTCCGGCTGTCATATAAAGGGATAAGGCCGCGAGATACAAGAGCAGCAATCCCGCGGCCGCGGCGTATACGATAGAAACGGACAGCTCCAGGATGAATTTTTCCATATGCTCATTCCAGAATATAAAAGCGGTACAGTTCGCGACGATCCAGAGGAAAGGCGGCAGGATCAATGCTTTTCGCCCCCGCCCTCTTAACTGGAAGAGAATGAGTAAAAGCCCATAGAGAAAGATCGCCGAAAAGGAAATGCCCAGCAGCCGCCAGAATAACAGTTCGGCGTGAAAGAAGCTGCGCCCTGACCATAAGATCAGAAAATTCAGAACGAGGTTAAGGCTGCTGAAGTATAGCATTCTGAGGGCCGTCACCTGATACAGGTCAAAAAAGCAGACCATCTTCAGCTCATACATCTGTTGCCGGTATTCCTTCCATGCCGTTAAAAGCCAGACGGCCATGTATGCGAAGGGGGACGCAAACAGTAAAGAGCAGCAAAGGAAGCTGCCGTTGATCCTCCAGAGGACCACCCAGCCTATAAACGCCGCCAGCAGTCCGATAAAAATACAGTCGCCCATATCAAAAAACAGATACCTCGGAAGGCAGAAGCGAAACGCTGCCGCCAGCTTCCTGAATCTGTCCCGCGGCGAAGGAATCCCTTTTTCTATGATCTCCTGAATCGCAAGAGCCTTTTTATCCTCCGATAACATCTCTGTATTCATCATAAAATTCCTTTCTGATTTTTTTCTGCAGTCTGTAATAATAAGATTTTACGGTCCCTTCCGGCAGGCTCAGGCTCAATGATATTTGCGCGAAAGTAAAATCACCGTAAACATGAAGCCGGTATATCTGCTGTACGTTAAGCGGGAAACAGCTCACATAGACCTCTATCAGATACAGCAGCTCTGACTGCCCGAGCTGTTTGACAAAATCAGTTTCATCCGCCGCCGCTTCGATCTCGTCCAGGGCGATCGTCTGCGGTGTTTTTTTACGGCGGTGGTCTATGATCTTATTTGTGGCGATATGATACAGCCACGTCCGAAAGGAAGCCTGTTCTTTTTTGTATGTCTTTATGGACTGCAGCACGGAAATGAAGATTTCCTGCGTCAGATCGTAGGCATCGGCGGCTCCGGACAGTTGACGAAACGCGTATCTGTAAATTTCGTCATAATAGGAGCGGATCAGAAGATCGGCGTCTTTTTTAGAGCCGAACAGCCGGATATTGCGGATCCATTTTATTTCGTCACGTTCGTTCAATGTCTCTTTCCGCCCCCTTTCTAATCTATTATATATTCGCAGCAATAACAGGAAAAGTTGCAGATGAAGCGTGGCTTTTACAGATTTCAGGGAAATTCCGCGATGCTGGCTTTTAAAAGAGCAGAAGAAGCGTTTGCCGGGGAAGCAGCCAGGGCAGGCTTTGAAACAGAGGCGGATATGCAGGATTACATGCGGGAGGTCCGGAAGGAAGTAAGGGGGTACTAGATTGCGCGTAATGCTTGATACGAGAGAGAAGTCGCTGCTAACCTGATTTCGTCTGAATACTATATTGCCGTTGTTGTAGCAGTATTTCTTTTGAGGTCTTGCCTTTTCATAGGAATGGTAAAATTCAAGCAATATCAACTCTTCAAAATGATTCCTTGTTGTTGATTGCCTGCCTCGCACAAGATTTTGCAAGGTTTAAAATATTTAAAATATTTTTGAAATACCATTGACAGCACATTATTCTTATGCTATACATTATTTAAAATATTTTTGAAATACTTTTTGCTTAGCAATACTTTTGAAAAAAGAGGTCTTCCAATGGCGATTTCCGAGATCCTGGCGGCGCTTGCCGACAATACCAGGCGCAATATTCTGAATAAACTAAAAGAAGGGACAATCAGCTCCGGCGATCTTGCCATTTACCTGGGGATATCGCCGCAGGCGCTGTCCTATCATCTGGCGAAACTGAAAAAGGCGGATCTGATCTATGAGACTCGCCGCAAGAATTTTATCTACTATGAACTGAACCTGACCGTACTGGACGAAGCGATCCTGTGGATCACGCGGTTACGAGATCCCGACGCATTGCCTGAAGAACAGCATCCTCCAAAAACGCAGGAAAATACCGCGGATTCCGCGAAAGATCTCCGCGTATCACCCGGTATCGGCTGAGAAAGGGGCCTCTTATGAAAACCAGAAAAATGCTTTTGCTCATCCTGATGTTTTTTCCCCTTCTGGAAGCTGCCGTTGCGGTCGGCTTTCTGCCGGATCAGATCCCGGCCCACTACGGATTCGATGGTCAGGTGGACCGCTGGGGCAGCAAATATGAATCCTTTCTCTTCCCTGTGATCACCATCGGCATGGGGCTGTTCATGTTTGCCATGGCCCGGATCGCCGTCCGTCAGGAATCAAACGGACAAAATAACGAAAAGATCTGCATAACGACCGGCCTTGTGTTGATCATCTGGTTTAACATTATGAACTGCTATATGCTGTATACATCTTTTACGAAAGCTGAGAACCTCTACAGCCTGTCGTTTGATATTTTCCAGATCGAATGCATTCTGCTCGGCGCTTTCATGATCATTCTGGGCAATGTCATGCCGAAGCTGAAACAAAACTCCATCATCGGTCTGCGCACCACATGGAGCATGCAGAACGATGCTGTTTGGAAAAAATGCCAGCATTTCGGCGGTATTTCTTTCATCATATCGGGAATCCTGTGCGTCGCGGCCGGGTTTGCGGTCCGCGGCGCCGCATGCCTGTTCTGGATGCTGGGAATCATCTGCGCGGACGCGGCAGTCTGCACATACTATTCCTACAAAGCGGCCCAGCCCCGGCAGGATGAAAACCTGCGGTAAACGGTTCTTCCCGATCCATAGTAAGAATCAGTTCAGTTTACATCGCTGAAAAAGATACGGATTCTGGTGGTGACCATTTTGGTCACCACCAGACGTTGCCCATGTAAAATCAGCGGATACACTTTGTCCGTTACCGAATTCGGTATAATCACAGCAGGCATAGGAAAAGGAGTATCCTTTCCGTAAAATGCGGCGCATTTTGGCCTGTTGGGAAGTTTCCCCAACCCTCTGAAATTCCTTTCACTACCTACCCCACCGCGCAGGGCGATTTTGCCAAAGGACAGAGAAAAACTATTCAGATATTTTTCTTTGTTTCCTTCCACGGAAAAGCTGCGGAAATGCCAAAGCCGGGCAAAAGAAAAACGCCGCAATCCGCAAAGACCGCAACGCTTCCTAAAATCTATTCATCCTATTGACTTTTGTATACCAGAGAGATATAATAAACCCGCTACTTAGTAAAGCTAAATAGCAAAACTAAAGAGGGGGGGGGAAGTATGAATAATAAATATGTTCAGCAATTCAAAAAAGGCTCTCTTGAAATGATACTCTTATGTCTAATCGGACGCAAAGAAACGTATGGATACGAAATCATAACTGAATTAAATAATAGTGCGTCTGTTTTGGGATATGCAAAAGAGGGAACTGTTTACCCTATTCTGTATCGTTTACAAGAGGCGGAACTAATTAAATGCCGGTTAGCTCCTGCTGCGGCAAATGGAGGTTCAAAAAAATATTACTCTCTAACCGAAAAGGGCAGCGATGTGTTAAACGAACTAATCTTGTTTTGGTCAAGTTACGAGAAGTGCGTAAATGGCTTCATAGGCAGTTATCAACAGGCGAGGGTATCAGAATGAAAGAACAATATATCAAACAAGTAAAAAGAAAACTATCCTTACCACGTAAGGTCAAAAAAGAAGTTCTGCGTGATCTGAATGAAGTTTTTGCTTCTGCTCTGGAACACGGAGAAACAGAGCAGCAGGTTATTCAGCGTTTAGGAACACCAGGAGAATTTGCAGACAGCACAGCAGAGCAGTTTGGCATTGATAACACTATATCAAAAAAACGGAAAACGATTATTTCTGCTCTTGCCGCATTTATAATCGCCGCCTTTGCTTTTTCTATATATGCTGTTGCACGTTTAGAGAAAGTACCAAAAGAGGCAATCGGGCAGGCAAGTGCAATGACAAATATCCATATTGATGGGATATTTAGCCTTGATGTTTCGCAAGTTATTTTAGCAGTAGGATTTGCCGCTGCGGTGATTGCTGTTTTGTTGATTATTCGAATCATACGGGAAAATAGGAGGTAACTTGTGAAGAGGTGCATTTCTGTATTCGCAATAATGCTCATAATGGCTTTTCTGTGATTAAGAATGTTTCAGAGGAAATTAAAAAAGGCAAAGCAGAGGGCCAATCACTTTTGGAGTGGTTTGCTCTCTGCTTCTGTTTGCGCCCTGCTTGTCAGCGTTAATGATAAGTTGTTACAAATACTTCCTTATCCTTATTAACGCTTCGTCGCCGATGCGGCAGCGGGGCCGCAAGCGGCGGCGGATCGGGCGGGAGCACAGGAAGAATCGCCGATGCAGGCGCAAACCGGGAATGCAGGTTGGGAAAGCAAACCAGGAACAGAAAGCGGAAGAACGCATATGATAGCAGTATAAAATAAGGAGATGAGAAAATCATGAACTGTCTTTATTTACTTGTACTGCTGTGCTGCTGCGGCAGAAACGGAAACAGCGTGCTGCGGACCCGCACTGCCTATGGAAACGGCTGCGGGAACGGAGTGGCCCCCGCATCCACTGTCACAAACGGCTGTGGCTGCGGAAACGGCGCGACGCCTGCCTCCGCCGTCACGAACGGCTGTGGCTGCGGAAACGGAGTGATGCCTGTCGCTGCGACCACGAACGGTTGCGGGTGCGCGGGCAGCGCCGGGGCCGCGGCCGGAAAGGCGATGTCCCGCTATGAGGATTCCATGAAGGGTTTCGCGGACCCGGTGCCGGAGATGGGCCAGTCCGTGACCATGGGATACGCGGCCTATCAGAAGGGCTGCGGCTGTAAGGACTGACCGCGGACCTGCGGGAGAGGGGCCTGAGAGCCGCATGCAGCGCACGGTGTCCCAACGGTCCCTGGAGGCGCACAGCGTCCGGGCCGGAACCAAAACAGCGCCGTCATACCGGGATCCGTCAGGGATCAGTATGGCGGCGCTGCCGTCGTTTACAGGAAGCATTAAAGCCTTTCGCCGGTCAGCAGCTCGTAGGCCTGCAGGTATTTCTCGATGGTCTTGTCCACGATGTCCTGGGGAAGCGTCCAGTCATTGCCGGGATTGGCCTTTAGCCAGTCGCGGGCGAACTGTTTGTCGAAGGAGGGCTGTCCGTGGCCGGGCTCGTAGCTGTCCGCGGGCCAGAAGCGGGAGCTGTCGGGCGTGAGCATTTCATCGCCCAGCACGATATCGCCGTTCTCGTCCAGGCCGAATTCAAACTTGGTATCCGCGATGATGATGCCGCGTCCGGCGGCATAGTCGGCGCACTTTTTGTAGAGCGCGATGGTGTAGTCCCGCAGCTTGGCGGCGTATTCGCTGCCCTTGCCGGGGAAGCGCTTTTCCAGATAGTCCACGCTCTGTTCATAGGAGATGTTCTCATCGTGGTCGCCGAGCTCCGCCTTGGTGGAGGGCGTGTAGATGGGCTCGGGGAGCTTGTCGGATTCCTTCAGCCCCTCCGGGAGCCGGATGCCGCAGACCGTGCCGTCCTTCTGATAGCTGGCCCAGCCGCTGCCGGTGATATAGCCGCGCACGATGCACTCGATGGGGAGCATGCTGAGCTTTTTGCACAGCATGCTGCTGCCGGAAAAACGCGGCTGTTGGAAAAACGCGGGCATATCCTTCACGTCCGTGGAGATCATGTGGTTGGGGAGAATGTCCTGCGTCATTTCGAACCAGAACCGGGACATCTGGGTCAGCACCGTCCCCTTTTTGGTGACGACGTTATGCAGAATGACGTCGAAGCAACTGATGCGGTCTGTGGCCACCATGATCAGGCTGTCGCCGTTGTCGTATATTTCCCGGACTTTTCCTTCTTTGATGGGTTTCATCGTTTCCATGCTCATAATGATCGTTCCTCGCCTGTGATCTGATCGAAAAAAATGCGTTCCGCCAAAACCGCTGCCGTCCGAACCGGGCAGGGTCCCGCGGATTTCTCTGTTGCCGTGAAACAAACGAAAGCCCGCCGCGGCGGGCTGATAAAATTAGTAAATCAGATTTCTGTGCAAAAATCAATAACCATTTCGTTGAATTTTCCGCCCCCGGACGGTAAAATAGAGTCAGGTTGTCCGAATTCTGTTTTCGGGCGGAAGAAGGGCCAGAAGAGCGTATTTTCCGCGGAAAGGAAAAGGGGGTATTTCACAGGATGAAAACAGGGATCATTCCGCAGATCAGGCAGATCGAAGCAGGCGGCCGTCCCATTTCGCTTCGGGACTATCATCTGGACGGCAGCGTGACGGCGTCCTTTGCGCGCGCGGCGGAAATCTTTCTCGACAACGGCCCGCTGGAAGGGGCCGGGAGGATCCGGTATGAAAAAGGGGAGATGGGAGAGGAGGCGTACCGGATCAGCGCGAAGGCGGAGGAGATCGTCATCCGGGCCGCGTCCGGCAGAGGGCTGATGTACGCCCTGTTCACGCTTTCGGAGCTGGATTGGGTCAACGACGGCGCGCTCTGCGAGTTCGAGGCGCAGGATGCGCCCACGCTTTCCGAACGGGCGCTTTCCGACGATATCTCCAGGGGGCAGATCCCCACGGCGGCCGCGTTTTACGCGCTCATCCGGCGGCTGGCCCGGTATAAGTACAACACCTATATGCCCTATATGGAGGACGTGTTCCGCTTCCGCGCGGTCCCGGCCTGGGGGCTTTACAGCGATCCCATGGATGCGCAGGAGTGGCGCGATATCATCCGGTACGCGGCGGAGTGGAACATCACGGTGCGGCCCATCGTCAACCTGTTGGGGCATTTTGACAAAATGGCGCACATCCGGGAGCTGCAGCCGCTGGCGCTGCGCCGGGCGGACGGTTCGCTGACCGACTGCATGGATCCGACGAATCCCCAGGTGCGGAAGGTGATCCGCGCCATGCTGGAGGAGATCGTGGACTGCTTTGGACCGGGCGTGATCCACTGCGGCGGGGACGAGCCCGTGGGGCTGACGGAGGTTTTCGGGCAGGAAGAGGGCGGACGGCTCTATATCGGGCATTACGCATGGGTGCATGGCGTCCTGAAAGAGCTGGGCTGTACGATGATGATGTACGCGGACTTTTTCGCGCCGCCCTGGGGCGATTATTCCGTGCCGGTGGAGCGGGTGCGGGAGCTGCCGGAGGACATTCGCTTTGTGTTCTGGGATTATGCGGTGCGGGACGCCTATCCCTGGGTGGACGCCCTGCACGCACAGCGGATTCGATTGTATCTTTCGCCCGGAAGCTGGAACTGGAGCGGGTTCTGCTGTGATATCCGAAACTGCTATGGCAACACGAAGGGGCTGCTGAAGGCGGACGGCGGGCGCTGTGAGGGGATGGTCATGTCCTCCTGGGGAGACGGCGGCGATACGCTGCGCGTGCTGGCCGCGCCCGGAGAGGCCATCGGCGGTAATTACAGTTGGAACGCGCAGTCCGATTATTCCTATGAGGAGCTGTATCTGCTGCTGCACAGGAGTCTGTACGGCATCGGGGCGGATGAGGCGCGAAAGCTGGAAACCATCTATCACTATCAGGGGATGGTGCCGGATCCGGCCGCGTTCCGCCAGGAAATGTGGCGGGATCCGCTGCGGCTGGCCGGGATGACGCTGCCGGGCGGGGCGGAGAAGCTCTGCGCGGCGCTGGAGGACGCGAAGCGGGCCCTGGAGGAAATGACGCCGCAGCGGAACGCGGCCTGCTTTCACGCTCTGGCGTGCGCCGTCGGCCGGGCTCTTTTCACCGCCAGGAAGCTCCTGCTGCTGCCCGCCAAAATGCCGGAGACTGTGGAAGAGGCCCTTCCCTGTGCCGATGCCGCGCTGCGTCTGGCCGGGGAGCTGCAGGCCCTGCGCGAGCTGCACCGGGCGCTCTGGTTTGAGACCAACCGCAGTTCGGACTGGGAAATCTGCGCGGCGCGCTATGACGATCTGTATGACCGGCTGATGATCTTTTCCCGCAATGCCAGACTGCGCCGGTTCTGGGAGGTGCGTAAGAAGGCCTTCGAACCCGAACGGAATGAATAAAATACATCAATTAACTTGATTAAATTTGCACCTTGCGCCGAATGGGCCGGTATGCTATTCTATAAGAGGTCATTTCTGACGGCGCGGCCCGGGGGAAAAACGGGCGCGCCGCAGGAAGAAGGAAACGCGAGGATGAGGAAGAGTAACTTTTCGTTGGCTGACAGAGAGCTGCCGGGCGGTGCGAGGCAGTCAGGAGCGGGAAGCGAACTGCCCTCGGAGCGGCTGTCCGAAGGAGCGCGGAAGATGGGCGCTCTGCGTAGGCGCAGACAGAGTTCCCGCTGTGGAAAGGGGAGAGGCATGACGTTCCGCGGAGGCGGAGCAGTGCCGGAGAGTGCATGGCAGCAGCCGTGAAATAGAGTGGTACCGCGCGAAGTGGATTTGCGTCTCTATGGATTGTTCCCGGGAGGATTCCCGGCAGCGGAGCATTTCATGGGGACGTTTTTTTGACCGAAAGACGCGTAGACGAAGGGAAAACAGGAGGCAAACAGCATGGGAGTGAAGGAAAAATACGGAAGATCTTATTTTATGCCGCCCGAGGTGAGCTATGACTGGGTGAAGCAGGACACCATCACGAAGGCGCCGATCTGGTGCAGCGTGGATCTGCGGGACGGCAACCAGGCGCTGATCGAGCCCATGAGCCTGGAGGAGAAGCTGGAGTTTTTCAAGCTGCTGGTGGAGGTGGGCTTCAAGGAGATCGAGGTCGGCTTTCCGGCGGCGTCCGATACGGAGTATCAGTTCGTCCGCGCGCTGATCGAAAGGAACATGATCCCGGACGACGTGACGATCCAGGTGCTGACCCAGGCGCGGGACCACATCATCCGCAAGACCTTTGACGCGGTGAAGGGCGCGCCCAGGGCCATCGTCCATCTTTACAATTCGACATCCGTCGCCCAGCGGGAGCAGGTTTTCAAAAAGAGTAAGGAAGAGGTACGGCAGTTGGCCGTGGACGGCGCGAAGTTGCTTTTGGAGATCGCCTCCGAGATGGAGGGCAATTTCGCCTTCGAATACAGCCCGGAGAGCTTTCCGGGAACGGAGGTGGACTATGCGCTGGAGGTGTGCAACGCGGTGCTGGACGTGTGGAAGCCCACGCCGGAGCGCAAGGCCATCATCAATATTCCCACTACGGTACAGATCGCCATGCCGCACGTGTTCGCCTGTCAGGTGGAATATCTGCACAAGCGCCTGAAATACAGGGACAGCGTGGTGCTCAGCGTGCATCCCCACAATGACCGGGGCTGCGGCGTCAGCGACGCGGAGTTCGGCGTGCTGGCGGGCGCGGACCGGATCGAGGGGACGCTGTTCGGCAACGGCGAGCGCACCGGCAACGTGGATCTGGTGACGGTGGCCATGAACATGGTCTGCCACGGCGTGGAGCCCGGTCTGGATTTCTCGGACATCAGCCGGATCCGGGAGATCTACGAGCGCCTCACGGGAATGCGCGTACACGAGCGCACGCCTTACGCCGGAGACCTGGTCTTTACGGCCTTTTCCGGTTCCCATCAGGATGCCATTTCCAAGGGCATGGCCTGGAGAAAAGAGGGGAAGAGCGGAGAGCGCTGGGATGTGCCGTATCTGCCCATCGATCCCAGGGATGTGGGGCGCGAGTACGAGTCCGATGTGATCCGCATCAACAGCCAGTCCGGCAAGGGCGGCGTGGCCTTTATCCTGAAGCAGAACTTCGGCATCAATCTGCCGGATAAGATGAAGGAAGAGGTGGGCTATCTGGTCAAGGGCGTTTCCGACAAGTGCCATCAGGAGCTCGCGCCGGCGGAAATTTATCAGATCTTTGAGGATCATTATATCAATCAGAGCGATATCTTCGCGGTGCCGGAGTGTCATTTCAGGCAGATCGACGGCATTCAGGCGGAGGTCACCATCGAGCAGAATAAAGAGCGCCGCGTGGTCCAGGCCTCGGGCAACGGCCGTCTGGACGCGGTGAGCAACGCGCTCAAGGCCTATTTCGGCATCAGCTACGAGCTGTCGGTTTATGAAGAGAACGCGATCTCCCGCGGGTCGTCCTCCAAGGCGGCGGCTTATGTGGGCATTTCCTGTCAGGGCAAGCTGTACTGGGGCGTGGGCATCGATGAGGATATCATCCGGAGCTCCATCGCGGCGCTGGTGTCCGCAGCCAACCGTCTGGCCCGGAGCGAGAAGAAGCTGGAGGGCAGGGAAGAGCGCATGATCGAGATCATGAACTACATCCAGAATCACTATGTGGACGTGACGCTGGAGGATCTGGCCCGGCATTTCCATCTTTCCGCGCCTTATCTTTCCAAATATATCCGGCAGAAATCCGGCGAGACCTTCCAGGAGGCGGTGAAGCGCGCCCGGATGAAAAAGGCCAGGATCCTCCTGAAGGATTCCGGCATGAAGGTGGAGGCCGTGGCCTCCAGCGTGGGCTATGAGAATGTGGAGCATTTCAACCGGCTGTTCAAAAAAGCCTACGGTGTGACGCCGCTGCAGTTCCGCAGCAGGAACCGGTAAGAAAAGGCGAGAAAAAACGGGATTGAATGAGAAAGGGCGGTATCTTTTCCGATCGATCGGAAAAGTACCGCCCGTTTTGTCGGTTCAGTGCCGCATCTTTTTTCAGTTTCCTGCGGTGGATCGCTGCCGCTTCAGCAGCGGTCGCGCTTTGCCAGTGTTTGTTTCACTCCTTCAGCACCACTTCCACGACCGTGTCCGTTTCATCCGGCAGGCAGGGGCCGTTGGAGACGTTCACGAAAACGATGTCCGGATAGTTGTTCGTTTCCCAACTGCTGCTGACCGCGAGCTCGCTTCCGTCCGCCAGCAGGCGGATGTATTTGATCCGGTCTTTGGAGATCCCGTAGAGCGGGATGCCGCCGATATTGCCCTCCGTGATGTGGTAATAGAGACGGTTCCCGTTCCGGGTGATGCGGCCGTTTTCCGGCTTGGGCAGGCCACTGGCGGCACAGCCGTACACGGAAGCGCTGTTTCTCTTCATCCAGTGCCCGATCCCGGACAGGATTCGCAGCGATTCCTCCGGGATATTCCCCTTCGCGTCCGGCCCCACGTTCAGGAGCATGTTGCCGTTCTTGCTGACGCACTCCACCAGCTTGCGGATCAGCATGGGCGCGGGCTTGAAATGGGTGTCCTTCGCGCAGTAGCCCCAGTGATCGTTCATCGTGACGCAGGCCTCCCACACCAGGTCCCGGCCGGATTCCGACTTCAGGCCGTAGGGCGGGATGATCTGCTCCGGGCTCACGAAATCGCCGGAATATTCATTGGGGGAATCCGTGGCGATGGAGCCGAAGCCTTCCCCGCTCACCTCCAGACGGTTGTCGATGATCACGTCAGGCTGGAGCGAGCGCACCATGCGCACCAGCTCCGTGGCCTTCCAGGCCTCCCCGCGCAGATCTCCGTAGGAAAAGTCGAACCACATGATGTCCAGCTTTCCGTAATTCGTGCAGAGCTCCCGCACCTGTCCGTGCATGTATTCCAGATACCGGCTGAAATCGCGTCCCTCGTTCTTTTCTTCAGGGCAGTTCCGCAGGGGATGGTTCTGGTCGCCGTAATGGGGATAATCGGGGTGGTGCCAGTCCAGCAGGGAATAGTAGAGCCCCACCTTCAGGCCCTCCGCCCGGAACGCCTCCAGATATTCCGCCACCAGATCGCGCCCGGCCTTCGTGTTGGTGGATTTGAAATCCGTCAGGGCGCTGTCGAACAGGCAGAAGCCGTCATGATGCTTCGCCGTCAGCACCGCATAGCGCATCCCGGCCTCCCTGGCCGCCCGGGCCCATTTGCGCGGGTCGAAATCTACCGGATCGAATTCCTCGAAAAACGGCAGATATTCTTCCTCCGGCATCTGCTCCACGGAACGCACCCACTCGCCCCTGGCGGGGATGGCGTAGAGCCCCCAGTGGATGAACATGCCGAAGCGCGCCTCCTGATACCATTCCACTCTTTTCTGATAAGCTGTCCAGTCAAACATAGTGTACCCTCCCGAAAACGACAAGTTTGTTCTTTCAGTGTACTGTATTTCAGGCGGCTGTACAACCTGTTTTTGGAAATTTTCACGGGACGGCCCGGCGTCCTCCTTTATTTCTGCAGCTCGCAGATGTCCACCAGCGTGGCGGTCTCCGCCGTGAAGCCGCTTTTTAAGATGTCCGCCAGCGCCACCGCCGTATCCAGGCTGGTGAGGCAGGGGATGCCCAGCTCCACGCTCTTGCGGCGCACCTTCACGCTGTCTCTGGCGGGTGTGCGGCCCTTGGCCGAGGTGGAGATGATGTAGTTGACCTTGCCGCTCTCCAGCAGGGCGATGGTGTTGTGCTCGGATTCGCTGATCTTGTGCACCATGGTGGCCTGCATGCCGTGTTCCCGCAGCACCCTGGCCGTACCTGCGGTGGCGTAGAGATGGAAGCCCAGGTCCGCGAAGTGGCGGGCCACCTCCGGAATCTCGTCCTTATCGGTGTCCCGGACGGTGATGAAAACGCCGCCCTTTCGCTTCATGCTGTAGCCGGCGCCCACCAGCCCCTTGTAAAGGGCCTCCGTCATCGTGGGGCCGATGCCCAGCACCTCGCCGGTGGATTTCATTTCCGGTCCAAGCTGGGTATCCAGCCCGGAGAGCTTTTCAAAGGAGAACACGGGCACCTTGATGGCGGTATAGGAGGAGGCCGGGTAGAGGCCGGTGCCGTAGGGCATATCCTTCAGCTTTTCGCCCAGCATGACCCGGGTGGCGATATCCACCATGGGAATGCCGGTGACCTTGCTCAGATAGGGCACGGTGCGGGAGGAGCGGGGGTTGACCTCGATCACGTACACCTGATCCTGACTGATGACGTACTGGATGTTGATGAGCCCTCTGGTGTGCAGGGACAGGGCCAGCCGGGTGGAATAGTCCACCAGCTTCGCGGTCTTGGCGGGGCTTAGGTTCCAGGGCGGATAGACCGCGATGGAGTCGCCGGAATGGATCCCGGCCCGGTCGATGTGCTCCATGATGCCGGGCAGCAGCACGTCCTCCCCGTCGCAGATGGCGTCCACCTCCAGCTCCGTGCCCATCATGTATTTGTCGATGAGCACCAGATTGTTCTCCAGATGGGAGAGGATGATCTGCATGTATTCCTGCACGTCCGCGTCGGAAAAGGCGATGATCATGTTCTGGCCGCCCAGCACATAGCTGGGGCGCAGGAGTACGGGATAGCCCAGCCGGTTGGCGACCTCCAGCGCTTCCTCCACCGTGCGCACGGTATCGCCCCTGGGCTGGCGGATGTGAAGCTCCTTTAACAGCGCCTCAAAACGGCCCCGGTCCTCGGCGGCATCGATGCTGTCGGCGGGGGTGCCCAGGATCGGCACGCCGCTCTCGGACAGCCATTTGGTCAGCCGGATGGCCGTCTGACCGCCGAAGGCCACCACCGCGCCCACCGGTTTTTCCGTGCGGATGATGTCGGCCACATCCTCGGGCGTCAGCGGTTCGAAGTAGAGCCGGTCGGCGGTGTTGAAATCGGTGGAAACCGTTTCCGGGTTGTTGTTGACGATGACGACCTCATAGCCGGAATCCTTCAGCGCCCAGACGCAGTGGACGGAGGCATAGTCGAATTCGATGCCCTGCCCGATGCGGATGGGGCCGGAGCCGAAGACGATGACCACGGGCTTTCCGGAGGCGCGTTCCGCCAGGAAGGGGCCGGCTTCGTCCTCCTCGTCCGCCGTGGAGTAAAAATAAGGGGTCCGGGCCGCGAACTCCGCGCCGCAGGTGTCCACCATTTTGTAAGAGAAGGGCAGATGGGGGAAATCCGTCCGTCCGCTGATGCGCGCGATGGTTTTATCGGGAAATCCGTTCCGTTTGGCTTCCCGCAGCAGTTCGGCCGTCAGGTCGCCGGCGGAAAGCCGTTTCTCCAGTTCACAGAGGTGAAGGAGCTTGGCCAGGAACCATTCGTCCACCATGGTCAGTTCGTGAAGCCTTTCGACGGAGAAGCCCCGGTAGAGCGCTTCGTAAAGGGCGAAGATCCGTTCGTCGTCCTCCGCCATCAGCTTCCAGGTCAGCGCGTCGTCGTCCATTTTCCGCATGGAGGCGTCGGCCAGACAGTCGTGAGAGATTTCCGCGCCGCGGACGGCCTTCATCAGCGCCATTTCAAAATTCCGGCCGATGGCCATCACTTCTCCGGTGGCCTTCATCTGGGTGCCCAGCTTTCTGGCCGCGTATACGAATTTGTCGAAGGGCCATTTGGGGAATTTCACCACGATATAGTCCAGCGCCGGCTCAAAGCAGGCTTTGGTCATGCCGGTGATCTCGTTCGTGATCTCATCCATCCGATAGCCGACGGCAATCTTGGCCGCCACCCGGGCGATGGGATAGCCGGTAGCCTTGCTGGCCAGGGCGGAAGAGCGGGATACCCGCGGATTGACCTCGATGACCGCGTATTCGTAGCTTTCCGGATGCAGGGCGAACTGGACGTTGCAGCCGCCCTCGATGCCCATGGCTTCGATGATATGCAGGGCCGCGGTGCGCAGCATCTGGTATTCCTTGTCGGCCAGCGTCACGGCGGGCGCCACGACGATGGAATCGCCGGTGTGAATGCCCACCGGGTCCAGATTTTCCATGGAACAGATGGTGATCACGTTGCCGCCGCCGTCCCGCATCACCTCGAACTCGATCTCCTTCCAGCCGGCGATGGATTTTTCCACCAGGATCTGGGTGATGGGAGAGAGGCGCAGGCCCGCGGCGGCGATCTCCCGCAGCTCCTCCTCGTCTCTGGCGATGCCGCCGCCGGTGCCGCCCAGCGTGTAGGCGGGGCGCACGATCACCGGATAACCGGCCCGGCGGGCGAAGGAGAGCGCGCCCTCCAGCGTGCCGGTGACGGCGGAGGGGATGATGGGCTCGCCGATGTGCTCCATCGTGTTTTTAAAAACCTGCCGGTCCTCAGCCTTTGCGATGGTGTCGGGATTGGCGCCCAAAAGCGAGACACCCTCCTTTTCCAGAAAGCCCTCCCTGGCGAGCTGCATGGACAGGGTCAGGCCGGTCTGGCCGCCCAGTGTGGAGAGGATGCTGTCGGGCTTTTCCTTCCGGATGATTTTTTTCAGAAAATCCAGCGTCAGCGGCTCCACATAGACGTGATCCGCCATGGCCGCGTCGGTCATGATGGTGGCGGGGTTGGAGTTGACCAGCACCACCTCCAGCCCTTCTTCCTTCAGGGCGCGGCAGGCCTGGGTGCCCGCATAGTCGAATTCCGCGGCCTGGCCGATGACGATGGGGCCGGAGCCGATGACCATGACCTTTCTGAGCTTGGGATTTAACGGCATTCCTTTGCCCTCCTTTCCATCAGAGAGAGAAATTCGCGGAACAGAAATTCCGAATCGTGGGGACCGCCGCAGGCTTCCGGGTGGAACTGGACGGAAAAGCCGGGGAACGAGGTATAGCGGATCCCCTCGCAGGTCCCGTCGTTCAAGTTGATGAAGCTTAAAACCGCGTCCGGCGGGAGAGAGTCGTTCGTCACCGCGTAGCCGTGGTTCTGGCTGGTGATATAGGTGCGGCCGCTGCGCACATCCCTGACGGGCTGGTTGGCGCCCCGGTGTCCGTATTTGAGCTTGTGCGTGTCCGCGCCGTTGGCCAGAGCCAGAAGCTGATGGCCCAGGCAGATGCCGAAGATCGGGATGCCGGTTTTGCAGAGTTTGGAAAGCTCCTTTATAATAGGTAGATTGTCCTTCGGATTGCCGGGACCGTTGGAGAGCATGACGCCGTCGGGAGAGAGGGCGAGGAGCTCTTCGCAGGTGGTGCCGGCGGGGACGACGGTCAGCCTGCAGTTTAAGGCGTGAAGCTTTCTGGCGATGTTGCGTTTGGCGCCGAAATCCCAGAGCACCACATGACGGCGGGGGAGGCCGGCGGGAATCTCGAAGGGCATTTTGCAGGTCACATGTCCTACCGCGTCCTGAATGCGCCAGCTTTTTATCGCGGGAAGCGCGTCTTCGGACGGCTCCGACGCGGTGAGCCGGCCGTTCATCACGCCCCGCTCCCGGATCTTTCGGGTCAGGAACCGGGTATCCACATCGTAAATGCCCGGAACATTCTGGGATTTTAAAAAAGCGTCCAGATCCAACTGACTTCGGAAATTGGAAGGCCTGTGACACCACTCTCTGGTGATGTATGCGCTCATGTGAATGCCTTCGCTTTCAAAATCGGTTGAATTGACGCCGTAGTTCCCGATCAGGGGAAAAGTCTGTACGACCATCTGCCCGTAATAGCTCGGGTCAGTGAGCGTTTCCACATATCCGGTCATTGCCGTGGTGAAAACGACTTCCGCGGTGACGTCCTCTTTGAGAGGGGCCCCGAAGGCTTTCCCGGCAAGACAGGTCCCGTCTTCCAACTGTAAAAATACAGTCTGTTCCATAAATGCACCTCGTCCTTTGCTGCGGTCTGTGTCTGTAAAAAACGCAGGATCCGGGAGGATTCCCGCGCAGGAAAAAGGCGCCCATGAATGAAACACTTCGTCCTGATCGGTGTGTCATTCATGGACGCCCTTGTCCATCTATGGCATTATAGCATTAAGAATCCGGACGGTCAAGGGTGGAAAAATATTTTTTCGCACGCCCAAATGGCAAAAATGCAAATGCCCCGGAAGAGACTTCTCAGGGAGCCGTCCCGGAAGGAGCCATTCTTCGCGCCCCAAAGATGCATGCCCTGAAATCGGTTTAGGGCTTTTTGCATAAAGAAATGCCCGTTTTTATGGGAATCCGTCGCATTGACAGACCGTTCCTTTTTGATTATGATAGGGATTAGAAAGGAAACCGGTTTCAGATCCGGAGAAGGGAAGGATCGCCATGGCGGAGCAGAACAACGGTGAAAACAAGGTGATCACGATCTATGATATCGCTAAGGAAGCGGGCGTTTCCCCGGCCACCGTATCCCGGGTGCTGACCAACAACGCGAAGGTGCGCCAGGAGAAGCGGGACAAGGTGCTTTATCTGGTGCGCAAATACAATTTCAGGCCCAACGCGCTGGCCAGGAGCCTTTCGGATACCCGCAGCAAGGTCATCGGAATCCTGGTGGCGGATATCCGCAACCCCTATTATGCGGAGCTGTTCGCCTCCTGTGAGCGCGCGGCGCACAATGCGGGCTATACGGTGCTTCTGACCAATTCCTCCGGCGATCCGCAGCGGGAGGGCGAGCTGATCGAGCTGCTGCAGGAACAGCGCGTAGACGCTTTCATCCAGATGGGCGGCAGCGTGGATGCGCTTTTTTCCGAAGAACAATATGAGGAGCGCCTGAATCGGGACATGGCGCATATCCCGGTGGTGGTGACCGGGAAGGTGGAGGGCATGGACTGCCACATGGTGCGGATCGACAGCGCACAGGCCATGAAGCTTTTGATGGAGCATCTGACCGGGCTGGGGCATAAGCGGATCGCGCTGATCGGCGGGCGGATGGATGTGCTGGGCACGCATGAGAAGTTTCTCCAGTATCAGCAGTGCCTGGCGGAGCATCGGCTCGTGTTCGACCCGACGCTGGTGGCAGAGGGCGGCAGTTATGATATGGAAAGCGGCTATGAGCTCATGAACCGGATGTTTGACAACGGCGCGGAGCCCACCGCCGTGATCGCGGTGAACGATTTCTCCGCCGCGGGCATCGTCCGCAGCATCGTGGAGCACGGGAAGCGCATTCCGGAGGACATTTCCGTGGTGGGATACGACAATACCTACATCGCCCGGATGATGATCCCGCCGCTCACCAGCATCGATTACAACTACGAGGAGTACGGGAACCGTCTGGTTCAGACCGCGATCTGTGCCATCGAGGGGAAGGAAACGGACCGTCTGCAGACCGTGACTCCGCGGCTGGTGGTGCGCGGAAGCAGCGGAAAAGCGCCGGAATGACCGTTCGGGTGAAAAAATAGACAAAAACCAAATACCAAAATTGTGTAAAATGTGAAAATTTTTATTTCACACCGATTCTATATTGCAAAATGAAAAACAGAGTGCTATAGTAATTTATGTGAAATCGGTTGCAAAATATACGGACCGAAATATGAGAGAGAGTGAGGGAGTATCATGAAACAGAGAAAAAGTGAATTAACCTTTTTCCAGAAAGTGGTCAGGTCCCGGACGCTTCTGCTGATGTGTCTGCCCGCGGTCATTTTCTTTTTTGCGTTCAACTACATGCCTCTGCCGGGCATCTGGGTGGCGTTCGTCAAGTACAATTACCGGAACGGCATTTTCGGAAGCCAGTTCATCGGCCTGGATAACTTCAAGTTCCTGATGACCTCCGGCAAGCTGCTGGAGCTGACCCGGAACACGGTGCTGTACAATCTGGTCTTCATCGTTCTGGGCAATTTCCTGGCGGTGTTCGTGGCGATCCTGCTGAACGAGATGCAGAGCAAATATTTCAAGAAGGTTTCCCAGACCATCATGTTCCTTCCTTATTTCATCTCTCAGGTTCTGGTCGGTATCCTGGTATTCAACCTTCTGAATTACGATACCGGTTTCGTGAACGGCATCCTGACGAGCCTCGGCTTTGAACGGTGGCAGCCTTACGCGGAAGCGGGCGTGTGGCCCGTCATCCTGGTCATCGTCTATCTGTGGCAGCAGACCGGTTACAATTCCGTGGTTTACTTCGCGGCCATCATGGGCATCGACGGCGAGATCATTGAGGCGGCCAAGGTGGACGGCGCCAACGGCTTCCAGAAGATCCGCTATATCATCCTGCCTTCCCTGAAGGGGACCATCGTCATCCTGCTGCTGTTCGCGCTGGGCGGCATCGTGAAGGGCAACTTCGGTCTGTTCTACAACGTGGTCGGTTCCAACCCGATGCTGTATCCCACGACAGATATCATCGAGACATATGTATACCGTTCTACCATGGTTGACTTCAACTTCTCGCGGGCTTCCGCGGTGGGTCTGTATCAGTCGGTCATCGGCTTTGTGATCGTTATGACAGTCAACTATATTGTGAAAAAGATCGAACCGGATTATTCCCTGTTCTGATCGGAAGCGGAGGTGAATCATGGCAAAACAGAATTTAGACCTTATGGAATCCGGCGCCAAGGTAAAGCTCGGCACATCGGATAAGATCATACGCGGTTTCGGATATGTGTTCATCACTTTATACGCGGTCTGCTGTATCGTCCCGTTCCTCATCATCGTCAGCTCCTCCTTCACGTCGGAGACGGTGATCCGGGCGGAGGGCGTGCAGTTCATCCCGAAGGAATTCACGCTGGAGGCCTACAACATGGTCGTGCGCGGCGGCGCCATCTGGAAATCCTATGCGCTGACCATCGGCATGACGGCCGTGGGCACGTTCCTGGGGCTGGCGATCATTTCCATGACGGGCTACGCCCTGCAGAGAAAGGATTTCCCGTTCCGCAACGTGATCTCCTTCTACATATACTTCACCAGCCTGTTTTCCGCGGGCCTGGCTCCTTACTATCTGCTGATGACCCAGACCTACCATCTGCAGGACAGCTACCTGGCGGTGCTGCTTCCGCTGATGATGTCGCCCTGGCTGATCATCCTGATGAAGAACTTCGTGAAGGCGATCCCGCATGAGATCACGGAATCTGGCAAGATCGACGGCGCGGGAGACATGAAGATCTTCACGGCGTTGATCCTCCCCATGCTGAAGCCCGCTCTGGCCACCATCGGCCTGTTCCTGGCGCTGGGCTACTGGAACGAGTGGTATCAGTCCTCCCTGTTCTTAAGCTCCAAGGTGGAGATCAAGCCCCTGCAGTACACCCTGTATGAGATCGTCAACAAGATCGACGCGCTGCGCAATTCCGTGGCCGGTCAGTACGTCACCCTGACGGATATCCCGCAGGAGAGCGTGAAGATGGCCAACGCGGTGCTGGCCACCGGCCCCATCGTCCTGCTGTATCCTTTCGTGCAGCGGTACTTCATCAGCGGCATCACCGTCGGCGCGGTCAAGGGCTGAGCCGAAGTGATAAGGGTTATTATCCTGCCGGAATCGGAACCGGCGGGATCATAATAAAAAAAATTTAAACGGAGGTAAAAAATGAAGAAAAAGTTATTGGCAGTATTACTGGCAACAACCATGGTCATGGGCCTGGCGGCCTGTGGCTCCGGCAATTCCGGCAGCTCCGAGAGCTCCGGTTCTGCCAGCACGCCGGCTGCGGAAGAGTCTCAGGCTCCGGCGGATGAAGAAGCCGCTCCTGCGGAGGAAGCGGCCGGAGGCGAGGAAGCTGCGGCGAGCACTTCCGACGATCCCTGGGCAGATGCCTGGGCGGATGTGGATACGTCCGAGCATGTGGTCATCAGCTACATGACCACCGGCGATGCGCCGACCCAGACCAAAGAGAGATATGAAGAGATGATGGCGAAGCTCAACGAGATCCTCACCGAAAGGGTGAACGCCGAGCTGGATATCTACTTCATTCCCTGGACCGATTATCTTTCCAACTACAACCTGACCCTGGCCCGTATGGACGGCACCGTGGATCTGGTCGGCACCGCTTCCGACTGGCTGGATGCGTGGCCCAATGCCAAGAACGGCGCTTTCCTGGAGCTGTCCGAGGAAATGCTGCAGAAGTACGCGCCCAAGACCTGGGCGAGCGTTCCCGCTGAGAACTGGGAGCTGTGCAAATACAACGGCGACATCTATCTGATGCCCGAAGACAACTATGCGCAGTGGACCAACCACGGCTTTGCCTATCGTCTTGACTGGGCGAAGGAAGCTGGCCTGGAAGACGGCGTACATAGCTGGGAAGACATGACCACCTATTTCCACTATATAAGGGAAGCCTATCCCGACATCATCCCCTGGGATTCTGACGGCACGCAGTACGGCCAGATGTCCGGCGGCTGGATCTCCTCTCATTCCGATTACGTTTCCATCGACGGCATCAACTCCGGCGCGATGTGGGGCGGCAAGAGAAGCGATCTGTACACCGTGTATTCTCCTTACATGACCGATACCGATTCCCTGATCGAGTATGCAAAGATGATGAAGGAATGGGACGAGATGGGCGTATGGCGCACCGACGTTCTGAACAACACCTCTTCCACCAACCGTGACGACTTCAGAGTCGGCAAGGTTGCTGCCGAGCAGCATCACACCCAGACCTGGACCGGCCTGGTGAGCCACACCGAAAACAACACCATCTACCAGACCGATGAAGACGCGGATGTGGGCTTCTTCTACTTCGGCGAAGAGTCCGGCAACGTGACCGCGCTGAACATCACCCACGGCGCCATGGCCGTTTCCGCCGGCAGCGCGAACCCTGAGAGAGCGCTGATGGTCTATGACCTGATCCGCAACGATCCCGATATCTACATGCTGTTCAACTACGGCATTCAGGGTATTTCCTGGGATCTGGACGAGAACGGCATGAAGATCACGCCCGAAGGCTACAACCCTGATACCGACAACATCGCCGGCACCGTGAACTTCTGGTGGGGCCGCAACGACGATCTGGAGATCAAGGATGCTACGATGAACTGGGACCGCATCGACGAGCTGTATGCCGAGTATGACAAGATCAAGATCCCGTATCCTTACGGGCAGTTCATCCCGGATGTGACCAGCATTGACGCTTACATCTCCAACATCAACGAGGTTTTCGAGAACTACATGAAGCAGATCTCCTTCGGTAAGTACAAAGGGACCGCGGAAGAGATCGTTGCCGAGTTCCAGAGCGCTCTGGAAGCCGCCGGCATCAACGAGGTGACCGCGGAGCTGCAGAGACAGTTCGACGAGCTGTACAAATAATCATTGAAAAGCGCAGTCTGCGTTTGGAAATGACCGGGAACGGCGGGAAACACGCTTTGCGGTTTCCTGCCGACCCGAATGAAAATGGGGCGGGGACGCAGGTTCCCGCTCCTTTTGACTCACTTTGCGGGAGAGGTCACAAACCATGTTATCCCGGTTCGGACGAAGGGATGGGCGGCCTGGGATCCTCTTCGGGTATGCCTGAGGAATTGCCGGATGTATTACGAGATCAATGGGAATGTCCTGCCGCAGGTGCGGCTGGTGGATCGGGCGGTCCTGGAACCGCCCTACGTGCACAGAAGGAGAAAGCCGGACGAATTCATTCTGTATGTGATGCGCGCGGGCACGCTTTACCTGCGGGAAAACGGCAGAAAATATGAGCTGAACGCGGGAGATACGATCCTGCTGGATCCGGAATATGTCCATGAGGGCACCCAAGCCTCGGACTGCGAGTATTATTACGTCCATTTCAGGCATCCGCAGATCCGGCGCAGGAGAGAGGACGCGGCCTTCTGGGAGCGGTGCCTCAAATACCGGAGCGCCAGCCTGCAGGAGGACAACGGCTCCTGGCGGCAGTATCAGGATTCCTGGCTTCGGTTTCCGAAGACGGCCAGCCTTCAGAACGGCAAGCGGTATCTGAAGGTGGCGAACCTTCTGGAAGGGGCCATGGAACACAACTGCAACCAGATGGAAAATTATAAGGTGTCCTGCGCCTGCCGGATCATGGAGGCGCTGGTGGAGATCGAACGGGAATCCGTGTCCCGCAACACGATGCCGCAGGCGATGGGCGTTCCGGATTCCTATAAGAAGGTGCATGAGCTGCTGAATTATCTGAACGCGCACTACCGGGAACCCATCAGCAGCAGCACGATCGAGGAGCGGTTTTCCTGCAACTTCGATTACCTGAACCGGATCTTTAAAAAAGTGGCGGGCAAGACGATCTTCGTCTGCCTGGGCGATATCCGCATCCAGCACGCCAGAGAGCTTCTGGGCACCACGTCGATGAAGATCTCCGCCGTAGGATATCGGGTGGGCTTTGAGGACGAGAGCTATTTCAGCAAGGTTTTCAAGAAGCATACGGGCATGTCGCCCATCCAGTACGAGAAGCTCATCCTGCAGGGGGACTCCAATCAGAGAAAGCCGGGCTGAAGGGCCCAGCCGCCGCCGGACAGAACTGCCCCCGCGCACGACAGGGACCCTCGGCCGCCCGGCACCCGCCCGGCGTCTGTTCCTTTTCCGGACACGCTTGCGCTCGAAAAAAACGCAGCAGTGCTAAACTCAGCTTCGCCCAAAGGGCTCGCTTTGTTAAGCACCGGCGTTTTTTTAACGGTCCGGGAAAATGGAACAGACGCCGGCCGGGTGCCGGGCGGCCGAGGATCCCTGTCGTGCGCGGGGGCAGTTCTGTCCGGCGGCGGCTGTCCGGGGCCTTTAAGCCTCGCTCACTGTTTTGGTCATCCACTTGCGGGAGCGCCAGCGCAGGAAGTAGGCCGTGCCGCGGAAGAATTCGTCCATGGCGAAGGCGATCCAGCAGCCGGGCAGTCCCCAGCCCAGGCGGATCCCTAAAAACCAGGAGAAAAAGACGCTCATGATCCAGCAGGAGGTCATGGCTACGCCCATGGGATAGAGAACGTCGCCGGCGCCCTTCAGGGAATTTTCCTCGATGTGGTTGAAGCCTCTGCCGATTTCCACCAGAATATCGATCCCCATCAGCGCGCGTCCCATGGAGAGGATCTGCGGATCGTCCGTGAACAGGGAAAGCAGCGGCCCCGCGAACAGGAAGACCAGAGAGGAGAGCAGGACATTGGCGGTGATGGTGAGCTTCAGGTTCTGGAGGTTCAGCCGGTAGGCCCGTTCGTATTCCCCGGCCCCGGAGAGCCACCCGACGAAAAGAGAGGTGGACATGCCGAGGCTCAGGCCGAACACATAGACATAGAAAACAATGTTGGACACGTAGATCTTGGTGGAAATCGCCGCCGTCCCCAGAATCGCGATGACGGAGGTGGTCACCACCTGGGAGACATTATAGGATACCGTGCTGATGCCGCCGGGGACGCCGACCTTCAGGATCGTTCGGATGGTCCGAAGATCGCGCAGCCTTTTCCGGCGCAGAGAAAGTCCCAGGGAGGCCCTGTGCAGGAGGATGACGCTCAGGATGAGTCCCAGTCCGTCGCTGACCACATAGCAGAGGGCGATGCCGGACACGCCGGAGACGGGGAGTTCGATGGGGCGGAAAATGACCAGATAGTCAAAAAAGGCCACCAGCACGTTGCGGGTCAGGGAGACGCATACCGCCACGCGGGGTTTCCCATAGCTGCGCAGGATGCCGGAAATGCTGGAAATGACCGCCGAGAAAAAGGAAAACCGGATCACCGTTTTGAAATAGGTGACCGCATATTCCAAGACCTGATCCTCCAGGTACATCAGGGAGAGAAGCGGTCCGGAAAAGGCCGACAGGACGGTTCCGATCAAAAGGCTTAACCCTCCGCAGAAAACGAGAGAGGAAAAGGCCGCGTTGGAGGCCGCCTCCCGTCTGCCGGCCCCCAGATTGTGATTGATCACGATGGAGGCGCCGGAGCCGATGACCGTATAGAGCGTCAGGATCATGGAAGTGACCTGGGTGGCCGCGCCGACCGCCGCCACCGCTTCATCGGAATAGTGGGAGAGCATCAGGGTGTTGATGGTACCCATGGTGTTCAGCAGGAACATTTCGATGAAAAACGGGATGAATATTTTGGGGAGCGTCATGATCCCGTTGGGCGTCTCAAAGGACGCCAGCGTCCTGTCATAGGTGAAAAAGCGCCGGATCCGGTTCGCGGCGGAACCGGGGGTGTCGGACGATGGATTTCTTGCCATTTTTCTGCCTTCTTTTCAGATCAGTCAGAATATGCCGTGCGCCGTACAGAATCGGCGCACGGCATATTTTGCGCGGTGAAGCGTGCACAGTGTGAGCCGTTCAGATTCAGAGCGTGAGCCGGGCGGGCTTTAAGGCTTCGCCGGTCACGGTCACGGTGAGAGCCGTTTCCGGGTCCGTGGGCGCGGCATAGATCAGAAGCTGCCCCCGATATGCCCGGCGGCTGTGAGAGCGGTAGTCCGTCACATCGGCCAGGTCGCCGTTTTCCAGCCCCAGCAGTTTTCCGCCGCAGACATTCACATGCAGCAGCGTGCTGTCGGAATAAACGCGGTTCCCTGCGCAGTCCTGCAGCTCGGCCTCGATCTGGCAGATCCCGTCCCCTGCCGCGCGGCCGGCGTCGAAGCAGGAAAGCCGTATCTGACAGGCACAGCCGGTGGTGGTCAGCGCATCGCGCAGAAAACGGGTGCCGGTCCGGGAAACGGATGTGTCGGGGGCGGCGCCCGGCATAGCGGCAGGCTGCGGGCCGTCCGCTTCGGAGGCGTCCGCGTTCATTTCAGCGGGAATCGCCGCCCGCGCTTCCAGTGTGCCGGGAGTGAAGGGCACGGTCAGGCTGATGCAGTCTTTGTTTTCTTCCTTCCGGAAGGAACCCAGCGATTCTCCGTTCAGGAAAAAAGCGACTTCCGGAAGATTCGTATAGCATTTGACCAGAACCTCCTCGCCCGCCGGATAGTTCCAGATTTCGGAAACGCGGGCGAATTCCCCCTGGGGCGCATCGGCCGGGATTGCGGTAAGATGCAGCATGGGCGTATCGGACCAGAAGCTCTGGCGGCGGTAATAGACCGGTTTTTCAAATCCGGCCAGCGTCAGAAGTCCGGCTCCGGAGCCGTGGACGGGCCAGCCGTGGGCTTCGCCCAGATAATCGATCCCGGTCCAGAGAAACTGTCCGGAGATATACGGATTGTCCGTGACCGCCTTCCATGCGGCCAGTGTATGCCCGTTTTCGCTTCCGAGGATGGCCTTCTCGGGGAATCTCTTATGGCTTTCTTCGTAAAGCTGTTCTTTATAGTTGTAGCCTACCACGTCCAGCGGATCCAGAAATCCCAGACGGGAGGAAAGCTCCGGAAAAGCGGCGGCCAGCGTGACGGGCCGGGTGGGATCGTTTTCCCTGGCGATGGCTGCCAGGCGGTCGGACAGCACGGCGAGGCGCTGCGCGTTGGGACGGTCCGGATTGTACTGCCGTTCCTGCATGGGCTTGTTGGCGTCGTTGTTGCCCGTCATGGCGGAGAAGGAAGGATGGCAGTAGGGGTCGTTGGGATAGTCGATCTCATTGCCGATGCTCCATAAGAGGATGCAGGGATGATTCCGGTCGCGCCGGATCATGTCGGAGAGATCCTGTCTGTGCCATTGCGGGAAGTCCGCAAAATAGCCCTGGTTGCGGGGCGGATAGACATTGTGTCCCTGCCACCATTTGTTCTTGGGCCCCTCCCATTCGTCAAAGGCCTCGTCCATGACCAGGAAGCCCATTTCATCGCACAGATCGTAAAGCTCCGGCATGTGGGGATTGTGGCTCATGCGGATGGCATTGCAGCCCATGGCCTTCAGCTTGACGAGTCTCCTGCGCCAGACGGCGGGCAGGACGGCGGCCCCCAGGCAGCCCGCGTCGTGATGGACACAGACGCCCTTTAACAGCGTGGATTTTCCGTTGAGGAACAGGCCCCGGTCCGGGTCGAAGGAGAAGCTGCGGATCCCCACGCGCTGTGTATCAGCGAGGGAGGCTGCAGCGGTCCCGTCCGGAAGGACATAGGAAACAAATGTCTGCAGGGTATAGAGCGCCGGCGTTTCACAGGACCAGAGCGCGGGCGCAGCGAGCTCCATCCGGTTATCGAGCCGGACGGTCTGCCCCTCCTCCAGGGGGGCGGCCTCGCAGGCTTCGGCGACGGGAGCTCCTTCCGGGGAGATCAGGCGGTTGGTGACCGTGACCTGCGCTTTTTGTCCGCTCAGGTTGATCAGCTCGTTCTGCACCAGTACGGACGCACCGGCCTCGTTCACCTGCGGGGTGGAGAAGAAAATGCCGTTTTCCGCAGGATGTACGGGCTCTTCCACGGAAAGCGTCACCTTCCGGGTGATGCCGGAGCCTGTAAACCAGCGGGAATCGGAAATGTCCCGATGATCCACGCAGACGGAGATGATGTTGTCCCGGTCAAAATGAAACTGGTCGGTGATATCGTAAGAAAAGGAGATATAGCCGTTGGGACGGCAGCCCAGATAGTAGCTGTTGCACCAGACGCGGCTGTTTTTGTATATGCCGTCAAAGGAAACAGAGATCCGTTTGCCCTGCCATTCTTTTCCGGGTGTCACACGGATGCGGTACCAGCCGATGCCGCCGGCCAGATACCCGGTTCCGCTGGAATATTCCCTGGAAAAGGGCAGACCGACGGACCAGTCATGGGGCAGACAGACCTCCTCCCAGTCGGAATCGTCGAACCATGCCTGCCAGGCATCGGGAGAATCTCCCAGATGAAAGCGGCACCTGTCGTTTAATGTCAAAGTCAGTTTGTCCATAAAAGCCTCCGTATCCGGCGTCGGCGCGCTCCGGTGCGCAGTCGCCCCTTTTGCCCTTTATTATAGAAGAATGCGTTCCGAAAGCAATGGAAATGGGAGTGAGTTGTTGTAAAATAGCGACTTTTTTCAAAAAGCGGACCAAAAGGGTTGCCTGCCGGAACCGGCTGCCGTAAAATGTGCGTATCGGGGAGAAGGACAGAATGCGGGCAAAGAGCGAAAAGACGGGGAAATCAGAAAATCAGGGAAAATGGAAAATCGGGAAAAACGGAAAGCCGGGGAAAACGGAAAGGAAGGAAAACGGATGGGGAAAAAATATTTGTTTGCGCATTTTACGGGAGATTCCGGGGATGGAGAGCAGGTCTATTTCGCGGTGAGCGGGGACGGGCTGCACTGGCATGATCTGAACGGCGGAGAACCGGTCCTGCGTTCCGGGATCGGGGAGAAGGGCGTGCGGGACCCTTTTATTCTGCGTTCCCGGCTGGACGGAAGCTTTTATATTCTGGCGACGGATCTGCGCATCGCCGCCGGGAAGGGGTGGGACGTTGCTCAGCACGCGGGCAGCAGGAATATGGTGATCTGGGAATCGAAGGATCTGGTTCACTGGTCGGCGCCCTGGTTTTATCGGGTCCCGCTGGCAGATGCGGGCTGCGTCTGGGCGCCGGAGGCGATCTTCGATCCGAAGCGGGGCATTTATCTGGTATTCTGGGCCTCCTGCGTGAAGCGGGAGGGGGATCCGGAGGCGAAACAGCGCATTTATTCTTCCTGCACGGCGGATTTCAGGTACTTTACCGAACCACGCCTTTATATTGAGCGCGGGAATCATGTCATCGATACGACGATCGTGGAGGAAAACGGCGTTTTCTACCGTTTCTCCAAGGATGAGACGGTCAAAAACATCCGCCTGGACCGCGGCACGGATCTGCTGGGGGATTTCACGGACGTTCCCAGCGATTCCCTGAACGGCATTCCCGGCGTAGAGGGGCCGGCCGCCTTCGCCCTGCCGGACGGACAGGGCTGGTGTCTGCTGCTGGACCGTTTCGCTGAGCGGCTGGGGTATCTGCTGCTGATCTGCAGGGATCTGGAGGGTGGCGTTTTTTCCGTGCCCGAGGACTATGATATGGGGCATGGCACCAAGCGGCACGGCAGCGTACTGGAGCTGACGGAGGCGGAATACGGGAGGCTGCTGGCCGCCTGGGGCGGGGAAGCCCGATGAGGTCCGGTCCGGGCAACTTCGATGAAGCGCAGGCCGGAAAATTCGATGAAGCGCAGGCCGGAAAATTCGATGAAGCACAGGCCGGAAAATTCGATGAAGCCCCTTTACTTTCGGACTTTAATATGTTAAAATTTCAGTGTCTCCGGTGAGGATTCCGTGGCAAAGGGGGTATGCTGGTATGAATAAAAAGATAAAGACGGAAGCCGTGGATCATCTGTTTGAGGCAGTGCTCAAGCTGCAGAGCAGGGAGGAGTGTTATGCTTTTTTTGAGGATCTGTGCACAGTGAACGAGCTGCTGTCTCTGTCGCAGCGCTTTGAAGTGGCTGCCATGCTCCGGGAGGGCCGAACCTATCTGGACATCGCGGAGAAGACCGGCGCATCCACCGCCACGATCAGCCGGGTGAACCGTTCGCTCAACTATGGGAACGACGGCTATGCGCTTGTCTTTGACAGGATTGACGGGAGCGGGGAGCAGAAGGTGGGCGCGTGAGCATACAGGCGTGAACCGGACTGTCCGGCGCGTGACCGTGCCGGAAACGGGGCCGCGTGCATACCAGAATGCATAGCGGCGTTCTGTCAAATTCGCGGATATTTGTGAATTTTTGCTTTACTTTTCAGGACGAATGTGCTATGCTGAACTATGTTACAGGTAACAACTTTTTCAGGAGGTATCTACATGAACAAGGGTACGGTTAAGTGGTTTAACAACCAGAAGGGCTATGGATTCATTTCCGATGAAGCCGGTCACGATGTATTCGTACATTACTCCGGACTGAACATGGAAGGCTTCAAGTCTCTGGAAGAGGGCGCGGCTGTTGAGTACGACGTCATCCAGGGCGAGAAGGGCCCCCAGGCTGTTAACGTAACCAAATTATGAGATCTGAGGGATCTTGAAGCTGTCTTATCATAGATCTATGTGCCTGTTCTTTAAATATAGAAACGCAGTTTCTGGTTTTTAAATGAATTCGAACTAGTAAATGATTAAGGAAAGCAGAAAAAACCGGCCGGTACGGCCGGTTTTTTTGTGCTCCGTTCCGGCCGCGCGCATATGATATAGCAGATCGTTTCCGCAGGAGGATATGATGAAAAAGAAGCTTCTGGCCTTTCTTCTGCTGACGGCGGCGCTGACGTTCGGGCTCGCCGGCTGCGGCAGAAAAGGAGATACGAAAGAGGAGGGTGCGGCGGGCGTGCCGGTAACGCTGAACGAGGTCGCGCACTCCATTTTTTATGCGCCCATGTATGTGGCGATCGAGGAGGGGTATTTTGAGGAGGAAGGGATCGACCTGACTCTCGTGACGGGTTTTGGCGCTGACAAAACCATGACCGCAGTGCTTTCCGGGGAGGCGGACATCGGCTTCATGGGTTCCGAGTCCACGATCTATGCCTATCTGGGCGGCGCGGACGATCCGGTGGTGAATTTCGCCCAGCTCACCCAGCGGGCCGGGAATTTCCTGGTTTCCAGAGAGCCGGTGGAGGATTTCACCTGGGATATGCTGAAGGGGAAGAATGTGTTGGGCGGCCGCGCGGGCGGCATGCCGGAGATGGTGTTTGAATATATCCTGAAAAAGCACGGCATCGATCCGGCGGCAGACCTGAATATCGATCAGAGCATCGATTTCGGTTCCACGGCCGCGGCATTTTCCGGCGGGCAGGGGGATTATACGGTGGAGTTTGAGCCCCATGCCACGGCTTTGGAGCAGAAGGGAGACGGCTATGTGGCGGCTTCCCTGGGCGAGGATTCCGGGTATGTGCCGTATACCGCCTTTTCCGCCAAAAAAAGCTATCTGGAGAACAATCCGGAGGTGATTCAAAGATTCACCAACGCGCTGCAGAAGGGCATGGAATACGTGGCGGGCCATACGCCGGAGGAGGTCGCGGCCGTCATTCAGCCGCAGTTTGCCGAGACCGACGAAGCGGCGCTGACCGCCATTGTGGAGCGCTATTATGCGCAGGATACCTGGAAGGAGGATCTGATCTTCCGGGAGGACGCGTTCATCCTGCTGCAGGATATTCTGGAGGAGGCAGGAGAGCTTTCCGAGCGGGTCCCCTATGAAGCGCTGGTGACCACACAGTTCGCCGAAAAGGCGCTGGAGTGATCCGCATCCGGTGAGGCTCCCCGTCCCCGCGCCAAAGGGCCGAAACGGCCGCCCCGCCTCCGCACACGGACAGGGGAAGCGAGTATGCAGACTCTTGAAAAACGCCAGCACTTAGCGAAGCAAGCCCAACGGGCGAAGCTGAGCTTAGTGCTGCTGCGTTTTTCACGAAGCGAGAGCGTGTCTGCATCTGCTTCCCCTGTCCGTGTGCGGAGGCGGGGCGGCCGTTTCGGCCCTTTGGCGCGGGGACGGAGCGCCGGACTGTGCGGGTGCAGACAGCGGCCAACAAAAATTTCATATGGCCTGTTTTTCAGTTGTTTTCAGGGGCGGAATCTGGTAAAATGAACGGTAGATGAGAACGTGAAAACGGGCCCGGACGGAGGATTCGTCCGGGGAGAAAGAGGCATATGAGCATATACGATACACTGAACAACCGGCAGCGAGAGGCGGTTTTTAAGACGAAGGGGCCGGTTCTGATTCTGGCGGGCGCGGGAAGCGGCAAAACGAGGGTGCTGACCCACCGGATCGCCTGGCTGATCGAGCATGAGGGCGTGCGCCCGTGGAACATTCTGGCCATCACTTTTACCAACAAGGCCGCCGGAGAAATGCGGGAGCGGGTGGACGATATCGTGGGACACGGTTCCGAGGCGGTATGGGTATCCACCTTTCATTCCTGCTGTGTGCGCATTTTGAGAAGATACATAGACCGGCTCGGATATGAGACGAATTTTTCCATCTATGACGCGGATGACAGCAGGAATCTGATCAAGGAAGTGTGCAGGCGGCTGCAGGTGGATACCAAGACCTATAAGGAGAGAAGTCTGCTTGCGGCGATCTCCTCCGCCAAGAACGAGTTGATCGGGCCGGAGGAATACGAGCGGAGCGTCAGGGGCGATTTCGGGAAGCAGAGGACGGCGCAGGTTTACAGGGAATATCAGACTGCGCTGAAGAAAAACAACGCGCTGGATTTCGACGATCTGATCGGAAAGACTGTGGAGCTGTTCAAAAAATGTCCGGACGTGCTGGAAGGGTATCAGGAGCGTTTTCGCTATATCATGGTGGACGAGTATCAGGACACCAATACGGCGCAGTTTGAGCTGGTGCGGCTGCTGGCGCAGAAATACCGGAACCTGTGCGTGGTGGGCGACGACGATCAGTCCATTTATAAATTCCGGGGCGCCAATATCAGCAACATTCTGGATTTTGAAAAATATTTTCCGGAATGCGCGGTGATCCGGCTGGAGCAGAACTACCGTTCCACCCAGACGATTCTGGACGCGGCCAACGCCGTGATCAAAAACAACATGGAGCGCAGGGACAAGGCTCTCTGGACGGATAAGGGAGCGGGCAGTCCGATCCATTTCAGACCCTTCGATACCGCGCACGATGAGGCGGAGTATATCGCCGGCGATGTGGCGCGGCGGGTCCGGCAGCGCGAGGCGGAATATAAAGACTGCGCGGTGCTTTACCGCACCAACGCCCAGGCCCGTCTGCTGGAGGAATGCTTTATCATGGAGGGCATTCCCTATGATGTGGTGGGCGGTGTGAACTTTTATTCCCGAAAAGAGATCAAGGATATTCTGGCCTATCTGAAAACCGTCGACAACGGGCTGGACGATCTGCAGGTTCGCCGTATCATTAACGTCCCCAGGAGGGGAATCGGGACGGCCACTCTCAATAAGGTACAGGCCTATGCGGAGGAACACGACCTCAGCTTTTACGATGCGCTGCGCTGTGCGGACCAGATCCCGGGAATCGGCAAAAGCGTCGCCAGGCTGGACGCTTTCGTGACGATGATCCAGGCGTTCCGGGCCAAACTGGAATTTTACAGCTTACAGGAGCTGGTGAAGGATATTCTGGATACCACAGGCTATGTGAAGGAGCTGGAGGGGTCCGACGAGGAGGATTTTCAGGACCGGATCGACAATATTGACGAGTTCGTCAGCAAGGTCGTGGGCTATGAAGCTTCCCAGGAGGACGCCACGCTGACCGGGTTTCTGGCGGAGGTGGCGCTGGTGGCCGATATCGACAGCGTGGAGGAGGACAGGAACCGGGCGTTGCTGATGACGCTGCATTCCGCCAAGGGGCTGGAGTTTCCCGTCGTTTATCTGGCGGGGCTGGAGGACGGCCTTTTTCCCAGCTATATGAGCATCATGGACGACGATCCCACCGCTGTGGAGGAAGAACGGCGGCTGGCCTATGTGGGCATCACCCGGGCGAAGGCGGATCTGACGATCACCTATGCCAGATCCCGCATGGTGCATGGGGAAACGCAGTATAACGCGGTGAGCCGTTTCGTGCGGGAGATCCCGGACCGGCTGTTGGACCGGCGGGTGCCGGGAGCGAAACGGTTTTCCTTCGGAGAGTCCGGGGAGGACTTCGAAAGCGGGGACAGTCCGGCAGGAGGCTGGACCGGCGATGCGGATATTCCTGCGCGGGGGTGGAACCGCGGGCAGGACGGTCCGACAGGAAGATGGGGCAGCGGTGCGGATGTTCCTGCGCGGGGCTGGAACCGTGACGCGGACGATCAGGCAGGAAGATGGGGCAGCGATGCGGATGTTCCTGCGCGGGGCTGGAACCGTGACGCGGACAGCCAGACGGAGAGCGGTAGCGGCGGTTGGGGCAGATGGAACAGCGGTTCCGGGCAGACGGCGGCCGCGTTCGGCGGCAGAGGAAAGCCCAGGGCGACGGTAAAGCCCAAACGCACCGCAGCGGAGCATAAGCCCTTTATCGCGCAGGGAATCGAAAGTCTGTCCGGCATCAGCGGCCTGCAGAAGGGCGCGGGTGTCAAAAGCGGTCTGGAATACGGTGTGGGGGACCGGGTGCGCCATATCAGGTTTGGCGACGGGACTGTAACGGACATTGTGGACGATCCGCGGGATTATAAAGTGACCATACAGTTTGACGGGGCGGGACAGAAGATCATGTATGCCGCTTTTGCCAAGCTGAAAAAAATATAAGGAAAAGAGGGAGAAGGTATGAATCTGCAGGAGCTGAACTGGTTTTCCATCGTGCTCCGGATCCTTCTGTCCGCCGGGGTGGGCTGTCTCATCGGGCTGGAGCGGGAGAGCAAGAATCATCCCGCCGGATTCCGGACGTATGTGCTGGTCTG
Organism: uncultured Eisenbergiella sp.; assembly: GCA_947627215.1. Lineage (GTDB taxonomy): Bacteria > Bacillota > Clostridia > Lachnospirales > Lachnospiraceae > Gallintestinimicrobium. The sequence goes on from CANQVD010000016.1 coordinate 46,790, forward strand.
TCTGGGGGCCTGTCTGGTCATGATGACCAATCAGTATCTGTTCACCACTTTCCAAAGCGGCGATCCGGCCAGACTGGGGGCTCAGGTCATCAGCGGCATCGGTTTCCTGGGCGCCGGGACGATTCTGGTGACCCGGAACAATCAGGTGCGCGGGCTGACCACGGCGGCCGCGCTGTGGGCCGCTGCCTGTATCGGCCTGGCGGCGGGCGCGGGCTTTTATGAGGGCGCGGTGACGATCGGCGTGATCCTGGTGCTGGTCATGATCTTTTTCAAGCCGCTGGACAACAAGGTACGGCTGGAATTCGGCTATATCCGCCTGTACATCCACTTCGACAACAGCGACGTGATCGACGTTTTCCTGCGGAAGTGCCAGGAGGACCGCCTGCACGTGATCGACATGCAGCCCGTGCTGCAGAAGGACGAGCATAACGGCGGGATCGTCGTGCTGGTGGAGATGAAGGGGCCGTATAAGGTGGATCATGAAAGGGTCCTGGATCGGCTGGGCTCGCTGAAGGGCGTCCGGCACATGGAAGAAATATGAGTTCGGCGCGATGCGGCGTCGGGAAGGGCGGCATCGCGGAAAATGCGTCCGTTTTTTTGAGAACTTTGATTTTTTTATAGTAAAAACGGTCGATCAGTGGTATGATAAAAAACGGAAGGGTTTTTGCATATTGCATTTTGAAAGGGAAAGGGTGGTTTAAAATGGCGAAGCTTGACGAATTGCTGGAAATGATGAAGAAAAAAGAAGAGAAGAAAAACTGTGTGATCTGGATCCTGGCCATCGTCGGGGCGGTTGTGGTGATCGCGGCCATCGCTTATGCGGTATACCGCTATCTGACGCCGGATTATCTGGACGATTTCGAGGATGACTTCGACGACGATTTCGAGGACGACGATCTGGAGGAAGAGGCTTCCGCGGAGAAAAAGGAAGAGCCCAAAGAGGAAGAAAAGGCCGAGGCTCCTGCTGAGGAAGCGGAAAAGGCGGAATGATACTCCAGAATCTGTGTTCCGGCGAATGATCGGAACAACTGAGACGGAAACGGGACGTTCCGGTGCCGGCGGAAGGTGTTTTATTCCGCCGGCTTTCGGGATGTCTTTTTTTATGACGGCGTGCGCTGCAAAAAGAGGAAGCGGAGACAGGGATTTTTATGAAAAAGGGACAGATCAGAACAGGGACCGTGGAGTATGTGAAATTTCCGAACCGTGCGCTGGTGCGGCTGGAGCCATTGGAAGAAAAGACGGACGCCGGGGCGGAATACTGCGAGGTGAAGGGCGCCCTGCCCGGGCAGCGCGTTCTGCTGGCGGTGACGAAGGTGCGGAGGAACAGGGGCGAAGGCCGCCTGAAGGAGGTGCTGGCGCCTTCGCCGCTGGAAACGAAGCTGGGCGAGGAAGGCGCATGCTGTGCGCATTTCGGGATCTGCGGCGGCTGCAGCTACATCTCCATGCCCTATGAAGAGAGCCTGCGGATCAAGGAAGAGCAGGTGCGCAGATTGTTGGAGCCGGTGCTGGAAAAGCAGGAGCGGCCCTGCGCCGTTGAGCCCATCAAATCCAGCCCCGCTGTTTACGACTACCGCAATAAGATGGAGTTTTCCTTCGGGGACGAGGTGAAGGACGGCCCGCTGGCGTTGGGCATGCACAGAAAGGGGAGCTTTTACGACGTGGTGACGGTGGAGGACTGCCGGATCGTGGACGCGGATTACCGGCGGATTCTGGGGGAGACGCTGCGTTATTTTCGGGAGCAGGGCACGCCGTTTTTTCACCGCTATACCCATGAGGGATATCTGCGGCATCTTCTGGTGCGCAAGGCGGCCCGCACTGGGGAGATTCTGGCGGCGCTGGTGACCACAAGTCAGCGGAAGGAGGCGCTGGAGCCCTGGAGGGACAGGTTGCTCGCCCTTCCCCTGGATGGGAAGCTTGTGGGCATTCTCCATATCGTGAACGATTCCGTGGCGGACGCGGTGAAAAGCGACCGGACGGAGGTGCTGTACGGACAGGATTTCTTCTACGAGGAACTGCTGGGGCTGAAATTCCGGATCTCCACCTTTTCTTTTTTCCAGACCAATACATACGGGGCGGAGGTGCTCTATCAGACCGCCAGGGAGTACGTGAACGGGGCGGCGAAAGAGGCGGCGGATGCGGGCGGCGCGCCCCGAAAGAAGCGCGTGATATACGATCTCTACAGCGGCACCGGCACCATCGCCCAGCTCATGGCGCCTGTGGCGGACCGGGTGATCGGCGTGGAGATCGTGGAGGAGGCCGTGGAGGCCGCCCGGGAGAACGCCCGTCTGAACGGGCTTCACAACTGCGAATTTCTGGCAGGGGACGTGCTGAAGGTGCTGGATACCATCGAGGAGAAGCCGGATTTCATCATCCTGGATCCGCCCCGGGACGGCGTGCATCCCAAGGCCCTGAAGAAGATCATCGATTACGGCGTGCCGGGGCTGGTTTATATTTCCTGCAAGCCCACCAGCCTGGCGCGGGATCTGGAGGTGTTTCTGGAAAATGGGTATGAGGCGGTAAGGTGTGCGATGGTGGATATGTTTCCGTGGTCAGGGAATATAGAAACCGTGGCGCTTATAAGCCGCATAAAATAAGCATTTCTTTACTTTTGCGGACGCGGAAAAGGGCGATTTGCCACCAGTTTGCCACCCTGATTTTGAAAAATTTTCGCAGATAAATGATGAGTCACTTCGGGACCTATTTGTGAATGAAAATGCGTTACTATTCGAAAAGGAGGCTGCTTATGGCAGAAAATCAAAATATCGAGTATAAAGAATCCTGGCGGGATGAATATCTGAAATGGGTATGCGGTTTTGCCAATGCTCAGGGCGGCACTATTTATATTGGCGTTGATGATAACGGCAAAGTGGTCGGAGTGAAAGATATAAAGAAGTTGATGGAGGATATTCCAAACAAGATTCAGTCAGGACTGGGTATTGTTGCCGATGTGAATAAACATACGAAAGATGGGAAGGACTATTTGGAAATAAAGATTAGGCCAAGTACATTTCCCATCAGCTATCACGGAGAGTTCCATTACCGAAGCGGCGCCACCAGGCAGCAGCTGACAGGAATTGCGCTGACGGAGTTTATTATGCAGAAAACCGGTTTTCGCTGGGAAGACGTCACCGTTGATAATATTACAGTGGACGATTTGGATGATGAAAGCTTTAAGATTTTCAGGAGAGAAGCACTTCGCAGCAAGCGGATGACTGAGGCTGAGCTTAATATTTCAAATGAGGAATTACTTTCCAAGCTGAAACTTTTATCAAACGGTAAGCTGAAGCGTTCAGCCGTTTTGTTGTTCTACGGTGATCCGAGTATTGTGCAGGTCGGCAGTTATGTTAAAATTGGCAAATTTGATGAGCACGGAACCGTAGAATATCATGATGATCTTGAAGGTTCTCTCATATCTACGGCAGATAAGATTGTGGATCTTATTTATCTTAAATACTTGAAGGCAAAGATCACATATGAACACGACCGGCGTGTAGAGACTTATCCTTATGCGAGGAACGCCATTCGCGAGGCGATTTACAATGCCATCGCCCATAATTGTTACATGTATGGTACTCAGATACAGATACGGATTGAAGAAGAACAGATTATTATAAGCAACCGCTGTATCCTTCCTGAGGGGTGGACTGTGGAGACCCTGATGCAGCCACACGATTCCATACCGTACAATCCTGACATTGCCAACGTATTTTACAGAGCGGGATATATAGAAGCCTGGGGACAGGGGATTCAGAAGATATGTGATGAATGCGTAGCGTTGGGTGCAAAGCTTCCCAGATACGAGATACTGGGGACTGGTATCAGAGTGTATTTCCCGGCGCTCGAAAGTGCCCTCATAGGTCAGCCTAAAACTCCAAACCGACAGGATGTCGGAAAGGATGTCGGTTTAGAAGTCGGTTTGGCGGAAAAGATTATAGAGTTGATTTCAGATAATTCGGGAATAAAAATGTCTGAGATGGCAGAAAAACTGGAAGTTACAACCAGGACTATAGAACGTGAAATGAAAAAATTGCGTGAATCCGGGCGTGTTAAACGTGTTGGTGGGAAGAGATACGGGCATTGGAAGATAAATGACCAGGCCGAAGTAAAATGAAATCCCCAAAATGTTATATTTATACCCGTGTCTCCACCTCCATGCATGTGGACGGCTGCAGCTTGGGTGCACAGAAGGACAAGCTGCATAAGTACGTGGAGTTTCAGGAATTTTAGATTGCCGGGAGCATTCCGAAATGTAAACCCAAGAATTGATACAAGGAAATGCTGTTGTCATAACGGCAGAGTGGCTTGAAATTAAGGGCTTTCGGGGATTTAGGCTTCTCCGACAGCTCTTTCTTTACGCCCAGTTGTTGCCGACACAACGGTAGCAGCGTGGTCAGGCGTGACAACAGCTACGGAGAATTTGACAACAACTCAAGCAAAAACGACAACAGCAGAGAAAAATGTGACAACACCCTCTGACAACAGCCACAGGAAAAATTAAAATGTATGACAACAGCAAGAAGCCCGGAACCGACCTCTTCATTGAGGCTGGCTCCGGGCGATTTTTTATTTCCGGCAGTCTGTGAGTAGGACTTGACTTTTCGGGCTTTCAGAGTGATTTATAGACAGACGTGCAGGTAGGCTTTCGGACAAAAAAGTGTAAAAAATTTCGTAGAGTGCTTTACTCTACGAACCCGACATTAATCGATATTTTCTATTATACACATTGTCGCGCTGTTTGTCAAGATGTCGCACACTTCGACTCTGTGAATGTCGTTCACTTCGATTTTGTAAATTTTTTCACATCCCCCTTGAATAATAAAGTCAAAAGTGCCTGTCTTCCGTCAAAATGGTACTCAGAAGGAGGTGAGAAACATGCCAAAACAGGGGAAAAATATTTACCTGAGAAAAGACGGACGATGGGAAGGGCGATATATCAAAGAGCGGATCACTGGAAAATCCCACTACGGATACGTGTTTGGCAAGACATACGAGGAAGCAGAACGGAAACTGGATGCTGCCTCCTCCGAGAATACAATATCCATTCATGGTATCAAGGGTTCTTTTGCCGTACTCGCTAACGAATGGCTTCTCTTGAAAACCCCTCAGCTTAAGGCATCAAGTATTGCAAAGTACACGAACTTGCTAAATTTATATCTGTTACCCATTTATGGGGACAGACAGGTTTCCGGCATTTTGCGCTCTGACATAACTCAGTGGAGCCGAGATCTTTTGACAAACGGAGGCGCGAAAGCTGAAGGCTTAGCTCCAAAGACAGTCAATAGTATACTCTCATTGATGAGAAATATTTTAGAGTTTGCAGCAAGGGAAAAGGGCATTTCGACTGCAGATACCAAGGATATTTCAGTCAAGCAGCCCCAAAAGCCTATGCGAATACTGAGCAGAGCGGAACAGCAAAGGTTAAGCAAATATTTACGCGAGAATCTGACACCATGTAACATGGGAATCCTGCTCTGCCTTTATACTGGTTTACGGATCGGTGAAATCTGTGCTTTAAAATGGGCGGATATTCTTATTGAGGAACAATGCCTGTATATCCATCAGACCATGCAAAGAATTCAGGTTAAAGGCAGTCCGGAGAAAAAGACCACCGTTGTAATTCTGCCACCCAAGAGCGAATGCTCTATTCGCAGGATTCCTGTTCCGGACGAGATCAGTCAATTGCTCTGGACGCTTCGCAAGCCGGATAATGCTTACTTGCTTACCGGGATGGTTCATAGCTATGTAGAACCCCGCAATATGGAAAACCGATTCAAAGCAGCAACCACGAAATGCAATATCAGCAATGTCAATTTTCATGCTCTTCGCCACACGTTTGCGACAAGATGTGTCGAGCTGGGTTTTGATGTCAAGAGCCTGAGTGAAATTCTTGGACACGCAAGCGTTAATATCACTATGAACAGATATGTGCATCCGTCTATGGAGCTCAAGCAAAAAAACATGAACCTGCTCTCCGAGCTCCTGACTACAGAATAAGCCGTCAAAACAAGCCGTCAAAAGCCGCCAGAACCCCACCAAATCAAGGGTTGTGGCGGTCTTTTCGTAGAGTAAAGCACTCTAGGAAAACAAGTGCCCAGAGGGAGCGGTTTGAAACGATTTATCAGGAAAGACTATCATTTAAACTGCGCTTTATCTGTTGGTATTGTAGGCGAGAAAAATAATGTCTGTGTAAATCGAAATGCCAGGAGGTATTAAATTGAGTATCGAGAACAGTATTTATCTTAGAAATACCATTGTTGAGCTGCTTAGAAAAGAGTTGCCGGTTTTGAGAACAAAAGCACGCATCTCGCAAGAAGATATTGCTGAAAAAATAGGTATATCTCGCCAGACATATAGCTCTATTGAGACAGGAAAGCGAGAAATGTCCTGGACAACATTTCTTGCATTGATTGCGTACTTTCAAAACAATGAGAGCACCAAAAAGATGATAGGCGAAATTAACGGGCTATCAGAAGGTATAGAGATGATTATGGAATCATCAGATGAAGTAGATGGCAAATAGACGCGAGTGAGGTGCAGTGATGGCAGAATTATGGTATAGACTGACACAACTTCCTGATTTGACGCTAAATAAATATGCTTCTCTTGAAGGAAACGGAGTCGATGGAGTTATTGAAAAGCATATAGCTTTTTTAAGGCAATTAAACCGAAAAGGTATTGTCTCTGGTTTGTCATACCATCTGTTTTACTTGTATGTTGCTCCAGATGACAAAACGAAGGACACTCCTGGCCATAGATTGCAAATATATTTAATGATACGGGGGAAGGCCGATGCTATGGATAATGTACCGGCTTTGATAAACGCATCTCCGTTATCGGATTTTTATAAGTTGGAATCCAAAATTAAACACAGCCGGACAGGAGATGATTCTTGTAATATCAAAAATGTATTGGCTGGAAGTGGAATAGACTTTCCTATATTCAATACTTGTGCGCTACTCACAAAGACTGAAACGTTACTTCCCGCCGGGAACGGCGAGGGCGAAGACTATTATATGTTGCGTGAATGGGAAATGAATGACGATGGTCGTCTTTACAACATGTGCAAGATGATGGAGGCATTAAATCATACTGCATTGTACCGTGTTGATTTATATCCTGTTGAAAAAAGTGTTTCCTTAAGAGAATCATTAAGAAAACCTATGAGCATTCTGCGGAAAAGGCAGGATGACAGAAGTAGCAACTCTAGGAGAGATTATGACGGTAAAGATGTTTTGGATAGTTATGAGGACCTGATTGAGAAATACGATTCATCTCCTCATTTCATTGCGAATGTACTTGTTCTAGCCAACGGAAAAGAGGACGCAGTTTCAATACTTGATGCTGCAGGCTCCGAGAGTCTTTTGAAAGGTAAATATAACATAGCCACTTTTTCCTCCAACTTCGATCCCGTTTGCTTTTTGGATGGAGAGTTTGAAGGCTTAGAAAATATGCGGGAAAGAATGGTGGTAAAAAAAGGACGTCCAGGATTAATTGTTTGCAGAGAAGATACTGCTGCTATTAACCTGAATTATTTGCCGACTCTCTTTTCACTAGAAGAGATAGCACCCTTTTTCCGTTTGCCAGCTTTGTATGATGGCGAGATTATTCAGATGGCAAAGGAAACAGCTCCTGCGGCTGTTGACAAGAATGGTTCTTTGTTTTTAGGCAAAGACAACAATGGTTATGATGTATTCTTCCCACTCTCACTTTTATCAAAGCATGCATTTGTCTCAGGTGTGCCTGGATCCGGTAAGACCAACACAATGCATCATATCACTTCATCGCTTTGGAAAGACCACGGAATTCCTTTTCTAGTCCTAGAACCGGCTAAACAGGAATATCGTGCGCTGGCTAATGACCCAGGTATGAAGGATATGTATCTATTCTCTCCAAATGCAGATATGAGTTTTCCGTTGCATATCAATCCTTTTGAGATGCCAAAGGGTACTCTTGTTGCAGAGCATATTAGGAGATTGTGCTCTGTGTTTGAGGGAGCATTTCCGTTGGAACCGCCCATGCCGTTTTTGCTTGATACCGCAATTGAAGCCGTTTATAGGGAACTTGGCTGGATTCCAGAGCATGTCTACACAGGAACTGAGAAGCAAGAGGACAGTGACAAAAAACGTGCCTTGCCAACTATGTCTATGCTTTATAGGCGTTTGGAGCAGGAACTGAAATCTACACAATATAGCGATGAGGTCAGGGGAAATCTTGAATCGGCGCTTAAGGTGAGAATCGGCAGCCTTCTGCGAAGAGAGATGGGGGATGTATTTGATGTTCCTGAATCATCTTTCGCACCTGAGAAATGGCTTGAAGTGCCTGCTGTAATTGAACTTGAATCTATGGGTACCGGTCCGGCTAATTTCTTGACGCTGATGCTCTGCTCACTTATCAGAGAGACGTTGAAAGTCAACCCGCGTTTCGAGGGTGATGTTAGACACGTTATTTTTATAGAAGAAGCACACAATCTAATTGGACCGGAATCAGAGGAACAAACGGGTGCAGATGCAGATCCAAAGCAAGCGGCCACGGCGTTTGTTGTAAAGATGCTTGCCGAAGTACGAGCTTTGAAGGAAGGAATCGTTATTGCAGACCAGCTTCCCACAGTAATGGCTCAGGAGGTATTAAAAAATACTGGTCTTAAAATTGGCTTGAGAATCACATCCGCAGATGACAGATCGCTTTTAGGAAGCACTATGGCAGCAAGCGCAATGCAGCTTGAACAGATGTCAACATTTGCCGTGGGCGAAGCTCTGATTTTTTATGAGAAACTGATGCGCCCTTTTACCATGAGAATCAAAGAATGGTGGGGTGAGATAGAGAACCAGGCTGAGAAAGAAGCAATGGTATCTTCAAAGAACGATGCAGATTTAAGGTATGCCCTTGCTGATCGAGATACATATCAGGATGAGAACCTCAAGAGCATTAAAATTATAGGAAGTAAATACTTCCATCTGCTGTCTGACATAGAAAGTAGAATTGCGCCATGTGAGTACTGGCTGAACTCTGTTGCTGCACAAGCTGAAAAAATCAATAAACTGTACTCTTATTTGGAACGAGTGGAACTTGGAAAAGTGCAGCTTAATGATGAAGATAAACAGGTGAGGTACGATCAACTTGAAGCGCTTCAATCCAGTCGGGAAAGTCTGCTTGCGGACAAATCAAAGATTCACGAAGCTTTAGATATTATCAACACCGTAGGCAATTGGATCTTTGCACTTGAGAGACTTAAAAATGGACGATGGACACGATTCGGGGCTCCAGAATCCGAACTAATAAAGATAACTTTGTTGCAAACACAAATGTGCGACCGGGCATTACAGCTTTACAAAAGTCTGATTCAAGCGGTAGGGACAACAAAAGATATTAAGAAAATCGATAAAGAGATCGAGAAACTATCGTTGCTGTCCAAAGAGTTAAACGAGGATCTTAGCACCTATATCAAGATGTATGGTGTTGAAGCATTTAAACAAAACTGAAAGGAGACTACTTATGGGAAGTTTCAGAGAAAAAAACCGTGAGGGTGTAAAAGAGATGCAGGAGAATAGTCGAGAGACTACCGAACTTGGATCTGAAATGACAGAACAGGCCGATCAGATTAACGCTGTTCTTGAGAGCATTGAACTGCAAGATGAAGAGGATGTTCAGGCAATCAGTGAAACCGGACGTTCCTATCAAAGCAGCTTTGACAGTGCGTTTAGCGAGCAGGTGGAGTCAGCTGGGCAAGAGATAGAGCAACAAGGAGAGCAAATCAGAGAAACCACTGAGGGCGAGTTGGAAAATGTCAGGTCTGGTATCAGCAAACTAGAACAAGCCGGTGGTATTTCTGACATTGGACGCGATGCGGCCGAGGCTGGACGTTCCAAATTGGAAGGGAGCGCCGGAGAATATGAAGGTATCATTTCGGATGCGGAAGGCGTTGTTGATGAGACAAAACAACAGATAGAATCACTAAAAAGCAACTTAAGCGGAATATTTGGCTGATAATCCGTTTGAGTTTAGGAGACTGTGGTAATGGCTAAAAGTTTTAAAGAAATTGGAAAAAAAGCCGAGGCACTCATCGAGCAAGGCAAAGAGGCCGATCAAAAGGTACAAAGTTGTCAGGCTAGAGTAGCTTCGTCCAATAGTAGAGTTGCCGCAGCTAGAAGGCAGCTTGCTGCCGCCAGCGAGACTGACGAGGAAGGAAACCCAGTAGGTGATGTGGAGCAGGCCAGAGCACAGCTGAGTATGGCTGAGAACCAGCTGGCGGCTAGTCAACGAGCGTTGTCATCCGCTCGTGGAGATGCGGATCGTGTCAGGCAGCAGAAAAACGCCCATGTACAAGAGATAGAAAGGCACAACCAGGTCGAAAGATCCAACTTGGAGAAGTTGCGTAGACTAAGGGCAGGAGCATTTGGTGCAGACTCTGCCGCACTCACTGAGGGTATGGCTAAACGCTTAAACGAGGCTGAAGATGCAAGAGTGGCACTTCTTCGCAGCATGGGGATTGATGCCACTCCCGATCATGTTGCTGTTGGAAGTGAAGGTGGCAATGATTCTGGCTGGAGGGGCGGAGGCTTTGCAACATTAGATACTACGGGGCAAGTACAAAGCTATCAAGGTGGCGGTTCTGAGGGATTAGCATCTGGTGGTGGGATAGCAACACCAGTAGGTGGAGGATTGGCGTCTGCTTTAGCTATGGGTGAGATGTCAAATGATGATGCTAAAATATTGCCAAGTGATACAGGTAATTGGCATGATGGTCAAGGTGATCCGCTTTCGGATATAACAACACAAAGTGCTATTAGTAATGGGTTCCCTAAAAGCGAAACATTACAGGAAGCATATGATACCTTGGTGAATCGAATAATGGAATCTAGTGTTTTGTCAACTGAGCAAAAGATTTCAGAACTAAACATGTTAAGAAGTCAGCTGATGGCTGTTGCACAAAATTACTCTAATCAAGTAGAGGCAGACGCAATAAAGGAGCATGTAAAAGTCCTAAAACTTTCGCCTGTAGAAAAGCGACAGATGGGTGAGCGATACATCAACAACATTCTCGAAGTATATAGAGATAATTTGTTGGATCGTGGTGTGGTTTCAATTTCAGCACTAGATGCAACAATCAGTGAATTACGAAAACATTACTCAGCAGAATTGGAGAAGGATATACAAGGTCAGCCGAATGGCTTATATACTGACCCAAATTATGACGAGCTAATCGAGAAGATTAATAAGCGTCGCCCGCCAATAGCAAATATTTCACCTGGCGAAAACATGACATTCGAACAGGCTGATTCCGGTCATGTAAATCCTAACTATGGAAAGGATTATAGCTATTCAATCAACTGCCAATCTTGTGTTGTTACTTTTGAGGCTCGTGAAAGAGGATACAATGTCCAGGTGTTGCCATGTACTAAAGGATCGGCACTCGAACGGCTATCCCACGATCCCAGAATGGCGTGGATTGATCCTAAAACGGGAAAACATCCCGACTATATTTACGATAACAACCGACGAACACCAGAAGACTACTTGGATTTTGTAAATGAAGTTGTAAAGCCTGGAAATCGATACACTATCCAGTTTGCGTGGAAAGGGCGTGGACATAGTGGTCATATAGTAAATATTGACAGGGCACCAAACGGACTCCTAAGAATCAAGGATAACCAACGAGGACCAGGAGAAAAAAGTGAATGGATTGGAGATTTTGCTGTCCTGGATTATTTGTCCAGAGTCAAATATGAGGACACTTCACTGTTCGGCGGAACGACTCCTTGCGTCCCCCAGTTGTTACGCATAGACAATATGGATTTTGATTTTAGTGTGGTAAATCACATTATGAAAGGAGTAGACAATGGTACAAGCATCAATAGATAAATTTGCAAAGAGCCAAGGCTATGAAACGGCGGAGTACCTTTGTGAGTGGCGTGGCTTTAAATGCTATGAACCTATATTCGCTGACGGGGAAATGTCTTTTGTTGGATTGCCTCTTCTTATTTTAGAGGACAACGAGGGTAATATCAGGATGTCAACACCGGAGGAAGCCATGCAGCAGATAGATGAAAGCGGATGAAAAAGAAGCGTAATGTCAACAAAACTTATCAGGGTCATTATTTACAGGAGGTGCAATAGAGCAAATGGGAGATTACAGTGTAGGAAAAAAATGCTCCGGACGTATCATCAACATCTACCAAGGCAATCTGATTGTTGAATTGGAGCAAGGTGTAATCGGCAGGGTTTTGAACGGAGCTGAACAAGCAGCGGTTGATCAGGGTGCAATCGTTGATGTTGTTGTCAAGCAAAATGATGATCAAGGGATTTTGCTTGATTTCGTATCCGTTTCAAAACAGCCGGAAGTTAGTGCAGACGATGTGGCGAAACCTTGGAACAACTGGAAAAACATTCCTGCCGGACATGGGCAGGCTATGGCTGCTATGTTTGCCTTGCGCAGCCACACTGATGCCTTTCGCGGAGAATTAACAGGGGCTCGAAAAGAGTGGGAGGACGCAAAGACCAGTAGCCAGCAGATTTACGACTCTGTAACATCAAGCGCAAGGAAACAGTGCGAGGATGAAAGGCAGAAATACACGAGTGAATGCGAAAACAACATTAAGAATACTGAGGCTAGAAGAAACACAGTTAATAATGTTGTTAATGCTTGTAATAACCTCATCAACAACATGCCAAAAAGCGGTGCTGATGGTGCCATAGGTGCGGCACGTGGAGGTATGAGCTCTGTAGAAAGTAGGCAGAGAGAGGTTACTGCTGCAATCAGTTCGAAAGTCCAGGCATATAGGACACTTTGCAATTGTCAGATTGCAGAGTCAGAGCGAACAAGAAATGACAAGCTCGACAAGGCGCGGACTGAGCAAATTGATCGTGACACTCAGGCTGAACGTCGATTTGAGGCTAAGCATAAAAGTATTTGTGATGCGCGTCGAACGGATATTAGCGAGGGCTTTAATAAAACAACGGTTCATGCGTATCAGCAAGAAATTAAATCATCCAGATTTAACGCTGTTAACTACGAGTGCCCGTCCGAAGTTCCGGATTATGTGATGTTGGGTGATATTGGTCTTATCATCCCTAATAAATCGCAGGATGACATGGCGGTTGTTCAGGCTGTGGAGTTGCAAACGAGCGATGTTGGCATAAAACAATCTGGCGAATATGTGGTTACAATTCCTTATTCGCAGAGACTTTCGGATGGCATTTCGCTTTTGATGAGATATTCTCCTGCGGAGAGAAACTATGTTCAGGGACTGATTCAGCCTCTGCTTATGAAGCTGTTTATGTCGTTCCCGGCAGGAAAACTTGAGGCGACGATGATTGATCCGCTTGAACTTGGAGCGAGTTTTCCGGATATTCCGAAACTCGCGGAGGGCCCAAATTCTGCTCGAATCATCGATACTAAAATTTGGAGCAAAGAAAAAGACATCGAGAATGCCATTGCTACTTTGCGGCAACGTCTCGAAAATATGACCCAGGCTTACGGCGGAGATCAAATCAGCCGCCTGAAAAAAGAGGTTATCAGAGCACTGGCTATTACCGATTTCCCTGTAGGCTTTAATGATACCGCACTGAAGGATCTGCATGCAATTGTAAGAAATAGCGCGTCCTTGGGAGTCTGTGTACTCATCTGTGCCAATGATGAAGAACTTGAGAAACTCAAGCAGAGAAACGGGACTCTTGTTGCAGAAATTGCGCAAAGCCTTGTTGAGACGAAGGCATCGGGAAAAAGGTTGATGCTTGTTGGTTCGGATAAGGATCGTCTGTTCTTGCAGCTTGATGACATGCAGGATGTAATTGAACGGAAGAACAAGATTATACCGCTGATTAGTAGTGTCATTGAGCATATGCAGCTCAAAGTTGAACACTTTGATAGCATGTACCGAGAGGATATCTACGACAGCAATAACTGGTTCACTGGGAATCACGAAGAAATTGCCATTCCTATCGGTATCAAAGGTGCAAACACCATCGTGAAGATGGTTTTAGGAAGAGGTGGCGGAAGCACTGAGCACCACGCTTTGATTGCCGGTCAGACTGGTGCTGGTAAGTCCACATTACTCCATACGCTCATCATGAGTACGCTAATTAGCTATTCTCCAGATGAGGTGCAGATGTATCTGCTCGATTTCAAGGAGGGAGTTGAATTCAGCGCCTACACTAGGTATCGCTTGCCGTCCCTTAGGGTTGTTGCGATTAATAGTGAGCGCGAATTCGGCTTAAATGTTCTCAAGGAATTGTGCACTGAGTTGGAAACCAGAACAAAGCATTTCACGCGGTATGGTGTATCCGATATCAACGGTTATGTAAAGTTGTCTGACGTTCCCAAGGTTCCGAAACTTCTGCTCATATTCGATGAGGTTCAGGAACTCTTCAGAAGTAAAGGAGAGAGTGACTCCATTAGTAGTGAATGCCTCTCCTGTCTAAACAAACTCGTTATGCAGGGTCGTGCTATGGGTATACATGTTATCCTTGCGTGCCAGGATTTCCATAACTGTGCTGGACTTGAAGCATACTTCAGCCAGATGGCTATTCGTATTGCTGTAAAAGGATCTGAAGATGGAGCGGCATCGATTCTGAATGCTGATAACGCCGGAATCCGTACCCTTCAGAATCAGCCCGCCGGTGCTGCAATCTATAATGGTGGCGGCGGTGTTGAATCTGCCAACAACTTCTTCCAGGTGAGTTACATTAATGAGGACGAACGATTGGATCTTCTTACTCGACTGGATGCATACTTCACTGATCCTGATGTTGCACCGCTGTATGAAGATCAGCAGACTAGAGTTCTTCTGACAAATGCAGAAGATAACATCCATAACTGTTTTAATAAGTTGATTTTAGAGGGCTCTGATAGCGTTGAGCCTCTCGGAACATCCAAAGACGGATATGGGTTGCTGTTAGGTCAAGGGTTCGGAAAGAAGAGTATCTTCATGCCGGAACTTCGGACAAAGGATCGAGATAATCTTCTGGTTGTCAGCAAAGATGAAAAGATGGCACTTAGTTTGTTTGAGCTTTCTGCGATGAGTGTCCTTTACGAGGAACTTCATACAAATGCAGACAAGGCAAACGCTCTGGTTTATATTGTTGATTTGTTTGCTGACGAGCTGGCTGATGGAGAATGTGACTTTGATTTCCTTGAATCCCAATTCCCGCAGCAGGTTAAAGTGGCCAAAGTTGGTGATGCTGAAGAACTGATTACAAGTCTGTATGAGACTGTTCTCGGACGTTCCGAGGGCACACTTCCTGCCAGCGAGAGGATCTTCCTTATGTTCTTTGGAATCAATCGTGCGAGAAGATTGCGAACCGGACGAATCTATGAGGAAGATCGTGGCGGAGAATTGAGTCCGATTGAAATGCTCCAGAAAATCATTGCGAACGGACCAAAGTACGGTGTAAACAGCATTGTATGGGGTGAGAGTATTCGCAGTATTGAATTGATGCTTGGGGACCGCTACGATTCTATGTTTGATAAGCGTATTGCATATGGCCTTGATGAGGAGTCTATGGACATCCTTGTGGCGGAAAGCGAAGCAAAGGCACTTCGTGGCAAAACAGCCGTTTATATGGATATCGGCCGAGATGTTAAAAACACGCATTTCCGTCCTTATGATGTGCCTGCCAAAGTATGGGTGGAACGTTATGCGGAAACCTATGATGAAGTAATCAATGAAGGAGGTCGTTAACTATGACATCTCAAGAAGCAAGACAACAAGTCGATGCCTGTGAGCGCCAGATTACAGGTACATACAGTAACCTTCGTGATGCAGCAAGAAGTATGGGCTCAAGTGCGGTTCAAGCACAATCGAGTAGTACAACTACAAAAACGATGCTGCCACTGATTATTTCCCTTATCGGATTGTTTCTCTGCTTTGCATCGCATCCGGTCTGGGGTGTCTTACTGATAATTGCAGGAATTTTCTTTGCGTACACTGCGCACGATTCTGCGGCGTCAGTACAAAAAAACGTAGAGCAACAGGTGGGATATCTAAACAATACGCTAGATAGCAATTCAAGAATATAGTTTTGTTGAAGTGGCTATCGGAAAGAGACACGATGTCGGCGAGGAGGATAACTCCTATCCTCCTCGCCGAACGATGTAATAGGTGATAAGTATGTCAAATGTTAATGCTTGGGACAGCATTGAGGCTTTTCAACTGAAAGAGTGCTATGACCTGGCTACTCAGTTTGAAAAACTTGATACAGCAAAAGATGTTCTTCGAGAAAGATCAAAGAAGATTGATATTCCGAAGAATTACGTTCCGGTACAGGCAGATGCAGCTTATGAGGAGACAGAGATGCAGATTGTCTCAGAAGCAATATATGCGCTTACGCTTGAAGGCTTCGCTGCATCTGAAAACATAGGATTCAAGTATGCCCACAAAATTAATAATCTCCCAAGTTCAGCGGAGAAAGAATATGTGATGGCACTATTAGCATTGAGAAACGGAACGAACGAGACACAAAGACTTGATGCATTAAGACATATTAGTGTGGCACTCAGTTATTCGCCTAACGATCCACGCTATATTGCATTGGCAACTGTACTACAAGACATAGACAAGTGAGGCGAATGAGATGGATTCAAAGAAAGTCCTGTATTTTCTGGGTCTGCTTAATAGAGAGACTAGCGGACATACAGATGAGATTGCGGAGATATACAAACGGGCATTAGATGAAAATGATGATGTTGCACGCCTCAAGATGCTCTTAAATGACTACACATATTATCGAGAAATTGGCAATGGGCTTTATAAAAACGGAGAAGAAATGTTGGACAAGATTTATGCCATGCCGTCAAAAGCATTGGATATTCTCCCTCAATTGAAACAAGCGCATGAGTCCATTGATAACGAAGTGAGAGTATGCAATGAATTAATGCATTCGCCGTTACCGTTTTCTGAAACGATAACGGTCTTGAAAAAGAAAGACACGATTGCTTACATGAGCGCCTTAAAAATGATTGCAAGCACCAGTGTATACCTTATGACACTATATGCTGGCTTGAACCCTATAAAAAATCTCACGTGGGATGACACTGCCGGAATTCAGGAGATGATTTATGCGGTAAATACTAAGTTCCTTCCCGCTTTATGTAGCGTGAGAAGACCTAATTATAGTTGGATTATCAGACGAAAGAAGCTGGGTGGAAGAGCTCTTTTTGGTGGCGACAGCTATTACTTGAATTACGAAAATACAAGAAGCGTGGAAGTGCTTTGTAGTGCCTTACATAAGGAGCCAATTGGCACCCATGCTTTTTTAAATATAGATGCCTATGAATCCGGAGAATACGATGTTCCCTTCTGCTGGGGGATTGGCAATATTGTTTCAGCCTCGCCGGACACAGCAATTTTGTTTCTTCAAAACAGTGTGGCAACAAAACTGAGATCTCCACAATCATCCGAACTTCGAAGGAAGATGCCCACTCCATTAGAATGCGCGAAGCAACTCTCTGATGGTGCGATGTTTTGTATTACACCTGATGAGCTTTTGCTGACGATGAATCAATGGCAAGTCGGGCATGAAATTGAGGAGCGCAAACGAACACATAACTGCTTGTTCTGTGGCAAACATGTTGATGGGAATAAGCTAGTTTGTTCTTCGCATTTTACTACGGAGCTAAGATGAGAACGATAGAAGCAAAAATTAGTCTGGGAAGAATGTACTACCCTGTTAAAGCACTAGGTCCAGGCAACAGGGTTGGAATATGGATGAACGGATGCCATCGTAGGTGTGTGGGGTGTATAAGCCCGGAACTTCAAAAGTATGATACTTCGAAAGAAGTAACTGTTAACGAGCTTATGAAGATGATTCAGCGCATAGAAGCCCCGATTGATGGATTTACAATTTCTGGTGGGGAGCCATTCTTTAATCCGATGTCACTAAATGCACTTGTGCAATCGCTTGCCGGTATTTGCGATGATATTCTCATTTTTACGGGATACACAATCGAGGAGTTAAGAGCGCAGGAAAGTGAGACTGTTGATTCCGTCCTCAATACATGCGCAGCCCTGATTGACGGTCCATATATTAAGGAGTTAAACGATAATAAGGGTTTACGTGGTTCGTCAAATCAAAGGTGCTTGATTTTTAAATATCACGATAGATATCAAGGAATCGAAACTTCGGATAGAATGCTACAAAACGTTATGTATGGGAATAAGATCTTAACGATTGGAATTCCTCAAGGAGAGATGCCTTTATGATAAATGCTGCTGAAACACAACCGCCGAAGTCTCAAATCGGGCCGATAATCAATGCAGGCGAGACAATTCCTCCAGGCAGCGCCAGCCAGAGCGGGCAAAGTATTGTCTTATTAGCTGGTGAGTCCGTTGCCGATAGTTATGTGATTAACTCCCTTATGAACAAGCAAGGGAAGCAATCTAATGTCTATTTGGCAAAAAAATGGGGTAAATCATATGTAGTCAAAATTTACCACAATGGCTGGCATCCGTCCAATCAGATGCAAAGCTTTCTGACGAGTGTGCGACATCCCAACATTGCACACGTTGTTGAGTGTGGCGAACACGGCGGGTACTACTATGAAATATATGAATACTATTCAGAAGGAACACTGGAAGATGTAGGTGCTCTTTCTAGTGCGCATATTCAAAACACATTGGTTCCTTCAATAAATGAGGGGCTGCATGAACTACACAGAAACGGCATTGTTCACTGTGATATTAAACCCAGTAATTTGTTTTACACGGACAATGGCGAAAGAGTTGTGATCGGGGATTGCGGCATCAGTGGATATACTAATTCAAACGGCAAGTTGGTAGATGCGGTAAGAGGAACCCCTGAATACGCACCTCGTGTTAAAGCACTTTTATGGAGCGCGGCAATGTCTCCAGCTTACGACTACGGTTCTTTTGGGTTAGTGCTTTGTAAAGCAGTTCTGGGACATTCAATTTTTGAAGGAATGTCTGTTGAAGAGATTTCCAAAGCATGGGAGGGCGGTTTAGACCTGCCGAGTCAGATAAGCGGTCGTTTAGGTGTTTTGATAAAAGGTCTCCTTAACGAAGATGAAGAGCAGCGTTGGGGATATGTACAGGTTAAACGGTGGTGTGAGGGAGAATATATGCGTCCCGTGAATCGAAGCATATATTCCCGCACAAAAAAGGAAAATCAAAACAAGCCACTTATATTTGGGAGATTTGAGGGTCAAACCGTATCGGTGACCACGCTACATCAACTGGCGCAGGCAATTAAGAACCATTGGGCGCAGGCATCACGTATTGTCAAGAGACGTGAACTGATTGATTTTGTGCGGCAGTTTGATAAAAGCCTTGTTGAAAAAATCAGAGAACTTGCTCTATATCAGGATTCAGATGCTGCTGTATACAAACTTTTAATGTACATAGAAGATGATCCGCAACAAATATTCTACTGTGGCAAAGAGTACGGCTCTCTTTCTGAATATGTTGATCAGTTAGCAACCGGAAGGGATGAGATGGCAAAGAAGTTTCTTTCGACAGGATTGTTGGTGTTTTATCTTAGATATAATGATTACGAGCAGGCACAGGTTGACAGACTAGAACAGCTTATTCGACGTAACGGAAGCAATGACATGGCGTCTATATCCACAATATGCTTTGCCTTACAAGGGAAAAAGGCGATAGACATATTTGGGGTATCTGTGGAAACGATGGATGCGTTGATACCTGTTTTAAGTAAGTGTTCTATTAAAGAAATTGATGAACTGCTCCAAAGTGATCGCTTCATAGCGTGGCTTAACAGATTGGGGTATGAGAAGGAAATGCGAAGAATGAAGGAGGCATTTGTCTAATATGAGCAGTTATTATACGACTGCCCAGTTGGAGGCAATGAGGAAAGCCCGGCTGAAGCAGGAGTTGGCAGACAGTATTCAAAGATTAAAGGAACAGCTGCAGATTGAACATAAGAACAATGTTCAGATGACAGCTGGGTCAAATATTGAAACGACGGTATTCATTGCAGATGATTCTGTCGGTGGGTATAGTAAAAGTGCTGTTGTAACAGGTGCTATGCTTCAGGCAGAAGAAGGTCGAAACGATGACAAACGGAATGAACTTGATTTTTCAGGGCTGTTATTCTCTGCACATAAGAAACCTACTAAGTTGGAACAGGAGCTTGATTCCTGGGTTAAGAAAGTGGATGAGCGGCCTATTATATCAGAGAAAGACGAGAAAGACAGAACTCGTCTATTGGCAGAACTAGCAAGAACGATTCAGGCGTCGGCAACAGATATCGAGGACAAACTTAGGTCGGTTAAAATGCGTGTTTCAACTTATCTGCAAGGAGCTGTTAGAGTTACTGCTGCAGACAAGGAAAAAATGGAATCTACGTATTATGAGTACTGCGCATTGTGTGAGATGCTTGAAGTGAAGCCGACAGAGAGACTTCCATATAGAGTTGAAAAAGAAGTTGCCAGAATGACATCTGTACTGGAGAAACGCAGACAGGATGAATATGTGATGGATGTCATCGAGGATATAATGGAGGATCTTGGATGCCACGCAAAGGATGACGCAGTCCTGGATCACACTGTTGGTCAAATGTATGCGGTTGACGGACATCCACTATGCGATGTGTTTATTGGTAATGACGGCAGCGGAATAATGTTTGAACCTGTTGGAGAGGCAAAAGGTGGGTCTCTGGAACGCCAACGTCAGATAGAAAGTAGTGCAAACAGTATTTGCTCCATGTATACAACCTTGGAGGAACGAGCTGCTGAAAAGGGTGTGATTCTGAAACGTGTATATGCAGAACCCGCTCATATTGATGAAATGTGTGTCCAGTCAGACATCAGTGAAAGAAGTGCAAGGAAGAGGCAGAGAAAAACATCTACACAGAAGCAACGAGCATTAAACTCGGAGGGTTAACGTATGGCATTTTGTAAAGTATGTACTTGTGGTGAAAAAATAGTTTTTGAGCGGAGATTGAGTTTTCCTGACAACTGCCCGTCTTGTGGCCGTAAGTTAGTGGATTTCTTAACCTATAATGAGGACGATCCACGTGTTGAGGAACTTATGAAAGGCAATGCCGCTTCAGATACTTCAGAAAATGAGGGGAAAGCAATTTCGACAGAATCTGATTCTCGCAAGAAACACTATGTATTGAGATTGAATAATGGGAAAGAAATAGAGATTCCCGAAGAGGGTGGCATAGTCGGAAGGACAGAAATAGGGGCAGAAGAACTTGCCGAATTCCCATCGGTCAGCAGACAACACTTGCGAGTTACGCCGCGACGAAATGTTGGAGTTTTAGTAGAAGATATAAGCACATACGGTACTCTGGTGGACGGGCAGCGAATTGTAAAAAATTCCCTGGTTAGAGTTGCCGATGGGTCAAAAGTCACTTTGTGTGATGTTGATGCCGTACTCACCGTTAAGGAGGTAAACGACTAATGATTCAAGCAGAGAAATGGCAAAAAGATCTTGCCGTCTATCAAGATATAAATACAACATTCATTGTTGAAGGGAATGTTCATGACCTTCAGCCCTGGATATATGAAGATGATGGGACTTGTGAGCCGGTTGCCCTTTCTCTGTACCTGCAGCGGTATTTAACAGAAGAAGGATATGATCCGGTTGTTTTCTATAATCGAATTGATGGTTTTTCGAATCCCTATGCTCTTGACATGGTCTCAACTTTTTACAGAGGGGTATCCTCGGACGAGAAGTCTTCCAAGTCGATAAGCACGGCTACAGAACTTATAAGAAAAACGATGTCAAATACAGTCCGCCCTACTGCCGTTGTGGTGGATCTAGCGAACACGATAGCCGCATCTCCAGACAATTTATCTGATGAAGAAATAGAATATTTTACAAGGCTTATGCTTGCATCGAGAACGCCGACACAGGCATTAAGTATGCGTGATAAACAACCTTTGACTAATCTTCTGTTTTTGATTGTCGAAAAGGTCAATGATATACCGACATGGTTTTACCTCAACAATCCCTATGTTAGAACCTTAACTATTTCCCGCCCGGAGAAAGAGGTCAGAGCTGCGGTTATAGATGCGAGAATCGACACAGTAGCTGGGGCTAAGGATTTAGCACCGACAGAAAGGAAAAAAGCACAAGATGAGTTTGTAGCTCTTACCGATGGTATGACACTTGTTGAATTGTTCGGTATTTTCTCGCTATGCCAGCAAAAGAAATATACGGTATATCAAATCCGTGAGGCAGTTAAGATGTTCCGCTATGGCGAAACGGAAAGTCAATGGGACAAGCTGGATTCCGAAAAAGTCAAACATGCTGAAGAGTTTCTGGCGAAAAGAGTTAAAGGTCAAGAAGCTGCAATAAAAAAAACGGCCAGCGTACTTAGTCGTGCTTGCTTGGGAATGTCAGGAATCCAAGGAGGTTCTAGTAGTCGGCCTAAAGGTGTTTTATTCTTTGCTGGTCCCACCGGCACGGGAAAAACTGAGCTGGCAAAAACAATCGCTGAATTTATTTTCGGTGATGAGAGTTTTGTAACTCGATTTGATATGAGTGAATATCAGCAACCGCATTCTGATCAGAAGTTGCTAGGAGCTCCTCCTGGATATATAGGCTACAGCGATGGTGGGCAGTTGACGAATGCTATCAAGTCAAAACCGTTTTGCGTATTGCTGTTTGACGAAATTGATAAGGCACACCCGTCAATCCTAGATAAATTCCTTCAGATACTTGAAGATGGTCGAATTACTGACTCAGCCGGTGAAACTATGTATTTTTCTGAAGCGCTGATTATTTTCACCAGCAATCTTGGCGTTGTTGGGCAGGAAGCGGAAACAGGAAAGCGTTATCAGACTATAACGCCTAACATGGATTACGATACTATCCAAAAAGAATTGCTTGCCACTATTAAAGAGTACTTCAAGTACACTATCCAGCGCCCGGAACTACTTAATCGTATAGGCGACAATTTTATAGTATTTGATTTCATTAGGGAGAAAGCAGTGGAGGAAATCCTTAACCTTAAACTTAGCGCAATTGTAGACAACTTGGAACATGAAAAGGGCATTAAACTTGAAATATCTGCTTTGTTTAAGGAATACCTTCTCAATAAAGCGCAGGGAGATTTGTCAAACGGTGGACGCGGTATCAGCAATATGGTTGAAACCTGCCTCGTAAATCCACTTGCAAAGGTCTTAATCAAGGAGGAATGGACTTCTGGAGATTCTGTTGTAATCGAAGATAAACCGTCAGAAAACGAAGAATTGTTCAAATATTCTTTGACAAGGGCGTGTGGCACTTGATGAGGATGCTGGGAAATCTCGTTTGGTTTATCTTCGGAGGGGCTATAACGGGTATTCTTTGGGGAATCGCTGGCGTTTTGTGGGCTGTTACTGTGATTGGTATTCCAATCAGCAAGCAATGTTTTAAGATTTCATGGTTGTGCTTCTGCCCTTTTGGGAAGACCGTGATATTTAACGGTGGCGTAGGCAGCTTTCTTCTTAACATGATATGGATTGCGACAACCGGTTGGGAATTGGCGGTTGAGGCTACAGTTATCGGAATCATTTTCTGCATTACAATCGTGGGGATACCGTTTGGAAAGCAGTACTTTAAGATAGCACGTCTTGCATTAACACCATTTGGTGCCGAGGTGACAAGGCTGTAAAAATAGATGGATACTGGAGGTACACATTATGAAGCAATGCTTGGAGTGCGGAACATTCAGCTCTGATGATACGATATTTTGTTCTGTTTGCGGGAAAAGATTTTCTGATGCAACTGACTTACCAGCGGTGGAAAACAATCAGTCAGAGAACGAACAAATGCATAATTATGATGAAAAAATCACCAGTACGACACACCCGGAGATAGTACCGCTCTTACAGCGTGTTGGACTTTTTTTGGAGGATAATGAGTTTGACCGGGCTGATGAATACTGCGAACGTATTCTTGATATGGAACCAACTAATGCTGATGCCTATCTTGGAAAACTTCTTGTGGAATTCCGATGCACCACACGAGAACAATTAAAGCGGTGTCAGGTATCCATTGCAGACAGCAAAAACTATGCAAAGATAATACGATTCGGAGATGGCACTCAGAAATCATTTGTTATCAACGCAGAGAAAGCCATACAAGCAGAGATTTCACGGCAGACAGAAATCAGAAGAATTACAGAAGAAGCAACTTCAAATAGAAAACAGGAAAAAATCGCAGACGATGAGTCTGAACTTGAACCAGGCTGGCAAGAGGAGTCTGATGAAACAGAAGAATACTATATCGATATTGCTTGCCCCTACTGTCACGAAGAGTTGTCATATACCAACTGGCAAATAAAAGAGGGAGAGTTAATCTGTCCTATGTGCGATGGACGATTCGTTTATGATGAAGGGATGAAAATATAATGAAACAATGCAGAGAATGTGGAACGTTAAGCCCTGATGATACCGTTTTTTGTTATATTTGCGGCACAAAGTTTAACGATTTTGAGGAAAACTTGTCCGATTACACGACTGCTGAATCGCTAACTGAGGATCAAGAGTCGGGTAAGAGCATTCCAACGACGGCTAAGTCAAACACAGGCGAAGAAAAAATTTTGTTTGATTGTGTTTATCAATACAGATATCCTGATTATTCATCGTATCTTAGATTTTTCCCTGACGGGAAAGTAGTTGAGGTGGGTTCAACCGGAACTCCAAGTCAAGTAGGTCAATGGCTGAATCACGAATATGAGTCATTTGGTTTTTATACTATTAATGACGGTGCGGTGAGTTTTGTAATAGCAAGCTCTAGCGGGCAAGTAAGTTACTCAGGTAGAATTCTTAAAGAAGCTATCGAGATGGATGTGACTTCACATATAAATGGCTATAACGCAAGCGATTTAAGATATAATTATTGTAGTTTACTTTAGTTGGAGAAAGAAAAATGAAGCAATGCAGAGAATGTGGCACATTAAGTCCAGATGATACAGTTTTTTGCTATATCTGTGGAACCAAGTTTCCAGAGTTGCCGGAAGAGGTGAAGAGGGTCAAGTTACTTGAAGCAAGAAAAAAGCTAGTTCTAGTGTTGGCACAGCTGGCTAAGAGAAAGATGTAACTAAATTATTTCCATGTTATTGATTGCATTAATAAGCTTGTACACAAAAAAGAGTGCGCCGCATTACACCTTAACCGCAATACAGCGCACCAGATTTTAGTACAACGAATTATTCAAGTAATCTCGTATTTCGACATCAAGCTGTTCCTTGGTTTTCGTAAACGGTTGCAGATTAGCCGCCCACGTTCTGCCAGGATGGAACCAATCCCAGGACGGCATCATCATGCTGCTGCGGCCACGACCGGGTGCATGGTTTCCAAAACCTTCAAGCAGGCAGTTCCATACAGGCTTGAACCGTTCGATAACCATTGATTCTGCAAGGGGAATCCAAATGTCATCTACCGCAAGAAAACGGCAACGAAAGTCTGAGAGATTCAGATTTGTCGCAGCCTCGATGGATTTGGCGTGGTCATTGAGTCGCTTATACAGTGCGGTACCAGGATCAACATCCTCGCCCTGACCGCCTTTTCTGGCACCTTCCGGTACTGCTTTGCCAACATAGATCGGACAGAGGTACTGGTCATCCCTGTTGACTTCTGCCAAAGCGGTGTATGTCGGGAAGTCGCCTATGTAGTAGAGTGCATACACACCGGCACCGATAAAACGGCTCGGAGGCAACGGCTGAACATCCTGCTCAAGAAGTGCCTCTGCCACCTGTTCTCCAAGGTGACGCTTGTCGAGCGGATTATAAGGAGTCAGGACTGGGATATTTTCGTTATTTCTTGGAGCCATTTTTACTCATCCTTTCCATTTGATCGTACACGGATTGACCGACTGCAGCAGCGAGTTTGACAGGAACGGCATTCCCTATTTGCCTCATGCTCTCCGTCCAGGATGCGCTGAACAGATAATCATCCGGGAATGTCTGTATCCTCGCGCTTTCTCTGACCGTGTAGTAACGGACGCTGCCATCATCAAGTACAACCATATTTTCACCGCCGGGGACGCCATGCGCTCCGGCTTTTATTGTTTTAGAAGGCTCATCCAGCAGACTGCCGGAATGACCGGCGTAGGTTTTTGCGCCTGGGCGATGCTCGTGGTTGCGGTATAGTGCTATATCATAGGGCTTGGTCGGATCAGGGAGGTCTCCGATAGCGTCCCTCACTGTCTGCCAGCGCATGATCGGGCAAAGTCCCTCTTCAACAGATTTCTGTACGGCTTTCAATTTCGCTTTGGTGAGTGGGACATCAGAGGGTGCTTTCATGTCATGCTCATCCCAATAATCCTTAGATATCCATTTGGAGTACAGCAATGCATCCTGCGAGTGGGTCGGTTCCGGGAATGCCCAGCTTGCATTGAAATCGCTGCGGAATCCAACGATGATAACACGCTGACGGATCTGTGGAACACCGTAATCCGCAGCATTCAGCAAGCGAAAGACCACATTATATGACAGGCCATCCTCGTGTCCGGCCGTATGGTGCTTTTCCAAAAGGGCAAGATGCTCCATCCAGGTCATGTTCTCAGCTTTTATGATCTCCGGGTGCTGAAGCTGAAGGAGTATGTAGTTGAAATACTCACTAAAGGATTTCCGCAGCAGACCGCGCACATTTTCAAAAATAAAGACTTTCGGCCTTACCTCACGGACGGCGCGGACAGCCTCCGGGAACATATCACGTTTATCGTTGTAGGCCTGGTGCTTGCCGCCAAGAGAAAACGGCTGGCATGGTGGACCTCCGGCAACAAGCTGTATCTTGCCGGTATAACCATCATAATGCACGGTGCGCACATCGGTCTGATATACTTTCCAATCTTTGATGGCAGGATACCCATGCTGAATGTTGTAATTCAGATTGTCACAGGAATCCTTATCCCATTCGTAAAGAGCCGTATGATCGAACCCGGACAGCTGAAGTCCGAGAGCGAGACCGCCGGTCCCGCTGAAGAGTTCAATAGAGTTCATCATAAGCCTTTTCCAATCCTTTCTATCGCTGCGACAATGCCATAACAGGCATCATCCTTCATTCCTCTGTTCGTTCAATCTCCACGATGTCATCAAGCTCACAATCAAGTGCTTTGCAGATGCGGAGCAGCACATCCGTAGTGACATTCTCATCCTTGCCGAGTTTCGCAAGAGAAGATGAACTGATGCCCGCTGCCTTTCGCAAATCCGTCTTCTTCATGTCTTTGTCAATCAGTAGCTTCCACAGTTTCTTATAACTCATCTTCATTTTGAGATACCTCTTTATTCCATGACTCACCATAAAGTTCACAGTTACCATCAGACAGTTTCAATACGGTGTTGTCAGCTAATATTTTCTGAGTATCCGGCATATAAGCCGCCTGCTTGTCGAACGCTATAAACACCTGCTTTCTGCTCTGCGCGTATATTTTCATAACGCCGTCAACCGCTCCGTCGCCGATATTCTTCAGAATAAGGGAGTCGTGTGCGATAGCCGGGAGTGCCGTAAGATACAGAACGGCGAGGTCGTAAACCACCATGCCCTTGTAATTGGAGCCTGTTCCGGTATCATCAGGCGTTTCAAATCTGTAGCTGTTATATTCATTAAAGTGCAGATGAGGAGCCTTGCGTGACTCCGTGAAGAGAGAGTCATTGAATTCCTTCATCTTGTCGTTGATGGAACGCTCAATGTCAGCAAGAATATCCTCGATGGCGCGTTTCAGCATTTCATCTGCCTTCTTTCGGGCATCCTGCAAATCAGTCAGCGTAAGGTAAGCCTCATTCTGTGCTTTCAGGGCGTCGATGCGGCCTTTGATTTCAGAGTGCTTGTCCAGAAAATCTTTAGAGAGGTTTCCAACAAAACCGAGTTCACTGATCTGTGTTTGCAACGCCTTTATCTGTTCCAGCAGGTTAGTGATTTCACCCTCCACTGACTGACGCTCGGCAGAAAACTGCTCATCAAGAATAACCGCCAGTTTCTGGTGGTACTTTTCAACTTCATACAGTTTGCGGATGTTCACTTCCGGGAAAAACTCCTGCAAGGCGGACAGATCCGCTTCCGTTGGGTATAAGCCGTATTCAAGGCTCATATTCAGCAGGCTCAGCTTGCGCTGCTTGGACTGCATTTCAGTTTCAAGACGCAGCTTACTTGCCTGCAGCTGGGACTTGATGCGGCTTTTTTCTATATCTACACCTTTTTGATCTTCCACCTGCTCTGCGGTCAGATTGTCAAGTTCTACCTGCAAGCTGCGGATCTGCGCTACATTTTCATCGTACTGCGTCTTGCCGCCAACCAGGTCGGGGACAAAGCGGTATTTCCGAGCCTCGCGGTATGCCGCCAGTTT
>CANQVD010000017.1 GCA_947627215.1 uncultured Eisenbergiella sp.
AACACGGATATGCGCCTGTGCAAGCACTGTAAAAAAGCCTTTATCGCAAGCAGGAAAGGGAACGAATTTTGCAGCCCTCAATGTAAGAACCAGTTTAACGTCTACAAATCGAGGGAAAAGAAGAAAGAAAATAGAAAAAGATGATTGAAAACAAGAATATTTTACTAAAATATCACAGATAATATTACATTCGAGAAAATTTGTGTAACAGCCTGTTACACAAAATCTAATGAAACATAGAAGCATCAACTTAAATTTTGCCAAATATAGAAAATAAGCGGTGGAGATGAGCTATATGGAGTTTACTTTAGAGGAACTATATACAAAAAAGGAAGGACAGACTTACGATCGAAAGAGTGCAAGAAAAGATCCAAAAGGACTGTCCAATCATATTGTCGCATTTGCCAATGCGGACGGTGGTACACTTGTGATTGGCATTGAAGACGATTTTACAGTCACGGGTATTGATGACTATCACAGCAATGTCAATGATATACTTAGAGTGCCATTTGATTACTGCACCCCATCCGTGCGTGTTACTACTGAAACCATCGAATGCACTGATAAAAACGGCAATCCCAATCATCTGCTGGTTATGACCATTCCGCAAAGCCCTGAGCTACACGCTAACCAGCAGGACGAAGTATATTACCGCATGGGAGACAAATCAAAAAAACTGAATTTTGACGAACGGCTACAGCTTATGTATGCTAAAGGCTCACGCTATTATGAGGACGAACCGGTTTATCGTTCCTCAATGGAAGATATTGATTTGGATTTTGTTGCCGAATACTGCAATAAAATCGGATACCCAAAGTCCGCCGAGGAATATATCCGTCAAAACAACGATTTCGTTGTTAATCATAATAACAGGGAAGAAATGAGCGGCGCTGCAATTTTGTTATTTGGTAAAAACCCGCAACGCTTCTTCAAAAGAGCAAGAATACGTTTTATCCGTTATGACGGCATAGAAGCCAAGGTCGGAACCGAAATGAACGTCATTAAGGATGAACTGTTTGAAGGCCGTATTCTTGATATGGTTCGCAGCTCTCTCGACTTTGTGCGCAGCCAAATCAAAGAGCATACGAAACTTGGCGCAGACGGTCTTTTCCACACAACGCCTGAATACCCTGAATTTGCATGGAAAGAAATCATCATTAATGCGATCGCCCACCGTGATTACAGCATTAAAGGAACTGACATACAAATTAAAATGTTTGATGACAGGATTACGGTTGAGAGTCCCGGCATTCTGCCCGGAATTGTGCGTCTGAACAATCTCCGTACCGTCCACTTTTCCCGCAACCCAAACATTGCCCGTTTTCTCCATGAATATGATTATGTGCAGGAGTTCGGCGAGGGCATTGACCGTATGTTTCAGGAAATGGCTGCCGCCGGGCTTCCTGCTCCTGAGTACCGTGATAATGCCTTTATGCTCAATGCCACAATTCGGAATGGGGTAACAAATGAAACGGATGGGGTAATAAATGAGGTAATAAATGGGGCAATAAATATTTCTTCAAGCGAGCGAGCTGTTTTAGCTGCAATAAAGAAAAACCCCAAAATTACAAAAGCAGAATTGCAAAGAGAAACCTCTTTTGGGAAAAGTACGATTGACCGGGCAATTAAAGCATTAAAGGAAAAATGCTTCATTGAGCGTGTCGGCTCTAATAAAACGGGTTATTGGAAAATTATAAATGAATAGTTGTAAAAAATCCCCTCAACCGTCACATAACAAAAGGCTAAGATGATGTCAATATATCCACCAAAGCAAAACTGGTGTATTACATCATCTTAGCCCTGTTATCAATTTTCCTGTTCGATGTTAAAGAGAATAAATCAGGTCGTGCAGCGCCACTTCCTCCGCCCTGCTCCTGATGCTGTTCATCTTTTGAAGCCAGCACAGCCAGTCATCAGATTTTAGCTGCTCCGTCACGCCCTCCCTTCTTGCCATCTGTTTTACAATCCTGTCCATCATCTCATTACATTCCTCGTCAATCTCGGCAAGATGCTTCCACAGGGTTTCCGTCAAGAGCATATAGGAATAAACGCCTCTGTGGTTTTCTTTCAGATATTTCTGCCTCATCCTGCCGTATCTGCCGATATGATAGTCCGTCGTGTCTGAAAGCTTGAGGTCGGGGATCAGATAATCCCCCTCCCAATGATATGTGATTTCCATATACAGCCGCCCTCCTTTGTGTTAAACTGTTTACAGATATGAATAAAAGGGTTATCACCTTCTTCCTGATATTACAACATCTGCAATTTTCCATTCACCACAAATGAGCCAGCCGCATATGTTGTATTTTAGCAGATGCACATTTCCGCTATATTATAGAACCCTGCGGGTTCTATAATCCAAAAGCAAATACAGCGTTTTACGGAAATGTTTACATCTACAGTTCACAACATATCACATCGTTTCCGTAGGACGCCGCTGTGTCGATCAGCCGATATCCCACACTGATGGCGTCCAGAACCGCCTGCTCACATTCTGACTGGTCACGTACCTGAAAGACGCCGAAGCCTTCCATGGGCATTTTTACGCCGTTGCTTAACATCGTGTATTCCATGATAAAATCCCTCCTGGTAGTTCCCAAATCAGATCAAAGGTCAGGTCCAAGCTCCATATTTGCGTAGGCGGCCAGCATTTCCGGCGTTGCCGTGTAATACCGCCTGTTCTTGTTGACCTTTGCGATTTCCGCCATATCCTCGTCGGTAAGTGTGAAATCGAAAATGTCGAAATTATCACGGATATGATCGGGATTCTTGGAGCCGGGGATCACCACGTTGCCGCTCTGAATGTGCCAGCGCAGGATGATCTGTGCGTTGGTCTTGCCGTATTTTTTCGCAAGCTCCGTGAAGACCGGTTCTTCCCGCAGGCTCCTGTCGCCGTGGCCCAGCGGATACCATGCCATAAGGCCCATGCCCGTCTCGGCAAGGATCTTTTTCAGCTCGTTCTGCGGGTAGTACGGGTGGGCCTCCACCTGAACGACCTGGGGTTTCAGTTCCATGGTGTCGATGGCTTCCCGAAGCAGTTCATCGGGGAAGTTGGAAAGTCCGATGGCTTTTACCTTTCCTTCTCTGACTGCCTTCTCGATATTCCTGTAACCTTCGCGCCAGTTGACGGTGGGCTGGTGCAGGAACAGCAGGTCGATATAGTCCGTGCCGAGCCGGGCGAGGGTTTCGTCCACCGCCGTTTCCTTTTCGTAGACCGTTGGCCACAGCTTGGTGACAAGGAAAATGTCCTCTCTCGGCACACCGCTCTTTTTGATCCCCCGACCGGTGCCGCTCTCGTTCATGTAGCCGTTGGCCGTGTCGATCAGGCGAACGCCGCTTTTCAGCGCACTTTCCACTGCAGCCTCAGCCTCGGCGGGAGACATCATAAACACGCCGATCCCGGCCATAGGCATTTTGATTCCGTTATTGAGTGTAATGTATTCCATGATAAAACCTCCTCGTGAATTTGTTTGTAATTTTATTTTAGCCTGCTTTGCCGGTGGGCAGAAGTCTCGGTTGGTTCAGCAGTTCTTACCGCAGGTTAGAACTCATAAAAATACCCGCCCACAAAGGCGTGTGGACGGGTATATGATCTTGAATCTCGTTCAATAGGAGGCTATTCCCAAACATCAAGTTTTCTGTCTTTATAATAAAACTCCCTGTCCTTTTCCCCGATTTCACGAATAACCCGGCAGGGAACACCAAAGGCAACTACATTCGCAGGAATATCATGGGTCACAACACTCCCTGCCCCGATGACGGAATTATCGCCGATGGTGATGCCCGGCATGATCTGACAGCCCGAGCCTATCCAAACATTTTTCCCGATATGAATGGGGAGATTGTAAACATAGTGATGCTCACGCAAAACGGGCAAAACGGGATGCCCGGAGGTTGTAAAGACCACATTCGGGGAGATCATAGAGTAATCGCCTATAAAGATCTGCTCGTCATCCACAAATGTGACGTTTGAATTGATATAAATGCCCTTTCCCAAGTGAACGTGCTTGCAGCCCCAATTTGCATTGAGAGGCGTTTCGACCGTACAGTCTTCTCCGACCTCCGCAAAAACTTCACGCAGAAGTTTTTGCCGAAGTTCCGTCTCCGTAGGCAAGGTGCGATTATATTCCATCATCTTATTTTGGTAAACATGTTGATCGCCGAGCAGTTCGGGATCGTCATAGCGATACGGCAATCCCTGCTTTTTGCGTTCGATATTATTCATATTCCAATTCCTCCCAGAATCCCAATATTTTAACTTTGCGCCGTCTTTGAAAGCGTTTCTTATTCCTTTTTCGTCTCGCCCAGCTTGCCGAGCAGCTCATAGAGGATTCCGTAGAGAAGCTGCGCTTTTTCCGGCTCCAGATCCACACAGGCGGCGAGGCGCTGCGGCACGGAAAGCGCCTTTTCTCGCAGGGCAGTTCCTGCATCGGTTATGGAAACGATCAGGTCGCGTTCGTCTTCGGTCGAGCGGCGCCGCGCCACATACCCCTTTTCTTCCAATCGTTTGAGCAAAGGCGTCAGCGTGCTGGAATCAAGATACAGGTATTTTCCAACTTCTTTCACCCGCAGCTCCTTATGCTCCCACATCACCATCATCGTGATATACTGCGTATAGGTCAGATCCAGTTCATCCAGATAGGGCTTGTACGCTTTCACGATCTCCTTCGCGCAGGCATAGAGCGGAAAACATATTTGATTTTCGAGTTTTAGTGGGTCAAATGGAACCGTCATCGATCATGTCTCTCCTTACGCCAGGATTCCTTTTGCAAAATCAGCGGCAGCCTCCTGGTCGGCCTCATTCGGTCTGCCCTTATGGAGCATCATGAACTCGCCCCGGCAGGAAAATTCTTCCTTCGCAACAGGGATTTGTCTTTCCGCAAGCAGCTTTTCCACATACCTGCGGGTAGATTTGACGGCGGCGGATGTGCTGAAATTCACGACTTTGCCCACGGATACATGGATGCCGCTGATGAACTTTTTTACTTCGTCATCTACATCGAAAGCATACGGGGCGCTGCCGAGGAACAGGATGTCCACATCTTCGGTCAGCGGTTCCGATACCGTTTTTGCTTCCACGCCAATGGCTTTCGCAATCGCCTCCGCAATCTTTTTCGTGTTGCCGCCTCTTGAATAGTACCGTACTGCGATATTCATGTCAAGCCAGCACCTCCTCAACCTTTGCCTTTACCTTATCAAGCGATTCGGTCGGCTCGAAGCGCGCGACGATCTCGCCGCTGCGGTCAATCAGAAACTTCGTGATGTTCCATTTGATTTTGCCGTTGTTTTTATAGTCGCTGTCCATCTTCTTCACGATCGGCTTCAGGATCAGTCCCATCGGTCCGGAGAACCCGGCAAATGCGGTATGCTCCGTCAGATATTTGTAGAGCGGGATCGCGTTTTCACCGTTGACATCGATCTTGGCGAACTGCGGAAAGGTGATGCCATACCGTCCGGTGCAGAAGCTGTGGATTTCCTCATCGCTGCCCGGCGCCTGCTCTCCGAACTGGTTGCAGGGAAAATCGAGAATCTCCAGCCCGTCCTTCTGATGAAGCTCATACAGGTTTTGAAGCTCGCTATACTGCGGTGTAAACCCACACCCGGTCGCCGTGTTCACGATGAGAAGCACTTTCCCCTTGTAATCGGAAAGTGCGACCTCGCTTCCGTCCTGTGCTTTGATTTTGAAATCGTAGATGTTCATATCATCGCCTCCATTTAATATTGCGAGATTTAATCTTGCGCTATTGATATGGCTATTATAATCCTTCCGTTTTTAAGATGTCAAGACTGCAGAAATATTTCGATCGGTTTCTTTTTTGCCGAACGACAGAAAGCCCGATCGGTTCAACCGTTCTTACTCTTTGCAGAAACGATCCCCACATAGTCGCAGGGGACCACGGTAGAGGCGGTGGCAAAGCTGACGGTAAAGGCGCCGGTCACTTTGATATTGTCCGTGGTCTTGTGGGAGCTTAAGCACAGCATGACCTGATCTGCGTCATACTGGCCGCCCCATGCCGCGTTCATCAGGTTCGGCTTCCCGTTTTCGTCATAGGTGCCGATCATCAGCACCGGCTGCGGGTAGACCCACGGTTTCACTCCGAAATTCTTTCTCATTCCATTGTCCTCCTTTTGATTTTTTTGATATATACCGAAGCCACAGCGTATCGTTTTCGATC
This sequence comes from uncultured Eisenbergiella sp., assembly GCA_947627215.1. GTDB lineage: Bacteria > Bacillota > Clostridia > Lachnospirales > Lachnospiraceae > Gallintestinimicrobium. Next base: position 6,177 of record CANQVD010000017.1, read on the forward strand.
TTCCCCACCGCTTTCAAAGAAAATGCGACAGGAGCAGCGGAAGAAAATCCGCCCGTTTCAAACAGAGAAGCGGAGCCGCTTTCGCCGTCCGCCGTGGGTGCCAAAACAATACTGAGTTCGTCGATCAGTCCCGCCGCGGCGAACACCTGATTCGTCACGCCGCCTCCGGCAAGCATTACCCGCTCGATCCCGAAAAGGGTTTTGAGCTTTTGCAAAAGCACTTCGCAGTCGATGGTTTTCTTTCCGGCAAAGAGATACGAGATCCCAAAGCCGCGCAGATAGGCAAGATAGCGGTCGGACACGGTTTCCATATCACATAAGGTCTTTCCATGGCTGCCTCCTTTTTGCGGTTGCCGTGCAGCGGCGAGCAAAGCGGCTTAGACTTTAATGATCTCCGAACAGCCAGCCCATGATCTCCTCATCGTAAGCGAACAGTCCGCCTCCTCCGTGCTGATTGTTCACGCCTCTGTCCCGAAAATAGCTGTCGTCCTTCACGTCCAGCACCAGAAGCTCCCTGATCTCTGCATCCGTAAGCCCCTGGTCCTCATACAGTCCGCGCAGGGTATCGTAGGCGCGTTTGGTCGGTTCGGAGCCGTAATACTCGTCGTCCTCGCCGATGGCAAGATACACTGGCGTGCGGCTCTCTGCCAAAACTTCCAGGTCACCGTCCCACTGAGAAGAACAGTGCAGATACGCTGTGAACAGTTCGGGACGTTTTCCCATCACAAGGGACATGGTCTCTCCGCCGCCCGAATAGCCGTTGGCATAAACCTTCTCGCAGTCGATGTTGTAGGCATCAAGGAAATATTCCAGCAGGGCGATAGTCTGATCTGCGGAGGTCTCCCGCCAATCGGAAAGCTGGGGTGCGACGACGATCATTTCCCCGTTGTACTTCTGCGCCTCAAAGCCGAACGCTTCCGCCTCTAAATTTCGGGCAACGCCCTGAAAATATAAACCCTCATAGCCCGGAAGCGTGAAGAACAGCGCATAGGGACGGCTGCCGTCGTAGCTTGCGGGGATATAGACGTTATAGTGAATATCCCCGTCGTTCGGAGAGTGATATACGTTGTCAATCACAAAACCGCGATAGGTTTCGGTTCCGGCGTCAACTTGATAGGAAATGCCGGAACCGATCATAATTCCAGGCTGGCGACCCATTCCTTTACCGTGTCTTCACTGGCTCTCGACTGGAACCGCTGACCCTCCAGCCAGTTGCCGGTTCCTGCTTCCTCTTTAAGCAGTTCGCTGCTCTGGCCGAGGCCGGACGAAGAGGAGGTGCAGAATGGAATGACGGTTTTCCCGGTGAAATCATTGGCTTTCACGAAGGTATTGGTCGGCCACGCGGCGATGCCCCACCAAATGGGATAACCGATGAATACGGTATCATATTCGTCCCAATTATCGGGGACGGCGTTTTCCAGCTCTACGACACGCAGGGATTCATCGTCATGTTCTCTTGAAACACGGCTGTCCCGGTCAGTCCAGTCCAGATCATCGGAAGTATAAGGCTCTGCCGGAACAAGTTCAAACAGATCCGCGCCTGTGGCGTCTGCAATGTATCCCGCAACGGCCTCGGTGTTGTTGGTGGCGGAGTAGTAAACAACCAGCGTTTTTCCGCCGACCTCGGCCGGCTCACCCGGTTCCGCGCTGGGTGTGTCGGAGGGAGTTTCAGAAGATGTAGTATCAGACGGTTCACTGGGCTGCTCTGCCGGTTCGGAACTGCTTTCCGGCGGTGTGCTTTCCCCGGCGGAGCCGTTGGAACTGCCGGAGCCCTGGCCGCTCTGCGCATTTTGACCGGAGCAGGCCGCGAGAGAAAATACCATTGTCACAGATAACAGAATTGCAAAAAACTTTTTCATGAAAAACATTCCTTTCTTTTTACAGAATGAGATTGACGACCATTCCCGTGGCGAACGAGAACAGCATGACAAATGCGAGGTATAATAAAAACCGCTTCACGCCCAGCACGATCTTCAGTGCACCAAGGTTGGTGATCTTCGTGGACGGCCCGGTGAGCATGAACGCTGCCGCGCTTCCCATACTCATGCCGGAATACAGCCATTCCCGGATCAGAGGGATCGTCCCGCCGCCGCAGGCATAGAGGGGAACGCCGATGGTCGCCGCCATCAAAACGCCAAAGCCCTCGTTGGCTTCCCCAAACAGAGCGGCGAACTCGTCCGCCGGGACATACCGCTGGAACAGCGCCGACAGCAATACGCCCACGAGAAACCAGAGCCCGGTCGCCTTGATATTCCTGCCGATGTTCTTGATGAGCCGCAGGAGCAGATTCGGGTCGGTGTCGTGATTGTGCGGCCCGTCAAAGCCTGTGAAGTTGAAGAACGGCTTGTCTTTGTAAAACACCCGGATCAAAATCCCCGCCGCGCAGCCGCAGATGAAGCAGGAGACGATCCGCACCGTCAGCGCCGCAGGTCCCAGCGCCGTGCTGTAAATGATCAACTGCGGATTCAAGAGGATGGAGCTCATCATGAATGCCGCCAGCCAGTCGTCCCGGATGCCGCTTTTGGAAAAAGACGCCGCCAGCGGGATCGTCCCGTACATACAGAGCGGCGAAGCGATGCCGAGGACGCTGGCCGGAATGATGCCAAGGACACCGAGCCGCTTGTCGCCCATGCTGCGGAATAGTCCGTGAATCTTATCCTTGACGAACACGGAAATGACCGAGCCGAGGACGATGCCGAAGACATAATAGAGGGCGATCTGCCGAAGCTGCACGGTAAAGTAGTACCAAACATAGACGAATTCCCGCTGAAGCACCTCCCAGATCTGTTCCATAGCCGATCACCTCCTTTTGTTTGTCCGCTTTTTCTCAACCATCTATATTTTCCAGACGGTAGGTACGGCTGCCGAGGCCGATTGCTTCACCCGCCTCCAAAACGTGAGCGCCGTTTTGACCTTCCACACGCCGGACAAAGCTCTCATTTCCTTCCGCCTCATAGATCAGGTCCAGGCAGGCCTGATCCAGCGCCACCGGATCGGTGGAAGCAAGGATGCCGATATCGTGGATGTCCGGCTCGGCCGGATTGCCGTTGCAGTCGCAGTCAATGGAAAGGTGATTCATCACATTGATAAAAAGAATATTTCCGTCAAGCGCATCCACCACGGATTTCCCGGCATCCGCCATGGACTCCAAAAAGGCGTTCTGTTCTCCGCCGAACCAGCTTGTATGGCTGCGGCCTGCGGTATGGATCAGATTCTTGCCCTCCTGGGAGCCGATACCGATGGAGATATTTTTGATCGCGCCTCCGAAACCGGCGATCATATGTCCCTTAAAGTGTGACAATACCAAAAAACCGTCAAAATCGCCAAAGTGCGCGCCCACATAGTTTTCGGAAAGCTGCTGCCCTCCCTCCACGGGAAGGATCATGGATTCGCCGTCCTCGTCCATGATGAGAAAGCCCTTGCCGAGATCGGTAAAGCCATGATCTTCCGCCACCTGATAGTGCATGGCCGTCTCGGAACGGGAACCGCCGTAGGCAGTATTACACTCCACGATAGTGCCGTCTACACGCTCGACAAGATCGCGGATCAGGTCAGGGTCAAGGTAATTACTGGCAGGCGGTTCGCCGGTGGAGAGCTTCACCGCGATATTGTCGCCGGTCAGCTCCACGCCCAACGCCTCATAGGCTTTCATAATGCCCTCGGGTGAGATGTCCGTCGTCATGTAAACTACAGAAGCGTCGGCGTTTGTGCCTTCGTCCGGCGTTTGAGAGCTCTCACCGCTTTCCTCTTCGTCCGCGCTCTGCCCGGAATCAGCGGAAGATTCCGCAGCACTGCGGCTCGTCCGGTCCGTTTCGGAGTTTCCGCCAGTACCGGAGCTGCTGTTCCCGCAGGCAGCGAGGGAGACCAGCATGATAAAACTGACTAGCAGCGCAACTGTTTTTTTCATATCATATACCCCTTTCAAACTGCTTTTTGTTATTATTATAAAGGGACCAAAAACGGCACGGAAGTCTCTATCCGTTCACCAGTTCATACCAGAAGTTATAGCTGTCTCATTTGTTCTTCCCAAAATGCCGCAGCGTCGTTGATCCAGCCCTCGGCAACCGTTCCCGTACCCAGCCCGAAGCCGTGGGAAAGGCCCTCATAGGCGTGAAACTCTGTCGGGATGCCCGCGGCGGACATCGCCTCGATCCGGCGCTGCATCGTGCGCCAGTTCGCAATGCCGTCGTTCGTTCCGACGCAGACGTAGGTGGGCGGATCGGTTTCCTGCCACTCGCTGTGTCCCGTGTACTGCATAACGACGCAGCCCGCCTGCGGCAGATCGTCGCCTCCGAAAGCTGCCGTACCGTAGGAGCCGACGTCCGCCGCCATCCGTGCGCCCGCCGAGCCGCCCCACAGGGAATAGCAGTCGGTGTCCACTTCCAGCTCCTCCGCGTGCTCAAAAATGAAGCTGATCGCCCGCGAAAGATCCTCCATCGCCGTATCCCAGCCGGGACGGTAGATCAGTGCAAAAGCGTTGTAGCCCATTTTGGAAAGCTCCAGCGCATGGGGGAAGCTGTCGTGCATCGCGCCGACATAGGCAAAACCGCCTCCGGCATTGCACACAGCAAAGGGTTCGCCGGGATTTCCCTTAAAAAAGAACAGTCCCGTATCCTCCTTGTCGGGATCAGCCGCCTTTTCCTCATCGGTATAGATATCGTAAAAAATCGTCTCTCCCGCCTCGGCATGGGATTTCATGTAGTTGCAAATCTCCACTGTCTTGTCCGGGTCGATATTGGAATACCACGTCAGCCGAAGGTCGCCCAGCGTTCTGCCGCTGTAATACCCGGTATCCACGGGAAAGATCAGCCGCCCATAGTCTCCGAAGGCGGGATCATTTATCACGTCCGAAATGGCGGTGCCGGTGGTGTAGGGCTGGCTTTTCTCCTGCCCTGTCCCGGAATCCCTGTCCCCATCCCGAAAGAACAGCGGAAGCGCGTTGTAGAGATATTCCTGCACGGCGTTGAAGTCGTGGTAACCGCCGTCCTTCTGATAAAACACGTAGTGTTCCGGCGTGAAGATCTCCCGTGACAGCATTTCATTCGCCATATTGATCGACTGGCTCTTGACCGCGTCCTGGGTTCCCACGGCGTGATAGATGAAGTACCCGCGTTCATCGAGATTTTCGTCCTTTACAAGCTGCTCGATGAAGTCCACGTTGTCCTCAAAGCGGAAATCGCCGTAGGTTCCGTAATACCAGCAGGAACCGCTCATCGGAAGAAAGTAATGAATATAATCGTAGTCATAGCAGAACTGGAGCCATGTGGTCACCGAACCGAGGGAGAAACCGCCGAACGCCCGATGGTCGCGGGAGGCTTTCAGGTCCTCCGGAGACGCGGACGCGGCGTAGGTATGGAACCGCCCCTCTACTGCGGGCATCAGATGGTTTTCAAAATCCTGATGGAAAGCGCGGAATTCTTCAATAGAGCTGCTGAAATCCGTGCTGCTGTTTTCGTTGTAGAACGTCGCCGACACGATGATAAGCGGCGGGATGTCACCGTTTGCGATCAGATTGTCAAACATATTTTTCGTCGCCGTAAACTCAAAATATTCTCCGGCATGGCCGCCCCAGCCGTGCATGAGATAGAGAATGTTGTACCGCGTTTCGGCGTCGTCCTCATCGTAGCCGTAGGGCGTATAAACGTATGCGGTTTTCGTGATGGCGCTGCCGTCCCGCACATAGTCCTCGGATTCATAATCGAGGCGAACGACATTTCCTTGCTCGGTTGCCGCTTGCGTGTAAACAGCCGGAACGAGTTCCGTCCAGCCAGTCTGTGGTATTCCCATGTCACTCACTCCTGATCCTTCGCTCCCTGTGTAGGTACTGTTTTCTATGTCATCCGCTCCCACTTCCTCACCGCCGACAGGCGTGCTGTTTTCCTCCGGGGCATCGCCTGCTTCCGTTTCCTGAGACGGTTCCTCCGCCGCCGTTTCAACCCTCGGCTGATTTCCGTTACAGGCGCAGAGCAGAGTCAGGAGCAGGGCAAGAATTAAGCCTATCGCTTTTTTTTGTTTCATCTTCATCATCCTTTTTTGGAATGCGGTTTATTCCGGTCTTTAAATGCAGATTAAAATATCTTCACGCTTCTCATTATAAGAAAATCGAGGCTTCCGAAGAAGTCTCGATTCGTTGATCAGTTATAACCTGCAGTTAGGACTCAGTCAGCACCGTTTCCAGTGCGGAAAGGAAGCGGCGGACGACCTCCGTCGGCTGGGGCGAGTACAGGATCCCCACAGGCATGAAATGATCCCACTCCACCGGGATCACGCGCATCAGCGGATGCACCATGCTCCAGCTCTTGATGACCACCAGAATATCCTTATTTTCCTCACACCGATTGAAGACGCCCACATCGTACAGATCAAAATCCACAAGACCCACCTGCGGATGGTTTTCCGTCAGATCGTCCCGCAGGTCGTCCATATGACGGCACCACCCGCGGTGGATCATCATCAGGTCTTTCCCGTACAGATCCTGCACCGTCAGCTTCTCTTTGGATGCCAGCGGATGATAGATGGACACCGCGCAGCAAAGCGGCTCGTTTTCGATCAACAGTCCCTGACAGTTCCGCTGGCTCATCAAAAGCTCGTCCACGAAGCCGGTGACCACATCGATATTCTGCCCCAGGTTCTTCAGGATCTCTCTGGCATTGTCCGAGGTATTCTCAAAGGGAACCAGCTTGAAGCTCACGTCGGCGCAGTGCTCGTGGATCTTCGGCCACAGATCCATCAGCATCTGGGCGGGCATGATGGGGGAAGTGCCGATGCGGATCACCTGATCCCGCGCAAGCTCCGCGCTTCTCGCCCGCTCGACCGCTTCCCGGCAGTATTCCGTGATGTACTTGGCGTCTTTGTACAGGGACTCCCCGGCCTTTGTCAGGGTCAGCCCCCGATGCGTCCGTTCAAAGAGACGCACGCCCAGATCGTTTTCCAGCAGATTGATCTGCTTGATCAGCGCGGTGGAAGTGATATATAGATCCTCGGCGGCCTTGTTGAAGCTGCCCGCCTCTGCCACACGGATAAAGGATGTAAAATTGATATTATTGATGTTCATGAGCAGTTTCTTTTACAGCAGTCACATCGGGCATCAAACGCCCTCTTTACAGTTTCTGCTGATATTATATACGGTTAAACGGTCTTTTTCAAGACGGATAACTGTGCAGGATTCAGATGCTCCCCCTTTTCAGCTCCTGAACGATCTCCACTTTTTCTGCGCTGCGCAGGGAAAACAGCATCGCCGTCACCACGATAAAGATGACCATTATGACAGCGATCCCGTATGCACCCCAATCGATATAGAACATAAACGGCGTCATTCCTTTTGAGATCAGCGAATACATGATACAATGGATCAGCAGACTGACCGGTATCGCAGACAGGAGTGACTTTATGCCGTACAACGCGGCTTCCAAAAGCAGCATTTTCTTCAGACCGGCAGCGGTCATACCGACAGAACGCAGCACCGCGAATTCATTTCTGCGCACATTTATCGTATTTGCGACCGTATTGCAGACATTCAGCCCGATGATCATCGTCATCAGGACTGTAAAAATGCAGACCGTCATTTTGAGAAGCGTATAGATCTGCCGGGAATTTTCCGTTGCTTCTGCCACATCAAATACCTGGAAAAATCCCATATCCGCCAGACATTCCGCGACCTGTTCGTGCTGTGATGTGCCGATCGCGAGTTCAATATAGGTATCCTCATTCAACAACCAGTCAAAAAAGGATATCGGAACGATCAGGACTGCCCTGTCCCGAACAAACTGCGACCGGATATCCGCGTTATCGCCGGGAACGATATCCTGCACGGTCACCGTTTTACGGTTGTCGCTGTATTCCAGTTCTATCTCTGATCCTCTTTCCAGTAAAAACGGGGAACCGACAACCACGCGGTCGGGGGAGGCCCCGTAATTTCCGGCCGCGCTGTTGATCAGTATTCCATGATCCGATCCGCTGTCATACGCCGCAGGATCTATGTTGTTTTCTTCGCAGAGCGCGCAGAAATGTTCTTCATCCATACCCACGACATATAATTCCGCAAGCCCGCCGTTGATAAAATATCCGGCCATATCGGGGGCGACGGATGCTTCCTCAAACGCCGCTGTCATATATCGGGATATGCGGTATGAAATATCCGCCGACAGACCCTCGTCAGAAATTGCTTTTGCGGCCGCCTGCAGATCCTTATAGGGGATCGCGGCCTCGACATCCGTATAGCTTGAACCGTCTTCCTTCATGTCCATTGATGTCTGGAAAAGCATAAAATCCGAAAAACTGTACAGGGACAGCCCGAGGACAACCGCCAGAAAAATGGACATCGTTACAGCATGGAACCGTTTCGGATCGCGGTAAATATTTTTGGAAGCCAATGCACCGTATATTCCGAAAAATACAGACATTCCTTTTCCGTGCGGGAGCCTTTTCCGCTTTATCTGATACACATTTGACTGCTTCAGTGTGTCGATCACCGTAACTTTTGAAGCCATTCTTCCCGGAACCTGACAGGCAAAGAACAGGGAACCGATCCCCGCAATGCTCCCCAGAAGAAGAATGCTCCAATGAACCTGCGTGCTCAGCTCAAGCGTGCCAAACGTAAAGGCGGTCTCAAAAGAGATCCGTATCATTGCCAGGACAGCAGCGGTCAATCCTATTCCAAATAATAGACCGAACGGGATCCCCGTCACACCGAGCAGAAAGGCCTCTATGGCAACGCTGGCTTTTTTCTGTCTGCTGTCGGCGCCGATACTCGCAAGCATGCCGAGCTGTTTCATGCGCTCCTGCAAGGAAATAGAAAGGACATTGCTGATCATTGCCGCGCAGGCGGCCATCAGCAATAAAATAACCGCACTGACAGCCGCAAGGAGCTTTACGGCGCCCCTGCCGCCCGTAACGCCATGGTATAAAAGCAGCTCCGAATGGAATGCCGACACCTGACCTCCGACCGCTTTTGCATTTTCCTCTGCCTCAGCGTATACAGACGCAGAAATATGACCGCATTTTACAAATGCCGATAAAGGGCTTCCATCGCTGCCGATCCCGCTGTAAGCATTGAACGCACCGGCCGTTTTGGATCCGTTCATTTCAGATACGATACCGACTATGGTATACGTCCTCTCCATTTTTGGATGAAAGCTTTCCCGTTCCCCGAGATAATTTACCGATCCGTATAATTCCGCACCGATCTCATCCCACACACGCGTACCGAGAGAAAGCCGTATGGTATCGCCAACGGAAACTGCCAGTCCGTTATCCTCTATAAAATCCTGCGTCAGGATCATCTCATTTTCATTTGACGGGAACCGTCCCTCCAGCAAATACTGTTCCAAAGAAAAGTTTTCGACAAATGCGTCATCGATCTCTGCGACGGCGAGCAGTGTCCGATTGGACGGTTCGCCGTAAAAACTGCTTCCGGCAAAGCGAAACAGCGATACATCCTCGACATTCTTTCCCTGCATGAGCTTTTCTGCCTGCTGCCGTGACGGGAGCTCAATACAGTACGCATGATCGCCGCCATATCTCTTTTCTTTCTCCTGCAGAAATCGAAGCATTGACCAGCCGCCGCACAGGACGGCGGTCATCATGCCTACCGAAAGAATAACGGTGAAAACGGTAAGCAGCGTACGTTTCCTGTTCAGCTTCAGGGTTCTCAGGGTAAGTGTGAACATCACCTCCATCAGCGGATCACCTCATCCCTGATAAGCCCGCCGTCCTGAATCTCCAAAATCCGATCCGTCTGCTGTGCGATCTCCCGGTCGTGGGTGATCAGAATGATCGTCTGCCGGTAGGTTTTATTGGAGGCTTTCAAAAGCCGCAGGATCTCCTGTGTGTTTTGCGTATCCAGGCTGCCGGTAGGTTCATCCGCCAAAAGAATGGCAGGCGCGTTCATAAGCGCGCGGCCGATCGCTGCGCGCTGCTGCTGCCCTCCCGAAAGCTGACCCGGCAAATGCTTTCTGTACTTTGTCAGCCCCAATGCCTGCAGCAGTCCCGCCAAACGCTTTTTGTTTATTTTTCGTCAGTCCAGTCTGACGGGCAGGGTGATATTTTCCTCTACGTTCAAAACCGGGATCAGATTATAAAATTGATAGATCAGCCCCACCTGCCGTCTGCGGAACACCGCAAGCTGATCCTCCGTCCGCTCATATACGCTCTGCCCGTTTACAAACACTTCGCCGGATGTCGGGCGGTCAATCCCGCCGAGGATATGCAGCAGAGTAGATTTCCCCGAACCCGATGCGCCGACGATCGCAATAAATTCGCCCTTTTGTACGGAAAACGAAATATCCGTCAAAGCATTGACGGCGGTTCCGCCTGTATCGTATGTCCTGCAGACATTTTCAACTCTTAAGATTTCCATGACCGTTCCATTCTTCTGCGCAGTGATCGTTTTCACCGGCGATACATCTCATACCTTTCAGCGCGTCCCCGCCGGATCTTTTTGATCCGTACGCATCCCCATACTGCCGACGGCACCTCTTAGTATCCCTGTTTCTGCCGCAATTTCAACCTTTCCCGCATGAAACGACATTTTCTGCCCCCTTTTGGTCATTTCGCGGATATTCGTCCCGCCCTCTTTGAACATGCGGATTCCTGTCCCAAAATCTGTGAAAAAATGTCTTTTCATGCATTTCGGTTTCTTTCCCCGCTCAGATGTTATATAATCGGAATGCCGCATATGGAAACGATCTTGGCAGGAATGGGAAAGTGAAATGCGAATACTGATCTGCGATGACGATCCTTTGACGATCGAACAACTGAAAGAATACTGCAAAGAGTTTTTTGATAGGATCCATGTGAAATGTCCGGAGCTGGCCTGTTTTTCCGATGGGGAATCCTTATTGGCCGACAAAGGCGGAAAGGATATCCTTTTCCTGGATATCGAAATGCCCGGAATGAACGGCATTTACGTGGGAAATGAGCTGAAGCGGGCAAACAGCCGCATCATCATTTTTATCGTGACCTCTTATTCCGAATATCTGGATGAGGCCATGCGGTTTCAGGTATTCCGCTATCTGTCAAAGCCTGTGGATAAACAGCGGTTCTTCCGAAATATGAGAGACGCGGTGGAACGGTATCATACGATGACGGTCAAAATACCGGTGGAAACAAAACAGGGCGTACGCACCCTTTCTGCCTCCGCCATCATCGCAGTAGAAGCGCAGGCCAGAAGCGTGATCGTACACACGACTCTGGGGGATCTCGCATCCGTCCATAACATGCAGTACTGGCTGGGGCTGCTCCCGAAAAACTGTTTTTTCCAGACGCACCGCAGCTTCATCGTCAATTTTGAGCATGTCACGGATTTTGACCGTACCCTCGTCAATCTGGCCGACGGTCAGCTCCGCGCTTATCTGACCAGGAGAAAATACAGCGCGTTCAAAGAAGCCTATCTTCTTTATCTGGAAAGCGCGAGGTGAACCCAATGAGCTGTTTGTTATTTTTTACTTTTCTGACGGAGGCCGTGATCCTGTGGCAGTATGCCTCCAACCTCTTTCCCGCCAGACGCAGGCCGTGGATGCGGTGCGCAATGCTTTCCGTTTTTTATCTCGCGATGTTTGCCGTATCCCTGCTGGAGCATGCATGGCTGAATATGACCTTATATTTTGTCCTGAACTTCGTTTTCCTGCTTGCCATGTATGACCTCAAATGGTATGCCGCGCTGTTTCATTCCGCCGTTCTGGCCGGTGTCATGGGGATGTGCGAGCTGACCGTGTACAGCACGATCGAACGCTTTTCGCCCCATTTCCTTGCGGACCCCAGACGGCTTCAGAATGTGCTGCTCTTTGTCATTTTCAGCAAAATGCTGTTTTTCACCGTTGTATCTATCCTGATCCGTTTATGGAAGGGACAGCAGGCATACGGTCGGCAGCATAACCGATCCGTCCTGCTTCTGATCTTCATTCCCGCGGCCTCCGTCTTTACCATGCTTACCCTGGTGAGCGTCAGCGATTCCTTCCTGCTCTCTCCCGCTTTGGAAGGAATGGTCACTCTGAGCGCTTTTTTCCTGCTGATAAGCAACCTGCTCGTATTCGGCATCGATCAGTACAATCTGAAGAAAAATGTGGAATTCACACAGATGCAGCTACTGCTCCAGAAGGAGTCCAACGCCGCGGAATACTATGAAATGCTCCGTCTGCAGAACGAAAACCAGCGTATCCTGATCCACGATATCAAGAAGCACCTGCATTCCATCGATATGCTGAACCGGCAGAAGGAGCATGATAAAATAGAGGCGTATCTGCACCAACTGATCCGTTCCTCCGACCTGCAAGAATCTGCCCGGCTGTGTGAGCATGACATGCTCAATTCCATTTTATGCCGCTATATGCAGCAGTGCGCCGCCGACCGTATCGATCTTCACGCGGATATCCGGCGCGGAACGACAGACTTTATCGCCGACAATGATCTCACCTCACTGTTCTGCAATCTGCTCGACAATGCTGTGAAGGCGGCACAGGGCATCCCGGGAGCGTTTATTGAGATCGGCACGGGCAAAAAAGAAAAAACGCCGTTTACAGTCCTGACAGTGATCAACTCCTGCCGGACGGATCCCTTCACAGAGGAAAACGGCGAGCCGACGATCCGGATACCCCGCAGCCATGATCACGGCTTCGGGCTGAAAAGCATCCGCAGGATCGTCTCCAAATACAGCGGGGATATGCAGATGTACTACGATCCCGACACGCTGACGTTCCATACGATCATCACATTAAAACGGGGGACCGCCGCAAAACCGTGAGCGATCCCCTCATAGAACAGCGGCCTCCATTTCGGCCCTGGCCGCAGGTCTGTTCTGTTTTCTGTCGCTTTTTCACCGCCGGCACCAGGCCACCCAGCGGCTCCAATGTCCCGTCACTTCTTCACCGCCAGCACCAGACCTCCCAGCGGCTCCAGCGTCCCATCCGCGCTGCCGTACAGCATTTCGCCGTCGGGGAGCGCGAGCGATACGGATCCTTCGGAAAAATTCTGGGCGAAGATAAACGTGTACTCCTCCGTCTCCCGGCTGGTCACTTCCACGCCGTCCGGGATCTCTCCCGGCAGGATCCCGGAAAGTCCCGCTTCTTTTGCCAGCTTCCGGTAGAGATCGTCATAGAATTCCTGACAAGCCCCCGCGCAGAGATACCAGGCGCTGCCGCTGCCGTAGGAATTGTGCAGCAGGGCGGGCTGTCCGGCATAGAAATCCTTTCCGTATACCATCAGCGTCTCCGCCGTCTTCGGCTTCACCAGATCGCAGAAATATTTCACCGGATAGCGTTCCCGCATCCCCGTCAGCCCGTCTTTCGCCAGGCAGATCTCGTTTTCCTCCCAGTCATAGAGCGCGTCCAGCTCCTCGCTGCGCAGGCCGAACACATCCATCAGCCCGTGAGGCGTGCCGCCCAGGAAACAGCGGTCATTCTCATCCACCACGCCGCTCCAGTATGTCATCACGAAGATGCCGCCCTTTTCCACAAAGGAACGCACCCTTTCAGCGAAGCCCTCATGGAACAGGTACTGCATCGGCGCGGTCACCAGCTTATAGCCGTCCAGCGCACAGCTCTGGTCCGCGAAATCCACGTTCATGCCCAGCCTGCGCAGCGCCCGGTAGGCCCCGGACGCGCACTCCAGGCTCAGACGGCGCATGCCCTCATTGCGCGGCCCCCAGGAGCCCTCCATGGCCCAGAGGTTCTCCCAGTCGTAGAGCACCGCGGCCTCCGCCTTCGTCCCGGCGCCGGACACCCGGCCCAGGCGTTCCAGCATATCGCCGGTTTCGCACACTTCCCGGAAGATGCGGGTATCGTTTCCGTCGTAATGATCCAGCACCGCGCCGTGAAACTTTTCTTCGCCGCCCCGGCTCTTGCGCATCTGAAAATACAGCGCGCCGTCCGCGCCGTGGGCGATGCTCTGCAGGGACGCGGCCCGCACCAGGCCGGGCCGTTTCAGCCGGCTGACGCCCTGCCAGTTGGTGGCGCCCGGACAGGATTCCATCATCAGGAACGGCTTTTTCTTCAAGCTGCGGATCACATCGTGCCAGAACGCCGTGCGCTGTGCGGTCTCCTTCCGCTCGCGTTTGTCCCAGGCGGGATAGTTGTCCCAGGACACCGCATCGACCTTTTTCGCCATCCTGAAATAGTCGATGCCGCCGAAATAATACATCATATTGACCACGGTCGGCTTGTCCGAACCGGCCGCACGGATCGCCGCGATCTCCTGTTCCATGAAATCGACGGTCTGATCCGAAACGAACCGTTTCCAGTCCAGACTCAGCCCCATGATCGAATACTCCCCGATGGAGGAGGGACTTTCCACCTGGGAAAAGCTGTCGTAGGTATGGCTCCAGAAAGCGGTGCACCAGGCATCGTTCAGTGCCTGAACGGTGCCGTATTTTCTCTCCAGCCAGCCCTGAAAGGCCTTCTGGCAGAGCGGACAGTGGCATTCCCCGCCGTATTCGTTGGAAATATGCCACAGCTTCACCGCCGGATGCGCGCCGAAGCGGGCCGCCAGGCGGGTGTCGATCTGCCGCACCTTCTCCCGATAGGCCGGAGAGGTCATGCAGTGATTGTGCCGGGTACCGAACAGCATCCTTTGCCGCTTCTCGTTGACCCGCAGCACCTCGGGATACCGGTCCGCCAGCCAGTGGGGCCGGGCGCCGGAGGGCGTGGCCAAAATGACGCTGATCCCGTTGGCATACAGCCGATCGATGATCGCCTCCAGCCACTCAAAATGATATTCCCCGTCCTTCGGCTCCAGCTTCGACCAGGAGAACACGCCCAGCGTCACGGTATTGATCTTCGCTTCCCGGAAGCGTTCGATATCCGTATCGAACACCTCCGGCATGTCCAGCCACTGTTCCGGATTGTAATCACCGCCGTGCATCAAATATCCGTCGCGCATTCCTCTTCCCTCTCAGACCAGCGACTTGTTCAGATACGCTTCCTGCTCCGGGGTCAGCACATCGATGTGCTTGCCCAGAAATGCCAGCTTCCTGGCCGCCACATCCTCGTCCACGACGCGGGGCACGTCGATCAGCTTTTCCGTCAGCTCGCTGCCGTGCTCCACCAGGTATTTGGCGGAAAGGGCCTGGATCGCGAAACTCATGTCCATGATCTCCGCCGGATGACCGTCGCCGCAGGCCAGATTCACCAGACGGCCTTCGCCCAGCACGAAGATCCAGCGGCCGTTCGGCAGCCGGTAGCCCATGATATTATGGCGCATTTCTCTGGATTCCACCGCGATCTCCCGCAGTCTCGCCATGTCGATCTCGCAGTCGAAATGGCCCGCGTTGCTTAAGATCGCGCCGTCCTTCATCTCGGCGAAATCCTCCTCGTCGATCACCTTGTCGCAGCCGGTCACGGTCACGAAGAAGTCGCCCAGCTTCGCCGCTTCCTTCATGGGCATCACTTCGAAGCCGTCCATCACGGCCTCGATGGCCTTCACGGGGTTGACCTCGGTGACGATGACCTTGGCGCCCAGCCCCTTGGCGCGCATGGCGACGCCCTTGCCGCACCAGCCGTAGCCAGCCACCACCACGTTCTTGCCCGCCACGATCAGGTTGGTGGTGCGCATGATGCCGTCCCATACGGACTGGCCCGTGCCGTAGCGGTTGTCAAAGAAATGCTTACAGTCCGCGTTGTTCACCCGCACCATGGGGAAGCGAAGCTGTCCGGCCCGGTTCATGGCCTCCAGCCGGATGATGCCGGTGGTGGTCTCCTCGCAGCCGCCGATGATGGCCGGGATCAGGTGCGTCAGCTCCGTGTGCACCATATGTACCAGATCGCCGCCGTCGTCGATGATGATATTGGGGCCCGCCTCCAGCACCGCGCGGATATGGCGGTTGTACTCCTCCTCCGTGGCGCCGTACCAGGCGTGCACCTCCAGCCCCGCCTTCACCAGCGCCGCCGCCACATCGTCCTGCGTGGACAGGGGGTTGGAACCGGTCACGTACATTTCCGCGCCGCCGGCCGCCAGCACCTTGCACAGATAGGCGGTCTTGGCCTCCAGATGCACGGAAAGGGCGATCTTCTTCCCGGCGAAGGGCTTCGTCTGCGAAAACTCCGCTTCCAGCGTCCGGAGCAGATCACAGTTCCTCCTGACCCACTCGATCTTTTGTTCGCCGGATCCGGCCAGCTTGATGTCTCTGATCTCACTGCTCATACTTTTTCTCCATTCTGCCGCTCCTGCGGCTCTAAAGTGTGATGGCGGCGTATCTGCGCCGCCGTTTCGATCAGCCGAATTTTTATTAGAGTGTTGGTCGTCTGCCCTGTCAACACTGCTGCGCTCATTCCCGGGAAACGCCGGACGGCCGTCCGCGTTCCCCGGTCTATGTATTTTGAAACGGACCGCGTCATGCGATCACGTTGCGCTCCCTTCCTTCCAGAAACGCCTCGATGTTCAGGCAGGTCTCCGTCACGCAGCGGGTGCGCGCCTCCACGCTGGCCCAGGCCATATGGGGCGTAAGCTGCAAAAGCCCCGCGTCCTTCAACGTCGTCAGCTTTTCGTCCGCGTCCACCGGCTCTTTTTCGAACACATCGATACCGGCCCCGCGGATCTGTCCGCTCACCAGCGCCTGATACAGCGCGTTTCCGTCCACCACCGGCCCTCGGGCCACGTTGATCAGGATGGCGCTGCGCTTCATCTTCGCGAACGCCTCCGCGTTCATCAGGTGGCGGGTGCGTTCGCTCAGAGGACAGTGCAGGGAAAGCACGTCCGAACGCGCCAGCAGCTCATCGAATTCCACCCGCTCGTATTCGGTGCAGGTGCTGTGCCCGGACGCCGAATAGAAAATGACGTGACAGCCCAGCGCCTCCGCCGCTCTGGCGACCTTCTGCCCGATGGTGCCCATGCCCACGATGCCCCAGGTCCTGCCCTCCAGCTCGTAGTAGGTCTTCTCAAAATGGGAGAACCGCTCCTGCGCCGCATACGCGCCGGACTTCACGTAATTGTCATAATAGGGCAGGTTCTCCAGCACGGAAAGCGCCAGCGCGACGGTATGCTGCGCCACCGCCGCCGTGGAATACCTGCGCACGTTCACCACCCGGATGCTCCTGCTTTTGCAGTACCCGATATCCACGTTGTCATAGCCGGTGGCGAACTCGCAGATCAGCTTCACATGGGAAGCGTCCTTCAGCGACGCTTCGTTGATGAGATTTTTGTTCACCACGATGATATCGGCGTCCGCCACGCGCTCCGCCACCAGCTCATTGGACGTGCTGTTGTAAAAATCCACCTGGCCGTACCGCTTCATGCCCTCGACGGAAACGTCCTCTCCCACGCTGGTCCTGTCCAAAACTACGATCTTCATCATATACTCTCCGGTCTTTTTGCGCCTCGTCTGCGCCTTCGCGCTCTCACAGCCTGGCCAGCAGCGCTTCCCGCGCCTCCTCATAGCCGGGCTTGCCCAGCAGCGCGAACATGTTCTTCTTGTAGCTCTCCACGCCGGGCTGATTGAACGGGTTCACGCCCAGCAGATAGCCGCTGACGCCGCAGGCGAACTCGAAGAAGTAGAACAGTTGGCCCAGATAAAACTCGCTCACCTCCGGCACATGGATGACGAAGTTGGGCACCTGGCCGTCCGTGTGCGCCAGGATCGTGCCGTTCATGGCGCTCTTATTGACGAAATCCACGCTCTTGCCCGCCAGATAGTTCAGGCCGTCCAGATCCACGGGCTCCTCCCCGATCAGGATCTCTTCCCTCGACTTTTCGATATCGATGACCGTCTCGAACATGATCCGCGCGCCGTCCTGGATGAACTGCCCCATGGAATGCAGATCCGTGGTCAGATCCACACTGGCCGGGAAGATGCCGCGCTGATCCTTGCCCTCGCTCTCGCCGTAGAGCTGCTTCCACCATTCGGAAACATAATGGACGGCGGGCTCATAGTTGGCCAGGATCTCCACGCTCTTGCCCTTCCGGAGCATAATGTTGCGCAGCGCCGCGTACAGCAGCGCGTCATTCTCTTCAAAAGGCATCTCCAGCGCCATCTTCCTGCCGCTGGCCGCGCCCTCCATCAGCGCCGTGATATCGGCGCCGCTGACCGCGATGGGAAGCAGCCCCACGGCCGTCAGGACGGAAAAACGCCCGCCCACGTCGTCGGGCACCACGAAGGTCTGATAGCCCTCCTCGTCCGCCACCTTCTTCAGGGAGCCCTTCGCCCGGTCCGTGGTGGCGTAGATGCGGCCCGCCGCTTCCTTCTTGCCGTATTTCTTCTCCAGCATCGCCTTGAACACGCGGAACGCGATGGCGGGCTCCGTGGTGGTGCCGGACTTGGAGATCATGTTGATGGAGAAATCCCGGTCTCCGATCACGTCCATCAGATGCTTCACATAGGTGGAACTGATGGAATTGCCCACGAAATAGATCTCGGGCGTCCCGCGGACAGACTTGTCCACCATATTGTAGAAGCTGTGCCGCAGAAATTCGACGGCCGCCCGGGCGCCCAGATAGGAACCGCCGATGCCGATCACCAGAAGCACCTCGGAATCGCTGCGGATCTTCTCCGCCGCCGCCAGGATGCGCGAAAACTCTTCTTTGTCATAGTTCACAGGCAGATCGATCCAGCCCAGGAAGTCGCTGCCCGCGCCGGTTCGGGATAACAGCAGCTCTTTCGCGTTCTCAACCTGTCCCTTCATGTTCTCCACCTCGTGCGCGCTGACGAAGGGAGCCGCCTTGTCGTAATCAAACGTAACCTTGCTCATCATAACCCTCTCATTTCCGCGCCGTCCCGCACCCGTTCCTGCCGGAATGCGCGGCGCTGCATCATTTTGTACCTGTTTTACTGTTTATATATAGTATCATATTGTAACGCTGTCTCCAGTGTAGCAAAATTGGCCGGTAATTTCAAGGAATTACTCGCATTTTCTGCATCGGCCCCGGTTATCGGTCCCTTTTGGAAGAACCCCCGGCGCGGCAGCGCATCGGCATCAGGCCAGAAATTCCTCCAGCAAAATCTCCAGCTCGTTCTTTTTCCCGTCCGGCTCCGCCTGCCCTCCGGCGGCCCGCTCCTCCTCCGCCTCCAGATAACTGCTGTCCCGACGGACGCTCCGGATGCGCTCCGTCATCCGGTTTTCCAGAAAGTCCGTCATGACGGTCTGAAGCTCCTGCCGACGTCCCGCCACGTCGATCAGGCCGGATACGGAAAAATGCAGATACAGCGTCAGACAGGCCAGCAGATAATAGGGCAGAACCTGCCGCAGCGTTTCCCCGCCGGCAATTCCCAGACACGCCCCGGCCCCGCAGGAAAAAACCGCCAGCAAAAGGCACTGCCCGGAGAGCAGGTCCAGCGTCCGCAGGCGCATCCGTCCCACCCGAAGTCCTCTGAGAGCCCTGTCCACAAATACGCCCACGTTCATGACGCCGCCGTTGAGCTCGTAATAATTTTGAAATTTCAGCTTACACTGCTTCAGGAAGCGGTTTCCGGAGGCCGACATATTCTCCGCCTCCGCGATCAGCCGTTTCAGCGTCACGCCCGCCGCCAGCCTGCATACGATACTTAAGAACAGCCAGACGACGGCCGCCGCCGTGAAAAAAGCGTGTCCCTCCAGAAACATCCGCATGAAAATCCCTCCCCGTTTTTTACTCCCGGCAGTACCGTCCGGGTGAATTTCAGTATAAAACCGGGGCAGTCCCGAAACAATCCCCTCCGGGACAGTTTCAATTTACATTTTCCGCCTTTCTTTTTCATAAAAAAACTGATATAATCCCTTTAGCGACAACGTGTATCCGTTTTCGACAAGGAGGAAAATGCGATGAGATACAAAACAAGCGGTACCTGTTCCACTGCCATCGATATCGAAATGGACGGCGACATGATCCGTTCCGTCAGCTTTACCGGCGGCTGCAACGGCAATCTGAAGGGCATCTGCAGCCTGGTGGCCGGCATGAAGGCCCAGGACGCCATCAGCCGTCTGAAGGGCATCCGGTGCGGCTTCAAGCCCACCTCCTGTCCGGACCAACTGGCACAGGCGCTGGAGTCCATCGTGGCCGGACAGTAAAACAGAGACATCAGAACCGGGGAGGCATCCTGTTGATGCAGAAAAAAATCGTTCTGACCGGCGGCGGAACAGCCGGCCATATCACACCCAATATCGCCCTTTTGCCCCGCCTTCGGCAGAGCGGCTATGAGGTTTCCTATATCGGCTCCTACGACGGCATGGAAAAACAACTGCTGGCCGATTTTGAGGTCCCCTACTACGGGATCGCCACCGGCAAGTTCCGCCGGTATTTCGACCTCAAGAACTTCACCGATCCCTTCCGGGTGCTCAAGGGCTTCGGCGAGGCCCGCCAGATTTTAAAGCGGCTGGAGCCGGATGTCGTGTTCTCCAAGGGAGGCTTCGTCGCCGTACCGGTGGTGCGCGCGGCCGCGTCCCTGAAGATCCCCTGCGTCATCCACGAATCCGATATGTCTCCCGGACTCGCCAACAAGCTCTGCATTCCGGTGGCCAGGCGGGTCTGCTGCAATTTCCCGGAGACCCTAAAGCTGCTCCCGCCCTCCAAGGCCCTGCTGACCGGCTCCCCCATCCGGGCGGAACTGCTGTCAGGCGACGCTGACGCCGCCCGCAGGCTCTGCGGCTTTGACCGCAACAGGCCCGTGCTGATGGTCATCGGCGGTTCTCTCGGCTCCGCCGCCATCAATCACGCCGTGCGGGAGGCCCTGCCCGGGCTGCTTCCCGACTTCCAGGTGGTCCACATCTGCGGCAAAGACAAGATCGACAACCTGCTGCTGAACACGGAGGGCTACCGGCAGTTTGAATATTTAAAAGGAGAACTGAAGGACGTCTTCGCGATGGCGGACGTGGTGGTTTCCCGGGCCGGGGCCAATGCGATCTGTGAGCTTCTGGCGCTGAAAAAGCCCAACCTCCTGATCCCCCTGCCGTCGTCCTCCAGCCGGGGCGACCAGCTCTTAAACGCCCGTTCCTTTGAGGCCCAGGGCTTTTCCGTGGTGATCGACGAGGATTACCTTTCGCCCGCCCTGCTGACCGAAAAGGTGCAGGAGCTTTATTTCTCCCGTCAGACCTATATCGACGCCATGCGCGGCAGTCAGCAGACCGACGCCATCAGCACCATTCTCGGCCTGCTGGACGAGGTCTGCGAAGAGAAACGCTGAAAACAGCGCGCGGCCGCCGTCCCGCCGGAAGAAAAGCGGCAGCTTCGTTTTCCGGCAGGACGGCGGCCGTGCGCGTTACAGGGACGACTGCAGAACAGGCTGCTGTGACAGGCGCTCGTCGTCCGCGGGAAGGATCTCCTTCTGCAGCTCGGAAAACTTTCCGAGCAGATACTCATAACGCTTCATGGCGGCATTGAGCTTAAAAATATAGCAGTCCACCAGATCGGGATCCGTGACGTAATCGAAGCCCGCATAAGCGTTATCCAATTCCCATTTCGCCAGCAGCAGATCCTGCCGCAGACTCTCCTCATAATTCAGTTTCGTATCGGTCTGGGCGGGCCGCCGGCAGACGCGGAAAACCGGGAGCATACACGTTCCCCTTTCTCAGGCTTTGTTAAAGTATAGACGGCGCTGGAAAAAATATACATGCGCGCCGCCGGCATATCCGCCTTTTCAGACGCATATTCTGTAAAAAAAGCCGTACAGGCAGCAGCAGCCCATGAAAAATCCGATGGAAAAGGCCCTCAATTTCATGCTCCGCGCCATATTCGGGACGATCTGCATCTGCCTGATCAATTCCCTGCTGGCCGGCCGTGGCCTGGGAGGCGGCGTCGGCGTCAACCCGTTCAGCGTCCTGACAGCCGGCGCTCTGGGACTTCCGGGCGTGGCGCTGCTCTACGGCATTCAGTTCTATTTTCTGCTGTGAACTGCTTCCATAAAATACTCTGTCACAAATTTTTCCAACTGAGCTTGTCAGAATCTGCCAAAAAAATTTTTTTTAGGGAAAATCGCTGGACAAACCGTTCCGGCGCGTCTATAATTCGGCTTATCATCGATCAGGCCCCATGGACGGTGGAGTGCTGGTTTCCATCCCCGGCAGATGGCCGGCGGATCTTTTTTTCAGAATCTTTTTCTGAATTCTTTTTTACCCAATCTCAGGAGGCAATCTTTTGAAGAGAAACAGATTGGCGATCTGCGATCCCGAGCCGGAGTATGCATGTCGCCTGATGGACGCACTCAGCCGAAAGGAGGATTTTCCTTTTGAGATCCTCACCTTCACGAGTGTGGAACGGCTGCGGGAAAGCCTCTCCCTGGCGCCCCTGCAGCTTCTGGTGATCGCGCAGAGCGCTTTCTGCGCGGAAATGAAGGACTGGCCCGTATCCGGCATCCTGATCCTGCAGGAAAACGGGGAGCCCATCTGCGCGGAGCTTCCGCGCATCAGCAAATATACCGGCGTCTCCCGCATCACGAAGCGGATCATGGAAGAAGCGGCCTGTACCGGCAGCATTCCCTTCCTTCCGGCTGCAGTGACCGGCCGCCAGGCCTGCCGCTTCCTCGGGTTCTACACGCCGGTGCGCCGCTGCCTGCAGACGACCTTCGCCTTTACGGCGGGACAGCTCCTGGCCAAAAAGGAGCGCGTGCTGTATCTGAGCTTTGAATGCTGTTCCGGACTTCCGGCGATGCTGGGCCGCCGGTTCGACGCGGATTTTTCCGATCTGCTCTATCATCTGGAGGAGCCGGGAGAAGCGCTTCTGGATCGACTGTACCGGATGACGGAGACGGTGAACGGCATGGACCTGCTGCCGCCGGCCTTTTCCGGATTCGAGCTTTTCGGCACGAAGCAGGAGGAATGGATGCGGCTTCTGGAAACGCTGCAGGCGAGCCGGTATTCCTGCGTGATCCTGGATCTGTCAGACGGCGTACAGGGATTGTTCGAGATCCTGCGCCTCTGCCGGACCGTCTACACCATCGTGAAGGAAGACCGTTTCGCGCAGGAGAAGCTCAGCCAGTATCAGGCCCTTCTGGAAAGGGCGGACTGTTCGGAGGTGCTGGACAAGACCCGGCTGCTCTCCCTTCCCGTTTTCCAGAAGCTTCCCGTGGACCTGAACCACATGACCGCCTGCGAGCTGGCGGATTTCACCCGGAGGGTACTGGAGGAATATGACGGCAGCGGAATATGATGCGTTCCGGGCAGCGCTGAAGCGCGGGATCATGGCGCGGCTGGACTGCGGGCAGGATTTTTCCGACGAACAGGTCCGCCGCATCATCGACGAGACGCTGCGCTCCGAAGGCTCCGGCAGGCTGGAGATCGCGGACAGGCGGCGGCTGGGCCGGGAGCTGTTCGATTCCATCCGGGGG
Organism: uncultured Eisenbergiella sp.; assembly: GCA_947627215.1. Taxonomy (GTDB): domain Bacteria; phylum Bacillota; class Clostridia; order Lachnospirales; family Lachnospiraceae; genus Gallintestinimicrobium. The sequence goes on from CANQVD010000017.1 coordinate 29,395, forward strand.
ATGGACATGCTGCAGCCGCTGCTGGCCGATCCCGGCGTCACGGAGATCATGGTGAACGGTCCGGACCGGATCTTTATTGAAAAGGACGGGCGGCTGTCCCGCTGGAACAGGCATTTTGAGAGTGCGGAACGGCTGGCGGACCTGATCCAGCAGATCGCGGCGGGCTGCAACCGGGTGGTCAATGAAGCGTCCCCGATCCTGGATGCCCGCCTTGCGGACGGCTCCCGGGTGAACATCGTGCTGGCTCCGGTGGCCCTGAACGGCCCCATTCTGACGATACGCCGGTTCCCGGCGGAGGGCATGACCCTGGACCGCCTGGTGGCCCTCGGCTCCCTGAACGGGGAATGCCGGGCTTTCCTGGAGCTTCTGGTGCGGTGCCGCTACAATATCTTCATCAGCGGCGGCACGGGCAGCGGCAAGACCACCTTTTTGAACGCGCTCTCTCAGGCCATCCCGCCAGAGGAGCGGATCATCACCATCGAGGACAGCGCGGAGCTGCAGCTTCGGTACGCGCAGAATCTGGTCAGCCTGGAAACCCGCAACGCCAATATCGAGGGCTGCGTTCCCGTCACGATCCGGGATCTGATCCGTTCCTCCCTGCGCATGCGGCCGGACCGCATCATCGTCGGCGAGGTACGGGGCGCGGAAATCTGCGAGCTTCTGACCGCCTACAATTCCGGACATGCGGGCAGCATGTCCACGGGACACGGCAACAGCGCCTCGGATATGCTGCTGCGCATGGAGACCATGCTGCTGATGGGCATGGACGTGCCGCTTTCCGCCATCCAGAGACAGATCGCCTCCGGGATCGATATTCTGGTTCATCTGGGCCGGCTCCGGGATAAAACCAGAAAGGTGCTGGAGATCGCGGAGATCCTCGGATACGACAGCGGACACGGGATCCGCACCTCCACCCTCTACGCCTTTGAGGAGGACTCACAGAGCACCAGGGAGCGGGTGAGCGGGAGCCTGGTCCGGAAAGGAGAACTGTCCCATGTGGAAAAACTGGAAGCCGCCGGCTTCGGACGGCAGTACGCGGACGGATTATGACTGTTACCGCCTCCGGGCCGGAGAATATCTTCTGTGCCTCTGTAAGAGCCTGCTGCTCTCCGGCGCGTTTTCCTACATGTTCTACCGTTCCTGGCTGGGCATGCTCTCCCTGCCCGCCGCGGCCGCCTGGGTGCTTTCCAGAGAGCGGAAGAACCGGCAGAACGCCAGGAAGGAACGCCTCGCCGTACAGTTCAGGGATACGATCCTATCGGTGAGCGCCAATATGCAGGCAGGACGCTCCGTTGAGAACGCGTTTCTGGAAGCGGAGGATGAAATCCGCTCTCTGCACGGGCAGCGCAGCGAAATGGCGCTGGAGCTGGCGTTCCTGCGCAAGGGCCTGAAAAACCGGGTGCCTCTGGAGCAGCTTCTCTCCGATCTCGGAGAGCGCAGCCACATCGAAGAAATCCGCGACTTTGCAGAATGCTTTTCGGCGGCAAAGCATCTCGGCGGCAATCTGCGGGAGATTATCGGCCGGACGGCGGCGCTGACCGGGCAGCGGATGGAGGTGGAGCGGGAGATCCGCACGATGCTCGCTTCCCGAAAATACGAGCAGAAGGTCATGAATCTGATCCCGTTTCTCCTGTTCGGCTTCATGCAGCTCTCCTCCCGGGGATTTTTTGACATCCTCTATCACAATACCGCCGGCATATGTATCATGACCGGCTGCCTTCTCCTCTACCTCACCGCCCTGTTCCTCTCCGAAAGGATCATGGACATCCGTCTGTGAGGCCTTCCCGGAGGGACGGCTCAATGCCGGAAAGAAAGGAGAAAAGCATGGGGCAGAACAGATCAGAGCACCGAAACGCAGACCGGCACGGTCCGCTTTACTTCATCGCCGCGCGCCTGCAGACGCTGCAGGAGAAATATCCCTTCAGGAGGCGCGGCCGGCCGGACCCCCGGCTGGAAACGCTGAAAAACATTTACGGGGACGCAGGGGCCGGACGGGTCTACCGGTCATATATGATCCGCAAAAAGGAAAAACTGCTGACGATCTTTCTGGCGGGAATGGGCGTTTCCGCAGCGCTGGCCCTGGATTCCCGCGCCCGCCGGGACGATACCGTCACGGCGCTGGCACGGCCGGAAAGCGGCAGCATCTCCTACGAAATGAACGTGACAGCCGGGGAAGAAGCGCTCGGTACGGTACATCTGGAGGTTCCCGCCCGCAAACGCTCGGCGGAGGAACAGCGTGAGCTTCTGACGGCGGCGCAGGCCGAGCTGGACGCATGGATGTGCCGGGACGGCTGGCAGGCGGACGCTGTGGACAAAAGCTTTTCCTTTCCGGATTCTCTGCAGAACGGGCTGGTGGAGGTCCGGTTTGAAAGCAGCCGGTATGACATCCTGGACAGCGCCGGAAACGTTCGCAATGCCCTTCTGCCGGAGGAAGGCGAGCTGCTGGAGCTGAGCGCGTTTCTCACCTGCGGCACACAACAGGCGGTCCTGGTTTATCCCATCCGGGTGATCCCGGCGGGACAGGACCCGGCCGCGCGCCTTTCCCGCGAAACCGGCCGCCTGCTGCTGGAGGCGGAAACGCAGACGGAAGACAGTTCTTTTCCGCTTCCGTCAGAATTTGACCAAAAACCGCTGACCTGGCGGATCGTCCGTCCGGCATACGGCCCTCTGGCCGCACTGCTGACGCTCGCCGGATGCATGGCGATCTCCGCCGCCTCTGACCGGGATCTGGAGCGGGAAGGAGAAAAGCGTCGGGAAATGCTGTCGCTGGAATATCCCGCCTTCCTGCTGCGCCTGGCGCTTCTGGCCGGAACCGGGATGCCGCTGCGAACGGTATTCACGCGCCTGGCACGGGAGGGAGAGGGCGAAGGCGCGCTGCCGGTCTATGAGGAAGTCCTGCGCACCGTTCGGGAAATGGAGAGCGGTACCGGAGAGATTGCCGCCTATGAGAATTTCGGTATCCGCTGCCGTCTGCCCCAGTACAAAAAATGCGCCTCTCTCCTGATACAGAATGTGCGCAGAGGCGCCGGAGGACTGGTACAGGCGCTGGGGCAGGAATCAGAACAGGCATTTGAGGAACGCAAGGCCCTCGCGCGCAGGCGCGGAGAGGAAGCGCAGACCCGTCTGCTGATCCCCATGCTCATGATGCTGGTCGTAGTGATGATTCTCGTCATGGTACCCGCCTGTTTTTCTTTCGGCGGGCTCTGAATGAAAGGAAAGGAATGAAAAACATGAGGAAACAAATCAACAAACTGAAAGAAAAACTCCGTCTGGCCGCGACGCGCCTGTTCTGCGGGACCGCCGCTCTGCTGCAGGATCAGGAAGGGATCGGAACCGTGGAGGTGGTGCTGCTGATCCTGGTAGCCGTGGGCCTCGTCCTGATTTTCCGTGAACGGATCGAGGAGCTTGTCACCTCCGTTTTCGATAAGATCACGTCCAAGGCCAACAGTCTATGAGCAGGGACGGCTATATGACGGTCTATCTGGCGCTGATCACCGGCGTGCTGCTTTCCCTGATCCTGGCGGTGATCGAGGGCGCGCGCATCGGAACCATACGCATGCACGTCGAATGCTGCGCGGACATGGCGCTGGATTCCGCCCTGGCCCAGTATCACCGGGAAATGCTGGAGCAATATGAGCTGTTCTTCATCGACACCTCCTACGGGAGCCCGGATCCCTCCTTTCACCGCACGGAAGAGCAGATCTTTTCCTACATGGAAAAAAATCTGCGCCCGCAGGAGGAGTTTTCCGTCCCTCTGGCAAAGGATCTCACAGGACTGTCCACGGACAGCGTACAGCTCCTGCGGGCCGGAGTCCCTTCCGACGATGCCGGAGCCGTCCTGAAATACCATATCGTAGAATATATGAAGGATATCTCCGGCCTCTCCCTGGCGGAAGCCATCCTGTCCCGCGGACAGCAGATGGAGGGCTGGCAGGGCCGCGATATGGAAGGGGAATGGGACCGCGCGGACGCGGCCATGAAGGAGGAAATCATCAGCCGGAAACGGCTGACCGATGAAAACTGGGACGGACAGATCCCGGAAACGCCCTCAGACGCCGTGCGCCCCACGCGCAGCGAAAACATTCTCGGCGCGGCCGCACAGGGGATGGCGCTGTCAGCGGCCTCCATCCCGGGCGCATCCCGTCCTTCCGTCCGCGGGCTCAATCAGGGCACCGGTCTGACGGAGCCGGCACAGCCCGCCGACGGTGCGGCCGCGGACGGCCTGCTGTACGCCTATATTCTGGACAAATGCGGCTATCTCGGCCAGGAAAAGGAAAACAGCGCTCTGGCCTATGAGGTGGAATATATCCTGCAGCAGGAAACGTCGGACCGGCAGAATCTGGAAAAAACGGCAAGAGAGCTGCTCCTGATCCGCGAGGCTGCGAACATCGCGTTTTTGCTCGGAAGCGGGCTGCGCGCTCAGGCAGCCGAGGCGGCTTCCGTCATCGCCGCCCTTCTGCTGATGCCGGAAATCGAAACGGCGGTGGAGCTGGTGATCCTGTTCTCCTGGGCCTATGCGGAAAGCATAAAGGATATCCGCATCCTGTTCCGGGGCGGGAAGGTGCCGCTCGTCAAGGGAGAAGGGGACTGGAATACGCCTTTTTCCCAGCTTCTGACCTACCGGAGTCATCTGAACGCTTATCACGCCTCGGAAACGGGATGGTCCTACCGGGAATATCTGGGCGCGCTGCTCTTCTGTCACGGAGCCGATCACGCCGTCACGGGGCTGATGGACGTGATGGAAAGCGACATCCGCCGAACAGACGGCAATGCATCGTTCCGGATCGACGGGCTGATCGACAGCATGGAGGCGGAGATTTCCGTGACCAGCCGTTTCGGCGGCAGCTATCGGATCCGGAGAATTTATACCTATGAATGAATGATCCGCGCCTGCATCCGGGCCGCGGCCGCGGATCGCGGCAGACCACAGTCAGCCGACCGCAATCAGCAGGCCGCAGACCGGCCATAACAGCATACCGCCGCAGCAGGCCGCAGCGACAGACCGCGTCAGAAAGGGGAGGGCCGAACCGGGTGACCGTTTTATTCCGTATGAGAGAACCGAACAACAACCAAAAAACTGATCATGAGGACCCCCAATGCGCTCCTGATCCAACAGTTTCTCCAATACATCCCCAATTCCATCACGGGCTAAAACGGTCCCCCCGTTGGGCCCTTCCCGGAAACATGACCGTGGAGGCCGCCATCGTTCTGCCGCTGTTCCTGTTCGCCATGATCAATCTGCTTTCCCTGATCCTCATGTTCCGGGACTATTCCGCACAGGAAGGCAGGCTGCATCAGCTCGGCCGCGAGCTCTCCCTTCTGGCCTTCGGACAGGAAGGAGGAGAAGCGGATATCCGACTGGAGAAGATCACCCAAAGCCGGCCGATCGTACCCATCGCCGCCTTCCCGTCCGCCCTTCTCGTCAACGGCTGCGTCATGCATAAGTGGAACGGCTATGATCTGCGGGAGGGGGCAGGGGGCGGAGGCCAGACACAGGAGGAGCTGGTTTTCATAACGGAATCCGGAAGCGCCTGGCATCGGGACAGAGCCTGCGTTTACCTGAATCCCTCCGTCCGGATGCTCGCAAAGGAGCAGGCGGAGAACGAACGGAACAGCAGCGGGCAGCGCTATACCGCCTGCGACGTCTGCGGCGGAAACAGCGCCATCGTATATGTGACCGCAAACGGACAGCGCTATCACAGCACCGTAACCTGCAGCGGCCTGAAGCGCACGATAAACTGCGTTCCCCTGTCCGAGGCCGTATCCTCCGGCCGCCATGCCTGTCCCAGATGCGGCGGCTGAAAAGAGCGGTCCGGGCGGACCGCAGTCCGGAAGGAGAAGAAACGATGATCTGCGCGATCGCATTCGGGACTCTCTGTACCATTACAGACTGCTCTCAAAGAAAAATCAGCGGAAAGGTACTGCTTGCCGGCGGCATATGCGGCATCGCCCTGACATCCTGGCATCTCTGGAACGGGAGCCGCGACTGGTACGACGTCCTGTTCGCCCTTTTGCCCGGGATCCTGCTCCTGGGACTGAGCATTCTCACGGAAGGAAAGATTGGGCGCGGGGACGGCGATATGGCGCTCATCCTGGGGCTCATGCTGGACCGGGCGGCCGCTTCCTCGGTTCTGCTGACGGCCTGCCTGTTGACGGCCATCTTCGCGGGCGCGGGGCTTGCGCTCGGAAAGCTGCAGAAAACAAGCCGCATCCCCTTCGCCCCGTTTTTGCTTTCCGCGGACATTTTGATCTGGATCATGGAGTTTTTACAATGAAGAACAAAGACGGTTATGTGACAACGGAAGCGGCGGTTCTGCTTCCGCTGGCTTCCATCCTGATCCTGCTCCTGGTCTGGCTGTGCAGCTATCTCTATCAGGGCTGCTTCATGACACAGGCAGCCTATCTGGCGGCGTTCCGGGGCAGCCGTTTCCGGGATCAGGGAGAAGCCTATGTAAACAGGCAGTTGGACGAGCTGCTGTCCGGTGAGGCCCTCCGCTTTGAGGAAGAACAGCGGACGGTAGAGGTTTCCGCCCTCAGCGTCCGGGTTGCCCTGCACCGGAATACGCCCTTTGACGTATTCGGAGACTGGATCCCCGATCTGTCCGTTTCCTGGCGGGCGGCTGTCCGGGATCCGGTATCCCACATCAGAGGGATTCGAAATCTGCAAAAAATGGGGGATCAGGATGGATGACATATCTTATAAAAGAGAACTGAACCACAATTATATGGTGATCAGAAGCGGCGGCGGGGATCTGTCAGACCGGTTTGAATACCGGATGATGACGGAAAACCGGATCGGGAAGCTGCTGCCCTGCCGCCAGCGGCAGTTGGACGGGGAATCCTGGCTTTATTATGACATTTCCTCCCTTCAGCCCGTCAAGCGGCTCTATGAATCCCGAAAGCTGGATCTGCATGAGCTCGGACGGATCGTACATGCGGTCGCCGATATCCAGGAGGATCTGGGAGAATATCTCATGGACGAACAGGGGCTTCTTCTGAACGCGGACATGCTCTTTACGGATATCGAAACGGAGGAGCTGTATTTCTGCTACGATCCCGGCCATCAGGACGCCGGGCGCAGGTACGCGGAGCTGGCGGACTTTTTTCTGGAAAACGTGGATCACGGTCAGGAGCCGGCCGTCAATGCGGCCTATCAGTTCTACAAAATGACCAAATCCGATCATTTTGTCCTCTCCTCCTTTCTTCCGTATCTGGAAAAGGAGCTGACACATTCGGCGTCCCGCACAGATCCGTACGAAAGAGCGGGTGCAGCCGCCTGGCAGAACGATCCGCAGGAATCCGTTCCGGCCCGGAATCCGCTTCAGGAGACCGCTTCGGTCCGAAACCCGTTCCGGGAAGCTGCCCCGGCGCGAAATCCGTCGAAGGAGGCCTTTCCGGCCAGGGGACCTTTAAAGGAAAACGCTTCCGCGCGAAATCTGTTCAGAGATGCCGCTTCGGCACGGACTCCTCCGCAGGAGGCCGCCCCGCCTTCCGGAAACATGCCCGCGTCAAAGCGCCGCCGGCCGGCTTTCCGTCTCTTTCGGAAAAGGAAACAGAAGCTGTCCCGGTCCGAAGCCGGTTCCGGCCAGGCCGGAGGACGGCAGGAATGGCCCAGTCAGGTCTGGGACAGCTATGTGGAGCAGCTCGACCTGACAGGTTCGGGAGAAACCGTCTACTTCGCCGACCTGGACGGTCCGGCCAGGGCCCCCCGCGGCATTCCCTGCCTGTGGGAGGAAGGCTCTGACCGGTTTTTCCCGCTGGACGACCTTCCCGTCACCGTGGGGAAGCTGAAAGGAAAGGCGGGCATTCTCCTGACCGACAGCTCCGTCAGCCGCCTGCACGCCCGGTTTGAGGCGGCGGGCAGCGGACTTCTTATCCGGGATCTGAACTCCCGCAACGGTACGCTGGTGAACGGCCGCAAGCTCTCGCCCGACGAAACGGCGGAGCTAAAGGAAGGGGATGCGCTCCAGTTCGGCCGGGAGCGATTTCGGTACGGATTTCTTGACAGTAAACTGATAAAGTGATACCCTCTTATGCAGAAGGAACCGTTTGCAGAGTTCCCCGGATACGACCGGATAACGCAGCAGCGCAGGATATTTCCCGCGGATATGCAGGGGTATGGCTATGGATCACCGTGGAAATACGTGGGAGGGCGGGTCTGCTCCCGCCGCCAGAGAGCTTCCGGTGGTGAGCATCGGACTGATCGCCGTCAACACGGCGGTTTTCCTGATCGGGCTCCTGTCGCCCGCTCTGGGCAGAATTATGGAATCGCAGGGCTGTTTCAGCGTACTGCACCTGATGTATGGCCGGCAATACTACCGGCTGATCACATCGGCCTTTCTGCATGTGGATGTGACGCACCTGTTCAATAACATGCTTCTGCTGTACTTCTGCGGAGAGATCGTGGAAAAGACGCTGGGCAAATGCCGGTTCCTGATTCTGTATCTGCTTTCGGCGGTCTGCGGCAATCTGCTGTCCGCCGCCTGGGAGCTGTCCACGCAGAATTACTATGCCTCCGTAGGGGCCAGCGGGGCGGTATTCGGCCTGACGGGCGCTCTGCTGTTTCTCGTCACCGTCAAAAAAGGGGCGGCGGCCCATATTTCCATGAAGCGTGCCCTGATCGCCACGGCCCTGTCCGTTTATGCGGGCTTTTCCGATCCCGGCGTGAACAATGCCGCCCATGTGGGCGGCCTTCTGAGCGGATTCCTGCTGGCGTTTCTGCTCGGCATCCTTCCGCGTCTTCCCCGAAGAAAGAGAGGTTTCCGATGAAAAAAGACGACTGTATTTTCTGCAGGATCGCGAACGGCGGGATCCCTTCCCGGACGCTCTGCGAGAACGCCCGCTTCCGCGTCATTCTGGACCTGGGGCCTGCGACGAAGGGACACGCGCTGATCCTGCCGAAGGAACATTTCAGCGATCTGTTTGAGCTGCCGGAGGACTGGTGCCGGGATGCTTTCGCGCTGGCAGGAGAAATGGCGTCCGTCCTGAAGGAAAAACTGGGCTGCGACGGTCTCAATCTCGTGCAGAATAACGGCGAAGCCGCCGGGCAGACCGTTTCCCATTTCCACATCCACCTGATCCCCCGTTACCGTGCGGACGGACAGACCATCGGGTGGAAGCCGGGAAGCCCCTCCCCCGAAGAGCTGGATGGGGTGCGGGCCCAGATCTGCGGAGAAAACCAGGCGCTTTGACCGGCCAGGAGCCCGGACAGACAATACGCTCAAATAACAGCCATTTAACGGCAGAAAACCGGTTTCGATCTCCTCTCCGGAAGAGATCAAAACCGGTCTTTTTATGCATATCAACGGACGCTTTCTTCCCGATGCCTCAGAAGGTATACACGGCCGCCCCGTAAGCGGGAAGATCGAAGGTGATCCGGTAAGGAAGCCCGTCGCAGGGCTCGGCCGTCGCCGCAAGCTCCTCCGGAAGCGCTTCTCCGGTCCCGCCGAACCGCCGTTCCACGCTGTTCAGCACCAGCCTGCATTTCCGCCTGACCGGCAGGCCGACACAGTAGCCCGGTCTCGCCACAGGCGTCATGTTCAGCACGAACAGCAGGCTTTTTCTCCCGTCCCCGGAGTTCCGGATAAAGCTGTAGGTGCTCCGATCCGCGTCGTCCGCGTTGACCCAGGAAAAGCCTTCCCAGTCGTTGTCGATCTCATACATGCAGGGATACCGGCGGTACATGGCGAGCAGCTCCTTCATGTATTCCTGCATTCCCCTGTTGAGCTCGTTCCCGAGAAGAAACCAGTCCAGCTCCCGCGCCTCGCTCCATTCCCGTTCCTGCCCGAATTCCTGCCCCATGAAAAGCAGCTTTTTCCCGGAATGGCCGAACATATAGGTATAACCCACCCGCAGGTTCGCGTATTTGTCCACATGATAGCCGGGCATCTTATTCAGCATGGAGCACTTCAGATGCACCACCTCGTCATGGGACAGCGGAAGAATATAATTTTCCGAATTGTTATAGGACATGGCAAATGTCAGGGAGTAATGGCTGTTCTTGCGGAAATACGGATCCAGCTTCATGTATTCGCAGAAGTCGTGCATCCAGCCCATGTTCCACTTGAAGGTGAAATACAGGCCGCCCTTTTCCAGCGGACCCGTCACCATCGGCCATGCCGTGGACTCTTCGGCGATCGTCATGACGCCGGGATGCGCGCCCCGGACGACCGAATTAAAATGCCTGAAAAACTCTATGGCCTCCAGGTTTTTGTTCTCGCCGTACTTGTTCGCCACCCATTGCCCGTCCTTTTTCCCATAATCCAGATAGAGCATGGAGGCCACCGCATCCACCCGCAGGCCATCCACATGGAACTCCCGGATCCAGTACAGGGCATTGGCGATGAGGAAATTCTTCACCTCGGTTTTGCCGTAATTGAAAATCTTCGTGCCCCAGTCAGGATGCTCGCCCAGCCGCGGATCGGGATGCTCAAAAAGCGGCTCCCCGTCAAATTCCGCCAGACCGTACTCATCCCTGGGGAAATGCGCCGGCACCCAGTCCAGGATCACGCCGATCCGGTTGTTGTGCAGGGTGTTGACCAGATACGCGAAATCCTCCGGCGTTCCGTAGCGGGAGGTGGGCGCGTAGTAGCCCATCACCTGATAGCCCCAGGAACCGTCGAAGGGATGCTCCGCAATGCCGATCAGCTCCACATGAGTATACTGCAGCTCCTTCAGATAGGCGACGATCCGGTCAGCGAATTCCCGATAATTGTAAAATCCGTCCCCTCCGTCGGGATGCTTCATCCAGGAGCCGATGTGGCACTCGTAAATCGCCAGCGGCTGTTTCAGGGGATCCTGCTTCGCCCGCCGGGACATCCATCTGCCGTCCGACCAGTGAATGCGGGAAAGATCCGCCGTAACGGACGCGTTTCCGGGGCGCTTCTGTGCGTGATTCGCAAAGGGGTCCGCCTTATAAAGCTTTCTGCCGTCGGCCGCGGTGATGAGATACTTATACATTTCCCCCGGACCGACTCCCGGGATAAAGGTCTGATATATGCCGCCCGGCCCCAGCTTTTCCATGGGATATTCCGTTTCGTCCCAGTGATTGAAGCTCCCGATCACATGGACCGACTGCGCATGCGGAGCCCATACGGCGAAGGACATGCCCGCAACGCCGTCCTTTTCCGCCATATGCGCGCCAAGCTTTTTATAAATCTCATAATGCGTTCCCTGCGCGAACAGGTACTGATCCATCTCCGAAATGATGACCTCGCCGGGCCTGCTCCCCTTCCCTGCCATACCGTTCCTCCTGGGATTCCCTCTCCCCGCCGCGCTTTTGCGCGCCCCCGGAAAGGGCTCCTTTTCCGTGTGTACTTTCTCCGAATCCCTTTTATATGAAATCCTTTTCCCGCAGGACGATCATGTCGTCCTCGTCATAGCGCTTATGCAGCAATATATCGACAAAGTGCTTCGGCGAAAACCGCTCCGCGTGCTCGATGGCCTCATCCACGATCTCCCGCACCTCGTCCACCGTCACCGCATGGTCACTGGTCTGCATGTTTTCGATCCGCGTATGCAGGGCCAGCCGTCCCAGCTCGTCAATGGAAAATTCCTTTGTATACGCATACTGGCAGCCGTATTTTACGAGCGTGCCGCTGTCCAGAGCCGCGATATCAAACCGCGCCGTAAAACAGCTTATGAGCGTTTCGCACCGCTCCGAAAGGCTGGTTATGGCCCGCTTTGTATCCAGAAGGAATACGATGATCCCCGTGTGCTCCTGATTGAGCGCCTTTTCCAGATTTTTCGCGCCCTCATCGGAAATCAGCCCCGCCTTCTCCACGATCAGCGCGCCGTTGGGGATCTTGGCGATCAGAGCCTCCGGCTTTTTGGTGTTGAGCACGTCCCCGCTGATCTTCGCGATCTTCCCGGAAAAGTTCTGATCCGACGCCCTTACCTCCCGGATGATGTTTCGCGCCAGCTTCATCGTATCCGAGCCGAGCGCGCCCGTGATGATCATATTGCCCGTATAAGCGGAAAGGCTGATCATGTCCAGGGCCCTTACCAACTGCCGCATGGCGCCCTTTGTGGGCACATAAGGCGCGAACAGCTCTCTCTCTTCCTTTGTCATGCCGCGCACGTGGTCTTCCAACTGCTGCTCGCTGATCCGCGCATTGAAGGACACGGTATCCTCTCCTGGCGTCATTTCTGCTTCCGGGGACTCCCCCTGTCCAGCTTCCTCTCCGTCCTGCGCCGCCTCGCCGCCATCCTCCGGCTGCGCCTCTCCGTCGGCCTGTCCGCCGGCCTCCGAAAGGGTCTGCGCTTCCGCTGACGCTTCCTCCGCAACCGTCCGGGCGGCATCCTCAGCCGCCTGCGCACCCTCCGCAGCCGTCCGGGCGGCATCCCCAGCCTCCTGCGTTTCCGGCGCGGCTGCCTGCACAGCTTCCTCAGCGGTCTGCACGCCCTCCGCAACCGGCTGTGCCGTCCCTGCGGCCTGCGCGTTCTCCATGGCTGCGGCGGCATCCCCGGCCGCCTGCGCACCCTCCGCGACCGGCTGCGCCCGCTCTGCGCTCTGTCCTTCTCCCGCCAAAGGCCCTGCCGTCCGTGTCTGTTCTTCCGCGGCATTCCCAGCCGCTTTTTCGGTCTGCGGCGCTTCCTCCGAAGCCGCCGGCATCGCAGCAGAACCGGCAGGCCTTCCGGACGCATCCGCCGCGCCCGTTCCCTGCGCTTCCTGCGCGGTTTCCGAAGCCGGCATCACGCCGGGCATTTCCTCCAGCACGCCCTGCGCGGCCAGCGCCGCTCTCGCGGCCGCGTTTGCCGGCGCCGGACGCGCCGCCGGAGTCCGGCCTTTCTCCTCCTCCCGGCGATAGCGCGCTTCAAACGCATCCATAACGGCCTCATCGATCTCTTCCAGCTCTTCCACCTCGGAATAAGCGGACGCATCCGTATACGTCTTCTTCGGCGCGGGCTTTTCGTGCGCCGCTTTTACAGGCGTGACCGTTTCACCCCGCTGCAGTCTTTCCAGAACGCCGTCCCTGGTGCTCTGATCGAAGTTGTCCAGGATCGGACCCGTATGCTGCAGCATCCACTGTCTGGTTTCCTGTCTGCGCTTTTCTTCATTTTCCTTCTTGCGCTTTTCCCATTCCGCCAGCACATCCTCGATGCTCATCTGTCCGGTGATCTGCTTTTCTACCGCAGGGCTGTCCGGAAGGGCCAGGCTGATCTGCCCGTCATAGTCCTGCGAAAGGAGCGTCGCCAGCCGTTCCTGCTGCCGGTTCGGCTTCACAGAACGTCTGGGCTCCTGTCTGACTTCCTCTGACATCGCTCCGGACGCCGCCTGCTGTTCCTGTCCGTAAACCGCTCCGCGGGACTGCCCTGCGTCCTCCCCATGAGGCTGAGACTCCTGTCTGTAAACCGCTCCGCGGGGCTGGAGCTGCTGTTCCTGTCCGCCATCGTTGACACGGGACTGCGTTTCCCGCTCCTGCCATGTGAAAAGCTGTTCCTCCCCGTCGTCCTCTTCCTCCAAACCGCCCGGCTGCTCCTGCACGCCGTATTCCTCCGCGGCCTCCGGCTCCTCATCCAACTGCCCTGTGGCCTGTGCATCCCAGTCCGCCGAATCCGCGATGACCTTCGTCACATCCTCCTGATACTCGATATCATCTCCGCCGTAATCATAGCGGCGCTGCACCGCCTCCGGCCGCTGATACGCTTCCTCCCCGGACGCCTTCTGTCCGGCTCCCGCCGCTGTCCTTCCGGCCATCTCCCCGGAAGGCCATACCGTGGTGTCCCCTTCCGGAACCTCATCCTCCTCCCAGACCTCGCGCATGCTGGCCGCCAGCGCCGCCTGAAGGTTCATCGTATTGTACTGGCCCATATCCATGGTCTTCACCTGGATATCCAGCTCGTCCTCATCCTCCTCCAGCGTCCGTTTTCCTTCGCCCTCCTGCGCCTTCACCGCCTCCTGCTGCGGCTGCTCTCCCTGATCCCGCTTGCCGAACTGCCGGTCATACGCCTGCTGCTGTGCGGGCGAAAGGGGCACATAGAGCATTTTCAGCTCCATGGCCTTCATCACATAACGCCCCTCTCCAAACCAGAGAATGAGCTGATCGCATTCCTCCACACAGGCCGTGGCAAGACCCACCCGGTGATACAGAAAGGCCAGCTCATAGGCCCATTTTTCATTATACTCTCTTTTCTTATATTCCTTGAGCACCGCGATGCGCTCTTCCAGACTGATATCCTGCGCCTCATAAATCTTATACAGCAAAATATACTTGCTGTTATCATTGGGCGCGAGCTGCACGAATTCCTTATAATATTCGACCGCTTCCACGATCAGGCCCATTTTGATCGTCAGATCGCAGAGGGAATACAGGATCCTCCGGTTCTGCGGGCTTTTCTCGTTGGCGAGAAGCAGGATTTCCTTCGCGTCCTCAAATCTCCGGTTGATCTTGTAAACGTCGCTGATGATCCCCAGCGTGGTGATGTTCCTGACCTTCTTCCAGTCGATGGTATCCGCCACTTGGGCCGCCTCCTGAAAACGGCCCTTCCGGTTCAGCGTCCTGATCTCTTCCAGCCTCAGCTTGTACTCATACTTATCCAAGGTACTCACTCCAATCGTTTTATCCTGATCGCGTTTATTCAGCAACGTATTTCTGTTAATTTTCTTCAGGCATAATAACCCACTTTTTTATCCCATTAATTTTAACATAGGCACTTTACAATGTCAAAGAAAAATCAGCGCGCCCGGCCGGCAATTTGGGGGAATTCAGGGGGCCCTGCAAAGGCTCTTCGCACGAAGTCCTCCGGCGGGAAAACCCCGCCCGCTTTCTCCCGGGCGGCGCACGCAAAAAGCGCGCGGGAGTGGTGCCCTTCCGGGTACCAAAGCTCTCCGCGCGCATTCACGCTGTGGAAAAACACATTTCCAAAATATACCTATTTCCCTGCCCCGGGGCTATCCGTCCCCGCATTCCCATGAACTTCCGCATGGATTTCCGCATCGGCCGCAGCCGGAGCCTGTTCTCCTGCTCCCGCACGGATGCGGGCGTTCACGTTCTCCGCCAGCAGCTTGTAGCAGGCGGCCGCCAGCGGCACGCCCAGCAGCATCCCGGGAACGCCCAGCAGTCCGCCGCCCACCGTCACCGCCGCCAGCACCCAGAGTCCGGGCAGGCCGATGGAGCTGCCCACCACCCTCGGATAAATGAGATTGCCCTCCAACTGCTGCAGCACGACGATGAACAGGAGGAACAAAACCGCCTTCAGCGGATCCTTCGTCAGGATCATGAACGCGCCCACGCCGGCGCCCAGATAAGCGCCCACCATCGGGATCAGCGCCGTGGCCCCCACAAAAGCGCCCACCATCGGGGCGTAGGGGAAGCGAAACAGCAGCATCCCCGCCGTACAGAGGCAGCCCAGGATCACGGCCTCCGTCACCTGTCCGACGATAAAGCTGGAAAAGGTCTCGTCCAATGTGCGCAGGAGCTTCTTCCCCCGCGCGATCCACACCGGCTTCACATAGGCGCGGACGATCCGCTTTCCCTGCCCGGCCAGCCGCTCCTTGCCGCTCAGGATATAAACCGCAAAGATCAGGGAGACCACGAGATTGACGAAGCTCCCCAGCGCGCCGCTCACGATGGATACCGTAGAGCTCAAAACCCCGCCCAGGCCCAATTTCAGGTAATTCCAGGCATTTTCCCCGAGGGATTCCCAGTCGATCTGCAGCTTCGCCAGCGCCGCGGAGGTCTCGGCCGTTCCGCCGCCGTGCTCCGCCAGCCAGTCCAGCCCTCTTTCCACCATGACGGGAATGCTCTGCGCCACCATCATGACCGCCTTGACCAGCTCCGGCACCACCAGCATGAGGATCAGATAAAACACCGCGAAGATCAGCAGAATGGAAAGCACGATGCACACCGGCCTCCTGGTTTTTCCCGCCCATGCGGCCTTCGATTTCGGAAAATATATCTTTTCCAGTCTCCACAGAATCAGATTGAGCACATAGGCGATGATGCAGCCCAGGATCAGCGGATAAGCGATGCTCCAGAGCCGCCCCGCGCCGCCCAGCAGCACATCGAAATAACGGATGAACAGAATGAGCGCCGCTGCCAGCAGCAGGTATCTGACGATCCGAAGATCCATTTTCACCTTCTTCATCCCGCTATTCCTCCTGCCCCGACCGGGGCGTTCTGCGTTCCCGCCATGCCTGTCCCGCCGCGGCAGGACCGTCCGCCTCCGGATCATACCACTGGTTCTGATCGATCATCTTGCGGATCGTCTGCATCCTGACGTCCACCAGGCCGATGGTATCCGCGCATTTGCGCAGCTCCTCCGCGATCATATCCGCATGCTCGATATTCTGTTTGTATTTCAGCTTGTGCTCCAGGCTGGCCCAGAAATCCATGGCGATGGTCCGAAACTGCACCTCCGCCCGCATATGCTTTTTCCCGTCCGACAGAAAAATCGGGATGCCCAGGATCAGATGCAGACTCCGATAGCCGTTGGGCTTGGGCGAAGCGATGTAATCCTTGATCTCCACCACCACAATGTCGTCCTGCTGAGTGAGCATCCGGGCCAGGCTGTAAATGTCCTCCTGAAAGGAGCAGATCACCCGGACGCCCGCCACATCCGAAAGCTTCTTTTCGATGTTCTCCGGCGACAGCTCCCACCCTCTGCGCTGCATCTTCTCGATGATGCTGTGGGGCGATTTCAGCCGCGTTTTGATGCTCTCTATCGGATTGCGGTTATGCTGGAGGGAAAATTCCGTGTTCAGCACATGGAATTTCGTCTCCAGCTCCAAAATCGCGCAGCGGTACTGCATCAAGAGTCTGCGGTACCGCTCGTCCTCAAAAAAGATCTCTTCCGGGTACTCTTTCTCCCGGACTCCGTTTTCCGTATTCTCCGCCATGGTCAGAACTTCAGGCCCTTCAGCAGATCGGCCAGGGAAGTGCCCACGGAACCGCCGGAGCTGTACTGGGCCGCCTGCCTGTCCTCGATCGTTTCCGCGGATCTGTTCTCCTCCGCGGCCCGAATGCTCAGGCTGACTTTATTATTGTTGGTGTTGAGCACCTTGACCTTCACCGTATCTCCGACCTTCAGGACCTCGGAGGGCGTTTTGATCCGCTTCTGGCTGATCTGGGAAATATGCACCAGCCCGCTGATCCCGTCGCCCAGATCCACGAACGCGCCGTAGGGCATCAGGCTCTCCACCTTCCCCTCCAGAATACTGCCGGGCACGATCATCGAAATCTTATGGTGAATGCGCTCCGCTTCCTTTTCCTTCAGAATATCCTTCGCGGAAAGCACGAGACGCTTTTTCGCCCTGTCCACCGTGATCACGCGCACCTCCAGCGTCTGTCCCACGAAGGTGCTCAGATCCTCCACATAGTTCAGGGAAAGCTGAGACGCGGGAATAAATCCCCGAATCCCCTCCAGGTATGCCGTCACGCCCTTGTTCACGGTCTCGGCCACTTTGACCGTCACCGTCGTCTTCTCATCCAGATACGACTGCAGCCTGTCCCAGCCGACCACCTCAGCCGCTTCGATGCAGGAAAGCTGAATGTTGCCCGCGCCGTCGTCCTTCTTCGTCACCACGCCTTCCAGCTTATCTCCGACCTTCACATCCGTCAGGATGGAAAAAGAGGGATCCCTGCTGATATCCGCGGCCTTGATGACGCCGGACGCATAATAGTTCAGGTCCAGCGTAACGCCTTCCTCATTCACATCGATCACCGTGCCCGAGATCACATCCCCCTCCGAAATGGTGCGAAAGGACGCCTCCAGCTCCTTGCTGTAATCCGCCATGGATTCCGCCGTACCGCCCTCTTCCGCATCGGCAATGCCCTTTTTGATTTCCGGTTCCATACCAAATCCTCCTCGATTCGTTCATTTGTAAAGCCATGCTTCACAGCTTTTTCCATTTTAGCACGATTTCGGGAAAGATTCAATTCCCCCGGGCGGCGATTTTCCCTGCCGGCCGGCGATCCCCTTAAGGCCCTTGCCGTCCCGCGGCGAGCTGCTCACAGACCGTCTCCGCATCCAGCACGTGATAGGGCTCCGTCTGGTGATTGCCCTGCGCTCCCGCGGTGATCAGAACATATTCCCGGCCGTCCACGCACAGGAGACTGGCCAGGCAGAGCCCCGCCTCCTTCGTATACCCGGTCTTTCCTCCCAGGATCCGGTCGTCCTCCAGTCCGGCAGCGCGCATGCTCTCCGAAAGCGTGCTGTGAAAGGTGATCCCGTCCGGGTGCATAGCGGTGGATGCCGTAGTATAGCGCGCGGTGGTAAAGGCGGTTCGGAACGCCTCATACTGCAGAGCGTGCACCAGCAGGCGGGACAGATCCGCCGCCGTGGAGCAGTGCGTTTCCTCATGCAGCCCCGTGGCGTTCTCAAAATGCGTTTGGGTCATCCCCAGTTCTCCGGCGCGCCGGTTCATCAGCTCCGCAAAGGCCTCCTCCGAGCCGGAAATCCACCTGGCCGCCGCCACGCTGCACTCCGCGCCGGAGGGAAGCAGCATCCCGTAGAGCAGATCCCGCAGGCTGACCTCCTCTCCGGGCAAAAATCCGGCCATGGAAGCGCCCCGCGCCTGCAGGACGCCGAACATATCCTCCGGCAGCGTCACGGTTTCCGAAAGGTCCTCCGCATGCTCGATCAGAAGCACCGCCGTCATGAGCTTGGTCAGTGAGGCCGGCCAGATGCGGGCGTCCCCGTCCTTCTGCGCCGCCGTTTCCCCGGTGGAAAGCTCCGTCAGTACGGCGTGCGCGCTGTAGAGCTCCTCCAGATACGGTACGGCGCCGTCTTCCGCTGACAGCTCCGCGCGCCCGCCGTTTTCCTTTTCCGGCGCCGCCGTCTGTCCCCGGCGCATCTCCAGTCTGACAAGCCCAAAAAAGAGCGTGCCAAGAAGCGCGAGCATGCATATGCTGCCGCATCTGCGCAGCAGCCTTCTGCGCCGTCTTTTTCTGCGCAGGCGTTCCTGCCGCCGTCCGGTCCTATTCATATCCGCTTCTCTCCTTCCCCGCGACATGGCCTTCCCCGGCTGTCCCGGCCCTTTCCTCCGGCATCCGTTCCAGCTCTACCGTGAATACCGTCTCCTCATTTTCGCTCTGCGCCCCGATCGTCCCGCCGTGCAAAAGCACGATATCCCGCGCGATGGCAAGCCCCAGCCCCGCGCCGCCCGTATCGGACGCCCGGGCGTCGTCCAGCCGGAAAAACTTTTCAAACAGGGAACCCAGCTTCTGCTTCGGGATCGTCCGCCCATGGTTGCGGACGGATACCCGGACCCGGTCCGAAACGGCCCTGGCCTCCAGCAGGATCTCCGTGTTTTCATAGCTGTAGGCCACCGCGTTCTTCATCAGGTTCTGGAAGACCCGGGCCAGCTTTTCCGGATCCCCGTACACGGTCAGGCCGTCCTCCAGATCCAGGCGGACCGTGTTCCCGTGGGCCTGCAGGAGCGGATAGAACTCATCCGCCAACTGCAGCAGCAAAAAGACCAGATCCACCCGTTCCTTTTCCAGAATGATCTGCTGCAGATTGTAGCGGGTGATCTCAAAGAATTCGTTGATGAGCCCCTCCAGGCGCCGGGCCTTTTTCAACACGATGCCCACATATTTCTCCCTCTGCTCCCCGGGCATGTCCTTCGCCTCGTCCAGCAGGCTCAGATAGCCGATGACGGAGGTCAGCGGCGTCTTCAGATCGTGGGCCAGATAGGTGATCAGATCGTTCTTACGCGCCGCTTCCTCCCGCAGCGCCTGTTCCTTCCGGCGCATGTCGGTTTTCAGTTTTCCTATTTGCAGGCCGATCCGTGCGTACTCCTTCGGGAAACGGTCTTCCTCTTCCGGATGGGAAAGGCTTCGCTCGATCAGCTCCGCCGCCTCCTCGATAGCCCTCCGCCTTTCCTGGCGGGCTATCTTCCCATATGCCGCATAAAAGCCGACGGTCCCCAGCGCCACCAGGAACAGCAGCGTTCGGAGCAGCAGCCCCTTCACCGCATTCCAGTTCATCTGCCAGCAGTTATATGCGATCCCCTGCGCGTCCGTCACGGTCTGCCGGGTCATATAGCGGCCCGTGAACCAGTCCACGAACAGTCCGTTCCACACCCGGTCCAGCAGATCATAGAGCAGAAAACAGAGGAATATCCCCGCCGTCAGCGCCGCGGCGAATTTCAGATATTTTTTCGGATCAATCTTCAATTTTGTATCCACACCCCCAAACCGTTCGAATGTACCTGGGATTTTCAAAGGAATCCCCCATCTTTTCCCGCAGATTCCGGATATGGGACGTCACGGTGTTGCTGCGCCTGTCATAATAGGCCTCTCCCCACACCTGATGAAACAGTTCCTCCGCGCTGACCACTTTACCCCTGTTTTTGCACAGAATGCAGAGGATGGAAAACTCCGTGGGCGTCAGCGCCAGCGGCCTTTCGTTCAGAAAACAGGTGTGATCGGTCTCGTCCAGCACCAGACCGCCGCAGACAATCCGGGCATCCTCCCGCCCTATGGCGTCGTACCGCTTATACCGCCGAAGCTGCGCCTTCACGCGGGCCACCAGCTCCAGCGGCAGAAAGGGCTTCGTCACATAATCGTCCGCGCCCAGCGTCAGCCCCCGGATCTTGTCGGCTTCCTCCCCTTTGGCGGTGAGCATGATCACAGGGAAGCGGTGCGACTCGCGGATCCGCCGGCAGAGCTCGAACCCGCTGACGCCGGGCAGCATCACGTCCAGGACCGCCAGATCCGGCGTTTCCCGCTCCACGCACTCCAGCGCGGCCTCCGCCTCGTAAAAGCAGAAGACATGAAACCCTTCGCCCTGCAGATACAGCGTCACCAGATCGGCGATCTCCTTTTCGTCGTCCACCACCAGTATTTTTTCGCACATAAAAAATCCGTCCTTTCCTGCTTATTGTAGCAGTTTCGAAAAAACGGATTCTGAGGATTTTATATTCAAAAGATTAATTTTTTATTATTTTTGGCGCGTTTGGCGTCGTCTTCCCGAAGCCTGATACGCCTGCCGTAAGATAATTGGTTCCATATATGGAAAGTTGAAATTATTTCTTTCTATTGTTATCATAACTTTGAAAAGATTTTCCACTTCGAAGATAAAAAAAGAGGTGCCTGTATGAATAACGATAAATATTTTTTAACGTATAATCAACAGATGCGAAAATTGAGAAATGACAAAAAAATAAGCTGCGTTGGATCCGCTGACAAAAAGATTTTGGTAAGAGCCGGTTATTTCAACATTGTCAACGGTTACAAAAATCCATTCATCAGCGGAACCGATTCCAACGGAAAACATTCTTACATATCCGATACATCCATCAACCAGCTCCAGGCCGTAAAAAAATTTGACGACCGTCTCCGCTCTTTTTTGTTAATGTACATTACGCAGATTGAAGAAGAAGCCAGAACTTTAACAGGTTATAAATTTGACGAATGTAATAATAACGGGAATATCCCCTGGTATGATATCAACGCATATTCTCCCAATCGTTCTCTTCAGGATAAAATGAATGTCATTTCCAAGGCATATCAGGAATTAAGCCGCAGCCAACTGGACTATGTGAAATTCTATATAAAAAACCATAAACAGATTCCTACGTGGATCATGATAAAAGTAGTCAACTTCTCCACTTTTATCGATATCCTCCAGTTCAGTCCAATCTCAGTTTCACATTCCTTATGCGAACTTTATGATCTTAAGGATGAAAACGATCATCCTAATGTTAAGCTTCTCATTGGAAGTCTCCATTGGATGCGGAAAATCCGGAATGCCTGTGCTCACAACGAGCGTGTATACTGCATATCCAGAATACATGATCAGCGCGGACATTCCGGCAGGATACTTGAAAAATATTTTAAAATGCTCGGGCGCGGATATTCAAGAGATTTATCTCAATGTATATTCGATCTTCTGGTCTACTTCAAATATTATTTGCCCAGGTCTGAGTACAAACCGTTTATAAATGAATTAAAGGCCATGCTGAAAGATTTGCAGTCAAAAATACATCCGCATGCCTTTGAATACGTAAGAGCGCAAATGGGGATCAAAGACTTAGCGGACCTGGACACTTTAGTCGGCTTTCCCAAAAACGAAATAGACTATAATAAATTCGACAAGTAACGCATATGAAAAAATAAAACGCAAAATAAACCTTTTTCCCCCGGTCAATTACCGTTAAATACCTTAAAAAAAACTATTATAAAAGTTGTAATATTTTTCGCATTGTAGTAATATACTTTTACGGAGAGAACCATATTGATTATGGTTGAAAGGCACTCATACATATTTTGTATGGGTGTCTTTTACTGTTCACCGTCTTCATATTCAACAGCCAGCGCGCCTGCCTCACTTGCCCTGCGGCTTCTTGCCGGGAAACAGAATCCCGCCGCCCAGCTCCCGGCGCATCACGATCAGCATCGTGGAAAAGCAGGCCGTGCCGCCGATGAAGTTCGAGATCACCTCCGCCCAGAAAACGCCGTCCACGGCGGGCGTGATGAAACGGGGCAGCAGCAGGGTCAGCGGCGTCACGATGACCACCTTGCGCAGGATGGAGAAAAAGATGGCGAACTTCGCTTTCCCCAGGGACTGGAAGACGGTCTGGCCGGAAAACTGCAGGGACATCATGAAAAAGCCGAAAAAGTAGATCCGCATGGCCGGGACCGCCGCCTCCACCAGCGCGGCCTCGTCGTTGAAAATGTGAATGAAAAAGGTCGGGAACAGATGCAGGCAGCTCCAGATCAGCAGGGTATAGCCGATGCCCAGCGCCGCCATGAAGCGGATGGCGGTCCTGATCCGATCCGGCTTTCCCGCGCCGTAGTTGAAGCTGATGACCGGCTGGGCCCCGTTGGTGAGGCCGCTGACCGGCATGACCACGATCTCCCGGATGGAATTTAAGATCGTCATGACGCCCACATACAAATCGCCGCCGTAGATGGAGAGCGTGGAATTGCACACCACCTGCACGATGCTGTTGGTGATGGACATCATGAAGCCGGACAGCCCCAGCGCGGTGATGTCCCGCACGATGGAAAAATGCAGGCGCATGGAGGACAGGCGAAAACGCAGGATCGTCGTCTTCCCCGTCAGGAACCGGAAGGTCCAGAGCGCGGACACGAACTGGGAAATGACCGTGGCCACGGCCGCTCCCTGAATGCCCATCCCCCAGACGAAGATGAACAGCGGGTCCAGAATGATGTTCAGCACCGCGCCGATCAGCGTGGTCATCATGCCGATCCTCGCGAAGCCCTGCGCGTTGATATAGCTGTTGAGTCCCAGGCTGGTCATGACGAAAACGGTGCCGGTCATATAGATCGTCAGATAGCTGTCGGCGAACGGCCAGGTGGCGTCGCTGGCCCCGAACGCATAGAGAAGGGGCCGCTTGAACAAAAGACCGACCGCCGTCAGCAAAAGCCCTGTGAAAAGCAGCATGGCGAACGCGTTGCCCATGATCTTTTCCGCGGTCTTCAGATCGCCTCTGCCCCGGGCGATGGAGCACAGCGGCGCGCCGCCCGTCCCGAACAGGTTGGCAAAGGCGATGACCGCGGAGATCACGGGCATGCAGAGCCCCAGCCCCGTCAGGGGCAGGGAACCGTAACCCGGGATCCGCCCGATATACATCCGGTCCACCACATTATAGAGAATATTGATGAGCTGCGCCAACGTCATGGGAAGCGCAAGGGAAAGGATATTTCCCACCACGCTTCCTTTGGAAAAATCGTTTTTCGCGCCGTCCGCCGCATTTGCCGCCATTCTGTACGCCTCTTTTATCTTTTATTCCGTAAATACATATTTTTGCAGCCGTTCAAAAGCCTCCCGCACCAGCGCATGGGGCAGGGCGAGATTCATACGGATCGCGTAAGGGCGGTTGAAGGGACGGCCGTCCTGCCAGATCACGCCCACCGCAATGCCTTCGCGGATCAGCTCATCCAGCGAAATGCCCTTCTTTTCACACCAGCCCCGGCAGTCCAGATAGAGCATATAGGTACCCTGAGGCTTCGCCAGCGTCACGCCCTCGAAATGCTCCCTGATATACTGATATGCATAATCCACGTTTCCGGTCAGCACGCCGCGCAGCTCGTCCAGCCACTGCTGCCCTTCGGGACGGTACGCGCCCACCAGCGCGTGCATGGAGAGCACGTTCATGCTGTTGTAATGGGACAGGGACGACTGTTTGCGCAGCCGGTCCCGCAGATACGGATCATAGACGATATGGTAGGAGCCGATCAGGCCCGCCAGATTAAACGTCTTGGACGGCGCGTACACGGCGATGGTCCGCCGTCTGGCATCCTCCGATACGCTCTGGGTGGGAATGTGCCGATATCCCTCCAGCGTCAGATCCGACCAGATCTCATCGGAGACCACGACACAGTCATTCCGGCGGTAGACCTCCATGGCCGCTTCGATCTCTTCGCGCTCCCAGACCCTGCCGGTGGGATTGTGAGGAGAACAGAAAATGGCGAAATGGATATGGTTCTCCCTGATCTTCCGGTCCATATCCTCATAATCCATGCGCCAGATCCCGTCCGCGTCCTGCCGCAGATCGGAAGGCACGATCTTCCTGCCGTTCCCCTCCAGCACGCCGGTGAATCCGATATAGGTAGGGGCATGCACCAGCACGGGGTCTCCCGGCGCGGAAAACGCCTGCAGCGCGCTGGACACACAGCCCAGAACGCCGTTTTCATAGCCGATCTCCTCTTTTGTGAGGCCGGTCACGCCGTTGCGCTCCCGGTGCCACCGGATAATGCTGTCATAATATGCGTCCGACGGGTTGAAATACCCGAAGGCAGGATGCTTCGTCCGTTCTATGATGTGCTCCTGGATCGTGGGCGCTGTGGCGAAATTCATATCCGCAACCCACATCGGAAGCCTGGAAAACCCTTCCCGGACGGCCGCGCCCGCAAAGGGAATGACCTCCACCGCGATCGCATCCTTCCCCGTCCTGTCCATCGCCGTCGTAAAATCGTATTTCATCCTGTACCCTCCCTCTTTTGCAGGAAAAAATCATTCTGCGGCCTTTACGGCCGCGTCTCTTTCTCCATGCTATCACAACCCGCTCCGGGCCGCAAGCCCTGCCACCGGAAAGAATAGAATGCCGTTCTCCGCAATGCCCTTCATTTTTCCTTTATTTCACTTTCATTTTCTCTTTAGGATTTTTAAGAGGTTTTTTATTGATCGTACACACATTGGACACACTTTTCCGATACCATAGATTTCAGATAGTTGAACTACTCACTATCTCCCCCCTCATAAGAAACAGAAAACGGCCCCGGATATCCGATGGCCGTTTTCTGTTTCTTATGAAAACGGGAAGCGCACAAAGCGCCCCCGCCGTTTGGACGATCCGTTATTCCTTTCGATTCCTGCGCCCGGACGGTTCAGTCCAGAATCTTGCGCTTGTAACGTCTGCGCCCCTTCCCCGCCGTCCCGTTCAGATTCTTCGTACGGTATTCCCGAATGCGCTGTTCCTTGCGGTGAATGGTCTCCTCCATGTGATTCGGATGGTACCCCTTAAAAATGCGCTCCAGCCCCAGCCTGACACAGCGCACCCCCTGGGTAAACGCCATATCCAGCCGCATCAAACCAAGCAAGAACATATGGTACAGCTTTCCGCCCAGACGCTCCTCCGGCGCCTTCGCCAGATAAGCTACAATCAGCAAAAGCACAACCGCTGTCAGAAAAATGATGACCGGTATTCTCATAGCCCCTACCTCTTTTCCTGCCGTGACCTGTTTGCGGGAAACGGGTTTCCCAAACGCCTCTCTTTCTGTTTATCCTCTTCTATTTTACCTCTCCCTGCCAAAACCGTCAACTTTTTCCGCCTGTTCAATAGCTCATATAGCTCATATCCAGGTCCACGCTGGTGGAAATGCCGGGGATCTTCCCCTTACAGGAATACTGCCACATATCATACCGGCCGCCATAGGTGGGCTTCGAAGCATACTGCGCGAGCCAGATCTTATAGCCGGACAACTGTCCCACATTCATCTTTTCATTCAGCCACGTCTTATTGGCATACACGCCGGCCGTATATCCTCCGCCGCGGATGGTTTCGCAGAAAGCGCGGATGATCTTCGTGCGGGTACCCGCGTCGATGCGGTCCGCGCGTCCGTTGGCATCCTCTACATCCATGAATACCGGATAGGTGATCCCGTAACGGCGGATCAGATCCAGCGTCAGGGACGCCTCCTCCACCGCCTCCACTTCGCTGATCGCCTGACTGAAGAAATAAATTCCCACCTTCAGCCCGGCCGCAGTCGCGCCCTGGATATTGGAACGGAACTTCTGGTCCTCCAGCAGCACGCCGGAGGAAGAGCCCCGATAGCCGCAGCGCAGGATCACGAAATTCACGCCGGCGTTTTTCACAGCATTCCAGTCGATATCGCCGTTATGGCGGGAAATATCGATGCCCATCGCGCCGTTCACCTGCAGGCTTCCGTCGCTGTTAAAATTGTACTGCATTCCCTGGATGATCTGACTTCCCGTCACCGGCACGCCGTTTTTATCAAAATAATAGCGCTTTCCGTCGATATCCTGCCAGCCCGTATACAGGTACTGGGACGCGTCCTTCTGCCTGTAAAAAACATCATACTTATAATAATCCGCCGCGGTTGCCTCCTTATAGGAGTCACCGTCTTTATAATAGAGCTGTTTTCCGTTTTTGTCCTTCAGAAGCGCCGTTCCGTCCGCCAGCTCCACCGTGATCTCACAGGACGCCGTCTTTTCCCGATTCGCCTTGCTGGTCGCCACCACCGTGGTCTTTCCCGGCTTTAACGCCTCCACCACACAACTGTCGTCCTTGCTTTCCGAGATTTTAACGATCGTTTCGTCGCTGCTCTTCCATTCCACCGCCTTATCGCCTGTGGTGGTTACGGTGGCCTTGACAGTCTTTTTCTCCTTCGTCTTCATGGTAAGGGCCGCGGGGTCCAGAACGATGGCCGCATCGGCGGAAACCACGTTCAGATCGGCCTCGCTGCTCGCACTTTCCTTACCGTCGCTGCTTTTCACCGTGACCGTCACCCTGACCTTGCCGACAGCCACGCCCTTTACCTTCCCGGACTTCTTATCGATGACCGCGATCTTCTCGTCCGCGACCTTCCACTCCACCGAATCCTTGTTATAACTGCCGCCGAACGCTGCCTTCAGCTCCTTCTCCTCTCCTACTTTGACGGAACCGGGGTCCTCCAGCGTGATGCTGACGCCGGAAGTGACGGTGACCGTACACTCATTGCTCTCTGTCCCGCTGCCGTCCTTCGCCCGCGCCTTCACCTTCGCCGTTCCGGCCTTCGTGCCCGCCGTCACCTTTCCGTCCTGGTCAACCGAGATCAGATCCGTACCGGACGATACGAACCACTCCACCGCCTTGTTGCTGGCGCCGTCCGGCAAAACAGAGGCGGAGAGGGAAATATTTCCATTGAATGTCACAGAAGCCGAGGAAGGGATCGTAATGCCCGTAACCTTCACCTCCGCCGCGGTAAATTCGACTTCCGCGCGTCCCTCCTGCCCGCCGGCCTGCGCAATGACCGTGATCTTTCCCGCCGCCGAACTGCTCAGCGTCACTTTTGAACTCTTTCCGGACGTTTTCTGCGCGGAAAGCGTTCCGCCGTTCTCTGTCCTCCAGTTCACCTCTCCGGTATAATCTCCTTTGGACATCGTCACCTCAGCCGTCAGCTCCACCGACTGTGCCGTCGTCGCGCTTCCGGAGGACGGTTTGACCGAAACGGACGTTACGACCGGCGCCTCCTCCTGATAAAACTCCACAGTGGCCGTTCCCTGCTGTTCCGATGTTCCTGCCTTAACCGTGGCCGTCACGGTGACCGTTCCGGCGGAACTGCCGGTCACCGTGACGCTGGTGCCCTCCCCGCTCACATCTCCCCCGGAGGCTGACCAGGAAATACTGTCATAATTACCGGATACCATCTGCACATCCACATGGACCGGGACGCTTTCCCCTACCGGCGCCCGCTGGGATTCCGGCGTAACCGTTACGCTGCTGATCTGGGGCTGCTCCGGCTCCTCCTTTTTCTTAAACTCCACTTCCGCAGCCGCGGACTGCCCGCCGACATCCACCTTCACCGTATAAGTTCCTTCGGACTCAGCCGTGACCGCAACGGACTTTCCGGAGCCCTCGATCGTCGCTCCGCCGCCATCCCACTGATACTCCAGGCCTTCCGCATCTCCTTCCGCCATTTCCGCGTTCGCGGTCAGCGTCACTTTGTCCCCGACCGTATGCGTTTTTCCGCCCTGCACATCTATGGTGACCCTGTTCACTGTCTGGGAAAAATACACCCCGCGCGTCCGCATCGGAACCGACCGGGAATATCCATCCGCGCTCACCCGCTCCTGCGCCTCCTGCGTAAAATACGCGGCGGTCTGTATCTGCGGAGATACCACGGACTCCAGAAACGCCACGGTCGCGGGTTCCGGGATGTCGGACTTTTTCACCTCTTCATAGGTGATCTGCTCCCCGTTTACGGGAGTCTTTGAGGACTCCACCCATTCCACGGTATCGGTCAGCACGGATTCCACTGCCGTCTTGACCTCGGTATCCTCCTTGGCCACGTTGACCTCGGCCTCGCTTTTTACCTCGTCGGTCACGTCCACCTTTTTATATTCGATCTGATCCTTGACCGTGACCATGCCGGACACGCCTGCCACGCTGTTTCCGTCGATCTCGGAAGGAGCCGTAACGGTGACCGTATACTCTCCCGGTTTGATGGACGAAATGTAAATGATCCCGTCCCTGTCATCATCCGTTTTGGTCATGCTTTCCGGGCCGTCGATCCGTACCTCGAACGCCTGATTGCCGATCAGCTTTCCGGACTCCTTATTCGTGAATTTGATCTTCAGATCCCTCTGGATGGACGTGAGCTTCAGACCCAGGCGCACCTGTGTCTGCAAATCTTTTTCCTCATAATGCTCCGTGCCGTCAGGCATCTCAAAGCCCGTCTCCAGCTCCGCGGCCTCCTGCGCCGCGAGCCGCGCATCCGCCACCGCCAGGAACACGCTGTCGCCCGCGATGCCGATGGCCTCCATTTTTTCTCCGACCTCGGCCATCGCGTCTACCTGGCCGCTCACGGTATTGGCGTTCGTATAGATCCGGACCGTGAATACGGCCACCGCCAGCACGATCACGCCGGTCAGCGCGATGATCGCGTCCATGGCGCTGAAATCCTCCAGCCAGCCTGCGCGCTTTTTCCGTTTCCTTCCTGTTTCGTCCTTTCTATCCCGCTTTCCCGCCGCCTCTTTTTTCTTCGTGCCCTGCCGCTTCGCGGACGTTTTCTTTTCCGAAATCCCTCCGGCGACCGCAGCCGCCGCGGCCTTCCGCTCCTTTGTCCCGGAGGAAGCTTTTTCTTCCCCCCGGCCGTGCGCGGAAGCAGCCGAACGCTTCTTTCGGGCCGGCGATTCCTCCTCCTGCGGCGTATGCTTCTTCCGAACAGGGCGCTCTTCCTCCGGCTCCGCATGCTTCTTCCGGACGGTACGCTCCTCTTCCTCCGCCTCCGCATGCTTCTTCCGAACGGTACGCTCCTCTTCCTCCGCCTCCGCGTGCTCCTTCCGGGCAGGAAGTTCTTCCTCCGCCTGCTCCTTCCGGGCAGAAGCTTTCCCCTCCTCCGCCTCTTCGGATACGGCCTTCAGCGTGGCCTTCCCCACCAGCTTCTCCACCTCCAGAAGCTCCAGCGTACCCGTATCGAGGGAAACCGGCTCGTCCGGCATCTTTTCCCCATAAGCTTCGACCGCATCCTTCGACTTATTTTGCGCTTCGATCTCGTCGTCCAGATTGAAATCCCAGATTTCCGTCACGGGACGCTTCGATTTCCCGGAGGCCTTATTTTTTACGGTTTTCCTGCCGTTTTCCACCTTTTTCCTGTTTTTGCGATCTCTGTCAATATCCTTTTTCAACGGTGATCCTCCAAAAAAATCCGTCTGAACGTCAGCATCCGCGCGTTATTTGTCGAACGCTTTTTCTTGCACGTTTCTTCGTTTCATGACACAATCATCTCATAAAAAACACGGGTCGGCAGCGGCTCACAAAAAAATCTGCCGCTGTCTGTCCGAAAAGAAAGGAAGCGCATCCCATGATGTACATACACTATTGCAGGCACTGCCAGCGCATCCACATTTTAAACGGCCACAAATACTACTGCCCCCGCTGCAAAGGGCATCTCGCCGAGCTGAAGATTTCCTACATGAAATATGTAAATCTCGACAAAGACGAGCGGCAGGCGCTCCGCCGGCGCTGCGGCGATCCCCAGGAGCTGTTCACGCTGACAGTCTCTCCCGATAAGACGCGCGGAAAAGCAAAATGGTTGCAGGTTCCGGCGTCAAACGTAGAAAATTATCATTCCGGCCACTATGCAGCCTATTCCCACTGACTTTTGCCATGTGAGCCGTTCCCCGAACAGGACCGCGCTCAAAGCGGGTACCAGAACAAAGCCCAGCGATTCCGCCACAGGCGCGTTCAGATAGTCCAGCGTCCGCAGCGCACAGTTGGTGAGAAACAGGGACACGAAAAGAAGGCCGTAGCCGCAGATCACCCACGGATTCAGATACTGCCTGAGCAGGGAGGCATATCCCTTCATCGCGCCCTTTTTCAAAAGAATCTGGGAAAAGGAGGCCAGCGTCACCGAAGCGGCCAGGAAAAGATAATGATAATCAAACCGCATTCTCTTTCTCCCCTCCGTCCACGCCGGACTCTTCCGCTCCCGCCCCGCCGTTGACGATCAGCGTGCCGGCAATCACCAGCGCCACACCGGCCAGCTTCTTCGCCGTGATCTGTTCGCCGAAGATCAGCGCCGCCCACAGCAGGGACCAGCCCAGCGCCGCGGCCCGGTTCATATATGCCACGGAAAGCTCAAACCGCTTGATGATCTGCTGCCACAGAACCGCATAAACGCCCAGCACCGCGATCTGCAGACAATAAAACAGGAAGAAGCCCCCCGCCGCCTGTCTGGCCGCGAGCTTCCCCAAAATGCCGGCGAATGTATAGATGATAACCACGGCCTGCAGAACCAGCAGCTCCCTGGATGTGATTTTCCTTTTCATGAATCCCTCTTCCGGCAGAAAAACGCCGCCGGTTCGCACAAAACAGTTAATTAAGTATATCACCTTTTCCGTGTTTGAGGAACTGTTAATTTCTGTAGATTTTCTTAATTTGAAAATTTCGGCCGCCGTAATGATGGACATGCCGGGAGGGGAATGATAAGATAAAGGCAAATGCCGGCCGCGGCGGCCGCCGTTCTGAGAGTATGCCCGCCGCGCGCCGAAAGGAGATCGCATGAATCAGGACGAATATCAGGAACAAGAGGTCGAAAGCGCCTCCGGAAGGGCCGGGCGTTCTTCCGCAACATCCGGGAGCTCCTCCCGGAAAACCGGAAGCGCCTCCGGAAAGGCCAAAGGCTCCTCCGGTCACAAATCCGCCTCCCATAAAAAGCAGAGCGCCCGCACATCCTCCGCCTCCGGCCGCCGACGCCGCAGAAAAAAGAAAAGGCCCAACGGCCATCTCATCTTTTTCGCGGTCCTGGCCGCGGCCCTGCTCATCACGGTGATCCAGCTCCTGCTCTGGAACAAAGGAAAAAAATCGGACTATGACCCCAACAGCACCACCTCGGAATTCGACGTGGAGGTGCTGGACTATCTGATGCCGGTGGATCCCGATTTTCTGAAGGGCCGCGCGGACGACGGCGTTACCACCGTTCTCGCTCTTGGCAACGACCCCTTCGACAGCACCGGAGAAGGCGAAAGCCTGGCTTCTCTGATCGAAGCGGAGGCGGATGTTAAGGTGCTCAACGGCGCGTTCCCCGGCAGCACCATCGCCATGAAAAACCAGACCTATGACAACAGCTATCCGCTGGACGGCCTGAGCCTTTACTGGACAGCCGCCGCGATCTGCAACCACAACTTCGATCTGATGGAAGTGGTCGTAAGGGATCTGGCCTCCGACGCCTGCAGCAGCGCGCTGCAGACCCTCCGGGAGGTGGATATGGAAACGGTGGACGACCTGATCATTTTCTACGATCTGCAGGACTATATGGGCCGCCGCATCGTCTATGACGAGAACAATCCGAACAACCTGAATACCTGCTACGGCGCGCTGAATGCCACGATCCAACTGATCGCGGAGCAGTACCCCCATATCCGCATCTTCGTTTTCTCTCCCACCTGGGGGACCTTCACAGAAGGGGACGGAACCGTTCGGGACGCGGATCTGGACGATATGGGCAACGGCACGGTCGCGGATTATGTCAACTGGGAACTGGAGGTCTGCCGCAGCAACGGCGTCACCTTCATTGACATGTATTACGGCGGCGTCTCCATGGACAACAGGGACTGCCTGACCGACGGCTGGCATCTGAACGAAAAGGGCCGCAGACGGATCGCCGAACGGTTTTCGCAGATCCTGCACCGCTGGGATTGACACGGCGGTTCACTGGGATTGACACGGCGGTTCATGCCGCCTTTTTAAAGATTTCCACCGCCTCGTTGCGGTACACGTCATAGGCTTCGATCTGCGTCAGAAGTGTGAGATGGTTTTTTTCAAAATCTCCCTTCACCGGCACGGCCCGGTTCAGGATCAGGTAATGGCAGTAATATTCGTTCAGGAGCGGCGCGAGGGCATCGAGATCGATGGTGTCCTCGCGCATCACTTTGTAGATGGGATGCGTGTCCCAGTTCCATACCCACTGAGGCTCCAGCATTTCCCGCCCGTAGGGCATCTGAATCTCGGAGCTGTACTGTCGCACATAATAGATCAGCTCCTCCGGGAAGACGGCCCATACCCGTTCCTCATCCTCCGCCGGCATGATCTCATTGCAGATGGCGATGACGGCATTGGGCATATGATAGCGGTTCTGCGCCTTTGTCACATGGATATTGTCATAGACATAATCTCCGGACAGGATCAGCACCGCCAGCAGGACGAAGCCCGCTGCGCGGTTCTTTTCAAAGATCCGCACACAGGCATAGGCGATCACCGCCGTCATGGGCAGCAGCCAGAGCACCCGGTAATAGGTGCCCTCATCCAGCACATCCATCAGCGCCTTAAAGGGCGGCAGAAAAAACAGGACCAGGATCACGAGCGACACGTCGATCAGCACGATCCGGACCAGCCTCCGCTTCTCCGTAAACAGAAGCCATACCAACGCCACGAGAAACAGCAGGGGATAGATTCCGCTGCCGCAATACTGTCTGAACACGGAAATGATCTGCGCCATCCCGCACCTCCTATCCCATCACCAGCAAAAGTCCCAGATAAACCACGTTCGGAATACAGCAGACCCCGAGCTGCACCAGGAGCGACAGCCGCTTCAGCCGAACCGCTGCCGCAAGCCCCGCGATGCCGATGAACATGGCTGCCAGAAATGCGCCCATGCTGGTCATCATGGCCGCCGCGATATTCGTGATCACCAGCAGACAGAGCAATCCCCATTTTTTCTGGTCCCGGCGCTCCAGGATCTCCCAGAGCAGCAGGAGCAGGGCCAACAGCACCAGATTCGCCATGACGGATTTCCCCTGTCGGGTGCGCATCAGGAAAAAAGTCGCGTTCGTATAGATGGAGGTATTGCCCCAGATCTGCAGAACGCTCACCAGGATCATGAAAAACGGCAGCTTTCCCGTGAGGTCTCCTTCAAACAGCTTCGTCCCGATCAGATAATAACACAGATAGGTCAGCGGGATCAGCACCAGCGGCAGCAGCGTGTGAGCCACAATGGCCGCGTGAATGCCTGTCATCCGGGCCACATACGCCTCCCAGAGCGGCAGGGACGCGAACGCGTGCCGCACGTCCAGGCCGGTGGACAGGCCCGTATAGGGCCGAATGCGGTTCAGCACGCCCGTCTGGTCCGCCAGCACCGACTGTACCACATAATAGGAATCATCCCCGTCGAACATGGCACGGGTATAGGACATATACAACTGGAATCCGATCAGGGCGGCGGCGAACAGCCAGTATATGCGCGCCTCCCGGGAAAGCCCCGCCAGCCGCTCCCGGCACTCTCTGACATACGCCCGCGGAACGGCCCACGCGCTCCCGTCCCTTCCGGCGCGCAGCAAATACAAAACCGCTCCCGCCGCGGATAACAGGGCCAGCGCCCCGCTCGCCAGCAGGACCAGCTCATCCATCCCATGCGGGAGACAGATCATGACCGGCACCGCAATGAGCTGAAAGACCGCGAACTGCGTCAGAATACCGGAAAGATAGAGCCTGGCGGCGCCGCATTTCCGTTCCCCCCATGCGCCCCGCCAAAGCAGCCCGGTACACAGCGGCGCAATGACAAATAAAAATCCGAACCCCAAAGCCTTCTGAATCATGCCTCTCCTTTTCCCTCATAAAACCGGGGCGCTGCCTCATACCAGTCATCCCAGATGGCGGCGTAATCATAGTTTTCCACCAGCCGGCGCAGCCGCCGGAAACTTCCCGCATAATTGTCCGCGGTCAGTTCGCAGGTCCCGTCCGCGAAGCAGTCCGTGATATACCGGCAGGTATCCTTATGATAATGCATGTAATCCGCGTAATTATTCAGATTGCAGATGATCTCCTCCTGTCCCAGAAAGCTGAACACCCGCACATTTTCATAAGAAAGCAGGCGCTGCGTCATATACGTCAGCCGTTCCAGCACCGCGTCCGTTTCCTTCTGCCGCGTTACATCGTTCCAGAACAAAATGCTGTAGGGGGGATAAAAAAAGAAGAACTGAGTCTCCGGATGCGCCTCGATATACGGGCAGATGTTCACCTCCAGATTTTTCTCCACCGCCTCCAGAAAATAATCCGCGGGCAGCGCTTCCTCCTTTTCCTCCGCTTCCTGATAATACATCAGCACATTGGCCTTATTGTAATACTCGTCGGTCCACCACGGCCTGTAAAGCTCGGCCCAGTCGGACCGGTCCCCCGGGTCCGCAAGGGGCCGCAGGATATAGTCCAGTATCACTTCCTTGTTGAAAAGATACTGCACATCGTTGAGATAATTGTCGTCATACAGATACGGCGTGATCGGGAACTTCGTTTCCTCCGTGTCGGCGGAAAAGGTGGACTGGTCCGCCGCGAGGAACACCGCCTTCACCCCGTCCCCTTTGGCGGCAAAGACCAGATCCATGATGTTGGCCAGATCCTTCGGATAGGAACCGTTATAGGACAGCTTCTGGGTTTTCAGGCCCATCGCCGTCTCAAACCAGTCCGTATTGAAGCTGGCGGTCATGGAGGACCCCAGCAGCACGGCGTCATAATCCATATGCTTCGCCAGCCCGGGATTCTGATTGACCTGATTGTCCACCAGATACGGGAACCAGGACAGGGGCCTGTGATACTGGAAAAAAGGATCTACGAACACCACCAGCGCGCCTGCCAGGACGAAGCCCGCCAGGACGCACGCGAGAAATCCAAGAAACCATTTTTTCTGACGCTCCATCTCCATACGCTCACTCCATATATCCGTTCCGACGGCCGTACCCGGATATCCGCGCCCCGAAGGGCGGCCGCGGTTAAAAGTTAAAATACAAAAAGGTGCTCACGCCGGAAAGGGAAAAAACGCACCAGAGAAACAGGACGGCCGTAAGGATCATGTTCCTCCTGTCCGGCACGAACCGCTCCTCCAGCTTTCCCGCGTTGGGGACAAAAAAAACCAGTCCCAGCGACACAAGGGTAAACGCGGCGCACAGATACAGATCGCTGCCCGGCAGCCTGTCCATCCGCAGCACCTTCATCACATACCAGAATTCTCCCAGCCGGAAGGCATCCGCGATGGCCGACGACGGCCGCGCAAAACCCCCCGTCACGATCCGGCCAAGCAGGGTCCCCGCCTGCGCCAGACTGTCGGCCCGGAAAAAGACCCATGTGAAATTGATGAAAACGAACGTCGCCGCGACGCGCAGAATCCGGAGCAGCCTTTCCGTCCGCCTTCCGCGGACCGGGCGTTCCCTTCCGTATATCTGCCGGATCCGCATGCCCACATAGACGGCCCCGTGAAGCGCCCCCCAGACGATGAAGTTCCACCCGGCCCCGTGCCACAGCCCGCTGATCAGAAACACCAGAAACAGATTCAGCAGCATCCGGACCGTGCCCCGGCGGTTCCCGCCCAACGGAATGTATACATACCGGCGCAGGAAACGGGTCAGCGTGATGTGCCATTTCTTCCAGAACGCGATGGGAGAATCCGCCTGATAGGGCGAATCGAAATTCACCGGAATCTCGAAGCCCATCATGTGGGCAAGACCTCTGGCCATATCGCAGTAGCCGGAAAAATCGAAGTAAAGCTGCAGCGTATAGAACAGTATGACAAGCAGAGCGTCCGTGCCGGAAAGCGCCGCCGCGTTTTCATAGCCGTATGCCACCGCAGACCCCAGCGTATCCGCCAGGAGCACCTTCTTCGCCAGCCCCAGCGTGAACAGCCAGAGCCCGCCTGTCAGATGCTTCCAGCAAAACCCGCGCGAACCGATCCGGGAAAACTGAGGCATCATCTCCTCACAGCTCACAATAGGCCCCGCCACGAGCTGCGGGAAAAAGGATACGAACAGTCCGTAATCCAGCAGGCTGTATTTCCCGACCTGCCCCCGGTACGCATCCGCCAGAAAACCGATCTGCTGAAAGGTGAAAAAGCTGATGCCCAATGGCAGCAGGATATGCCGCAGCGCCCAGTCCGTGCCGAACAGCGCGTTGACGTTTTCCACGAAAAAGTCATAATATTTAAAATAAAACAGGAGTCCCAGATTTCCGCAGACGCCGACCGCCAGCAAAAGCCGGGAAAGGCCCAGCGGCCTGGCCGCCCCTTCCACCGCCGCCACCGCGTTCGCCACCGTCTCCTTCCACTGCAAAGCGCCGGTTCCGGAGCCGCTCTGCAGGGCCGCCCTTTCCAGCGCGCCCTCCTGCGCGCGGTCGATCCCACGGTAAACGCAGAAGTTGAATGCGATGCTGCCCAGCATGATCCCCAGATAATGCAGGTCGAAATATCCGTAGAACCACAGGGAAAAGCCCACGAGCCACAGCTTCGCGGCGGTTCCCAGGCCCCTTCCCTCCAGCAGATAAAATCCGGCGAGACAGAGCGGCAGAAAGAGGAGAAGAAAAAGATAGGAATTAAACAGCATTTCCGTCCTCCACCGCGATCACGCGGTTTTTCTTCTCGTAAGGCTCTTCGATCCTGTATTTCCAGACCGAATTGCCGGTTTCATCCTCCGATATTTTTTCAAAGCCCTGCAGGGCATAAAAATCCCGCACCATCCCGTTTTTGGCGGTGGGGTAATAGTAGCCGTAAAGCTCCGTGATCCCCTCGCGCTGGCACCTCTCCACCAACGCGTCCATCATGGCGAATTCCATATCCCGCTTGAGCACGCGGCAGCTCATCAGCCACAGCTCCACATGCAGCCTCTCCCCGTCCTTTCTGCCGATCACCACGGAGACAACGCCGTTATCCCCGAATTTATCCTCCAGCTTCCCGTACAGGGTCACATATCCCGCATCCGCAGCTATCTGTTCGATCTGCGCCTGGGTGAAGCGCCTGGTCGTCAGGTTGAACTGATTGGATTTGTTTGTCAACTGCGCAATGCGCGCCATATAGATATCCTCGAACGGACGGATCAGTCCCTTCATGTCCAGAGAGCGCAGATATTCCCCATAGTCCGCAAAGGAGGCCTGCTGCTTCTCCCGCTCCAGATTCGCCCGGTACATCTCGCTGCGCTTCCGGTCATCCTCCGACAGAGAGGTCACCTCGAAATAGCCGCCCCGGTCCAGCACGCGGATATAATCCTCCGGGCGTCCGATCTCAGGGGCGGTCACTCCCGGCGCCTGCTGCCTGACGATCTCCCGCTCCGCCGGGTTGTCATCCGCAAACACCAGGCTGTCCGGCAGAATATTGAGCTGGGACGCGATCTGCAGGACGTTCCGGCTCTTGGGCTCCCAGTTCGCGCGGATCACGATGAAATCCTCCGGCCGCACCACGCCCGCCGGATGGGACAGCCCGGCCAGCGCATTCGCCTCTTCGTTCTTGGACGCGATGTTGAGCATGACGCCGCACCCCTTCAGCAGCTTCACATAGGACTGGAACTCCGCGAAAACCTGTCCCATATTGGTTTCCTGGCCGATCTCCAGATTCTCCGGCCCGTCGTCCCCCACGATGCCGCCCCAGAGCGTATTGTCCAGATCCAGCACCAGCGCCTTTTTGTTTTTCCCAAAGATTGATTTCACGATATTCGCCACATTATGGGTCATCCAGGGAATCGCCTTCAGGCAGAGGGCATATTTGTACATGTGCCAGAAAAAGGGCGCGGACCACTCATCCAGCCCATATACGGCGGACTGATAATTGATATCGTTGATATAAAAATTCTCATGGTCCCTGGCATAATCCGCAAATCTGGCGTTCATCGCGGCAACATACCGCGTCCGCCCCTGGGCGAGCACACCGTCCTGATTGCCCAGCAGCCGGAAATAGGGATATTCAAAATTATTCTGGATGATGGGACAGTGCCAGGTCTGCGTCAGCTTCTCCCACATGCGCTCGAACCGTTCAAAGTCGGCGTTCTGCAGCCGCTCTGCTTCCTCCGCCGTATCGCCGGCCTGCGGAAGGACCCGCAGATTCCGCAGACTCGTATGGATGAAGATGAGCTCCGGCCCGAAGGCGTCCAGCTCCGGGTTGCCGAACATGGCGTCCTCCCAGTACATCCCGTACCCGGATTCATAAAAAACAGGCTCGATCCCCTGATTGAGCAGAAAAAGCTCCAGGATCCGGACGATATCATGGGTGGTGGAGCCGCCCAGCACCGCGATCTTTTTTTTCAGGCGCGCGCTGCCGTCTTCGAGAAGCGTACGCCGGATGCTTTTGGATTTTTTTAAAATATACTCGCTGTCAAACGGATATTCCAGTTCTTTGACCATGGCTCCGAGATCCTTCCGTTTCCTTTTTTAGCCCTTTTTCGTTTCCCCGCGCATGAACCGCTCCACCAACTGCAGCCGGAACTCAAAGTCCCTTCTGTCCTTCATGCCCAGGTTATGCAGGATCAGACCCGCGAACAGCGACTGTATGGCCGCCATCACGGAGAAGCCGCAGACGATCAGCGTCGGGAACTTGGGCACAAGTCCCGTCTCCACATATTCGATCACCACGGGAAGGAAAAAGGCCGCGGACACCAGCAGGAGCAGTCCGGCCAGCACGGAGAAAAACGCGAAGGGACGGTATTGCCGGAACATCCGGAAAATCATCCGCAGCACCTTCATGCCGTCCGAATAGGTATTGAGCTTGGAGCTGCTGCCCTCCGGCCTGTCCCGGTAGGCGATCACCGCATTTTCCACCTGCATATTATTGTAAACCGCGTGGATCGTCATCTCCGTCTCGATTTCAAAGCCCTGGGAGAGCACGGGAAAGGTCTTGACAAAGCGGTAGGAAAACGCCCGGTAGCCCGTCATGATATCCCGGATGTCCGACTTGAACAGCCCGTTGATGGACGCGCGCACCAGACTGTTGCCCATGTTGTGAAAGGGGCGCTTGTTTTCTTCAAAATAAGTGGAGGAAAGCCGGTCCCCCACCACCATATCCGCGTTTTTTCCCAGCACCATCTCCGCCATGCGGGGCGCGTCCTCCATGGGATAGGTATCGTCTCCGTCCACCATGATATAGCACTCCGCCTCGATCTCCTGGAACATCCGGCGGATCACGTTCCCCTTGCCCTGCTTATATTCCTGCCGTACCACCGCTCCGGCTTCTTCGGCGAGCTGCGCCGTTTTGTCCGTCGAATTGTTGTTATAAACATAGATCACCGCCTCCGGCAGCGCGGCCCTGGCGTCCCGCACCACCTTCCCGATGGTCTTCTCCTCATTATAGCAGGGGATCAACACCGCGATCTTA
The DNA here is from genome assembly GCA_947627215.1 of uncultured Eisenbergiella sp. Taxonomy (GTDB): domain Bacteria; phylum Bacillota; class Clostridia; order Lachnospirales; family Lachnospiraceae; genus Gallintestinimicrobium. The sequence continues at coordinate 69,144 of CANQVD010000017.1, forward strand.
TCCATATCCCGCAACTCCTTCTACAATCCCAACACCGTTTCCTTCTCCCCGGTCCGGTCCAGAGAAACATAAAATCCGACAGCCTCCTCCTGGGAAAAATCCGGACCGACCTCCTCCGGAAGCGTCCGTCCCGGATGAAAGATCAGCTCCAGATCCCTTCCCTTTTTCCGCGCCTGGCGGACCATCCGGGGCATGAGCCTTTTCACGCGCGCCGCATCCATCCGTCCGCTCATGACCAGCCCCCAGACATACATCGGCCTAAGCCCCAGCGCCCGAAACCTGTGCGCCTCCAGCCGGGAGCAGACATTCAGAATCAGATTTTTCACAAAATTCACGGGCCGGTATGTGCCATAGAGGGAACCCTCCCGCAAAAAGGGAAACAGCGGCTCCCTGACATCCCGGATATAGGAAACGGCCCAGCCCTTCTCCCCGATCAGCTCAAACAGCGCCTCCGCGGCCGCCGGAATCATATGCGCATGCTGATGGCTGTCCGCCCGCAGCGGCCCGCACTCCGGATAGGCCGCCTGTACCTTCCCGATCTGCGCCTCAAATTCCCGCTTCAGTTCTTCCTTCAGCCTCCCCCGGCCCGGCAGAAAGGACGCGAAGAACAGCCCCATCCAGGACCTCCGGAAATATCCGTTCCCGTCCACCAGGGACGGCACCAGTCCGGGGTCCGACAGGCAATGCCCTTCCATGATATTCAGATGCACCGCCAGCTTCGGTTTCTTCGCAAAGCCGTCCTCCGCCTCCCGGTAAAGCCTCAGACATTCGTCAAAACAGCTCATATTCGCAAGGACGCTGGTGCTGTCCAGCTTTCCCAGACGCAGGCACTCCAGAATATCCTCCGACGTATGGACGGATTCCCCATAATCGTCGGCATGTATATCAATCTCCATCGTCCCCGTCTTCCTCCGCGTGCCAGATCAGGCAGTCCACCAGATACCGGGGACGTCCCTTGCTTTCCATATAAATCTTCCCGATATATTCCCCGATGATCCCCTGCGAAAGCAGCGTCATCCCCCCGGTGAGACAGATCGTCGCCACCGTGGTCGTCCAGCCGGCCACCACCGTACCGTGAGCCCAGTCCCAGATACAGGAGATGAAGATGCCGGCGCTGACGAGACAGACCAGAAGCCCCAGCACCGTGATCATCTGCAGCGGCCGCACGCTCATGGAGGTGATCCCGTCCATCGCCAGCGTGAGCATTTTGCGCAGCGTATACTTCGACTTCCCCGCTTCCCGCTCCTTCACGTCAAAATAAACGATATCCGACTGAAAGCCCAGCGTGGGGATCAGGCCGCGCAGAAACAGATTCGATTCCTGAAACTGCGCCAGCGCGTCCAGCGCCTTTCTGGACATGAGCCGGTAATCCGCATGGTTGGTGATGGTATTGCTGCCCAGAAAATGCATGAGCCCATAGAAAATGCCCGCGGTGGCCTTTTTGAAAAATCCGTCCGTATTCCGGTCATTGCGCACGCCGTACACGATATCGCAGCCCTTTTCATAGCAGTCCAGAAACCGGTCCAGCGCTTCGATATCCTGCTGCAGATCCGCATCGATCGTCACCACGGCATCCGCCTTCTCCCTGGCCGTCATCATGCCCGCCAGGATCGCGCTCTGATGTCCGTAATTGCGGGAAAAGCTCAGACCCGCGAACAGCCTGTCCTGCTGTGTCAGCTCATGTATGATCCTCCAGGTCCCGTCCCTGCTCCCGTCGTTTACAAATAAGATCCGGCTGCTCTTCGCAATCCGTCCCGCCTCCTGCAGCCGGCGCATCTTATCCTTCATCACCCTCGCGCTCCCGGGCAGGGCCTCTTCTTCGTTATAGCAGGGCACAACCAGATATAACACCGTCGTATTCGTTCTCATTCTTTTCCCTTCTGACCGGACCACGACCGCGGTTTCCGTTTTTCATCAAGGTCATCATATCATATCGTACGGACTTTTTCAATTTTCAATCCGGGCTCCCCGCCGCCCCGTCCTTTTCTTCCGGAGATTCCTGCAGGCTCAGTCGGCAGGCCTTCAGCTCCATACCGCTCTGCCCGAAATAAAAGGTCACATAGGATGTGTTCTGATAGATCGGATTCAGTTCAATCTCCTGCTCCCTCCAGTCCTTATCGCCGCCGGTCAGAGAAATCATCCTGACGATCTGTTTATCCTGCGATATCGTCACCGGAATCTGGGCCAGACTCTCCTGATCCGGCACGCGGCAGGAAAACGACAGCCGATATGCGCCGTGCTCCTTCACCGCCAGCTCAAACATCACGCGGCTTCCCTTCTGCGTACCGATGCGCTCCACCGGAAGGGAGGCTTCTCCGCCCGATACCGCGATCCGCACAAGCTGTGTGACGGCATTCTCCTCCTGCGCGGCACAGGCCGCAAGCAGGCGGTCCAGCTCCGTTTCCATGCCCCGCATCCGCAGATATGCGGGCGTTCTGAGCAGATAACGGCAGATATTGGCCGCCGCGCGCACGTACTCGCCTCTCGTCACGGTTCCCTTCTGAAGGCTTTTCGCGGAATTATCGTTCTGGGAGTTTTCCGCCGCGCAGGCAGTCACCATGAACAGATCGTTCTGGGCCCTCACCATGGCCGCAACGTTATGCACGTTCCCCGGCTGCCCTTCATCATTGCCCTTCGCCCACCAGTCGGTCATGACGATGCCGTCATATCCCCATTCCTTCCGCAGGATCGTGGTCAGCATATCGTAGTTGCTGGAGGACCAGAACCCGTTGACGGGATTGTAGGAGGTCATGATGGAAAAAGCGCCGCCCTCCTTCACCGCGATCTCAAAGCCTTTCAGATACAGCTCCCGCAGCGCGCGCTCGGAAACCACCGCCTCCACCCGGTGCCGCTGGTATTCCTGACTGTTGCACGCGAAATGCTTGACCGTCCCGGTGACGCCCCAGCGCCCCATGCCCCGGAGCTCGGCCGCCGCCATTTTGCCCGTCAGAAGCGGATCCTCGGAAAAATATTCAAAATTCCTCCCGTTCAGAGGATTCCGATGCAGATTGATGCCGGGCCCCAGAAGCGTATCGATCCGGTTCTTGCGCAGCTCCAGCCCCTCCCATCCGTAAAGCTCCTCCGTCAGCACTTCGTTGAAGGTGGACGCCAGGCACGCGCCGTTCGGCAGGGAAAACGCAATGCTCCCGCAGTCCATGCGGATCCCGCTGGGGCCGTCCGCACAGCAGGCCGCCGGAATGCCGAACGCCTGCAGCGCGACCGTCACGCCGCCAAAGGCCCCCGCGGTCCCGGGCGTCACCCTGGGCGAACACATCCCCTCGCCGCGCACCATGCAGAAAAGCTCCTCGTTGGAAAGCTGCGCCAGAAACGTCTCCATGGACACCCTTCCGGCCTCCACATCCGCCAGCTTATAACCCAGGTCACCCGTATACGCCGCGGCCGCGGGCAGGCGCTCCAGCCTCCTTTTCGACGGCTCCACCGTTCGAAGCGGCGCCTTTTCATAGGAAAGCCGGTAAGCGCCGTCCTCCGCGGGCACGGGCCTCATCCGTTCAAATTCGGTCACCGGCGCCATCGCCTCCTCCGCCGTCTCCAATACGGCGGTTTCCTCCACCGTAAGCCTGCCGGACTCGGATGCGCTGCGCACATCCGCGCCCACATAAAATATATACGTTCCCGCTTCCAGCACATAACACGACTTATGCCCGGTCGCGCCGCTGTCATCATAAGAGGCCAGCGTGCGCCAGGGGATCTCTGCCGTCACGCGGCAGGTTTCTCCCGGCGCCAGGCACTTCGTCTTCACAAAGCCGCACAGCACCCGCACGGGCTTGCCCAGCGCGCCCTGCGGCGCCTGACAATAGACCTGCACCACTTCCTTGCCGTCCCGCGCGCCGGTATTGGTCACCTCCGCGCTGACGCGGATGCCGTCCGAATCCTCCACCCGGACATTTTCCAGCCGGAAATCCGTGTAGGACAGCCCGAAGCCAAAGGGATACTGCACCCTGTCCCTGGCGAACGTCTCAAAATAGCGGTATCCCACATAGATATCCTCCGCATAGACATTGCGCACGGCATCCCCGTGGTTTTTCGTGGAGGGATAATCCGCGATATCCCACGCGATGGTATCCGCCAGCCTGCCGGAAGGGGAAACCGTTCCGTCCAGCACATCCAGGACGCCGTTTCCGCCCTCCTGTCCGCCCTGCCAGATATACACCACGGCGGAAGGCCTGCAGCTTTCCACCCATTTCATATCGATGATATTTCCCACATTCAGAAGCACAACCGTCCGGTCAAAAACGGAGCAGACCGTTTTGAGCATTTCTTCCTCGGTCTCCGTCAGGAAATAACTTCCCGCCTCCGCTTTATTGTCCTGATCCTCGCCCGCCGTCCTGCCGATCAGAACGACGGCCGTCTCCGACTCCTGCCGCGCTTCCCTTACCAGCTCCTCCGAAAGCGGCATCTCCTGCTGCACCCACGGTTCGCCTGCCCAGCCCGATCCGCTGTCAAACGGATGCTCCTTCAGCCATTCCCCGTAGTGAGCCTTCACCTTTTCATTCAAAACGAAGCTGCTGCTTTCCAGCGCTTCCCTGACTCCGACCACCCGGCTGGCATTCACCAGCCCGCCGGACCCGGTTCCGCTTTTATAATAATGAAACTGGCTCCTGCCGAACAGCGCGATCCGTTCCCCCTCCGCAAGCGGCAGCACGTTCCCCTCATTGCGCAGCATGACGATTCCTTCCGCGACCGTCTCCCTCGCCTTAGCGGCATATCTTTCCACGTCAAAAATCCTGTTTTCCATTCCCGGTCCTCCTGAAGATCCGAAACGTATTCCAAAGTCTTCCGCTGAACATAGCTCTATTATATATCAGGTACCGCCGAAAAAACAACGGCCTTGTTTCCTCCGCGGCATCTTTTGTTGTTTGCCGCCCGCGCGCCCGCAAAGCCTTCCGCCACACGAAAAGAGCTCTGGATACATCAACCACCAGAGCTCTTTCAGAGGCGCGAACCGGATTTGAACCGGTGATAAGGGTGTTGCAGACCCGTGCCTTACCACTTGGCTATCGCGCCATTCTCTATTCTGTTTTCTGTCTGACCGAAATGACTCCGACGGGAATCGAACCCGTGTTACCGCCGTGAAAGGGCGATGTCTTAACCGCTTGACCACGGAGCCCTATGAATCGCGGGGACGCTTCCCTTTCAAAACTCCCATGAAACATCATGCGAGTCCGTGCCGCAGGCCCCGGTTCTTTCGCCTCCGGGCAAAATACCGTCCGTCTGCCTCGCGAACTCCCCCTGTTGGACTCGAACCAACGACACTGCGGTTAACAGCCGCATGCTCTACCGACTGAGCTAAGGAGGAATGC
>CANQVD010000018.1 GCA_947627215.1 uncultured Eisenbergiella sp.
GCATGAAAAAAGAACATCCATCATGATGTTCTCTTCCCACTGCCGTCACATAATCACTTACTTTGCGTAAGATCCTTCTCAGGGCAGGACGGCTATTTCTTATTTTTCAGATTCAGAATTGCAATGATCAGGAGCCCGAAAGTCAGGATGATCTGGATGTCGACGCACAAGACCGCCTATGTATTACGGTATTCAATTATTGGAGAAAAGTATGCCAGCTATACAAACGGCGTTTTTTCGCCCTGACCCATTTCCCGTCAAACAGGAATCCCATTAAAAATCTGTCAAAAACATCTTTGCAATACTGCTTAGTCCAAAGTGATCAACAACGTTTTCAAGACCTGATCTGATTTCATCTCTGCTGAAATCATTTACTTCTAAAAAATCGTCTGTTTTGTCATTCAAATATGAATAAAATAACAGCGCGATCTCCAAGCTGTTCAGATCTGTATCGCTGGTCAGATCATATAATCTATTTTCTGCTTCATTGATCTTACCATCGTCGATCATGTCCAACAAAGTTTCCAATGATTCCTTTTCTTCTTTGTTTTCCAACAACTCTGCTGCCGGTGAATCCGTATCAATATGAAATAATAGCTTTAGAATCGTTCGCACCATCTCTTTAATGAGCCTCATTACATAATCCTGCTCAAACACAATATTTCTCCTTTCCGCTTTTTATTTGCAGAAAGGTTTTAATCGTCCATGCGAACTTTTAACGTAACTATAGTATCTCTCCGTGGAAGTTTAATTAAATTAGCACAAAAGCTGATGCAGGCAACGGTTATCAGAAGTTCAAACCAAATATTGAGAATGTTTATGCCTTTTGCAGTTTGGACTTTCTTTTGACCTGCGTCTTTAATACTGATGATTTCCTGTTCTTGATCTTCGACTATTACATGTGCTGTTACTTCGCCAAATAAGCCATGAACATTTATTATCCCACAGGGAAGTATTGCAGCAGATACGGACATTGTAAAAAGCACAAAGAACAGTCGCAGTATCCAATACTTTTTCCTGCTCATAACACCTCCATCAATTTCAGGATTTCTATTCCCTATAAAATTAATTTATCGTTATAAGGAAGTTCCATTTCACCATTCTTTTTCGCCGCACCCGCCAGCGTGAAGACGGTACTCTTTTTGTTATACCCCATAGCCTGCTGAGCGTTCAAACTTTTTCCTCCTGTATCGCTGATACCGCACCTGCGTATACCCGTTCCAGGTGCTTTGCGATCAGCTTTTCATCGAACGCAAGCGAGTTGTTCGCGATCATGCTGGCGTAACCGTGAACAAACATCGCAAGCGTTATAAAAACCTCTTTTGTTCGGTTCAAATCCAAATTCATCCCCCGCTGCATGGCCGAGAGGACGGGCATAAGCTCCTCGGAATCTATCATTTCAAGCAGACTGCTGCCCTCTGCGTACCCCGATTGAAACAGAAACCGAAACAGATTCGGCTCATCCACCGCAAAACGAATATAGTTCAGCCCGATTCCGAGCATGATCTCGTCTTCGTTTCCCGAAACACGCATTAAATACGCCGAGTGAAACTGATCGGTTCTCTTAAAAGCCGCAAGCTTCAGCTCCTCGATCGCAGCGAAGTGATACATGACGGGGTGTGTAGAGCAGTTCAGTTTATTTGAGACAGTCCTTGCATTGATGTTTTCCCTGCCCGCTTCACGGGCGATCTCAAAGGCAGCGTCAATAACCATCTCTTTTGTGATCTTAGGTTTTGGCGGCATCGCTTATCTTTCCGTTTGGTAATCCTCGTTATGTAACGACAATTACATTATATGCCGCAGCACTCGCTTTGTCAATCAACCGCCACAGAATGAACTATCTTTCCGAAAAATAGCATGGCCTGTATCCTCACGCTTTCACCCTTTTTTCACTCTTTTCATGCTCACAGACTGGCCCTTCGCATCCGTCCCCTCTCCATTTCATACACCTCATCGCAAAGCAGCTCGATGTCCTCCCGGTTATGGCTGGCCAGGATAATGGTCTTGCCTTCGTCCTTCAGCCCCAGCAGGATGGCCCTCACGTCCTCCACGCCCTGATTGTCCAGGCCGTTCATCGGTTCGTCCAGGATCAGGATGTCCGGATCCTCCATGATTGCCTGGGCGATCCCCAGCCGCTGCCTCATGCCCAGCGAGTACCGGCGCACCTTCTTTTTGCTGTCCGGGTCAAACCCGACCCGTTCCATGCTCTCCCGGATCTCCTTCTTCCCGATCACGCCGCGGATGTCCGCCAGATATTCCAGGTTCTGATAGCCGGAATATCCGCCCAGAAAACCGGGGTTCTCAATGATGATCCCCACGTTTTCCGCGAAATCCGCATCTTTGCCGATCTCCCTTCCGGCCACGGTCACTCTTCCGGCCGTCGGCTTCAGGTAACCAACCAGCAGCTTAAAGAAAACCGTCTTGCCGGAGCCGTTCCGCCCGACGATCCCGTAAATATTTCCTTTTTTGAACTCGGCGCTCACATGGTCGACCGCCGTGACCTGTCCGAACCGCTTGGTCAGGTTTTCCACCCGGACCGCTGTATTCATTTTCTGATCGGCCTTCATGTTCTGACCGACCTTCATGTTCTGACTGCCCTTCATTTCTTGACCGCCCTTCATTTCCTGATCACCCCTCATTGCCTGATCGCCCCTCATTTCTGATCACCCTTCACGCGATAATCATTCCTTTGCCGGGCCGCCGCCCATCCGTTTCCCGCCAAGTTCCTACCTCTTCTCTCCCGCCCGCTTCTGCCGCACACTGCCCGCCAGATAAAAAAGCAGGAGCAGCCCGCCTTCCAGGAGCAGCGCGGCCCCGGAGGAAATACCGAATCGGCTGTCGTACCGGGAGCTCTGGCAGTACATTCCCCACATGCCCCACATAAACGGAGCCAAACGCCGGTCGGCCACACCCTCCAGAAAGGACAGGCCCTCCAGGAGCAGCAGCGCCCCCGCCGCGAACCGCCGAAAGGCCGTCAGATCGAGTAGGAGGAGGAACGACAGGATCACGGCCATATGTACCAGCCACAGAAGGGCAGACAGCCCCGCCGCTGCCGCGCTCATGCCGGATACCGCCGCCGTCACCGCATCAAAGGCCGCGACGGCCGCCAGCATGGCGATCCCCGCTTTCATGCCGAACCGCTGGCTGTCCCAAAACCGGCTCCTCCACCAGCGCCCGGCCGTGCCGTACCGGCAGCCAGCCAAAAGCTCAATTCCCCTGCGCCGCTCCAGCCGCGCTCCGACCAGCAGCAGGCAGGCAGCGATGGGCAGCAGCCACCGGACCAGATCCTTCATGACCAGAACATACGCATAGATCCCCGCGGAATCCTTTGTCGATACGCCGCCGAAATATTTCATCAGCAGGCCGTTCATAGCCCCTCTCCTCCTTCCCCTCTGACCCGGAAATCCGTTTTCTGCACTGCGAACAGCGACGCGGCCGTCATGAGCAGGATCCCGGCAAGCTCCAGTCCCGGGTATTTCAGCCCGCCAAAGCCCGCGCCCGCGTACTGCCCCGGACACCAGGCCAGCGGCGAAGGAAACGGCAGATATCGCGACCCCAGATGGAGGAGGGCCGCAGCCGGCAGGTTCCAGACGCCGCCAAACGCCGCGCTGCAGAAATACAAAAGCATCCCGAAAAATGCGCAGTAGCAGAACATGTACAGAAAAGCGGCGCCAAACGCCCTGAAAGGCGTCATATCCCGCAGCATGGCCTCAAAGGGAAAGTAAAGCTGATAGCTTTCCTCAAACACGCCCCCTGCGTCCTTCACCAGCACAAACACAGGACTGCTCCACAGCCCTCCGAAATAGCCGCCGGGCACGCTCGCCAGCACGGAAACCGCGGCCGCAAGCAGCGTATAGAAGAAAGCCTGCCACAGGATGTAGAGCGTCATGCCAAGGCTCCAGAGCCTTCTTCCGCCCCGATACAGGATGAAATAGGTATCCGCCCGCACAAAGGGAGCGTCCGCCACCACCAGAAGATATCCCATCAGCCAGAAGCCTTCCGCACTCCGCTGGCTTTCCGTCACGATAAAAGCCTCCAGGATATTGACGGGCTCCTGCAGATACGCCGCAAACCGCAGAAAATCCTTAAGCCCCAGCGCCAGAAACGTCAGCCCCAGCAGATATCCCATGATCACCCGGGGACTTCCAAGCTCCTGCCGGAAGGTCCCCGCCGCGATCCGAAACGCTTTATTCATCCCGACATCTCCTCCGAAAGCCCGCCATGACCGCCAGGGCCGTTCCCGCGATCCACACAAGCTCCATCAACAGCGAAAACAAATGTCCCGCATCGTCTCCCCGCACCAGCGCGGAAGGCCGCAGCGGACGGGGCATCAGGATACTTAAGGATTCGTACAGCACAAAAGGGGCAAGCAGCGACACATATCTGTTGGGAATCCAGACCGCGAAGGCCAGCCCCACCAGCGCCCACAGGACCCCGAACAGAAAACAGAGGAGCACCTTCAGCGCCGCCATTGCGGCATACCCATAGCGCAGGGCGATCTGCACCATTTCCACATCGGCATCCACCCGCAGGGCATTGACATCCGTGATCCCGGCCGTGCCGAAATACCCGGCGAACAGGCAGTAAAGCAGCATCGGCAGTCCCACGATGACTCCTCCGGAGAGCCCGGCGCTGATCATCCGCGTCCGGGCATATTTTTTCATCCCCATTCTGGCGAGGATCATCCGGTAATAACCGCTTTCATACTCCTCACAGAACGACGAGGAATAGCCCAGCACGGGAAATACAGGCACAAACACGATAAATCCGGAGGCCGCGAGGATATTGACGATCATAAAATAACTGTCTGGCTCGGCGCCCAGATACCCTTCCGAGAAAATGCTGAACAAAAACAGGCCGCCAAGCCCCCCGATCCCGGCCCAAAAGCCTGCATTTCCAAAGCCTCTTTTGATATCCCGCATCAAAAATCTCATATTTTTTTTCAACCTCTTGCTTTTTCGCTCACTCTGCCCATTCCAGCTCCCCCGTGACCGCGTTCACCAGGATATTGCTGATCCCGTCCTCATACTCCTCCGCCCACAGGCCCTCCAGATACTCTCCCAGCGGCGTATAGATATGCCAGACGGGAACCAGCTCCAGTTCCTCCCGATACTCTATCTCGTCCGGCTCCGGCGAAGGGTTCGGCAGGGGATAATATTCCAGCTTCACGGTATTTAAGACATTCTGTCCCTTCGACCGGATCACGCCGCCGTCCAGATACTGCCCGAGCAGCCGGACAGCCTGGTCAAAGGATATGATCTCGGCCTCTTCCCTGTTCTTGATCTGTCCGCAGAAATCCGTCAGATTGACCTCCGCAGCACCCTCCTCAAAAATAAGCGCAAAGCCCTTCGGATAGATCTCCCCAAAGCTCGTGCTCATTTTCTCGTACACAATACCAGTCCCGTCATAGGAAGGGGTAAACGCAAATTCGTAGCAGCAGCCGTGCGCATCCTCATACTTCAGCACCTCGCCGAGAGAGATCTCACCGATACCGACGGATTTCAGCTTATCCATGAGGATCCCGGCGGCATCGTTGGCGGAAAAATCGCCCTCATCCATTTCCTCCGGGGACACCTGCAGATCCTCCCGGGCTCTCACCTTCGTTTCGATCTCAAAAAAACGATCATACAGGGCGTAATCCTTATAATAGGCGCAGGTGCCGCGCGAGACGGACGCTTCCCGCTTTCCGTCCTTCCTTGCGATCGCACTGTGATCGCCGAACAGGGAGTAGAGCACCTTTTCCGGGCCGGAGGTATTGTTCCGGTCGATCTCCCCGAGATTGGCCAAAAACTCCCGGGAGGTATCCCGGATACTGCCCTCCCGGCTGTCCAGCAGGGCGAGCACCGTATCTTCATCCATTTTCTCATTGATCCCCAGCGTGATCCGGTACAGCGCACCCGGGATCTGAGGGATCCGGGCGCTGATGGCAAGCCGATTCTCCCCCGTGCCGATCACGCCTTCATAAAAGCCGCCCGCCGGGGCTGTTTCCCCAGCCGACGGCGCACCTCCCTGTAAGCTCCCGCTCTCCGGGGCCGTCTCCCCAACCGACGGGGCTTCTCCCTCTAAGATCTCCTGCACCTGCCTGTCCGTCTCCCCCTGCGCGTGGGAGATCCCGCCGCTGTCGGAGGCCTCCGGCGCCTTCTGACAGCCCTGCAGGCCGAACATGCACAGACATAAAATAACGGCCGTTATCCTGAACATAACTTTTTTTCTCATATGACTCCTCCTGTCACGATCCGCATATCCCGTGCCGCTGCAGCTTACCTCCTCCTGTCCGCCATTTCCGTTTGACCGCAAAAAAATGGCACAGCTCATTGCCAATGCTGATATTCTACCATACCAACACTGACATTGAGCCGTGCCGGCGAAAATCGCCTTTTTTTTTGCCGGAATCGGCCGAACGAGAACCGGAAAAGACCGGGCGTAGGCCGACGGGACACGTTCTGCCTGCACGGCGGGCGGCCGGATACCCGCCCTGACGGCATCTGCCCGGCAGTATCTTCCACGGCCGCGGCCTCCCCGCTCACAGCTCCCGGATATAGAGGATGACGTCCGCCTCCATCTCCCCTCCCTCGCAGGTCAGCTCCATGTCCCCGTGATATTTCTCCACGATCCGGCGCACGTTTTTGAGACCGATGCCATGCGCGGACGCGTCCGCCTTTGTCGTTTCCAGACGGCGTTTTTTCCCCTCCTCCACACCGCTGCAGCTATTGCGGATATGGATGGAAAGGATCCCCCTGTCCAGCCTGATCGCCGCCGCCAGCCTTTTTTCCTCTGTCTGTGCCGCCGCCTCCACCGCGTTGTCCAACAGATTGCCCAGCACCACGTTCAGATCGAAGGAACGCAGGCGCAGGTCCCCGGGAATGCTCACCCTGGCCTCCACCGTCCGCAGCAGCTCCTTCGCCCTCTGCAGCTTATAATTCAGCAGACTGTCCACCGCATCGTTTCCGGTATTGATATACTCCTCCGGATTTGCCATAAAATCCTGCATAGAGCTCAAATACGCCTCCGCTCCTTCCAGATCCTTCTTCTGCAGAAGAATCTGCAGCGCCAGCATATGATTTTTCATATCGTGCCGCAGCGCCCGGATCCGGTTCCGGGACTCCACGATCACCTCCAGTTGATTCTGATAGGCGTCCGTCTGCTGCCTGTACAGATCGTTTTCCCTGGCATTTCTGTAATTCTCCGCCAGCAAATGATAGAGGTAAAACACGCTCAGATTGATCAAAAGGACCGCGGCGCAGAGCAGCGGAGCCGCCGTCCCCTCCTTTCGTCCCAACATGAGCACGCACAGCATGAAAATGCTCACCGCAGGGATCAGCAGCAGGATCCCGGTCTGACGCCGGCCAAAATCGACGCCGTCGTCCGCCGGGTAAGAGATACGGCTTATCGCCGTCACGCAGATCAAAAGCAGGAGCGTGGAGACGCCGGAACCCACCGCCGCCGCACTCTCCGCCACGAACAGGCTGACAGCCAGGGAGCAGGAAGCGTCCAGGACAAAGGCCATAAGGGATACCCAAAGCCGTTTTTTCCAGGTCCCCGCATAAAAAAAAGTGAGCGCCGCGATCCCCAGATAATTGCCTGCCTCATAGACCGCGGATCCGCCGCCTTCAAAGCAATACAGGGCCGCCGTCAGCAGATAATAGAAAAACAGCGCCGCCCGTCTCCCCCTGCCGGACGTATCCACAGACGGCAGGAACAGCTCCATCACCTTTCCGATCAGGAGCACGCGCAGGATATTCACGATCAGGTTGGAGAAGATAAAATAATTAAACATAGAGCTCTGCCTTCCGGAGCTGCTGTATCCTGCTCCGCACCTCCTTCCGGTAGGGCTTGCTGATGCTTAAGACCGTCCCGTCCGACATTTTTACGGAATCATAGGCGTATTCGCTGACATACTGCCGGTTGATCACATAAGACTGATGAATCGTCCAGAAATCGCCGGGAAGCTGTCGGCAGATTTCCTTCAGCCTGCCGTAAAATTCCGCCTCTCCGTCCCTGGATACCATCCGGATCTTTTTATCCATGCTCATCAGATACATGATGTCCCCGGCAGGGATCCGGCGCAGGGCGCCGCCGCTCTGATAGGCAAACCAGGCGCCCGGGCCGCGCTTCTGGCGCATACTCCTTAAAAGCACCTCCCGCAGCCGTTCCTCCGTCACCGGCTTGACCAGGAAATCTAAAGGCTGGATGCGAAAAAGCTGCATCGCGTAGCCCTCCTTGGAGGACACATACACGATATGCGTCCGGATGTCGTCCATATCCTCCCGGATGAACCGCCCCACCTGGATGCCGTTTTTCTGTACCAGCTCAATATCCAGAAAAAGCAGATCGAGGCTCTCGCCCCGGCTGATGTCACCAAGTAAACCCTCGCCGGAATACCACACCTCGACCTCCGCTTTTTCGGGAAGCGTTTCCGCCATCCGACAGATCTTTTCCTCCAGGTCCGCGCAGAAGACCTTGTCGTCATCGCAAATTCCTATCCTGTACATGACCGCTCCTATTTCGCTCTCTCACCGAACCTCCGATGGAGGATGATCAGCGCGAGGATCAGTATCAACGGAAATACGACAGCCGCAAGCAGTCCGGCCTTCAGATCGCCGCCGGCCATATCGGAAACGCTGCCGACCAGCGCGGGACTCACGGTCGCGCCGAGATCCCCGGCCAGCGCTAAGAAGGCGAACATCGCCGTGCCGCCCCTCGGACATTTCTGAGACGAAATGCTGATCGAGCCCGGCCACATGATCCCCACCGCGCTGCCGCAAAGGGCGCAGCCCGCCAGCCCGAGGATCGGCGAAGAGGCCAGCGATGCCGTCAGATAGCAGGCCACGCACAGCAGGCCGCACCAGGTCATCGTCCGAACCAGGTCCAGCCTCCCGCTCATCCTGCCGTAGAGAACCCGGGAGATCCCCATCAGCACCGCGAACAGACAGGGACCCGCCAGATCCCCGATGGTCTTGGAAACGCCCATCGCCGACTCCGTGAACGCCGACGCCCACTGCGCCATAGACGCCTCGGATGCGCCGGAGCATACCATGAGCAGTATCAGCAGCCAGAACAGCGGCAGTCTGAGCAGCTGACCGGGGCGCATGCCCTCCCCGTCTTCCACCAGCCGCTCGATCGGACAGGTGATGAAATTAAACGCGTTATAGAACGGCACCGCCGCCCAGATCAGCGTGAGGATCTTCCAGTTTTCTATGCCGAATACCGTAAAAAAGAACGTGGAGCCCAGGATCACACCGACCGCGCCCCAACAGTAAAAGGAATGGAGCAGGCTCATCATGCCGTCCTTATTTTCAAAGGGACAGGCCTCGACGATCGGACTGACCAATACCTCCACAAGACCGCTGCCCACGGCGTAGAGCACGACCGCGATCAGGATCCCCGAAAACGGAACGGGAAGCAGCTCCGGCAGAACGGCCATCAGCGCCAGCCCCGCCGCCGACAGCACCTGAGATGCCACTACGCAGATGCGGTATCCTATTTTATCGACAAATCTGGTGGCCGCGAAATCGATCAGCAGCTGCGTAAAATAGAACACAAACGGGATCAGCGCGATCTTTTCCAGCCCGATCCGATAAGTATCCCTGAATGTCAGAAATAAAAGCGGCGTGAAGTTCGCGGCTATCGCCTGGGTGACAAATCCGAGATAACAGGCCTTCAGTGTTTTCCTGTAATTCTTCTGCATGTTTCTGAATGCTCCTTTTCATGGATATCATGTAGACCGCATTATATCATCATGGGTCTGCGGTGTAAAGGGACGAAAAATCGTCGATACCATAACAGACGGCGCTCTTCGGAAACCGCCGGTACGCTTCACGCATATCTTAACCTCTCATTGTATGCTACAGCCATAAAATATTTTCGGCAACAAAAATTTGATAAATTTTTTTAAAAAACACTGGTTTTTCCCATGAAATCGTATATAATATAAACAGAGGTTCAAATCAAATGCCTCTGAAAATATTCTTTACTCATGGAAAGGTATTTTTGACCGACAAGGTCACACATGAAAGGATAGTTTGACCGACGAGGTCTCTCTGGGTAACCAGAGCAGGGTATGGTTAGCGCCATACCCTTTTTTCACTTAAATTAAAAGGAGATTTCCATATTGAAGGAATACCTGAAAGCACAAATCAAGACAGATGCCGCCATTCTGAATAACGCATACAGCCTTGATGAAATAGAACGTTTTTCAAAGGCCGACTACCGTTGGGCAGATAACAAAGGTAAATCTTTCCAACATAGAACTGTAAAAAAGGGCGATATCTATCAGTTCGAATTTGGGAAAAATTATATTCCTGAAATGTCATATGAACATAGAGGACTTGTAATCGGAGTGAAACAAAAGCTTCTTTACATCCTCCCAATCTTTTCCTATGATCCCAATAAACATCCAGATGTTTTCCATCCCGGCGACCATCCAGAATCCAAAAGCGACCTATTCCTACTCAAAGGCAGTGAATTCTCATTTATCACGCATGATTCTGTATTAAAGCTGAATGATATCCGAACTGTCAGTATCAACAGAATCCTCTACCAGCACCAAGGCCGCATTGATCCGTCATCAGATACATATAAACAAATAGAAAGACTGGTGCTGCAAAAATATTTTCCTAACTTTTATCACGATTATAAGCAAGGGTGTCAGACAATAGACTCTCTAAATGAGCAACTTAAGGAAGCTGCAAAAAAGATAGAATTTTTAGAAATCGAAAACAATCAGCTCAAAGAAGAGTTGGAAAGACTCAAGAATAACATTAACAGTAAATGATGTTTTTCCACTAAAATGGCAGGAAGATCAAAACGCCAGAACAAAAATGTATACATTTTTATAAAAGCACGGTACCGCCATTTTTTAGGAGGGTGGTACAGCCACCCCACCCCGTGCCTTAATCCCTGTGAATAAAATGCTCAATGCCATTGCCGATATCCGTGATCTTATCCCTGATAAAATATGGATAGATATTCAAATTCCTGATCTCCGTTAATGCTACCCATTCCAGACGGACATGACGGTTATCGTTCAGTGAGGTAAGATCGGCGTGAACTATCTCATCTGATGTCTCAACCAGATAATAAAAAGCAATGCCGTGAGCGTCTTTATCTTTCCATTTGAAAAAGCTCTCGTCACACCAGATCATTTGTTTGCAGCGGATTTTTAAGCCTGTTTCCTCAGAAAATTCACGAACAAGGGTTTCTTCTGCCGTTTCACCGATCTTAACATGACCGCCGGGCAGAGCGTATTCGCCGTTATCACTCTGGACGAGTACCATATCCCTGTCGATCAGAATTCCGACAGCCCGGAACAAGCAAACGGTATTATCCGCTTCAAAATGCCAATCTCTGCTCATAAAGGTATTCCTCCGCAGGGCTCGATCTGGACTCGGGAAAGTTCGCCATACCCATGTCAATCTGTCCCCGCCAAGATCCGCCAACTGCATTTTCGTGATGATCCCTTTCATGACCTTTCCGCCCGAAATTTATATCCGCTTCGCCATCGAGGCCCCCATCTCATATACCTTTTTGCATTCCATCGGGAATACCGTCTCGTGCCTTTTTTGCTTTGCCCTGGCATCAAACATCGACCATTCCCAGTCCGTCCTGCTGTAATCCCTCAACTGAAGGGTATCTCCGCTGACGAAGATCTCCGCAGGCCCGACAAACCGGCTCAAAGTCTGCTGATAATTCCGAAGCAATCCCTGATACATATCGTCCGGCGCGTTGCTTGTCATGATCAGCAGCACCGGGATCAGATGTTCATTGCAGCAGGGATTCTCCATATTATAGGTGAGATTCTGGAAGATCAGCCGCTCATACAGAGCGCGGAACGACGCAGTCATCTCACTGAGGTAATTCGGCGAACCGATGATAAGACCATCCGCCGCACGGATTGCATCCAGAACCGGCGTCAGACCGTCCCTGCATACGCAGCAGCCCTTGCTCTTCTCATTTTTGCATCCGAAGCAGGAGATACAGCCCGTGTACCTTTCAAGCCGGAACAGATCAAACTTCTCCACCTCCGCGCCTGCGGATTCCGCTCCTCTGACCGCTTCTGCGATCAATGTATCCGTATTCCAGCCTTTTCTGGGACCGGCATTTACTGCTATGATTTTCTTACTCATACATTTCCTCCTGCGCATTTCGTCTGACGTGTTTTTTTCAAAAGCTCCCTCTTCACGTAGGCGAAGGTCTCCTTCTCGCCCTTCTCCGCCAGCATATACAGCAGCTTTTCCAGGATCGCCTTCGTGTCCGGGTGGATGATGGGCCGCTCCTTGCCGTAGAGATAATAGTTCAGCGGGTCCTGATCCGTGTAGGCGCTGCCCCGGTAGGTCTTGGAGGCGGCGATGCGGTCCATGAACATCTCCGCCACATACCTGATCGGCATGGGCGCGGGGGCCATGCCGCCCTCAAAGGCCCTGGTGCTGTAATCGATCCAGTATTCATAGTGGTGCTTGTTGCGGCCCTTGTGATGCATCCAGGCTGTAGAATAGCCGATGTCCTCCCGCTCTGCCGCGTTGGGGCTGCGGTTCCCCTGATAATATTTCGCGCCGATCCGAAACTCCGTCCAGGAATATTTGGACAGATCATGACAGATGCCCTGCCAGTAGAGCCCTACCGCAAAGCATCCTTTCATCACCAGATATTTATGATGTGTGATCGTTTTAAAATGCTGTAACGCTTTCAACCCTTTTCCCTTCCCATGCCGGAAATCCTTACGCTCTTTAAGATCCTGATGCTGCGTCCCTGTACCTGCACCGTCATTTCCGTTTCCGCAAGGGGCACATCCGGCTGCTCCGTCAACGCAGAATCCATCACAACGGCCCAGCCCAATCCGGCCGGCAGCTTCGGAAGCGCCAGCCGCTTTTCTTCCCAGTGCATATTATAGGCGATATAGAAAAAGTCATCGTCTGTCCGCCGGTCCGTCTTCGCGTACCGGCCGCAGTACATCACGCCGGCTTCCCGACTGGTCTTCCCACAGGAAAGCCGCCAGGCTTCTTCCCCGTGATAGGAAAGATCCGGATATCCGCTGGCGATGTAGTCCATCATCATCAGCTCCTCCGGCCGATGCAGGATCGGATGGCTCTTCCGGAGCCGGATCGCCGCCTTCACGAACTGCAGGAACGCGCCGTTGCGCTTTGTCAGCCGCCAGTCCAGCCAGTTCACAGAGTTGTCCTGGCACCAGGGGTTGTTATTGCCGCCCCGGCTGAAGCCGAACTCGTCTCCGGCCGTCAGCATGGGCGTCCCCTGTGCAAAAAGCAAAAGCAAAACGGCATTTCGCATCTGCCGCTGCCGCAGTTCCAGGACGGTCTTTTTCCGGGTCTTCCCCTCCACGCCGCAATTCCAACTGGCGTTGTAGGCAAGCCCATCCCGGTTCTCCTCGCCGTTCTCCTCGTTATGGCGGCGCTCATAGGAAACCATGTCCGCCAGGGAAAATCCCTCGTAGTTGGTCATATAGTTGACCACACCGACCTGTTTCGGATTGTTCTTCAGATGAAATAAGGCGCGGGAAAGCATGTCTTCGTCTCCTTTCAGGAAACGCCTCATGTCATACAGAAAATCATTCCGCCAGAGGGCCAGATTTTTATATTCCGGTGCCCTGCCAGAGCCCTCAAGCTCATTCATGGGAAAATCCTGGCAAAAAAGCTTCGTCCCCGCCAGCAAAGGGTCCGATGCCGTCAGGCCGGCCGGGACGCCCTCTCCGATCAGATGCGCACCATCGATATGATATTCGCACACCCAATACCGCAGCACATCCGCCACAAACCCGAGCGGCACATCCCCCGGGAAATAGAACTGCAGGATCACCTCAATGCCGTTTTCATGCAGCCGCTTCACCATGCCCTTAAAAGAAGCGGCGGGATCTTTGCCCCGCGCATAGGATGCCTTCGGCGTAAAATAATATCCTTTCTTGTATCCCCAAAAATTGATCTTCGGTTCCGCATTCTCTTCCGGCAGCTTATCCCGATAATGTGCCGCCGCTTCCGCCATGGAAACGCCCTGCGGCTTCGGTTCCTCCAACTCCGGGAATTCATAGGCGGGCATCAGCTCTACCGCCGTCACGCCCAACTCCTTCAGATAGGAAATCTTTTCCGCAATCCCTTCAAAGGTGCCCTTGGCCCGCACGCCGGAGGAAGCGTGTTTTGTGAACCCCCTGACATGCAGCAGGTACAGGACGGTGTCACACAGAGGCGTCTGCAGCGGTCTATCGCCTGCCCAATCAAAGGTTGAAACCGCCAGCGCCCCCCGCAGTTCCGGGCTCCTGCGCTCTCCCCATTTTTCATTGCCCAGGACCCGTTTCGCGTAAGGGTCGGTGATGACTTCGTCACCTTTATAAAAATTATAATCATACTCCGCCGGTAAAAGGCCGGACAGCTTCATGCAGAAAACGCTGCCGGTCCGGTCCGATTTCTGAAAGGGAAAACGGAGTTCTCCCGTTTCCCCGTGCGGATACAAGATGACGCCGCAGTCCTCCTTCCCCGGCAAAACGGCAGCCAGATTCACTTCATGTTTGCCGGTCACCGTCGCGCCCAGCGGATACGGTCTGCCTTCCAGAACAGAAATTTGATGCCTCATCCCGATAGATACCTGCCTTTCCCGGTTGCCTCTCCCTGCGGTTCCAATATGGTACATTCCTGATATGCAGCGCTGTGAAAATCCCGCATCCCTTCCCGGGATCCGCGCGGATCCGGCGGAAACTGCGGAACATAATTGAAGTATAACATAAAAAATCCTTGCATGCCACCATAAGTTCCTGTATAGTGAAAACATGCAAACGAAATATTCAAAAGGAAGGAATCTGCACCATGAGTAAAAAATATGATGAAGAAGACGAGGAAATGACCGTCGATCTGGAACTGGACGACGGCACCAACGTGACCTGCGCCGTCATCACCATTCTGGAAGTGGAAGGAAAGGATTACATCGTGCTCATGCCCCTGGACGAAAACGGGGAGAACGACGACGGCGAGGTCTGGTTCTACCGGTATTCCGAGAACCCGGACGATCCCGAGGAGGAACCCGAACTGGGCTATATCGACGACGATGAGGAGTACGAGAAAGTGGAGGACGCCTTCGACGAATATCTGGACAACGCCGAATTCGACGAGCTGATCGGCGAGGATGGCGACGACTGAAAAAGCATTTCAAAACGGACTGCCCCGGGATACCGCTTCCCGGAGCAGTCCGTTTTTTTGAGTAAAAATACTTCTCCGTCCACACAGAGCAACGGCGCACACAAATCCTGCCGCAGTCGCTGCGCTGCAAAAAACTTTCTCCGCCCTTGCAGAGCCGCGGCAGGCTAATGGTCCGGCATGCTCAGTACCGGTACGGCTCCCGCCAGCCGCAGTCGGAAAGGAAGCGCGACGCAAATCCCGGCTCCGCCCGGGTGCCGCCCACCCAGCTAAGATAAAGCCGCTCCTTCGCCCGGGTCATGCCCACATAGAACATCCGGCGCTCTTCCTCCAGTTCCTTTCCCGTCAGGCTCTTTTTGTGCGGCACGATCCCCTCATTGCAGTCGGGCAGAAACACAATATCGAATTCCAGCCCCTTGGAGCCGTGCATGGTGGTCAGACACACCGCGTCGGGATCCGTTTCCGAATCTTTTTTTGAAGCCTCTGCCAGAGACTGCTCATACCGCTCGATGTGCTCCTTCAAAAGCGCCACGGTAGGGAAACCACGCACGCTGTCCTGGAAAAAATCGGCGGCCTCTGCCGCTTCCCGATACTGCTCCTCCCGCATTTCCTTTTTCATCCAGCCGTCATAACCGATGCCCTTTCTGACATAATTCACCGCCGCATACAGATCCATCCCCGCCATGCGCCCGATATCCGCCTGCAGCTTTGTCAGGATCGGCGTCATATAGGGCTTGTCCCGATATGCGGAAAACAGAAGCGGGAAGGAGACCTGCGTCTGCGTCACCGCCTGCCGGGACAGATACCGGCAGGGTCTGTTCATGATCCGGAAGAACAGATCCCGCTCCCGCCTGACCATGGCGAATTCCAGATAAGCCAGCAGGTCCCTGCACACCGGCTGCGAATAGGGACTTTTCAGCTTTTCCCGCATGACGAAGGGCACCCGCAGCGCGCCCAGCGCCTCCGCCAGCAGGGCCGCATCGGAATTAGTGCGGAAAATGGCCGCGATGGACGGGATGTCTGCTGTCTGCCGGAACCTCTGCATCATCCACGCCAGCGCCCTGGCCTGCTGCCGCCTGTCCGTAAAAGCGCATAGCTGCACGGAGCCATCCCGCGAGAAGGAAGTCCATGCTGGCGGACGCTCCCGCTTTTTCCCGATTGCACCTCTGGAAAATGCCGCGGCCAGGGAACGGCCGCCCATAAGTCCCTGATCTCCCGGCGCACTCAGATATTCCGTCATTTCCCGCTGTACGCTGTCCGGATCCGCCTCGAATTTCCAGGCCGTCCCTTCCGGCTTTCCCGCCGTGATCTGCTTGGCAAAACGCTCCTTATTGGCAGCGATCAGCTTCCCGGCCCGCTCCACAATGCCGGGACGGCTCCGGTAATTGGCGGACAGACTGATCTGAGCAGCAGCCGGAAAGTCCGCGGCGAACTGCCGCATGATGGAAGGATCGGAACCGCGGAACCCGTAAATGGCCTGATCGTCGTCTCCCACCACAAAGAGATTCTGTGTTTCTCCCGCCAGGAGCTTCATCACCGCATACTGCGTCTCATTGATGTCCTGAAACTCGTCTACCAGCAGATAGGAAAAACGCTGCTGCCACTCCTTCAGCACGGCGGGCCTTGTCAGGAACAGATGCCGCACCGCCGCGGCGAAATCGTCCAGGTCCAGCTTCCCCATTTCCGAGAGCATCCTCTGAAAGCCCAGGAACAGCTTCCGGAATACTTCCGGCTCCAGGCAGGCGCTCTGAAATCCCTCCGGGATGCTTCCCCTGTTTTTGAGAAAACCGATCTCGGAAAGCAGGCTTTCTTCCCAGTCCTCCTGCGCCGGAAATTCGCCCTGCATGCTCTGAAGCAGCGTGCGCAGATATTCCCGCTTTTCGCGTTCGGTGACGATACAGTTGGATTCGTAATGACAGGTATTTTTTAAAATCTGAAAAAAGACGGCATGAAATGTGCCGAAGGTGACCGGATGGTACACGCCCTCCATCCGGGCGAAGAAACGGTCCCGCATCTGCCGGGCAGCCGCTCTGGTGAAGGTGATCACAAGAATGTTGGACGGATCCACATGGTGGATCTCGATCAGATACCGCACCCTCTCTACGGTAGTAAAGGTTTTTCCGGAACCGGGACCGGCCAGGATCAGCGCCGGTCCCGCGTTCCAGACGATCGCTTTATTCTGTTGTTCGTTTCCCTGCAAAAAATGCCTCCTGCTGCTTTACCCCTGCAGCAGAGCGATGCCCTTCCGGATCCTGGCGAGGGATTCCTCTTTGCCCAGGATCTCCATGATCTCCGTAGCGCCGGTCGGCGTGGTCT
Organism: uncultured Eisenbergiella sp.; assembly: GCA_947627215.1. Classification (GTDB taxonomy): domain Bacteria; phylum Bacillota; class Clostridia; order Lachnospirales; family Lachnospiraceae; genus Gallintestinimicrobium. The sequence goes on from CANQVD010000018.1 coordinate 17,451, forward strand.
GTTTTCCTGAGACCGCCGTGCGCACGGGCCAGAGCACATAACCGTTCTTACAGCCCTTCTGTGCCACATAGGAAAGCAGCGCCGCATAGAGCGCGTCATTGCTGTAATCCTCCTGAGCCTCCAGAACGGGCAGAAGCTCCGTCAGCACCTCTCTGGCGCTCTCCTGCGTCGTTTTCATTTTTTTGTGGACATACATGGACGGATCGTATTCCGGCAGCGTCTCAAAAAAGTCCACCATCTCCGGGATATCCGGGAACACCTCAATCCGGGTCTGCACCATCCCCGCGATCTTCTTCAGATCCTGTCCCTTCGTCAGCGCCCGCTTCAGATAAGGCTCCGCCATCTCGTAGAACCGGTCCGGATCCATGGCCTTGATATATTCGCCGTTCATCCATTTCAGCTTGGTGTAGTCGAACACCGCGGGAGATTTGGACATCCGGCGGTAATCGAAGGCCTTCACCAGCTCCTCCAGACTGAAGATCTCGCCGTCCCCTTCCGGACTCCAGCCCAGCAGCGCCACGAAATTGACGATGGCCTCCGTCAGAAAGCCCTGCTCCTGCAGATCCTCGAAGGAAGAATGACCGCTGCGCTTCGCCAGCTTCTGATGGTTCTCATCGGTGATCAGCGGGCAGTGCACATAGACCGGCACCTCCCAGCCGAAGGCCTCGTACAGGCGGTTGTACTTGGGGGAAGAGGAAAGGTACTCGTTGCCCCGCACCACATGGGTGATGCCCATGAGATGATCGTCCACCACGTTGGCGAAGTTGTAGGTGGGGAACCCATCGGACTTAATCAGAATCATGTCGTCCAGCTCCGCGTTGTCCACCGTGATATCGCCGTAGATCTCGTCATGGAAGGTGGTCGTCCCCTCCATGGGATTGTTCTGACGGATCACATAGGGCATGCCCGCCGCCAGCTTCGCCTCCACCTCTTCCCTGGACAGATGCAGACAGTGCTTGTCGTAGACGTTGATCTCCTTGCCCGCCACCACACGGGTCAGCGTGGCCAGGCGCTCCTTATCGCAGAAGCAGTAATACGCCTCGCCCTTTTCCACCAGTTGTTTCGCATACTCCAGGTAGATCCCCGCGCGCTGTCTCTCACTCTGCACATAAGGGCCGACATCGCCCGGCTTGTCCGGTCCCTCGTCATGGATCAGCCCCGTCTTTTCCAGCGTCCGGTAGATGATGTCCACCGCGCCCTCCACATAGCGCTCCTGGTCCGTATCCTCGATCCGTAAAATGTAATCGCCGCCCTCATGCTTCGCGATCAGATACGCGTACAGCGCCGTGCGGAGATTTCCCACATGCATGCGCCCGGTGGGGCTGGGCGCGAAGCGGGTCCTGATCTTTACCACGTCTCATTCCTCCCGAAAATATTCTCGTTCCGATCCCCGCGCCCCGATGAACAGCGGACAGGGCGCCGGGATTTTTTCATTTTAACACAATTTTTTGAAAATGTCATCAGCGGCCTCGGCGGAATTTCAGGTAAGCTGCGGACCGCAGTTGAACGGTACGCGTGCATTCGGCTGAACGGCATACAGACGGCTGCATGCGGCCGGACCGCACGCGGATCCCGACCGAATTTCCCGCAGATCCTCCGCGCCGCCCGCATCCTCACAGGAACAGCCGTCCGATCTGGAAAACCAGCGTGCTGATCAGCCAGGCGAAGCAGATCTCAAAGGCCATCAGTGACAGCGTGAACCTCCAGGAACCGCTCTCCTTGCGGATCGTGCCGATGGTGGCCGCGCAGGGCACATAAAAGAGCACGAACAGCATCAGGCAGAACGCGTTCAGCGGCCCGAAGGAGGGATCGAACTGATGAATGTTGTCCACGATGGCCTGCATGCCCGCCGCCGAGTTGGCATTGGTCACGCCGAAGAGCACCGCGAAGCTGGAGACCACCACTTCCTTGGCCGAAATGCCGGAAATGAGGGCCACCACGATCTGCCACATTCCCAGCCCGGCGGGCGCCATCACGGGCACCAGGAACCGGCCGATGGAAGCGCCGAAGCTGGCGGCCGCATCCTCCACCATCCCGGCAGGTCCGAAGTTGAGCACGAACCAGATGACAATGGAAGCCAGAAAGATCGTGGTCCCCGCCTTGGTCAGATAATCCTTCAGCTTGTTCCACACATAGGTGCGGATCACGCGGCCGTTGGGCCGTTTATATTCCGGCAGCTCGATGAGCAGCGAATCGTTGATCCTGCCCTTTTCCAGCACGTTGGCCACGCGGGCCACCAGCAGGGCCGTCACCAGCCCGATCACATACATGGAAAAGGCCGGAATCACCGGATTGTTCGGGAAAAACATCCCGGAGAACAGCACATACACCGGCAGGCGGGCGGAACAGGACATGAACGGTGTGATCACCATGACCTTGCGCCGGTCATACTCCGTCTCCAGCGCCCGCGTCGCCATGATGGCGGGCACCGTACAGCCGAAGCCCAGGATCATGGGCAGAAACGCCCGGCCCGACAGCCCGGCCTTTCCCATGATGTTATCCATCACATAGGCCACCCGCGCCATATAGCCAGAATCCTCCAGAATGCCCAGCGCCAGGAAAAGGATGAAAATATTGGGCAGGAACGTCAGGATGCCGCCCACACCGGCGATGACGCCGTCCACCACCAGCGAGATCAGCCAGTCGGACACATGCACCGCCAGGAGCAGGGAGCGCGCGCCTTCCGAAAACCAGTCCAGCGCCGTCTCAAAGCCGCCCTTGAGGAAATCCCCCACCGCAAAGGTCAGGAAAAACACCAGCGCCATGATGCAGAGGAACACGGGAACGCCCCACACCGGATGGGTCAGCACCGCGTCCACCCGGTCGGTCTGCGCCGCCTTTCTTTCCTTATGAAACAGCGTCTCCTTCAGGATCTCTTCGATATATTTGTATTTTGCCTGAATGATCTCCTTTTCATAGCCGTCCCCGATCACGTCCGCAGCCTGGATGACCTTCTGTCCGCTGCCCTGCACCGGGGTCTGTGCAGCCTCCGCACCGCCTTCCGCTGCGCCCGGAACTTGCGTCACCTTCGTGCCGCCCTCTGCCACGTCCGAGACCTGCGCCGCTTCGTCCTCCGCCACGATCGCCTGCAGCGGATGCTCCTTCGTCACCTGCTCGTCGCGCTCCAACAGCTTGATGGCATGCCAGCGCACCAGCGAATGGCTGGGATAGCGGGTCTTCATCATCTCGCCCAGCAGGGACAGCTTTTCCTCCAGCTCGGGCCCGTAGTTCATCACGTCCTCTTTGGGCCCTTCCTCGTAGTGATGCACCACCGCGTGCATCAGGATGTCCAGACCCGTCCGCCTGGCCGCCGACACCGGCACCACCGGGATGTCCCCCAGCATTTCGGGCAGACGGTGCAGGTCGATCTCCAGCCCCCGCTCTTTCACGATGTCCATCATGTTCAGTGCCAGGATCACCGGCTTGCCCAGCTCCAGAAGCTGCAGCGTCAGATACAGATTGCGCTCCAGACAGGAGGCGTCCACCACGTTGACGATGACCTCGATGTCATCGTCCTGTACGCAGTTGCGCGTCACCTGTTCCTCAATGGTATAACAGCTCAGGGAATAGATTCCGGGGGTGTCCACCAGCTTGAGCTGATAGCCCTCATATTCGATGTTGCCCTCATATTTTTCCACCGTGACGCCGGGCCAGTTGGCCACCTTCAGCTTCGCCCCGGTGACGGCGTTGAACAGCGTGGTCTTTCCGCAGTTGGGATTGCCCACGAACGCCACATGTACATGCCTGTCGCGATTCTCTTCCATGTCAATCCTCCTGCCCCTTCTCTTCCACCTCTATATTCGACGTGATGTGCCGTCCCATCGCAAACCGGGTGCCCCGCACATATAAAATGATGGCGCCGCCCTTTTTGCGGTTCAGTATCTTCACTTCCGTGCCTTCATTGAGGCCCAGGGCCTGCAGCCGTCTCATCAGCCCTTCTTCCATATGAATATCCTTCACATGGTAGACCTCTCCCTTTTTTCCTTCGTACAGTACCATGATGCTTCCTTTCGCGCCGCGCGCGTATTTTGTCAACTGTGCCGTCTCCCGACATTCTATCTCATTTCCGGTATATTTTCAATTCCATCCGGGAATGTTTTTTCAGGCCGGTGCAAGTTTCCAATACATGATCGGCCAACCTGCAGGAAACAATCGTTTCGCCTTGACGGGCCGCCCCCTTTCCCCTTATACTGAAACCATCAGCGGCAGCCCGTGCCGCGCAGAGAAGGGGGATTCTTATGTCCATACAGCTCATCCGCACGTCCTCTCTGGAAAAGATCTTTCCGGACCAGACGCCTCATTCCGATCATACCCGGCTTTCCGTGCTCCAGAACGACGTTCTTTCCTTCCAACTGGCGCTGCGCCCGACGGATATCCCGGACACGCGCCTGGAGGTATCCGTCCGGGTGGACTCTCCCATCGCATCGTATATTTCCGTGCGCCAGGTGGATCTGGTGCCCTCCATACTGCCGGTCAGCGACACCCGGGACGGCAACATCCTCTCTGACAGGCCGGGGCTGTATCCGGATCTGCTGACGCCGCTGCCGGACGGCAAAAGCCTCCTGCCCTGCCGCCTCTGGACGTCCTTCTGGATCGGGATCGAAACGGATGAGCACACCGCACCCGGCGTCCATCCCGTCACCGTGACCTTTACACCGCTCTCCGAACGGGAGGAGCCCGTCTCCTGCTGTACGGAAGTGGAGGTTATCGGCGCGGTTTTGCCCGAGCAGGAGCTGACGGTCACGGAATGGTTTCACGGGGACTGCGTGGCGGACTATTATCATGTGCCGGTCTTCTCCGAAGAGCATTGGGAATATATGCGCCGCCAGATACAGCTTGGCGCGCGCCGGGGGCTCAACATGATCCTCACGCCCATTTTCACGCCCGCCCTGGACACCGCGGTGGGAAAAGAGCGGACCACCATCCAACTGGTGGATATTTTTTATGAAAATGGCGTTTACTCCTTCGGCTTTGACAAACTGGAGCGGTGGGTGAACATGTGCCGGGACTGCGGCATCCGATTTTTTGAAATGGCCCATCTCTATACCCAGTGGGGCGCCGCCCACTGTCCCAAGATCCTGGTTTGGAAAAACGGCGTTCTGCGCAGGCGCTTCGGCTGGGAACAGGATGCCCTGGGTGCGGAATACCGGGACTTCCTGCGCGCATTCCTGCCCGCCCTGACCGATGAGCTGAAGCGCCTGGGCATCGAAGGGCGGACCGTCTTCCACATTTCGGACGAGCCGAACGAGTCCTGCCTGGAACAGTACCGGGCCGCCCGGGCGCAGGTGGCGGAGCTTCTGGCGGGCTTCCCCATCCTGGACGCCATGAGCCACTACCGCTATTTCACCGACGGGCTCTGCGAGACGCCCATCATCGCCACCGACGCGCTGACGCCCTTCCTGGAGGGCAAATGCCCGAAGGATCTGTGGGTCTATTACTGCTGCGGCCAGACCTATCAGGTCTCCAACCGCTTTTTTGGCATGCCCTCGGCCCGCAACCGGATCATCGGGCTCCAGTTCTATAAATTCCGCGTCAGGGGCTTCCTGCAGTGGGGCTTCAACTTTTATAACTCCCAGCTCTCCCGCCGTCACATCGATCCCTTCCGGGTCACCGATGCGGACATGGCCTTTCCCTCCGGAGACGCCTTTCTGGTCTATCCCGGCGAAAACGGGGAACCGCTGGAATCTCTGCACATGGCGGTCTTTTACGAGGCCATCAATGACCTGCGCGCCCTGCTCCTGCTGGAAAAGCTGACTGGCCGCGAGCACGTCATGGCCCTTCTGGAGGACGGGCTGGACGCGCCCCTCACCTTTACCTGCTACCCGACCGAGGACGCCTGGCTGCTCTCGCTCCGCCAGCGGGTCAACGCGGAAATTCGGGAGCATATACGCTGAGTCGGCCGCAGGCACAGACCATTGCACCTGCCCGGCACGGCTGCGGGAAAGAAAAAGCATGAGGTCCGGGAATCGCCTGTTCCCCGGGCTTCATGTTTTTTTACAGACATGCTCCTTCAAGCCTTTTCTATCTTAATTTCCGCATATGCATTCAGCCGCCGCAGCCCGGCTCCTCCAGATCGAACAGCTTTCCCGTGGCGAACGGGCTTCCCACATCACAGCGGCCGTGGTGGTACGCCTTCTTCATCTCCCCCTCGGCCATCTGCCCGGAGGTCTCCACCTTCATGCGGCTCACGCCGCCCTCCGCCATCTGGTCCAGCATGCGGATCACATCATCGATCTCACCCATACGAAAAACTCCTTTCCCACATCCGTTCTATGCGAAGCACTTTTTCAGGAACGCGTCCACGATATCCAGGACCTCCTCCGTCCAGAACTCCGCGCCGCCGTGATCGGCCCCTTTCAGAAAATACAACTGTACATCCTTGCCGCACTTTTTCATCTGCCGGTACAGGATGACGCTGCCCTCGCAGTTCACCGTCCGGTCCCTGGTGCCGTGCAGGATCAGCGTGGGCGGAACGGACGTCTCTTCCGTGATATTGCATTCCACGGACAGCCTGCGCTTCAGATCCGGGCGGTTCCGCAGGTCCACATGGCCCATGACCATCCCCTCCGGGCTGTCAGCCTGACAGTGCAGCACCTGAATGGGGTTGGAATCCTCCTTCATGATGCTGCAGCTCCCATAATAATCGACGATCCCCTTCACATCGGCGCTGACGCCGGGAAACAGATTGTTTTCCGCGTCGTCATGGAGCATCCCCGCGAACATGGCCGTATGCCCGCCGGAGGAATCCCCCGCCACGGCGATGTTTTCCGGGTCCGCATGATATTCCGTCGCGTGGGCCCTCAGGAAACGGACCGCGTTCCTGGCGTCCATGATCTGGGCCGGGAACGGCGCGAGGCCGGAATGACGGTATTCCACGATGGCCGTCACATAGCCCCGGCGCGCCAGACAGGAAAGCTGCGGAAGCTGCGCGTATACATTTTGCGGGAACCAGGCGGAACCCTGCACGAACACCACACAGGGATAGGCACGCTCCGGCTCGTTCCGGGTGAACGGGACCAGGAGCTGCAAATGCAGCTTCACGCCGTCCAGCTCGGCATACACCACGTTGGGCACATAAGCGACGCCCATCTCGTCCCCGGTGGTCCGAAGGACATGCGCGCCCTCCACCTCCTGCACATATTCCGGAAATTCCTCATACGTCCATGCTTTCAGTTCCATATGCGTCACCTCAACAAATATTCCGCCGCCCTGTACAGACTGCCGTCCAGCACACAGAAATCGGCTTCCACAGCGCCCTGCCCGGGCGGCGAAATCTCGGTGCGGATGTAGAGCGTGTGCATCCCGGCCTGCCGGGCGCCTGCGATATCCGCGTCCGGGTCATTTCCTATCATGATACACGTTTTCGGATCCAGCGTAAAGGTTTTCAGGAATTTTTCAAAAAATAACGGCGACGGCTTTTTGCAGCCCTGCTCGGAGGAAATGAAGATCCCGTCAAAATACGGCGTAAGGCCCAGCATTTCGATCTCCGGCCTGGTGAAATCCCGCTGAGCGTTGGAAAGCAGATAAACGCCCCTGCCCCTCTCCTTCAGCGCTCTCAAGAGCGCCTCCGCCCCGTCATAGGCGCGCAAGAAGTCCCTGGACAGGGCACGAAAGGCGATGGCCGTCATCCGCATCTGATCGGCGCTGCAGGGAACGCCCTTTTTTTCGTACAGACCGGCGAAAACCTTCGACAGATCCGGCTCCGCATCCGCGTATCCAAACGTCCTCACTTCTCCGGCGATCCCGTCCCGAAACGCCCGTTTCAGCTCCTCCGGCGCATACCGCGCCCCGCAGGCCGCATAGATGTCGCTCATTTTTTCCCAGAGGACCGGCTTCTCCTCATCGGTCCGGATATCCGCCAGCGTCCCGTAAAGATCAAACACATAATTCCGATACATGCCGCTCTCCGTTCTCCTCCAGCGCCTCACAGACCCGCAGCAGCTCGCCCACGCTCCAGGCCTGGGCAAAGCATCCCTTGGGGACCGTCGGCTCCCCGCCGTCGTAGATCTCCGCCAGTTGCCCCGCACAGCCCTCATATAGGGCGGGCAGAAGCGCCTCCATCTGCTCTCTCACGCGCGCCTTCGCCGTTTCGGAATATCCGTTCACCTTCAGATATGCCAGATAGTAGCCGCCCAGCGGGAACGTCCAGACCGTCCCCTGATGATAGGCCAGATCTCGGTCCAACTGCGCGCCGCCGTAAAACGGATGAAACTCCGGATCCGCCGGATCCAGCGACCGCAGGCCGCAGGGCGTATAGAGCCTGCGGAAAACGGTTTCCGTCACCTGCTTTTCCTGCTCCGGGGACAGCAGGGAAAACGGCAGGGACACCGCCCAGATCTGATTGCAGCGGATCTGATCCTGCGCGCCCGCGTTCCCGTCCGCCGCGATCACGTCCCGCAGGCAGCCGGTCTTTTCATTCCAGAACAGCGCCGCAAACCGCGCCTTCACCCGGTCCGCCAGCGCGCCGTAGTCCGCAGCCTGTGCGCGGTCCGCCAGCGCGCCGTAGTCCGCGGCCTGTGCGCGGTCCGCCAGCACGCCTGCCTCCGCGAAGAGCGCCATGATCCGCAGCGCGTTGTACCAGTAGGCATTGATCTCCACCGGCTTTCCGTGCCGGGGCGTGGGCAGAATGTTTTCCACCCGCACGTCCATCCAGGTCACCTGATCCAGCCCCTGTCCCGCCGTGATCAGACCGTCCTCGTCCATCCGGATGCCGAAATCCGTCCCCCTCCGATACCAGTCCACGATGTCCGCCATGACCGGCCAGGCCTTCTTCACGAACGCCATGTTTTTTGTCCGGCGGTAATACGCATAAACCGCCAGAATGAACAGAAGGGAGGCGTCCGCCGTATTGTAGCCGGGCTCCTGCCCGCCCTCCGGGAACAGGTTGGGCATCAGCCCCTTCCGGCAGTAAGCCATAAAGGTCTCCAGTATGCCCTCAGCCAGCGCATACTGTCTGGTGGAAAGACAGCAGCCCACCAGCGCGATCATCGTATCCCGGCCCCAATCCTCGAAAAAAGGAAATCCCGCCAGGATGGTGGGCTTACCGGTGGAGGCCCGCTCCGAAATGAACTGCGAGGCCGCCAGGGAAAGCGCCTGCGCGACGGGTTCCGTATATCCGGCCCGCGCCGCCCATGCCGCCCGGAACGAGCGGACGTTCTGCAGGATCTCCTCCATGGAGGGCAGCGTCTCTTCCATCCCATACACCGCTTCCAGCGTCCCGCAGGCCCCTGCCGCCACCGTATAGCGGAGGCGGTGCGTCACCGCCGAGCGTCCCAGCGCCATCTTCCCGTCCCGCACATCGTCCGCGTAGTACAGCGTTTCACAGAACCGCTTCGGGACCGCCTCCGCCGTGCCGTTAGTGTGAAAATACAGGCACAGCCCATTGGACTTGATCCGTCCTCCTTCGCCGCCGGCACACCGCTCCGGCCCATCATCCCCGATCTGCGTAAAAAACACCTGCTCCCGGGACAGCCTGGCTCCCTTGGGCACGAACTGCAGATGGGGCAGCACCTCCAGCGTCACCGGCCGGTCGGAACGGTTCTCAATCCGCCAGGTGATGCCCACGGTATTTTTTCCCTGCATCAGCGCGGCCGTGCGCACGATCTCCACGCCGCCGACCAGATAACGCCACTGGGGATAATCCTCATAGGTGAACAGCGTCTGATGGACAAAGCCCTCTTCCCGCACGCCCGGCGGCTGAAACGCCTGGCTGGAGAGCGCGAATCTCCTGCCGCGCGCACGTCCGTCCGCCGATACGCTCCCGCAGCCGCTCTCCCGCTCCCCTGCACCGCATGCCGGGCCGAATTCCAGCCATTCCTCCAGCCTGTGGATCATATTGTAACGGTGGTTGGGCGGCTGCACGCAGGCCATCAGCATCGCCTGATCGTTCCGGCTGCAGGAACCCAGAACGGAAAGGGAGGAGAACCCTCCCAGTCCATTGGTCATCAGCCAGCAGTTCTCCTCCCCCCGTTCAAAGGTCATCCAGTCCTTTTTCCCATATGTAAACTTCATACGATCTCCTCCGCCCTGCCCGTGCCCTCCGGCGCCAGACAAGCCTGTGTCGGCAAAGGCCGCTGCCGCTCTTCCGCCTCGCGTTCCAATCTTCTCTGTTCCCGCTTCTGCGCCTCCAGGATTCGAAGCTCCTCCGGCAGACGGGCGGAAATGCGCGTGAGCCGGTAGATCTTCTCCGCCAGCTCGCCGGTCAGCACGCCCGGCAGCAGCCGCCACGTCCAGTTGCTTCCCAGCGTAGAAGGATGATTGAGCCGCGCTTCCTCTCCCAGCCCCAGGTAATCCTGAACAGGGACCACACAGGTATCAGCGGTGCTCATCATGGCCAGCCGGATGAAATCCCAGTACCGTTCCGCCTCCGGCGTGGCGGCATTGTTCATATACTCCTGCGCGAATTCTCTGCTCTCCGCGTCCAGCCCCCGGTACCACTGCACCAGCGTCTCATTGTCATGCGTGCCAGTGTAAACCACACAGTTGCGGTCATAGCTGTGCGGCAGATAATCCGACTCCTCCCGCGGGTCGAAGGCGAATTCGATCACCTTCATCCCCGGATAGCCGCTGTCCGCCAGCAGCTTCTGTACGGAGGGCGTCAAAAAACCCAAGTCCTCCGCAATGATCTCCTTCTTTCCCAGCTTTTCGTTCAGCGTGCGGAACAGCTCGATTCCCGGCCCCTTTTCCCAGTGGCCTCCCCTGGCCGTCCGATCCTCGTAGGGAATGCTGTAATACGCGTCGAATCCCCGGAAATGGTCGATCCGCACCACGTCGTAAAGCTTGAAGCAATGGGCGAGCCGTCTGCACCACCAGTCATATCCGGTCTGCCGGTGGTACTCCCAGCGGTATAACGGATTTCCCCAGAGCTGTCCGTCCGCGGAAAAAGCGTCCGGCGGGCACCCAGCCACGGACGCGGGCATCCCGTCCGCGCCGAACTCAAACAGCTCCGGCGACGCCCAGGCATCCGCGGAATCCAGCGCCACATAGATGGGCACGTCCCCGATGATCCGGATGCCGTTTTCGTTGGCATACCGCTTCAGCTCCTTCCATTGCTTCCAGAACAGATACTGCGTATATTTATAAAACTCGATCTCGAAATAGCATTCTCTTCTGTAATAATCCAGCGAATATCCCCAGCGCTTCCGGATATCCTCCGCCCACTCGAAAAAGGGTGCGCCGCCGAACCGCTTTTTCACCGCCATGAAGAGAGCATAATCGTCCAGCCAGTCCGCATTCTCCCGCACGAACCCGATGAAATCCGGGTCTGTCCCGATTCCGCTGCGCGAATAGGCCAGCCGCAGCAGAGAAAGCCGGTTCTCATACAGCTTCCCGTAATCGACCCGGGCCGGGTCGCTCCCGAAATCCGCGCTTTCGCATTCCGTCCGGGTCAGAAGCCCTTCCGCCTCCAGCGCCTCCAGATCGATGAAATAAGGATTCCCCGCAAAGGAAGAAAACCCCTGATACGGGGAATCCCCGTAGCCGGTGGGAGAAAGCGGCAGCACCTGCCAGTAGCTCTGTCCCGCTTTTTTCAGAAAATCGATCCATTCCCGCGCTTCCCCGGAAAAGCAACCAATCCCGTACCGGGACGGCAGACTGGATACCGGAAGCAGGATGCCGCTCGCTCTTTTCATACCGCTATGTCCTCCTGAAGAACTTTTCTCCCCAGCATCATACCGCTTTTTGCCTCAACAGGCAAGTTGCCGTCCCGCAAAAAGGCTTTTTTGCGGCAATCGGCTTCTTCTCCGTCAGCGAGGACCGTCCACTGTCCCTCCGGAACATTCACCAGAGCGACCGTATCCCCCGCGTTATAAACGATGAAAAGCTCCGGCCAGGGGCACTCCTCCTGCCGCCCCGGCAGCGGCGCATTGTCCACCGTAAACGACACCACCCCGGAGCCGTGTATGGTCTCCCGCCCGATCCGCTCCGCGGCTCCCGGAGATTTGTCATACAGGCCCGGCAGACGCTTGCGCAGACGGATCAGTCCCCTGTAATAGGAGATCAGATCGGCAAACTCCACCGTCTGCTTCCAGCGCAGCATATTGATCTCCGGCCTGGACCGGTAGCTGTTGCTGTCTCCCAGCTTGCTGCGGCCGAACTCCTCTCCGGCCAGCATGAAGAGATTGCCCTGACAGGTGAAATACACGAAGGCCGCCAGCCTGTTGGCGGACAGCACATCCTCATACTTCGTCAGAAACAGCTCCGACAGCGCACTGCCCGGCAGCCCGCCGTCCCCGAAAAACCGCTGCCCGCGCATGGAGATCACCAGCTTATCCCACAGCGTGTAATTATCGTGCGCAGAAACATAGTTGACGATCTGGGAACAGCTCTTGGGCCGGAAGGTCTGCTGATCCTTCCGCCATCCGCTCACGGCCCGCAGCACGTTTTCCTCCAGCCCGGTGCCGCCGTTCACGAAGCCCGGCACCTCGCCGTAGAACACATGCCCCTTGATCACGTCCCGGGTGTCGTCGCTGAACACGGAGATCCCCTCGTCCAGATGCGCCACGTTGTCCTTTAAGGAAGCCATGGTCCCCGTCTCCATGGGGGATTCATTGGCCCGCCAGGGCTCCCCGTAGACCAGCTTTTCTCCGGGTCCGTAGATCTCGTCCAGGCTGCGGCGGATCCGGTTCATCAGCTCCACCGTCAAAAGCCCCATGAGATCGAACCGGAACCCATCTATATGATATTCCCTCGCCCAGAACAGCACGGACTGGACGATGTAATTGTCCACCATGGCCCGTCCCGCGGCGATATCGTTCCCGCAGGCGGAGCCGTCCGAAAGACTCCCGTCCTTCCAGCAGCGGTAATAATAGCCGGGGACCATCCGTTCCAGCCAGGAATCCTGATGATAGGTGTGATTGTATACCACGTCCATGATCACGCGGATGCCGTTTTTGTGCAGCGACTGGATCATTTCCTTGCACTCCCGGATCCGCACCAGACCGTCAAAGGGATCCGTGGAATAGGAGCCCTCCGGCACATTGTAATTGACGGGATCGTAGCCCCAGTTGTACTGGCGCAGCTCTCCCGCTTCATCCAGCGCGCCGTAATCGAAGATCGGCAGAAGATGCACGTGCGTGATGCCCAGGGATTTCAAATAGCCCACACAGGTCGGATAGGGAGCGTCCGGCTCCTCCACCGTGAACGCCTTGAACTTTCCCCGATACTGTTCCGGGATCCCGCTGTCGGGATCGTAGGAAAAATCCTTCACATGGAGCTCATAGATGATCCGCTCCGTCTCTGGCGGCGGCGCACAGTCCTCTCCGAAGCCCTCCGGATCCGTCCGCGCCAGCTCCACGGCCATGCTGCGCCTTCCGTTGCAGCTACAGCCCACCGCGTAAGGGTCCGCCGTGCGCCGCGCTTTTCCGCCGATCCAGACCAGATAATCGTAATAGAAGCCGTGCAGATTTTCCGCCGTCTCGTATTTCCAGGTCCCCTGCCCGTCCGGATGCAGTGGCCTGGACGTGAATACATCCGTCTCCCCGTCCGCGAAAAGACGCAGCTCCACCTTTTCCGCCAGAGGGCTCCACACCTTAAAAACGGAACCCGCCGGAGAACAGACAGCGCCCAGATCGCTCCCCTCATATCGATACAGTTTATCCATCTGTGTGATATCCCTGCAATTCGCCTCTGTCATGGATGGTTCTCCCGTAAAAAACAATATGGAATCAGAAGGCGGGGGCTTTTGGCCCTCGCCTCCCTGTTTTCACTGTCTGTTTCCGGGGCCCGGCAAAAACCGCTTCCGCGGTCAGCCTTCCCCAACGCCTCCGCGCCCGGCCAAACGCCCGCCGGTCCCGCAGTCAGCCTTTTACCGCACCTGTCACGCCTTCCACATAGCACTTCTGGGTCAGCAGGAACAGGATGGAGATCGGAATGGAGATCACCACACAGCCCGCATAGAACTGCGTATAATAATACTCCACATATTCCTTTTCCAGCATCGTCCACAGCCCGATGGCGATGGTATAATACTGGGTATCGTTGCCCATGATGACCTTGGCGAAAATGTAATCCACCCAGGGCCCCATAAAGGAAGTCAGCAGCGTGTAGGTGATGATGGGCTTCGACATGGGAAGCGTCACATGGATGAAGGTATCCCATTTCGTCGCGCCGTCGATATAGGCGGCCTCATCGATGCTCTTGGGGATCGTGTCAAAGAAGCCCTTCGCCATATAAAAACCCAGCCCAGCACCGCCGGAATAGACCAGCACCAGCGCCACCTGTTTTAAGACGCCCGTCTCCAAAAAGCCCAGGCCCTTTAAGATGTAGTAAACGGCGATCATGGACATGAAGCCGGGGAACATGCCCAGGATCAGGGCGATGTTCAGGAATGTCTTGCGCATCTTAAAGCGCAGACGGCTCATGACGTAGGATACGCACAGCACGAAGAACGCGGAGATCAGCGTGGAAAAGATCGCGATGACCAGCGTGTTGGCGAACCACCTGGGGAAGTTCACATTGCTGTTTCCGGCAAACAGATTGACGTAATTGTCCAGCGTATAGCCCCGCGGCCAGATATAGCTCTTGTAGGAACCGCCCTCTTTCCGGAAGGAAGTCAGCACCACGTAAAAGATCGGCAGGACCCAGATAAAGCTCAGGATCGCAAGCAGAATATGGCAGGCCGTATTGGTAATAAATCTCTTCGTCTTCATTATTGGAACGCCCCCTCATCTTTATACGAACCGGTATGCCGGTAAGTGAGCAGTGACACGGTGGCCAGTATGATGAACACCAGGATACCGATGACGGCGCCCAGGTTGTAGTCCTTCTGGGTGATGGTCAGCCGGTACAGCCAAGTGACCAGCAGGTCCGTCTTTCCTGCGTAGTAGTAATCCAGGGAATCCGGTCCGCCTCCCGACAGCAGGAAGATCACGTTGAAGTTGTTGATGTTGCCTGTGAAGGAGGTGATCAGGTTGGGCGTCATGATGAACACCATATAGGGAAGGGTGATCTTCCGGAAAATGGTGGGTGCGCTGGCGCCGTCGATCTTGGCCGCCTCATACAGCTCCGCCGGGATATTCTGCAGAATGCCCGTGGTGGAAAGCATGGTGAAGGGCACGCCGATCCAGATGTTGATGCAGATGATCGTGATCTTCGCGTACAGCGGATCGGTGAAAAACGGGATGGACGAGGTCGCGCCGATGATGCCGAGCTCGCGCAGCATCACGTTCACGGGACCGTTGGCATTGAAGATCGTCCGCATGCTCAGCAGGGTGACGAACTGCGGCACCGCCACGGAAAGCACGAACATGAAGCGCCAAAAGCCCTTGCAGCGGGTGCCCTTGCGGTTGATCAGGAGGGCCAGCAGAAGCCCCAGGATATAGCAGGTGGAGGTCGCCAGCACGGCCCAGATCAGCGTCCAGGACAGGACGGGCCAGAAGGTGGCCGCCAGCTTGCTGCCCTGCGAGAACATGGATGAAAAGTTCTGCAGTCCCACCCAGTCAAACAGGTTGCCGGGCGGCTGATGCTCGTGATCGTAGCTCGTAAAGGCGATCAGGATCATGAATACCAGCGGTACGATGGTAAATACCACAATGCCGATGATGGGCAGCGTCAGGAAGAAAGCGTGCAGGTTCTCTTCCTTTAAGGAACGCAGATCATCCCGGAATGTGGGGATGTGCTGTTTGTGCTCCTTGCGGAACTGCGTCGCGTAAGCGCTTTTCCCGGACATGCAGCCGATGAAGATGATGGCCGCCGTCAGGAACAGCGTGATGACGCCGTACAGCAGACAGAGCATGGAATTGTCGCCGGTAGAATACTCGTAGATCCCCAGCGCTTCATTATATACCTGCCCCTGCTCCAGGGTGCCCAGCGTGATGAAATCGCCGATGGCGCCGATGCCGAAGCCGAAAAGATAAGCCAGATAACCGATCTCCATTGCCAGGAAGATCAGGCCCCTGACGATCTGTTTATTCAGAATATTGCCCAGGCCAAAGATCACAAAGGAGAGCTTTGTGACCGCATCGCCGTTTTTGAAGGCCTGCCGCACCGAAGCGTCGCTGCCTTTGTAATAGACGGGCTCTTCTTTTTTCTTAAAGATTCCCATGGAAAACCTCCTGCCTGATCATGTTGCGGTGGGTCCTCCCAGCGGACCCTCTCATAAGACGCGGCCTCACGGTCTGATGTTATGTAAATGCGGCGGATGACTCGCCGTGGGAACTGCCCTCCGCACGCGGGGAAGTTCCGGCCGCCTTTGAAAACAGGGATGCCGGATGAAGGGCATCCCTGTGCAATTTCTCCCTCTGCGGGAAACGGCCCGTGCCGCTCCGCAGTTTCGGGAAACAGTGCAGATCGCTATCCGATCCGGGAAACTTCTCAATCCGCTGTGCAGATTGAGAAATAGCGCAGATCGCTGTGCGATCTGCTTTACTCAGCAGTCATAGAGGATACGAACGCATCCAGCTTCTCCTGCACGTTGTCCTTCGTGATCTCGCCGCTTCTGATCTCGGTCGGGATCGCATTGGCATAGGTCCAGTATCTGGTGGAGAACGTCGTGTTGGTGGGCTGCGCCACGCTGGCGGTATTCGCCTCGGCTACGATAACGGCCGCCAGAGGATCGCTGGTCACCTTCTCATCCGCGCCCGCCGTGATATTGGTCGGGATCTGGCCGGAGAGCTCATAACGCAGCATCTGGTTCTCCTCGTTGCCAAGGAACGTCGCGAAAGCAACCGCCGCCGCCATGTTCTTGGACTGCGCGTTGACACCGATGCACTTGGAGCCGTAGAAGCCAAGCAACTGGTAATCGTTGCCGTCAGGATTGAAGGTCGGAATCACGCCCAGGCCGAGATCGTCGCCCAGGATGCCCTTGTACAGATCGTAGTTCCAGGAACCGTCGAACCAGACGCCCAGTCTGTGATCCTCGATCAGCTCGGATACGGAGATCTCACCGTCGTAGGCGACCTTCGGGTTGTTGATCAGGTCGATCAGGTAATTGGTGACCGCAACGCCTGTCTCATTGTTCCAGTCCACACCGGCGGAAAGATCGCTGCCGTCAGGCCCGAAGATGCTCAGGCCGGCGCCGTAGTAGTAAGCGCCCAGCTTCCAGCCGCCCGCGGATTCAAAGTAGAAGTTGTAAACGTTGTCCGCGGTGTCCTTGCTCACGATGCCCTCAAGGGTCTTGACATCGTTCTCGTCCATCAGGGTCTTGTCATAGAACATGAAGAACGTGTTGTGCGTGAAGGGGATGCCGTAAAGCGCATCGCCGACCTTGGCGGTGGCGACGACCGCTTCCGCGTTGGTCTCGTTCACCATGGTCTCGGTTTCGCCTCCCAGACGGGCGATGGCACCGGCGTTCACCAGCTCTTCCAACTGGTCATTGGCGAAGAAGAAAACATCCGCCGCCGCGCCTACATCCTTCAGGATCTGCTCCTTCGCGGTATCCTCGCCGACGATCTCCGTCGTCCAGGTGATGTTGTACTCAGGATGCGCCGCCGCAAACGCCTCCTGCTGCTGCTCCATGGTCTTGGTATCGACCTGGTTCTGCGGGCACCATACCTTCAGAGCCACATCCTGCACCTCCGCAGGAGCTTCCTGCGCGGCCGCGCCCTCAGAAGAAGCGCTTCCGGAAGAAGAACTGCCGGAGGATGCGCTGCCGGAAGAAGAATTCCCGGAACCGCAGCCGACCAGCATCGCCGCCGTCATGGTAACGACCATCAGAGCGGCAAGTACCTTTTTCAGTTTCATTGTTTTTCCCTCCTTATTTGTTTGTGAAACATTAGGTTTCGTAGAGTTTTGCTCTTTTTTAGATTAACACAGGTTTAAAAAGTAGTCAAGGCGGCGTTTTTGGTGTTTTGTATACTTTTTGTCATGTTTTGCACGGTTTTTGTGCATTTTCACTCCGTTTTCGAATCTTTTTCGCTCTTTTGTTTCGAAACTTTTTGTTTCGTTTTTTCGCGTCGGAGCCGCGGACAATTCCTTTTTTCCGGCGCTCCGGCGCGGGATTTCCGAAAAGACGCCCTCCAAAGTTTAGAGGGTTCCCTTGTTTTTTTCCGTCTCTCCTGCTATAATAAATTCGCCGAAAAAAATTTCATTCGTCATTTTTCACAAAATTTACAGGGAGGGATCCGCCATGCCCACCATCAGCGATATTGCCGCGAAACTGGGGATTTCCAAAAGCACCGTGTCCAAAGGCCTCAACGGCGCCACCGACGTCAGCGACGAAATGAAGCGGCGGATCCTGGAGACCGCCGTGGAGCTGGGTTATGTAAATAAGCGTCTTCAGAAGCGGGAACGCAAGCTCTGCATCATCATCGAAAACATGGACTGCGATACGCCCAACCAGTTCGGCCACGATATCGTCCTGGGCTTCAAGCAGATGGCGGAGCCGGAGGGCTGGACCGTCGATATCGTCCCCATGAGCATGGATTTCCAGCGCGAGACGCCCTACAGCGTGTTCATGATGCAGCAGGGCTACCAGGCCTCCTTCATCCTCGGGTTTTCGCTGCTGGATCCCTGGATGCAGGAATTCGGCACCGCCCGCATCCCCACCGTGCTCTACGACAACTACATCAAAAACAATCCCCACATCGCTTCCGTCGGCTGTGACAACCAGGAGGGCTTCGAGCTGGCCGTCCGGCACCTCATGAAGCTGGGGCATAAAAAGATCGGCCTGATCTCGGGGCCACCGGATTCCTACATCATAAAAGCGCGCTACAATGCCTATCTGAGCGCGCTGGAAAAGTACGGCCTGGAGATCAACGAGAATTACATCGGCCTGGGCTATTATGTGGCGGAGTCCGCCCGCACCTACATCCCGAAGCTGACCGCCCAGGGCGTCACCGCCATTCTCTTTTCCCATGACGTGCGGGCCATCGCCGCCCTGACGGAATGCGACGACAGGGACATCCGGGTCCCGGAGGACTTAAGCATCATCGGCTTTGACGATCTGCCCATGACCGCCTACACGATCCCCCCGCTGACCACCCTGCGCCAGGACCGGCTGGCCCTGGGCAAATGCGGCTATTACGCCATGTCCTGTCTGCTCAACAACGTGCCCATCGGTTCCATTCTGCTGCGGGCCACACTGATCGTACGCCAGTCCACCGGCCCCGCGCCAACGGGCACGAAGTGAGGGGCTGATGCGCGCCGGGAGCCGCAATGCGGGCTTTCTGTCTGTGCCTATCACCGCGAAGCGAACTTTCTTCCCCGGCTGCCGCGAGGTGAGCATTCTCCCGGCAGCCGGGGAAAACTGTCTGCAGTCCGAGGACCGCATCTCCTACTGCTTCGCCTCCGGCAGTCTGGTCCGGAAGATCTGGTGGGCCAACTGTTTCGCGTTGAAAGGAACCAGCGGATACAGATAGCTCTGGTCGCTGATCGTCCGGTTGGAGGCGATGGAAAAGATCAGGATGAGCACCGCCGCGATATACCCCCAGACGCCGAAAATGGCCGTGAGGATCAGATTCAGGATCCGCATGAATTTCAGCGCATAGCCCAGCTCGTAACTGTTCTGGGTATAATTCGCCACCGCCACAAACGCCATGTATAACATGACTTCCGCGTTAAACCAGCCGCTTTTCACCGAAAATTCCCCCAGCACCAGTGCCGCCATCACGGACAGCGGCGTGCTCAGCATATTGGGCGTATTCACGGCCGCCAGCTTCAGCCCGTCGATGGCCAGCTCCAGCAGCAGAAACTGCCAGATCAGCGCGATATGGACCTCGTCCTTCACCATGATGAACGCGAATTTCTCCGGCACCCACTGAGGATAGCGCATCAGCAGAAGAAAAGTGGGCGTTAGGAAATACGTCAGGACGGCGATCAGCATCCGGGACAGCCGCAGATACGTTCCGGTGATGGGCGGGAAATAATAGTCGTCTGCCTCCTCCGCCACATCGAAGAAAGAGGTGGGCGTGATCATGGCCGAAGGGGAATTGTCCACCAGCAGGACGACGTTTCCCTCCAGCACCTGCGCCGCGGCCGTGTCCGGCCGTTCCGTATATTTGAACTTCGGAAAGGGATTATACCATCTGCGCTGATACAGGCATTCGGCCAGGCTCTCCTGATTCAAAGTCAGCGCGTCCACCCTGACGGATTCGATCCGCGTTTTGATCCGGTTCAAAAAAGCCAGATCCACCCGATCCTCCATATAACAGAGTACGATATCCGTCTGGCTGCTGTTCCCTGCCCTGAGCATTTCCATACGAAGCTGCGGACTTCGGATCCGCCTGCGGATCAGCGCCGTGTTGAAGACGACGGTTTCCACAAAGCCGTCCTTGGAGCCCCGCAGGACTTTGTCCTTCTCCGGCTCCGAGACGCTGCGGGCCGGATAGGTCCTGGCATCGATGAGAATGCATCTCTCATAACCGTCGATGAACATGGCCACCACGCCCGACATCACGGCATACGTGATCTTCGCCCAGTCGTCCTCCAGATCCACCTCGCCGTAGGGCACGAGCTGTTTGCTCATCTCATGGGCATCCTGCGGCATCTTGTCCGCCGTGATCCCCATGAAATGCTGCAAAAGCTTCTGCATCACCTCGTCCTTGCAGAAGCCGTCGATCATGTACAGGCACGCCTGTCTTTCCCCGATCTCCACCACACGGTAGAGCACATCGAAGTTCTTCCCCACCCCCAGATACTCGTTCAGATACCGCATGCTCTCCAGAAGACTGCCGCTCATTTTTCCAGTGCCGTTCGCCGCTTCTGCTCCGCCGGTCTTTTCCGTTCTGCCGGTCTTTTCCGTTCCGTTCTCCGCTCCCATAACGAGTCCTTTCCGCCGCCGCTTTCCTTTGGCCGCCGTTCTGGAGCTTATTCTGCCCGGAAGGACCCGATTTATGCGTCTGCCCGCGCTCCCGCGATCAATACAGCCCCGTGAGAGCATTGTCTTTTTTGCCGGTTTTCTGATATAATAAATACAGACGCGGTCCGCCCGCACACCGGCGGGCGCTCTGCGGCCGTATTTTTTACGAAAAAGGGACTGCCATGACAAACGTCGTCAAATCCGCGCAGCGGTTTTTTTCATCCAAAAAGGCGAGAGACCTGGGGCTGGACCTGCTCTGCGATATCCTGGGGAGCATCCTGTACGCCGCGGGCGTCTATTCCTTCGCCCGCATGGCGGACTTCGCGCCCGGCGGGATCTCCGGCCTGGCGCTGATCGCCAACCATCTGTGGGGACTGCCCATCGGCACGGTGTCCCTGATCCTGAACATCCCGCTGATCCTTTTGAGCTATCGGATCGTGGGACGCCGTTTCATGCGCAAATCCATCCGCACCATTCTGATGAACACGGTCTTTCTGGATCTGGTCTTCCCGCATCTGCCCTGCTACAGCGGTTCCCCGTTGCTGGCCGCGCTCTTCTACGGCGTGCTGCTGGGCGCGGGGCTGGCCTTCGTCTATATCCGCGGCTCCTCCACCGGCGGAACGGATTTTTTGACCATGACCGTCAAGACCCTGCGCCCCCACCTCTCCGTCGGCACGGTCACCATGCTCATCGACCTGGTGGTCATCCTGCTGGGCGGTCTGGTATTCGGGAATATCGATTCCGTCCTGTACGGACTCATCGCCACCTTTGTGGCGTCCACCGTCATCGATAAGATCATGTACGGCACCGAGGCCGGGAAGCTGGCCATCATCATCACCGAAAAAGGACCGCAGGCGGCCGCGCAGATCGACGCGGTCTGTGCCAGAGGCTCCACTCTGATCCGGGCGAAGGGCGCCTATACCGATCTGGAACGGCAGGTCCTGCTCTGCGCCTGCTCCAAGGCCGAGGCCTATAAGGTGCGCCACGCCGCCTATGACGTGGACCCCGGCGCTTTCGTCATGATCACGGAGACCAGCAAGGTGTTCGGCGAAGGCTTCATCGATCCTACGGATAATGTAAAAATCGGCTGAGCGCCGCCCCAAAGTACAGAACAAAGATCACGGAACAAAGGAGAACCCCCATGAGATACGCACCCTTCCTTCCCAAACACGGCACCATCGGCTTCGCGGCCCCGTCCTTCGGCTGCGCCTCCTCCCCTTACCGGGAGGCTTTTGAGAGCGCTCAGAAAACCTTCCGCCGCCTCGGCTACCGGCTGGATCCCGGTCCCAACTGCTATGCGGCCGAAGGCATCGGCATCAGCAATACGCCCCAAAAGTGCGCGGCGGAGCTGATGGAATGGTATCAGAGAAAAGAGAATGACTGCCTGATCTCCTGCGGCGGCGGAGAGCTGATGTGTGAGATCCTGGAATATCTGGATTTTGATGTGTTAAAGAAGGCAGCTCCGAAATGGTATATGGGCTATTCCGACAACACCAATTTCACCTTCCTGCAGGCCACGCTCTGCGACACTGCAGCCATTTACGGCCCCTGCGCGCCCGCCTTCGGCATGAAGCCCTGGCATTCTTCCCTCAAAGACGCCATGGGGCTTCTCACCGGGCGAAAGACTTCCGTCTCCGGCTATCCGCTCTGGGAAAAGGAATCCCTGAAAGACGAGGAACACCCGCTCGCGCCCTACCATGTGACGGAGCCGCGCATCCTCCGGGTGTTCCCCGATGGGAAAACCCGCCTGCCCGAAGAACCATGTTCTGATACCGTTGCCGCAGCGTCCGACGAACAGCGTCTTGGCGAAACGCCGCACGCCGCCAAAGCTTCCGATATGGAGCTTCGCTTCTCCGGCCGTTTGCTGGGCGGCTGCATGGACTGCCTGGTGAACCTGACCGGAACCCGCTTTGACCGGGTCGGCGATTTCGTGAAAAAATACCGGGAGGACGGCATTCTCTGGTTCCTGGAGTCCTGCGACCTGAACGTGTTCGGTATCCGCCGCGCTATGTGGCAGATGGAGCAGGCCGGCTGGTTCGAAGGCGCAAGCGGCTTCCTGATCGGCCGCCCGCTGTGCTTCGGGCAGGAAATGATGGGGCTGGACGCCTATGAAGCGGTCCTCTCCATCGCCTGCCGCCACGGCGTCCCCGTCGTCATGGACGCGGACCTGGGACATCTGCCGCCGATGATGCCGCTCATCACAGGCAGTCTCGGACAGGTCCGCGTCAAGGGCGGCGACATTCGCATCCGCATGGAGCTGCGCTGAGCCGCGCGGAATACAGGAAACGCTACAGATTATCGTGTTCGAGACGCTTAATCACTTCGTTCTGCAGAACAGGCGCCAGATCCACGAAATAATCGCTGTAGCCCGCGATCCGCACGAGGAGCGTCCGGTACTTCTCCGGATGCTTCTGCGCGTCGAGAAGCGTTTCCTGATCGACCACATTGAACTGCATCTCAAAGTTCCCGTTTCTCATGAATTCCCGGACAAATTCCCGAACCGCGCCAAACCCGTCCCGCATCATCGACCTGCTGAAACGAAAATTGGTCGCTATGCCGCCGATGCCGTACATCTGATCGATCTTGGAAACGGAGCGCATGAGCGCCGTCGGCCCGTTCTTATCCATCCCCTGAACCGCGCCGAGACATTCGGACAGCGCCTCCGCCTGCCGTCTGCCGTCCGGCGTGGCGGCACACTGTTCGCCGTAAACGCCGTGCATGATCCACGCGAAATAGCTCGGATGGAAGGTACCGCCGATGCTCGTGCGAAACAGCTTCAGCTCATCCCGGATATAGTTGAACAGATCGCTGCCGATCGCATCGACCTCGTCGATGTCGTTGCCGAATTTCGGGCATTTGTTGAGCAGGAACGCGCGCAGCCTTCCCTCCTCCTCAAAATTATCCCGCATCGCGTCCGCGATCTCCCGAAGCGTGACGATCTTATCCTCATAAACGCATTTTCGGATCGCTGCTATGGAATCGATCAGATTGATGAAGCCCGGGAAGCAGGGATAAATGAAGTTGTACCGTGCTCCGCCCGCCCCGGAATCCTTTCCGAGGGCAAGACAGTCATTGAGGAAGCACGAGGCAAAGGGCGACGCACAATACTTTTCGTTATAGAGGCAGCAATCCTGAATTTCCATCAGCTCGCCCTTGATGATATTGTCGATGGTCTCCTTTGCCTTCGCGTAAAAGCTGTCAAACGTATCATAGCTGTCAATGTCCGATTCCACGTCGTGCAGCAGTCTGAAATCGTTTCCGAAGATCTTTTTGCCGTCATTTAAGATGTACTCCAATCCCTTGTTCAGATTGATATACGGCGTCGCGACCCGGATGTTCGATGCGGCGATGGGCGTGATCTCGACGCACGTGCTGTGAATATAGTAGCAGGCATCCTCGTATCTGACGCCGGCATCCATGAGGCCCCTGATGACGACATCGTCATTGAAGAGGGCCGGACGCGTATAGCCCTGACGGTTCATTTCCAGGCACAGGTCCAGCAAATCCTCCGGGATCGCTTCATTATAGCAGACGGAAACGGAAGGGTTCACAAGCCCCGTCGTCCCGATCGCCCTGACAAACATGTACGAAAGCTCATTCCAGTTCGGTTTCCCGTTCCTGTCCCGTCCGCCGACCATGATCGAGGCCGGCCAGGAGCCGTACAGCATGTTATGCTTGAAATAGAGATCCTCGATCAGACTCATCACGGTATCGTCGTCGATTCTCCCGCAGGCCTTATCCCGGACATAATAGGGATACAGATAATTATCCGGCCTGCCGGTAAGGGACGTATCGCCGGAGATCGCCTGCAGCAGGAATTCGACAAACCAGACGGACTGCAGCGCTTCAAAAAAAGTGGTCGCAGGGGCCGCCGGGACGACCGCCATGGCCGCCGCGATCCGCTCCAGCTCCGCCTTTCTCTCCGGATCGGACGTCTCCGCAGCTTTTCTCTCCGCCTCAGCCCTGTACCTTTCCGCAAACCGCACCGCCGCCAGAAGCTCCGTCCGGCACGACCTGTAAAAGCTCCTTTTCGCGGCGCATGCGGGATCGGAAAAGACAATGGCCTTTTCATAGCCTTCGATCTCCTTCAAAACGCCGTTGATCCCTTTTTGGAGCAGCTTTTCATAATCGATCACCCGATGCCCGGTGGAGTTGGAAGCCCTTGCGTTCAGCGCGCCGACGCCCTCCAGCCTGATGCGCATCTCTTTCAGCTCCGCCTCCATCTCCGGCGTATACTGCTCCTCCAGGCAGAACCTTCCCGCCAGAAGATCATCGTCGTCGATACAGGCGGGAAAATGATCCATCTGATATGCTGTGATGTTCGCCTTCGCCTCGTTCTGGAAGCGCACGTCCTTATACAGCAGATATGCCTTATCCGCGTAATACTCGGCGCATGGGACACAGTTTTTCCTGTTGAAGATATGATCCCTGATCCGTTGTTTTCTCTCCTCGCTCAGCATAGTCCTCTTCTCCTTCCAAATGGATCCGCTCTCCGGCTGTCCGATCTCCGGCCGCCCGCAGATTCATCCTCCCATAAAACCTATCGCAATAACTTTTCCAATTCGGCAATATCCGCGTCGGGAAGATCCTTCGCCTGAAACTCCCTGTTCAGGCTCTCGTATTTTCCGACACAGATGCCATGGAACGCAAGCAGCCCATATTTGACATCGGTGTCCAGCGACGAGACAAAATCCCGAATCCTGAGAATCTCCTCCGGGGTATCGTTAAATCCCGGAATGACGGGCGTGCGGATCACGAGCCGCTTCTTCTGCCGTGCCAGCCTCGCGATATTCGCAAGAATCCTCTCGTTTCCGGCCCCCGTCGCTTCCCGGTGCTTCCCGGAGTCCATCGTCTTGATATCGCAGATGAAGCAGTCGCAGAGATCCTCTATCGCTTCGAAATTTTCCCACGGAACGCAGGCCGCCGTTTCAACGGCCGTCGATATTCCCTCTTCCCTGCATCGCCTCATCACCTCCGCCACGAACTGCGGCTGCAGAAGCGGCTCGCCGCCGGAAAAAGTGACCCCTCCGCCGGAGCGCCGGAAGATTTCCCTGTCCTTCCTCAGCTTCCCGAACAGCTCTTCGGCCGAAATGTCATACCCCGCGGCGACCCTCGCTTCACTCCAGCAGACGTCGACGCACCTGCCGCATTTGATACACCGATCCGTGAAAAGGGCCGTCGTCCTCCCGTCTCCCGCAGGACATACCTTCGCGCATTCGCCGCATCGGATGCACTTGTGCGGAAAGAACTGCATCGACCGTTCGCGGTCGTGAGATTCCGGATTGTGGCACCAGTAACAGCGCAGATTGCAGCCCTTCATGAAAACCACTGTGCGCAGCCCGTCTCCGTCGTGGATCGAAAAGGGCTGGATATTGAACACTCTTCCCAGCATATTTCCCCCTTTCCTGCTGTGTCACCATTTTAGCATGCGCAAAAATCCCGGGCAAGAAAAATCGATGCGGATTTCATTCCGCTCCCTGTATCCATTGACTTTGTTAACAAAAAATGTTAAAATCATAGAAAACACAGAAAACGGAGGGTTGCACATGACAAAGGTCACCATGCAGGACATCGCCGATGCTGTCGGCACCTCGCGCATCACCGTCTGGAAAGCGTTCAATCACAAAAGCGGCGTATCGGAGACCACACGCCTGCAGATCCTGCGCACCGCCGCCGATATGGGCTACCAGAAGCTGCCGTCCGATATTTTCGAGGAGGTATCGTCGCTGCACCACAAAACGGCGGCCCTCATCGTCTCCAGGCCCGAGACCTCCATCTTCTGGACAAACATCATTCACGAGATCGCCAAGGAATTTTCCCGGCATGACACCGATCTGATCTATACCTACGTTCCCCACATCTACGAAGACGGCTATACCCTGCCCGCCACCCTGCACGAGGGCGGCGTCAGCGGCTGCATCATGCTGAACGTCTACGACAGGCATATCCTGCGGCTGATAAACCGCCTTCCCATCCCAAAGGTATTCCTGGATACCGCGGCGGACACGCCTCCATCCGGGCTGCAGGGGGATCTGATCCTGCTGGAAGGAAAGGATACTCTGTGCGCCCTGACGGATTACGTCATCCGCCACGGCTATACCCGGCTGGGGTTCATCGGGGACATCCATTACGCCCGGACCAACGCCATGCGCTATCACGGATTTCTGGAGGCCATGCAGGAAAACGGGCTCACCGTCGATCCTGGCTGCTGCCTCTGCACCCCTTTCGGAGCCGATACCTACGAAGAACAGATCGCGGCATTCCTGGACGGCCTGTCCAGTCTCCCCCAGGGCTTCATCTGCGTCAGCGATTATGTCGCCTCTGTCACACGTTCCTGCCTTTTAAGCCGCGGTCTGCGGATCCCGGAGGACATCATCCTGACCGGCTATGACGGCAGCACGGAACAGAACAACGCCCAGCTCTGCGCCACCGTCAACGTGAATACGGCCGCACTGGGACAGCGCCTCGCCATGCAACTCCTCTACCGCATCGAAAATCCCCACGCCTCCCGGGAAACGGTTTTCATCGAATCTCCAATCGTCTACCCCACGCCCTGTCCCTCACGCACGGACGGGTAACGCCGATGCATCAGTGATCCCTGTTTCGGATACGGATATCTCCGGCATGATATAACAAGGGCCGCGGCTTGCGCCGCGGCCCTCTTATTGCGGGTTTCCCCGCTGCTGTGCAGTTTGTGCGCGTCATTTGTCCGATCAGTCGATCTTCTTGGTCACGCCGCGGATCTCCAGATACTTGTCCAGATTCAGGCCGTCGAAGCCGTCGCAGTAAGCCTGCCATACGGCATCGTCGTCCACATCCTGCTGGCCTGCGATGAACAGAGCCTGCTGCTGCGTGAAGTAATCCTTGATGGAGGTCGCATACTCGGAGTAGATCTCCACATCGTCCAGATCGACCCAGAAGGAATCGATGATGTTCTTGGTCAGATAAGGCTCATAGTACTCCTGCAGCGCAGCCTTCTCATCGTACAGCGGATGATCCTCCTTGAACTTGAAGCCCAGAGGCATGAACTTGGGCAGCGCCTGAGGCCACAGATTGCTCCAGCCGTACTTGTTCTGATCTTCCTCGGACATCGTGGAGCTGTCCACGACATAATAATCGTTGACAATGCCGTCCGCCGTCGCCGCGAACGCGGTGGGATCGTCGCCCTCCTGACGTACCATGACGCCGATGGGGCCCTTGCTGATGGAGATGCCGTTTTCCAGATTGAACACGGTATCGAACCAGCGAACGATGATCTCGGGATGCTCTGCGTTGTCGGTGATGACAGCCTGCGTCCTGTAAACGGAATTGCCGGTGGTATCTCTCAGCCAGATGCCGCCGTTGTCCGCGTTCAGCACGGGCAGGAAGTCAAACTCGCCCTTTTCCTCGGTGATCTCCAGACCGGAGAACTCCTGAGAGCCGTAGGCGATGGAGCAGCCGTACAGGTCGCGGTTTCCTTTGCCTTCCCAGGTAGCGGAATCCTGCGTGGAGATCTCGGTGTCGATCAGGCCTTTTTCATACAGCTTGTTGAACCAGCTTAAGAACTGTCTGTAACCGTCGCTCTCGGCCGCCCAGGCGGTCTCGCCGTCCTCGGTGACGGTGAAGCCCACGTTGTTCATCGGCACGCCAAAATAACCGGCCATGGCTTCCAGATGCTTGTTGTTGGGGTCAGTGGAGAACGGGATCTCATCGTTGGGGTCGCCGTTTCCGTTGGCGTCCTGATCCTTGAAGGCCTGCAGGACAGCCTCAAACTCGTCCGTGGTGGTAGGCATATCCATCCCTACGTTCTCCAGCCAGCGGGTGTTGATGAAGGGGGTGTAACCCACCGTCGTGTCGTCCACGACATAAGGGATCGAGTAAATATGTCCGTCGGGAGCGGTCATCTTCTCCCGCACGCCGGGCAGATCCAGAACCGCGGAAATGTTGGGCGCGTACTGCGCGAACAGATCCTCCAGCGGGATAAAGATCCCCTGATCCACGCCGTAGGTCAGGATCATGTTGTCGGACAGCGTCCAGCCGCCGATCACATCCGCATAGTCGCCGGAGTTCAGATCCAGGTTCAGCCTCTCGGTAGCGCTCTCATAAGGGAAATACTTCAGATCGATATCCACATTGGTCTGCTCCTTCAGAGCGTCCAGCGTCACGAACTCGCCGGTGGAGCTGGAATCGTCCACGAAGATGGAGAAGGTATAATCCCCCTCATCCACGATCGGAAGCCCTTCGGCGTACATGATGCCGTTCACCTTACCGTCCGCATCCACTTCCGCGGGAGCGGCTTCCTCGGTCTTGCTGTCCGAAGAAGAGCTGTCGGAACTGCTGGAGCTGCTGGAGCTGCCGGAACTTCCGCAGCCCGCCAGTGCAGTCACGACCATCACGGCCGTCAGCAATACTGCTACTAACTTTTTCTTCATTCTTTCATCTCCTTTTCTTTTTTTATATCAAACGGCCCCTTCAGCCGCATTGATACCGAAAACGGATCAGCCCTTGACGGAACCGATCATGACGCCCTTGACGAAGTGCTTCTGAATGAACGGATACAGCACCAGTACGGGCACGCTGCTGATGATGATCAGGGAGTACTTCATGACCTCGATCAGCTCCTTCTGCGCGTTCATCGCCGCTCTGGCCTCCGCCGTAACGGCGGTCTGGGACAGCGCCGCCTCGTTGGTGATCAGGATCCTTCGCAGGACCAACTGCAGCGGGAACTTCTGCGAATCGGACAGATAGATCAGGGCGGAGAAGTAGGAGTTCCAGTGGCCTACGCCGTAGTACAGCACCATGATAGCCGTGATGGCGCCGGACAGGGGCAGCGCGATCTGGAAGAAGAACTTGCCCTGGGTACAGCCGTCGATCTCCGCGGCCTCATAGAGCTCCTCGGAAATATTGGACTTGAAGAAGGTCCTCGCCACGATCATATTGTAAACACTCAGGCATCCGGGCAGGATCAGCGCCCACATGGTGTTGAGCAGGTGGAAGCTTCTGACGACCAGGTAGGTAGGGATCAGGCCGCCGCCGAAGAACATCGTGATCACGTAAAAGATGGTGACGATCTTCTTGCCGGAGAACTTATCCCGGGACAGCGCATACGCGGTGGGCAGCGTCACGGCCAGGTTCACCAGCACGCCGCAGACCGTGTATAAAATGGAATTCAGGAAGCTTCGTACGATGGAATCGTCCTTGAACACCTCCGCGTAGCCCTTCAGGGTGAAGCCCACGGGCAGCCACAGCACTTTGCCGCCGGACACCGCCGCCGGATCGCTGAAGGAGGAAATGATGACCCACCACAGCGGATAGGCCACGATGATCAGGATCAGCGTCAGGACGATAAACAGGATCGTATCGAAAATCACGTCTTCCTTACAGCGCTTGATCTTTTTGGGCTGAACGACTGCATCATTCTTTTTCATGATTTTCCCTCCTTCCCTTAGAACAGGCTGTTGCCGGACAGCTTATCCGAAACCGTATTGACGATGATCAGCATTACCATGTTCACCAGCGTGTTGAACAGGCCGATGGCAGAGGAATAGGACATGTTGTTGTCGATCAGACCGACCTTATACACGTAGGTGGAGATGATCTCGGATACGGAAAGGTTCAGGTCGTTCTGCAGCGCGTATGCCTTTTCAAAGCCGATGGAGAGGATGCTGCCGCAGTTCATGATCAGCAGGATCGTCGCCGTCGGGAGGATGGACGGAAGGTCTATGTAGCGGATCAACTGGAACTTGGTGGCGCCGTCGCACTTGGCCGCCTCATGCAGCTCCGGGCTGATGCCGGACAGCGCGGCAAAGTAGATGACGGAACTCCAGCCCATGCCCTGCCAGACGCCGGACCAGACGTACAGATGTCTCCAGTACTCCTTCTTCGCCATGAAGTTGACCGCTTCGCCGCCGAACATCTTGATCACGTTGTTGATAATGCCGACGCTGGGCGAAAGGAACAGGATCAGCATACCGCACATGACGATGGTGGAAATGAAGTTGGGCGCATAGGTGACGGTCTGGATCACCTTGCGGTATTTCGCATGACGGAAGGAATTCAGCATCAGCGCCAGGACGATCGGGATCGGGAAGGAAACGATCAGGCTGTACAGGCTTAAGATCAGCGTATTCGAGATCGTCTGACCGAAATACGGCGATTCGAAGAAGCGGACGAAGTAACGCATGCCGACCCATTCACTGCCCCAGATACCGGCCCTCGCGTTGAATTTGCGGAACGCGATCTGCACGCCGTACATGGGAATGTAGCTGAAGATGAACGTCAGCACAATGCCCGGAATGCAGAACATCCACAGGGACCAGTCTCTTTTGAGAAGCTGCATGAAGGTGTACTTCTTCGGCTTGATGGTTCCTGCGCCTTTGTTTTTTGCTTTCATAAGAATCCCTCCTATCTTTTTGTCTGCACAGCCCCATGTGCAGCAGTTAATATTAGGTTAACATAGGTATGCTCCCCTATGTTTATAACCATACCACAAGTTCTCTACCAATGAAAGACTTTTTTTCAAATTATTCATACTTTTTTTTCAAAAAAATTATATTCTCTTAAAAGTGTATGGCAAAATCACAAAAACGGAGACCTCTTTTCGTCGAAGTCCCCGTTTTCCTTTCATGACTTTATAAAAAGATACTTGTATTAATATTTGTTAACATCATCTTTGCAGGCAGAATACCCGGCCGATGGGAGCCTTTTCGGCGCGCTTCCCGCAGGGCCTTCCGGCGCGGACCGTAAGGCCGCCCTGCCCCTTTATGAAGGGGAGCTTTTCTCCGCTGTCCAGCGCAGTGACCGCTCCGACCGCTCCCTCGTAAGGGATCCATACCTCTTCCTCCACCGCGCAGTCCTCCCGCGGGAAGGTCTGGATGGCGTATACGGTATCCTCCTTTTTCGTGAAGGCGATGCCGTCCTTTTTGTAAGGGGCGCACACGCGGGTGCCGTAGATGGCATCCCCGTAAACGGAGAGCCACTCGCCCATGCCCAGCAGACTTTTCACCGCGCCCTTCGGCAGGCACCCGTTGGGCTGCGGGCCCACGTTGATGGCCAGGTTGCCGCCTTTGGCCACGATATCCGCCAGCAGACAGATCACCTCCCTGGGGCTCTTGTAGCTGTCCTCATAGGCGAAGGAGAAAGAAGTTCCCAGCGTGATGCAGCTTTCCCAGGGGATGGAAAGGGGCTTCTCCGGCACGCACTGCTCCGGCGTCACATAGTTCTCATAGGGGCCGCCCACCGTCCGGTCGGCGCACAGCAGGCCCGGCTGGTATTTGCGCAGCCGCTCGATGACCTCGCCCAGCCGGATGTCCTGACCGTTTCTTTCGCACACCCAGCCCGCGTCGAACCACATGCCGTCCAGATGGCCGTACCTGGTGCCCAGCTCCATGATCTGATTCTGGGTGAACGTCACGAACCGTTCCCACTCCTCCGGATTCTCCTTCGGATCGTAGGAAGGGCCCCGGTTCTGATAGGTTCCCTTTTCGCCCGCTTCCTTCCAATAGCTGTCCACATGCCAGTCCGCTTTGGAAAAATAGGGGATGATCCCCAGCCCCCTCTTGCGGAACGACTCGAACAGATGCGCGCAGATATCCGCGTACCGGTTCGCCGAAAACGGGCAGTCCGGCGCCGTGACCTTGTAGTCCGAATACTGACTGTCCCACATGCAGAAGCCGTCGTGATGCTTGGTGGTGAAGAGCAGATATCGGGTTCCCGCCGTTTTGGCGATGTCCGCCCACTTTTCCGGTTCAAAGCGGGCCGGATTGAAGGTTTTATTCAGGGCGAAATACTGTTTTTTCAGTTCCTCTCCCGTGATCTCCCAGTCGATTCCGCGCCGGGACCACACGGCGTCGGCGTCCGAAAGCGCCCAGGATTCCACGATGCCCCACTGGCTGTAGGGGCCCCAGTGCATCATCAGCCCCAGCTTCTGGTCCCGGAACCATTCCAGCTTTTTGAGCACCTTCGGATCCTCGGGCCACACGTACCGGTCCTCCCGGCTATAGTTATGCACGCCGTCCTGTACGGCCTCTTCCTTTTCCTTTTTTTCCTCTTCCCCGTCCACAGGCATTTCCGCCGCGGGCAGAGCGTCCTTCTTTTCTTCTCCCACGATGTCTTTCCTTTCTCTCACGATGTCTTTCTTTTCTCCGTCACGGATCCGGCGTTTTTTCGGCCGCGCCTCGTTTCCCGGCCCTTCTGTCTTTCCGCGCTGTCTCTATTCCTTTTCGAGCGTCAGAACCTCGCCGTCCGTCAGCAGAAGCAGCTCCTTCCCTTCGTCTGTGTCACAGGACAGCTCAAAAGCATGCCGCGTATGCTCATACCGGACTTTTCCGGTCCCGTTTTCTGCCGCCCCTTCCAGGTCCAGCTCCGCCAGCGACGCCGGAAAATGCCCATTGGCGTCATAAAAGGCGTGCAGACCGTAGTAGAGCGTCCGCAGCTCCCACTTTTCCTTTTCAACGGAAGGGATCTCGCAGACCTCATCCCCCTCCGTAAAAAAGACGAAGCCCCAGAGCTCCGGATAATGGATGTTGATCACGCCGGTGGGCGCCCAGACCCAGTTGTCCTCCGGCAGGACCTTCCCGTCCGCGTCCCTTCTCTTCTCATAGCGGTTGTCAATGATATCCACCTTCCACTGTACTCTGGAAAAATTGACGCGGTAGTATTCTCCCGGCCGCGGCGCGCGCTTTTCGGGCGTGCACTCGAACACGGAGGCAAAGGGAATCATCACCTCCACCGTCCAGCGCCTGTTGTCCGCCGAGGGATCGTTGAGCTTCCCGTCGATCCGAACAGCCGTCTTCAGGCCGTGGATGTCATATCCGTTCAGCGCCTGCCCCCGGTCCCGATAGGGCCTGGACAGGAACAGATCCCACACCGTGTTCCTGGCGTTCATCTCGAATTCAAAATACTGGTGAGTATCGGAATCCGGGTCGATGAAAATTTCAAAATCGTTATCGTAAAAGATCACGCTGTCCCGCTGCGTCTGGTGTCCCCAGATTTCCGTCCCCTCCAGTTCGGCGCCGATATAGAGGTTTTCGTCGTCCCAAAGCAGCTTCGCCCGTGTCCGGAACCGGGGTACGGGACGGCTGCTGCCCTCGATATCCGCAAAATCATCCGTAAATTCCGCGTCCTTCCAGAATTCCTTTTCCAGATCGCCGTCCGGCACGAAGGGCAGCTTCGCCCTCCTGCACTGATAGACCGGCGGCGCGAAGCCGACGATGGGTTTCGGTATCCTCATCCTGAAATTCCTCCTTATTTATAGGCGGTCGGCCCGTTCACCGGTCCAGCCGCCCGCGCAAAAACGCCGTCAGCGTATGGCTCGTATCACAGCCGTATTCCCAGCACATGATCCCGCGCAGTCCCTTCTCCTTCAGATAATCGACCTTATATCCCAGGGACTCCTCGTCGTCATAGCTGATAAAGCAGTCCCCATTGAACAGCCAGGGGGCCTTCGCGTCGTCGTCCCAATACCGGACAAAGCCGTTTTTGTTGATATATTTTTCCACCAGCTCCCCGTAATGATGACCGCCGGTGCCCACGCTCTTCGCCATCTGGCACAGCCCGTGGTCCCTGCCGCATACGCCGGTCCAGGTACGGGCATAAAAGGCCGCCCCGATGACCAGCTTTTCCGCCGGGACACCGGCCTGCAAAAACTCCCGCACCGCCTTGTCCGCGCAGGCGTCCGACAGATCCGCAGGCGTAGCGTACAGGCTGGTGTGATGTCCCGCGGCCGTGGAAAACCCGCCCCGCAGATCATATGTCATGATCTGCACGTAGTCCAGATACGCGGCCGCCCGGTCCATCTGCGTGTTGCGGACGAAATAGGAATCCCCGCCCGCGGCAATGGAAAGAAGATACCGCCCCGGCTCCTTTGCCTCCATGGCCCCGCGCAGCTCCTGCAAAAGCAGCGTGAAATTCTCCTTATCCGCCGGGTCGGCGCCGATCTCGGCCACGGACATGCAGGGATATTCCCAGTCGATATCGATGCCGTCCAGACCGTAACGCTCCACCAGTTCCATGGATGTCTCCGCGAAGAGACGGCGTCCCTCCCCGGTATAGGCCGCTTCGGAAAATCCGCCCGCGCCCCAGCCGCCTACAGAAAGCAGGATCTTCATCTCCGGATTCAGCCGGCGCAGACGCGCGATGGCCTCCGCGTATTCCGGATGCTCCCAGATCACCCTGCCCTCCGCCACATGGGCGAAGGCGATATTGATCACATCGATGCAGGCCGCTTCCTCTTCCTTTACCTGCGGCAGATTCCTGTCCACCACATATTCGATCAGTTGCTTCATGTTGACCTCCCGTCGGGGCAACCCCCGTCCCTATCCGCGCTGCAGTCTGGCCAGAAGCTGCGCCGCGGCGCCCACCTGATAGCCGCAGAACGCATAGACGCCCCTGCCGTCCTCCCGCACCGCCACACCCAGCGGATATTTGTTCTCCTCCAGACCCATGGCCCCGGCCGCCGCAGCGGCACCGTCGAAGTCCGGCGTTTCAATGAGCCTCACGCCCGCCGCCTCCTGCAAAAGACGTTCCAGCGTTCCGAACGCTCTGGGGCCTCTGCGGCTGACCAGACAGATCTCCTCCTGATGCTGTCTGACGTCGCCGATCCGCTCCAGAAGCTCATTCAGGATATGTTCCGTGGGCTCCTCGCCCTCACAGATCCAGATGCAGACCGCCCGGCGGCCTTTCGGGAGTGCTTCCGGCATCACCGGCGGCAATGCGCGCGCGTCCTCCTCCGGCTCCTGCGCCGAAGGTCGGACGAGACCGATCTGCCTTCCCTCTGGTCCCAGCGCGAAGCAAAGCTCCCGTACGCGCTGGTTCCCGTCCTTCGACCGCACCGGAAGGATCAACTGATATTCTCCCGGGGCGAGCGAAAGCTCCAGCCGACCGTCCGCCCAGGCCGCACCGCGCAGCCACAGAGGACGGTACTGCCCGTCCTCCAGACGGTTCAGGGCATAATCGGTCCCGTAATTCCAGGCGGCCGCGCCTTCCGCGTCCCGCAGGACCAGCTTCGCCTTCGGCCCTTCCTCCGTCCTGCACGCCGGGCGAAATCCGCCGTTCCGGAAATACTGCGCCTCGCCGGTCACCGGATCCAGCCGCGCCGGAATGCCGAAGGTGCGGGCCACGGCGAGAAACAGGTTCTTCTGATCGCGAACGCTTCCCTTTCCGCTCCGCACCGCATTGACGGGGTTGATGCGAAGCGTGTCGTAGGCATCCTCCGTCGGCCTCTCCAGTCCGGCACAGACCTCTTCCCAGATCCGCTCCGGCCGCTCCTCAAAGTCGGCACGCCTCCCGGCGAACATCTCCTCCAGCTCCTTCCGCCAGCAGGAAAGCTCCTCCAGCTCCAGCCGGGGATTCAGCACACAGGAGACGAAAACGTCCTCCGGAATCCCGTCCCGCCCGGCGTAGGCCATGGCATGGGTGAAATGCGCTTCCAGCACGTCCGCCCGCAGATCGTAATAGTCCTTCTGCGTCAGCGCCTGCAGTAGCTTTATCCGGTAGGGGCTGTCGTCCTTTTCCAGAAAAGCGATCACTTCCCCGAAATTACCGCCCGCCGTGCGCAGGATCTGCGCCGCCTCCGGAAACGCCGCCGCCCGGTCCTCCTGATAATAGGAAGCGAGCCGCTTTTCCCGGCTTTCCTTCTGCGCCTCCAGCTCCGCCTTATCCTCCTGATAGGTACGGCCCGCTTTCGTCGCGTCTCCCTTCGGCGCGAAAAAGCTGTACTCCCTCCAGACTTCCTCCGGCGTCCGCTCCAGCGTCACACAGAGTTCTCCGTCCCGCTCCGCCTCCGTCAGGGTCCGCAGAAGCTGTCCGTCCCGCACGCAGGATACCTGCAGGCTCCCGCAGCCCAGGCGCATGCGGAAATGACCGTTTTCATCCGACGGCACGGTCGCGATCGTCCCGTAATGACCGTAGTTGAGCACTTCCAGCCGCACCGGCGTTCCCGCCAGCGGCTCACCCTCCGGCCCCTTCACCGCAAAATCCACCTGCACGGTCTTCGCATAATGAGCGGTCACGTTGTAAAAGGTCGCGCATCCGTTCCGGGCGATCACGCTGTCATCCGGATGCAGCAGTCCGAAGCTTCTGGCATGCACCAGCATGGCCCGGGACGCGGGCATGTCGAACCATCCCTTGTCCAGCTCCGGCTCCGGCTCGCAGGCGCCCAGATACCGCCAGACGCCGCCGCAGTACACCTCCACCCAGGCATGATTGTCGTCACAGTGGGACCAGAGCGGCGCATAGACCTGCCTCGCCGGGATCCCCACGCTGCGCAGCACCGTCACCACAAAGGTGCTCTCCTCTCCGCAGCGCCCAAACGCGCTCTTATAGACGGTCATGGCGTTGGCCGTCCTGGGATCCGCCAGATGATAGGTCGCCTGATGCGCGCACCAGTCATTCACCCGCAGGATCGCCTCCTCCGCAGAAAGTCCCCCGAGCAGAGGCATCACCAGGTCATAAA
Source organism: uncultured Eisenbergiella sp. (assembly GCA_947627215.1). Taxonomy (GTDB): domain Bacteria; phylum Bacillota; class Clostridia; order Lachnospirales; family Lachnospiraceae; genus Gallintestinimicrobium. Next base: position 54,617 of record CANQVD010000018.1, read on the forward strand.
AGAACCGCCTGCAGTCCTCGATCCGCTCATTGTTGATCCGGTAGGCCGCCACATTTTCCAGAAAAACGTCCTCCGGCAGCTCTCTGCACCAGTCCGCGTTCTCCCGCAGGAAACAGGCATGCCGGGCAAACCCCAGCAGGGTTTCCTCCGACACGTCCGTCTTATCACAGTAGGGCATGGAACTCCGGTAATACTCCATGATCTTCTTTTCCAGCATCGCTTCTCCCCGCACGCTTCTCATCGCGTGAAATCTTACATTCTCCCGTTTTTTCCTCTGTCACGCATTCTGCGTCAACGCTTCCCCGCTGCCCAGGTTGCAGGCGATCTCTCCTTCCAGCTCCAGCTTCAGCACCGTGGTCAGCGGATGCATCTGCATATGCGCCGCCCAGATCCATAAGGTCCCCGCGATGCCCTCCCACGGAATGGAACCCGTGTAGGAAAACGCCAATTCCTCTCCCGTGTGCAGGACGGTGACGCGCTTCACCCGTGTCCTGACGCCCTTGACACAGACGTGCTCCGCGGGCCTGTCATAGAGGAAAAGGTAGATGGTCTTTTTATCCTCCGAAATCGTGCTGCCGCCCAGGAACTGCTGATAGGTCAGCCCCCTGCCGGTATCGTAGACCGCTTCCTCATTGTCCCGGATGAACGCGCCCAGATCCTCCAGCACCTTCACCTGCCGCTCATCCAGCGTGCCGTCCTCCTTCGGTCCCACATCCAGCAGCAGATTGCCGCCCAGCGTCAGGCAGTCGCAGAAAATGCGGATCACCTGTCTGCTGGTCTTATAATCATTGTCAGAAGGCCGGTATCCCCAGGAATCGTTGATCGTGACGCAGAATTCCCACGGTCCTTTCGGTCCCAGGATCGGGATGCCCTGCTCCGGCGTGGCGTAATCGCCGTAGCCCTGCATCCTCGAATTGCATACCACATCCGGATTCAGGGAATGCAGATACGCCCTGAAGGCAGGCATATTCCACTGCGCGGCGCTGCGCTCCCAGTCGCCGTCAAACCACAGAAGATCGATCTTTCCGTAATTTGTCATCAGCTCCCTGATCTGATCGTTGTTGAACTGCAGAAATTCCTTCCACTTTTCCGGATCCTCCGGGCCGCCCGCGGGAGAGCCGAATACGTCCTTCAGGCAGTCTTCCGGTTTGGCGCCTTCCGGATAAATGCTGCGGTAGCGCTCATCTGTCCAGTCCAGCAGGGAATAATAAAGCCCCACCTTCAGCCCTGCCTCCCGCATGGCTTCCACATATTCCTTCACCAGATCCCGACCCGCCGGCGTTTTCTTCACCACGCTCAGGTCGGAATACTTCGTATCGAACAGCGCCACGCCGTCATGATGCTTGGAAGTCATCACCGCATAGCGCGCCCCGGCGCGCACGAACAGCTCCGCCCAGGCCTTCGGATCATACCGGGAGGCGGTAAATCCCTCACACTGCTTCATATAATCCGCATGGGAGATCTGGCCGTTGTGAAAAGACCAGGATTCGGACACGTCTCCCACCGCATAGATCCCGTAATGAATGAAAATACCCAGCTTCGCTTTCCGAAACCATTCCTGCATCATGTCCGTTTCTCTCCCCTTCCCCAAAAAACGTTCCCGGAAGCGTCCGCGTTCCTTTGCACCCGTAACGAACGGGACCCCCCCCTCGCTCTTTTCACGCCGTAAGGAACGCGACCGTCCCCATATCATTGTCCGCCAGCCGCTCCAGCGCTTCTGAAAGGGCGCCGCCCTCCATCAGCTCCAGCGCATAGCGAAATTCCCCGAACCCGGACAGATCCATCTTGAAATTGGTCTCCCAGGTATTGTTCATGATCCAGCTATAGACAGGCCGCCGGTTGTTCTCCTCTTTCCCGTCGCACAGCACGATGGGATGGTGCTCCATCTGTCCCATATACAAAAGCGGCGTATCCAGCGCGCTGATCAGCACATTCCTTTCCGGCATATGATACAGAACGCCCTGATCGGCCATATAATACTCCATGTTGGTGCCCGGAAGCTGGTCGATGCCCGGCCGCATGGGGACGCCGCCGTTTCGAATGTAAAGCGCCGCGTCCGGCAGCGCCAGGGACAGCGGCAGGAAAACGCTCTCGATGTCCTCGCTCAGCAGCTTGGCAATCCGGCAGGTAAACTCCACCCGGGGCAGACCCTTGTACAGCTTCAGGATGACGCTGCAAAAACGCGTTCCCGGCAGATCAAAGTCCAGCTCCGCTCTGGAAAAAACAGGCCCATTGTCCAGGATCCGGATGTTTTTCAGGACGCCCTGATGCCGCACCGCGTGCAGGCCCCGGACGTTCCGCCCCAGGCGGTTCCTCTCGCCGTAGGCGTCGCCCCGGACCGTCGTCCGCTCCAGGATCGGCGTGAAAAAGGTCTCCAAGCCGCCCTTCAGAAGCTCCGTCCCCCGTTTTTTATCAAAAAAGGAAGTGATCCCCTCCCCGATCCGGTATCCGATCCGGAACCAGTCGTTCTCCAGCCCGTAAGGCAGCTTCCAGGATTCGGTATCGTAGCCGTTGACGATATCCCGGACCCGGTCCGCGCCGACCCAGGCGGTGCGGCTGTAGAGTCCCTTCGGCTCCCACGGCTGTTCTTCATATCGGAAGGTCTTCTCTTCCAGCGCTTCAAATTCCGCCAGAAAGCTCACCAGCACTCCTCTGGGATGTGCGCTGATCTGCGCCCGAAGCTCCTCCCCGGTCTTTTCATCCGTCACCTTCACCGCGCGGAGGTTTCCCGATTCCACATAGAACTCCACCGGCAGCGTCCGCCGCTGACGGCTCATGGAAACCGCCTTCACCCGCCCGGAATGATCGTAATAGCGCAGCCGGTCCCCCAGGCGATGGCACAGCTCAATCTTTCGCATCGCCGCGGTCTCGCAGGCCTTCGACGCATAGCCGGTCTTCCGGATGTCCAGATCCGCCACCATCGTATCATAGGGATTGCTGATCGTGGAGGAATGGCCCCAGGTGTGCTCCGCGTACAAAAGCGCGCTTTCCTCGCCCTCCTCCAGATGCGCGTTCCACGGTTCCTCACAGTGCCCAGCCTCCAGCACCTTCCGCTCCAGCACATCCCCGATATGGAACAGCCGCAGGGCCTCCCGGTAATGCTTCACCGCGTAGGGCGTGGAGCCCACGCCGTTTCCCCACCAGTCGTTCATCGCGCCCCGGTACACTGGCGCGTCCGCGGTCTTCTGCCGGATCAGGTCGTACAGCTCCTGCAGCGTCACCATCCGCAGGCGCAAATGATCCCCATACGCCTCATTGAACGCCCGGACCGTATGCGCGATCCCCGGATTCGCCGGAGCGTTGTCGGAAAAGACGCCGCTGACGCTGGTGATATAAAAATCATACGGATAGCCGCTCTGCTCATATTCCTCCACGCTGGCGCAGAGATTTCGATACAGGCTCTCCAGGGGACTGCCCTTCCCGTTTTCGCCGAAATACCGCTCCGTCATGGAGTTGTCGTACCGGTTGAACACGATGCCCAGAGCGTTCCCGAGATTGTAGTGCTCCCCGTTCCAGACCAGAAGCCGGTCCCCGTTTTCCCTTTCCCAGAAAAACGGTTTCTGATTCTGATACAGCGGATACATCCCGTGATGGGTATGGATGTTGGTATACAAAAACTCCACGCCGTTATCCAAAAGCACGTCCCGGGCTCCCAGAGAAATTCCGTTGATATCCGCGTTCATGGCGCACTTCACGGCGATGCCCTCCTGCGCGAAGCGCGCCAGAAGCCCCGCCGTCTTCCGCCCCAGGATCCCGCAGTCCGCCAGATCGCAGAAATTCAGATAGCTGGCGGAAATGCCGATCCTCCCCCGCTTCACCAGCGAGAAAAAATCCGCCCGTTCCGCATCATCCGCCTGTTCCAAAAATTTTTCCACGCAGAAAAGCGTCTCGCAGTTCCATTTGAAATGCTTTTCCGGCCCTCCGTCCGAAACGGCCGCCCTCAGCAGAGCCGTCACGTTCCGGATGTTCTGGACCTGATTGTAGATCACCTGCTCCTGCAGGTCTGTATAGCCGATGTCCGTGTGGGAATGATGTACGATATAGATGTTCCTGATATGCAATGCAGAGCCCCCTTCGGTGCGCACCCCGCAGCCCCCTGCTTACGCACCTGACCTAAAGATCTTAACCTGATTGACGATAACCGGTTTCCATACCATAGAAAATATCATATAGTTTAGTTATCATATAATAACATATATGTTTACTTATATCAAGTTTTTATTAACATTTTCTGTCGTCACTCAAATATATGTCCCGCTGGTGTCCGCATAGATCTGGGCTTCCTTCTTCACCACGGTGGAATTTCTGATCTTCTCCTGCAAAAGCGCGTAGAAACGATCATCCGGGAAGTTCTTCACATCCACGGTCTCTCCTGTCCAGGCGCTCAGATGGATCGAATTGGAGATCGTCAGTCCGTTTATGCCCTCTTCCCCGGGCGCCAGAAGCTTCGTTCCGTTCAAAACAGCGGAAGCGAAATTGTTCAGGATACCCACATGCTGCGCGCCGCCGGAGCCGTCCACGGGGACCGTACAGTTCCAGCATTCGGGCGAGGCGAACGGCACCGTATTGGTCCTGTTGAACTCCCGCTCCGATATCACGTTGCGGCGGAACAGGATCTGTCCGTTTTCAACCACCACTCTGCCCATATCGCAGGCGATCTCCAGGCGGTTCGTGCCGGGCGCTTCTCCGGTGGACGTAATATACTCTCCGGTGGTCCCGCTGTCATATTCCATGAACGCCATCACATCGTCTTCCACTTCGATATTATAATATTTCCCGAAATACGCCCTGGCGAAGATCCGATCCGGCATTCCGAACATCCACTGCCACAGATCGAGCTGATGCGGATTCTGATTGATCAGCGCGCCGCCGCCCTCGGTCTTCCAGGCAGAACGCCAGGTACTGCTGTCATGATACGCCTGGGGCCGATACCAGTCTGTGATGATCCAGGTGATCCTTTTGATATGTCCGAGCTCCCCACGGGCGACCATGTCCCGGACCTTCTGGTAAACAGGATTCGTTCTCTGATTATACATAATGCCGAACAGCTTTCCGGAAGCGGCCGCAGCCTCGTTCATCTCCCTGACCTGACGCGTATAAACGCCCGCGGGCTTCTCCGTAATCACATGAAGCCCATGGCGGAACGCCTCTATCGCAAGAGACGGATGATCATAGTGATAAACAGCGATGAGAACTACGTCGCACAGTCCGCTCTCAAACAGCGCCGCGGCATGATCGAACACCGGAATCTGCGGGTAAACGCTCCGCAGCGCCTCCCGTCTGGCAGGGGATATATCGCAGACCGCTCCCACTTTCATCGCCGGCACTTTGCCCTCCATCACATTCCTCACATGGGAAGTCCCCATATTGCCGTAGCCGATGATGCCGATTCGTAATTTGTCCATTTGTACCTCCTTTTTGACCTTTCCCGCCGCAGGAAGCCGGCGGCCTCGCGGTTCATGAGTAAAGCCATTATAACAAAGTCAACACGACTGTACAACCACTATTTCACGAAAAAAAACATATCATATATTCCCGTCCGTTCGTCCGCAGCCTTGGATTCATCCGGATAACCCGCAAAATCCATCATTCTGATCAGAATTCTGTTGAATCGTTGAATAAAAATGCTATAATATCATTAGCTTTTCTTCGTCTCAATAACATAATCTGCCAAGGAGTTGGGAAACGATGAGCACACACGAAAATTCCCTGAAGCGTTCCTCAAAAGTCATTCTGAATACCGTCATATACGGAATCTGCTTTATTTTTACCATATTGTACGCTTCCCTTTTGTTCAGTCACAATATATGGACGGATGAAGCGTTTACGATTCAGTTACTCAAAAAAACTTGGGCGGAATCATAGCGGGTACTGCTGCTGATGTTCATCCTCCCCTCTATTATATATATTTAAAAGTGTGGTGCAAGATTTTCGGGAAATCTTTGATCTCAATGAAAACGGCCTCTCTTCTCCCCATGTCCGCGGTTTTATTCTGGGGCGCCGGCGCAATCCAAAAACGCTTCGGCAATGACGCGGCCCTGTTCTATGCTCTGTTTTTGGCATGTATCCCCTGTACCATGGAGTTTTCCGTACAGATACGCATGTACTCCCTTGCCCTGATGGCGGTCACACTCTGCGGGATCTACGCATATGATGCTTTTATGGGTGGCCGCTGGCAATCCTTTCTGCTGACGGGTATATGCGGTGTCGTCGCTGCCTATACCCATTATTTTGCTTTTGTTCCAATTATTATGATTGAAGGATTCCTTTTTATCGCCATTCTGATAAAAGCCCGTAAATCGCTCTTCATGTGGTGTACTATGGCAGCCGGCATGATTTTATCGTATCTTCCGTGGTTTCCCTATTTCATCGATCAGGTTACGCGTGTAAACAGCGGCTACTGGATTCCGGAGGTGGACGCAAATTCTGTATGGGGATATTTTATCTGGACATTTGAACTGGAAATCATTTCCGGAACAGTCTTCTTATTCTTAATCCTCCTGAAATTTCTCAGTATACATAATACGATCGCTATCTCTCAAAAAGCCACTCCCCCTAAAATCTACGCATTGCTGTGTATGCTGGTTCCCACCGCGACCATGCTCGCAGGCGTTATCATTTCCGTAAATTCCACGCCGATTTACAGAGATCAGTACATTCTTCCATCACTGGGCCTGCTGGCTGTTTTTGTCGGAATCTCTGTGCGTCATTTAAACAGGAAAATAAAGCTGGTGATCGGCTTATTTTTGATTCTCGTAGGAATATTTCAGTATCGGGAAAGTTTTATTCAGGAATACAAAAGCACGCTCCTGCCGGAAACGGAAGCGTTATTGGAGGCAAATTTCGGGCCATCCGATTCCATCGTATATAATTGGAAAACCTTCGATTTTATTTATGATGTTCAGTTTCCGGAATATTCTCAGGCCTATATAACCGATTTTGACTGGGGAGGAGATTTTGGTACTGTCTGGTTCTTTTATACCGCCAACCAGCCCCAGATGGATCCTGGCATTCTGGAGGCATATGGTCTCGTCATGGAGCCTGTCGGACATTACGGGATTGAACACAATGAATTCGATATTTACAAAATATACCACCAATAGAGATTCGTTTTGATACTCTTATGAAAAGCAAAAACTGCTGCCGCCAGAATCAGATGATCCTCAGGCCAGGCAACAGTTTTCGTTTTTCTCTGTCAGTTCTGAACCGCTAAGTCCAGTCGTCTGTCAATCTTTTATGGCAAAATCTCCAGCTCCGCTCTTCCGTCCTCGATATGATAGAGCCCGCCCACCACGCGCAGCCCTTTCTCCGCCTCGATCCGACGGATGCCGAGGCTTTCCTCGATCCTGCGGACGCTGTGGGCCACATTCAGGCAACAGGCACGCAGGGGATCCTTTTCCTCCCCGACGGCCCTGCGGATCTCGTCGGTGATGAATTTGATGTACCCATCCGGATCGTGATTAAGCGCCGCGTCCACCGCGCCGCAGTGCGTATGCCCCAACACCACGATGAGCTCACAGCCCAAGTGCTCCGCCGCATATTCGATGCTGCCCAACTGATGATCGTCGATGACGTTGCCCGCAATGCGGATGACGAACAGATCGCCCACCCCCGCCGAAAAAATGGCCTCCGGAATGACCCTGGAATCGGAACAGGTGACGATGATCGCGTAAGGATGCTGACCGTTTTCAAAGGTCTCCTTCCGGACACTCTGGGAAACATCTCCGATCCCGGCCTCCGTCTCCAGATACCGGCGGTTGCCCTCCCGCAGCAGCTCCAGCGCCTCTTCGGCGCTCACGCTCCACATTTCTCTGACAGCGCTCACCGCATTGTCCCTCCTTCTTCCATGTCCCGGCCGCTTGCGCGGCTGCTCTGCAGCCCGCCGATCTTCCCGTCAGGGCGCCGCTCTCACTGCCTGCTGTCCTGAATGGCGAAAGCGATATTGGTGGCGTGATCCGCCACCCGCTCCAGTCCGGAAATCAGATCGGAATAAAGCATCCCGGCGACCGGCGTGCATTTTTTCTTCGTAAGGCGCTTCAAATGGCGCTCCTGCAGTTCCCTTTCTTTCTCATCGATGGCATCCTCCAGACGCTGCACATCCGCCATATGCTCTTCCGAACGGGTGACGAACATCTCCACCGAATACCGGATAATATCGTTGACCATATCCATCATCTGGCCCAGCTCCCGCAGCGCGGATTTGGAAAAGACCGCGCCGGTCTCCAGACGGCGTCTGGCCGCGTCCGCGATGTTCTCTGCGTGGTCACCGATCCGCTCGATATCGTTCACCACATGGAACAGCGCGCCCAGGCTCTTTAAGTCCTCGATGGGCAGGGTGGACTGGTTGATCTTGACCAGATAATTGGTGATGGCGTGATTCAGGAAATTGATATTTTCCTCTACCTTATAGACCTCCTGAATGTCCTCCTCATCCAGCGTCACCAGCGCGTTCATGGCCCGGTTCAGGTTCTCGCTGGCCAGCTCCGCCATGCGCTGCAGCTCGTTGACCGCCTCCACCACGGCCGTGGCCGGATTGAACACCACCTTATCACCGATGTACTGCAGGGCATAGCTTTCGTGATAGTTGAACTTCTGCTCATCGCCGGGCACCAACAGATAGGTAAGGCGCACCAGCCAGCCGGAAAACGGGAACAGCAGGATGACCTGAAAGATCTTGATGCAGGTATGGGCGTTGGCCACGAAACGGCCCGGGTTTTCTCCGGAAAGCGCGCCCAGAAACGCCAGCACATACCGCATGGCAACAAGGAAAATGACCGACATGATGACCGTGCCGATCACATTGAACAGAAAATGGATCAAAGCCGCACGCTTGGCGTCCTTTTTACCGGTCATGGATGCCAGCAGTGCCGAGCTGCAGGCGCCGATGTTGCAGCCCAGAATGATGAACAGACAGATCGGGAGCTCCAGAAGGCCCTGATTCGCCATCAGCAGCACGATGCTGACGGTCACAGACGAGCTCTGGATGACGGCGGTGAGCAGGGTCCCCACCACGATGGCCAGAAGCGGATTCGTCAGGGAATGCAGAAGGGATACGATCTGAGGCATATCCCGCATCCCGGACATGGCGGAGGACATGCCGGACAGCCCCATGAACAGAACGCCGAAGCCCAGCACAACGTTGCCCAGCTTCACAACGATCTGCTTCTTCGCGAACATGACGGCCACCACGCCGGCCAACAGAAAGACCGGCGCCCATTCGGAAAGGTTGAAGGCGACCAGCTGTGAGGTGACGGTGGTACCGATATTGGCCCCCAGGATCACGCCCGCCGCCTGATACAGATTCATCAGGCCGGAGTTTACGAAGCTGACCACCATGACCGTGCAGGCCGAGGAGGACTGAATGATGGCGGTGAACACCACGCCCACCAGCATGCCCATCAGACGGTTTTTCGTGAACATCTCCAGGATGCCCCGCAGCCTGTCACCGGCGGCCTTTTCAATGCTGTCGCTCATCATCCGCATGCCCAGCAAAAACAGGCCCAGGCCACCGGCCAGCGACAATATCATCTCTCCGATTCCCATTCCGTATCCTCCCGAAAGGCGCCCCCCTCAGACTTCCTGTCCGTTCCGAAAAAAGAGTTCGGGAATATTTTACTTCATTTCCCTGTCACTTACAATCTTTTTATTCCAGCATTCCCCGGCCGTGCGTAGCCTTCAGAGGAACGAAACGTTCTTCTCCATGTCGTATTCGTGCGGCGTCTTTTCCACCGCCTTATGTCCCAGGGCGATGGCGATCTCGTATTCATACCCCTCCGGGAACCGGAACGCTTTCGCGAAATACTCCTTCTTCTCTCCCAGCATAGCGTCCTTCACACAGCCGATGATCAGGCTGCCCAACCCCAGTCCTTCCGCCGCCAGCGCAATGTTCTCCACCGCGATGCCCGCGTCCAGGGCGCTCCAGCCAAAGCCCGCGTCCCCGCTTAAGATCATCACCGTGGGCGCTTCGTAGTAAAAGTTGTGCGGGAGATCGGAAAGCCCGCGCTGGGCATTCTTCTCCGCCTCCAGCTCCGCCAGCAGCGGATGGTCCCCGTCCAGCACGGTGATGTGGATCTCCTGCCGGTTGGCCGCGGTGGGCGCCTGCAGGCCCGCGCGCAGCAGGCACTCCATTTCCTCCTTCGTGAGCTTCTCCGCCGTGTAGCCGCGGGTGGAACTGCGCTTTTCGATTGTCTTCAATACTTCGCTCATTTTTTGTCCTCCTTGTCTCATTAAAAAATATGGTTTCCATTTCCTGTGCGCTTCGCCCGCCGAGCCCTCTCACGCCGAACCTGCTCCGGCCTGGCGCAGCATTTTCTCCAGCCTTCCGGCCGCCGCGCTGAGGGAAAAATCCGGGTGCCTGACGGAGCATATTTTCCTAGAGGGAAGCGGTTCCTCCAGATGCAGGGTGCAGACGGAGCCTTCCTTCCCCGTGACCTTCAGCAGATCCTCCGGGATGAAGCCGATCCCCAGATCGTTTTCCACCAGAAGCAGGATCTGATCGATGGTCGCAGCCTCCACGCTGGGCGCGAAGAGCAGATCCTTTTTCAGGAACAGCCCAGCATAGAACCCGTAGGTCATCGTCTGTTCGCCCAGGCAAACCAGCGGATAAGTTGCCAACTCTGCCAGGGACAGCGTGCGCTTTGTCAACTCCGCATACGCCCTCCCGCACACCGCGATCTCGGGGATCTCCTTCAATGTGACGCATGACAGCTCCGAAAAGCCTTCCGCCTGCGTCGTTACGACCGCCAGATCCACCAGCCCGTTCTTCAGCGCGGAAACGGCCTGCGGCGTCGTGTAGTTGTGCAGCCGGATGTGGATTCCCGGATAAAGCCTGTGATACTCCGCCAGGACCGGCAGAAGAAAGCAGTATACCGCGATCTCGCTGGCCCCGATGGAGACCGTTCCCTGCTGCAGCGTACGCACGGAGGCCATCTCCTCCTCCCCTGCCTGGATGTGGGCGAAGGCAATACGGATATGCTCATAGAGCTTCTCCCCTTCCGGCGTCAGCAGAACGCCGTGCCGCGATCGAAAAAACAGGGGACAGCCCAATTCCTTTTCCAGATTCTTGACTGCACGGGTGATATTCGGCTGATTGTTGTGCAGGACGGAAGCCGCCTGCGTAATGCTCCGGCATTTTGCAACATAATAAAAGATCTTATAATGGTCGTAGCTGATATTCACGCTTTTTCCGCCGTTCCATATCAAATTCATATGTATCGGATATCAAATCCGCATTTTACACATGGCACAAAGGCTATTATAGTAGGTGCGGTAAGAAAAAGCAAGAGCGGACATATCCCTGCGCCCGCTTCCAGGCTTTGGAAAGAGAGACCCTATCCTTATGATCCAAGATCTGACCACCGGGAAGCCGGAAACCGTGCTGTGGCGATTCTGTCTACCGCTCTTCGGAAGCATTCTGTTCCAGCAGCTCTACAATATCGCGGACAGTTGGGTCGCGGGAAGATTCATCGGAGAAAACGCGCTGGCCGCGGTGGGGAACAGCTATGAGATCACCCTGATCTTCCTCGCCTTCGCGTTTGGCTGCAACATCGGCTGCTCCGTCACCGTATCGCAGTATTTCGGCGCGAAGGAATACGGGAGGCTGAAGACCGCCGTCTATACGGCATCCCTCTCCAGCGCCCTCCTCTGCGCCGTCCTGATGCTGACCGGCATCGTCTGCTGCGGCTCGCTCCTGGAACTCATCCGGACCCCCGGCGGGATCTTCGCGGACTCGAAGCGGTATCTGGATATCTATATCTGGGGACTGCCGTTCGTATTCTTTTACAACATCGCCACCGGGATCTTCTCGGCGTGCGGGGACTCGAAAACGCCGTTCCTCTTTCTGGCCGTTTCCTCCACCGCCAATATCGCGGCCGACATCCTGTTCGTCAAATGCTTTCACATGGGCGTGGCCGGTGTCGCGTGGGCGACCTTCCTGTGCCAGGGCGTCAGTTGTGCGCTGGCCGTGACGGCGGTGCTGCGCCGCCTGAGAACCTTCCGGACCAAGGGCGCGGTTCCCTTCTTTTCCGTCCCGCTCCTGAAAAAGTTCGTCATGATCGCTGTGCCCAGCATTCTGCAGCAGAGCTTCATTTCGGCGGGAAATATCATTATCCAGGGCGTCATCAACGGCTTCGGTCCCTCGGTAATGGCAGGCTATTCCGCCGCGGTGAAGCTGAACAACCTCATGATCACCTCTCTGACGACGCTGGGGAACGGCATCTCCAACTATACGGCCCAGAACCTCGGAGCCGGAAAGCTTTCCCGCATCCGGGCCGGCTTTTTCAGCGGGCTCAAACTGGTCTGGCTCCTGTGCCTGCCGGTCTGTCTGCTGTACTGCTTCGGCGGCGCTCGTCTGCTCCGCTTTTTCATCGATCAGCCCACCGCCGGGGCCATCCGCACCGGCGTCGCCTTTCTGCGGATCCTCTCTCCCTTTTATTTCATCGTCTCCGCGAAGCTGGCGGCTGACGGCGTCCTGCGCGGTGCAGGCATGATGAAGCAGTTCATGATCGCCACCTTTTCCGATCTGATCCTCCGGGTCGTTCTGGCGGTCATTCTGTCCGAAACGGTGCTGGGCGCCACGGGGATCTGGTGCGCATGGCCCGTGGGGTGGAGCATCGGAGCGGTCCTCTCCCTGCTGTTTTACCGATCCGGAAGGTGGGGAAGGAAGAGCCTGCCTGCGGATTTCTGAAATGGAACCGGCGGCGCGGATCACGCCTCCCGCGCGTGGATCGTATGCCTGGCGCTGAGCTGCTTCCATTTTCCGGAATGATACCGCAGCCCCATCAGGAGGGTGCGCGTACACTGGTCGGCCACCAGCGCGATCCAGGCGCCCCAGAGGCCGAAATGGAATACGCTGACCAGCAGGATACAGAGAACGGTCCGCAGGCCCAGCACGGTGACCGCCGTCACCACCGCCGCGAAGCGGGTATCCCCCGCGCCCCGCAGGCCGCCCGAGACAATGAACTGATCGGCCTGAAAGGGCTGGCTGAAGGCCAGCAGCACCAGGATGGGCGCGCCCAGGGCGATGATCTCCTCGGAATTCTTGAACAGGCTGATGATCTGCCGGTTGAAACAGATCATCAAAAACATCAGCACAAAGGAAGCGGCGATTCCCACATTTCGGGTCAGGCGCATGTAGACGGCGGACATATCGTACCGCCGCTTCCCGATGGACTGTCCCATGAGCGTGGTGGCCGCATTGGCGAAGGCCTGCCCCATCATGAAGCTCATGGCCTGAATGCTCATGCAGACCTGATGGGTGGCGTAGATGGTATCGCCCAGCCCGGTGACCTGTCTGGTATAGATGATGATGCCGGCGCGCATGAAAAGCTGCTCCACCATGGACGGGATGCCGATGCTGACCACACGCCCCATCAGGTCCCGGTCAAACGCGAATTTCTCCCGAAGGTCCACATAGACATAATGCTTCTTCCCGAAGGCCACCCACATGGCGATAAAAAACGCCGTGGTCTGGCCGATGATCGTGGCCAGGGAAGCGCCCGCCACCCCCATCTTGGGCACGCCGAAATGGCCGTAGATCATGATATAGTTGAAGATCAGGTTGACGACATTGGCGACCGTGTTGTAGATCATGGGCGTCCTGGTATCCCCGATGCCCCGCAGCGCCGCGGTCACGGTGATGCCCAGACACAGCGGCAGAAATCCGTAGAGCTGAATGTTCAGATAGGTGACGCCCAGCGCCAGCGTTTCCTCGCTGATGCCCGTTCCGCCCATGAAGCGGATCAGTTCCTCGCTGAAAACAAGGCCCAGCGCCATGAACAAAAGCGACATGACGCAGTTGAGGATCAGCGCGTGTTTGAAGACCAGATTGGACTTGTCCCGGTTCTGCTGTCCCCGAAACCGGGCGATCATGGCCGTCGCGCCCACGTTCATCGCCTGGATCATGGTCATCAGCAAAAATTTGGGCTGCGCCGCCAGCCCTACCGCGGCCAGCGCCGTGATGCCCTCCTGTCCGGGCAGATGGCCCACCATGATCTGATCCGCTATGCTGGTCAACTGGGTCAGCACCATCTCCACCAGGCTGGGCCAGGCGATCAGCACGATATCCCGATACAGTCTCTTCGGGGACACGCCCTCCGGGATCCGGATCCGCTCCACGCGCCCGGACATCTCCTTCTGGCTCAGTTCTCCGTAGGGCAGATCGTCCAGTACCGTATAAACTGTCTTTCCCTCCGGCCTGCCGCTTCCTTCCATACCGTTTTCTCTCCTGTTTATCGTATATTTCCCCCTTTTATGAAGTTTACCATCTTCCGAAATCAGTGACAACCGATTATCGGTCCGAAATCTTCATTTTCGACCAAAATTGTATCTTTCCCGCCGGAAACGGAAAAAATAGTGGAAAAATGCGAAAAGTTCCTGTAAAATATGTTGCGGTGCCTTTCGCGGCGATAAGTACGAGCCCTGTTTTACAGGAGGCCCGCAGACGGCCCTGAACTTCGGCCTCCACACCTCCCGGTGTGACCGGTCAGCTTCCGCATTGGCGGAAAGTCATTACAAAGGTGAACCATATGAATATTTTTAATCTGATCACGCTGCTGGGCGGTCTGGCCATGTTCCTCTTCGGCATGCGCATCATGGGCGACGGCCTGAAGGAAAGCTCCTCCGGCCCCTTGAAAACGGCGCTGGAAAAGCTCACCAATACGCCGGTCAAGGCGTTTCTGCTGGGACTTTTGATGACGGCGGTCATCCAGTCCTCCACGGCTACCATCGTCATCACCTCCGGTCTGGTGGGAGCGGGCATCATTTCCCTGCACCAGTCCCTGGGCATCATCATCGGCGCCAACGTGGGCACCACCGTCACCGGGCAGATCATCCGTCTGCTGGACCTGGATGCCTCCGGCACCTCTTTTCTGCAGTTTTTCAGGCCCTCCACCCTGGCCCCGCTGGCCCTGATCGCCGGCATCATCATTATCATGAGCATGAAATCCGAAAACTCCGGAAAGGTGGGGCAGATCATCATCGGCTTCGGCATCCTGTTTTCCGGCCTTCTGAACATGACCGGCGCGGTGAGCACGCTGACGGAAAGCGGCATCATCGAACGGCTTTTCTCCAACCTGGGAAAAAATCCCGTGCTTGGCTATCTCATCGGCGCGGGCGTAGCCTTCGTCCTGCAGAGCTCTTCCGCCACCATCGGCATTCTGCAGGCCTTTTCCACGTCCGGCCAACTGACCTTCGGCGCGATCTATGCCGTGCTGGTGGGCATCTACCTGGGAGACTGCGTCACCACCGCCATCGTCTGCAACATCGGCGCCAGGCCCGACGCCAAACGGGTGGGCATCGTCAATATCCTGTTCAACTTAAGCGAAACCGTGGCGATCCTGACCGTCGTCACCGTCGTCCACAAAATGGGACTGCTGGACGGGCTCTGGAGCCGGGTGATCCACTCCGGCGGCATCGCCAACACCAACACGATCTTCAACCTGTCCTGCGCGATCCTGCTGTTCCCCCTGCTGAACCTGTATGAAAAACAGAGCCGCCGGCTGGTAAAGGATGAACCGGCCGCCGCCGAAGGACACGACGAGCTGCTGGACGCCTTAAGCCCCGTTTTTTTCAACACGCCGGCCCTGGCTTTCGGCCGCTGCTATGACGCGCTGCTGGTCATGTTTCAGACCGCCCGGACGAACATCTCCCGTTCCTTTGATGTGCTTTCCCAATATGATCAGAAAACCGTGGACCTGATCCTGAAGGATGAGGATTATGTGGACACACTGGCGGACCGGATCAGCAATTATCTGATTCAGCTCTCCGCACATCTCACGGCCCCCTATCATATGGAGATCATGAACCACTATTTTTCCGTGGTTACGGAATTTGAGCGTCTGAGCGACCACTCCACCAACATCGCGGAAATCGCGTCCGCGCTCCATGAAAATCAGGTTTCCTTTTCCCAGATGGCGCTGGCGGAGCTGAACGTGATCCGGGAACTGATCGACAACATCCTGGACCATGCCGGACAGACCTTCCGGAAACGGGACGTGGAGGCCGCGAGACATATCGAGCCTCTGGAAGAAGTGGTAGACGATATGGTAAACGCTCTGAAGGAGAACCATCTGGAACGGCTGCGCACCGGCGCCTGCTCGGTGCTGACGGGCACGGAATTCATGAATCTGCTGACGGAGGTGGAGCGCATCTCCGACATCTGCTCCAACATCGGCGTGGCTACCATCGCCAGAGCAACCCCGGAGCTGCGGCACGAGGTTCACGACTACATTTCCAGACTGCACTCCGGACGGAATGAAGAGTTCAACCGGGAATATCAGGAAGCCCATGACCGGTATTTCGGGCTTCTGTAGGATTCAGGCCGCTGCTCACCTGCTGCCCCCGGCACAGGAAAAGCCGCCCTCATCCACCCGCCATGTGAGATCCGCCTCCGCCGACTCCCGCAGACAGATCCGCACATTCGCCATATCGCTGTAATCGACAAAACGGGCCGCTTCTCCCGGATCCACGCCGGTCCGGATCCTCCGGTCGATCAGGCGTCTGCGCAGAAAATCCTCGTCCGCTTCCAGCCTGACCGTATAATCCGCATAGGCCTTCAGATCCCGCCAGCCCGGCCGGTCCAGGAGCAGGTAATTGCCCTCCAGGAGGACCAGATCCCCTTCGATCCTGACCGCATCCTCCCGCGGGTTGTGAAGCAGGCGGTCATATTCCGGCCAGCCGCACACCTCTCCCGCCGCCGCGCGCCTGATCCGCTCCTTCAGGCGTTCCAGATCGAAGGTCTCCGGCGCGCCCTTCACCTTTACCATGGGGATCACCTCCCCGCCGCGGACCGTCGTGTGGGTCAGAAGATACTCCTGATAACGGTGAAACCCGTCCATGCCGATGACGGTAAGGGGCGTACAGTCCCCGTTTTGCTCCGCCAAATATCGAAGGAAACTTAAAAGCGTGCTCTTTCCCGCTCCGGGGGGCGCCGCCAGAAACATCAGAACCCGCCTGCCCTTCTCCTCCTTCAGACGCAAAAGTCTCCGAAGCAGCGGAAGGAACAGCTCTGAAATATTCTCGTCGCTGAAGTATACGCTGCTTTTGATTCCGTTGATCTGCGTTTCATATCTCATAACAGGTTTGCTCCACTTGTTTGCCTATCGAACCGTATAATACTTTTGGTTTCTGCTTTTTGGCTTCTCCGGTATGGTCATTGCAAGCTTTTCGGCAGCAAGCAAAGGCTGAACATAATGCTGCATCACATAAAACACGGTTTTCACGCCCAAAAATTCCGCAATCTCCTGCCGTGTTTTCGGCTCATGGCAGAACGCCAACAGATCTCCGACCGGCTCAGTATTTACCGCCTCCTTCTCTGCTTCCGCTTTATTATAAAGCGTTACCACAAACTCATTTCTGCGGTTTTCAAATCTCGGTTCCGGCAAGCCATATTCTTTCATCGCATTGCGCATGGTGGGAATGCCCGAGTAGCAGTGCTCTGCTTCGGTCAACGTTTCTGCCATGGCGGCCAGCGCAGGATTCCGAAGACCCGGTTTTGCGATACCTAACTGTTCAATACTCATCCGACCGTACAGACTTCCGGGACTGTGAATTTCAACACGGTCCGTAAAAAAGTCAATTTGAACCGGAGTTCCCTCCGTATGAATGCTATAGTCGCGGTGAATAACGGCATTGAGAATCGCTTCGCGGAGGGCATCTACAGGATATTCCGTTTTATCCGTGCGGACGCCGGTTTCCTTGCTGATAATGGTTTTGACCTTCATATTCCGACGGCAGAAATTCAGCGCTTCCTCCATCATTTCCGCAATGGTTCCGCTGATTCGTTTGTTGTCGATAAACCGTGCGGAATCCTGATCTACATCGCCGATCTCCGTGCCAGGCACAACGATTGCCGTAATACCAAGTTGTGGGAAGAAGCCCTGCGGATAAAGGCAAAAATTCAGAACTGCTGCCAGGGTAGGAACACCGTTTCTTGTAATATTCAGCATCTCCATGGCTTGCTCCTGCGTCAGTCTGGAAAATCCGGGTCGGTCCACACGCATTTTTTCAATATAGCCGTTGATCTTTTCCATGTCCATTAGCTGCAGCGTCGCCCGCTCAACGGGCCGTTCATCATCATGCAAATGCTTACGGAACGCTTCATAACTGTATAGCTCGTAGTCCGTCATCGGCAAATCCGCATCCCCGACACGAATGTAAGATCCCCTAGTGCGCCCCGCACCACGATAGTAGCAGGGCCGTTCCGCAATGTCGAGTGCCGGAATCTCCGCAGCGCAAATTGTCTTCCCCTGATATTCTGCCAGGGTGAATACGGCACGAACCGGGGGCTCCATCTGCAGACACTGTTCCGTTATTTTCTTCTGCAGATCCTGCGGGTCATACACGTCGACGACCTGAAAGGCTGCATTCTTATCAATACCGAACACAAGAATGCCGCCACTGTCCTGGTTGGAAAAGCTCGACAGCGTATCATATAGCCTCTTAGGGCAGCCTGTCTGTGCGGATTTCAGTTCTGTTGTTTGCTCTTCGGCTTTCTGTTTGCATATTCTGTTTGCTAATTCAATCAATTCTTCGATTAACAAGCTAACACCACCTTTTTATACGCTAATTATAGCAAAGAGATTTTGCTTATTCAAGCG
>CANQVD010000019.1 GCA_947627215.1 uncultured Eisenbergiella sp.
ACGGTCCCCCTGCGCGTTCCTGCCGCCCGGGACACGGCCCGGAGCGTCTGCTGCCCGGCGGGACGGTTCAGGTTTCCGGCCTTATTTCGTGTTTCCCGAAAACAGGCTCTTCACATGATCCACTTCCGTCTGCGTCGCTTTCGCGGCGGGCACGTAGTAGGATTTTTCCCGGGCGATCTGATACAGCTCCTCCTGGGACTGCTCACACGCATTGCGGAACTGCTTCAGCGTGGCCTTGAGCTCCTTATTTTCCGTCTGCGGGATCATCTCGCCGAAGCGGACGAGCTCGCCGTTGATCCCGGCCAGCGTATCCGCCACCATTGTCTTATCTTCAAACATCTGCGGCCTCCATTCTGCCTTCCCGGCTCACTGTAAAAACTTCATCAGGGTCTGCTTGTTCTCCATCGCGGATTTCGCCCCTTTTTCAAAGAACTGCCGGATGGTCTCATCCTTCGCGCAGTCCGCATACTCCTGCATTTTGCAGTGCGTGGTGTCGTAACCGCCGATCAGATGGCGCAGATTCTGCAGCTCCAGTTCGGATAAATTTGCCATGCTTTGCCTCCTTTTCTGGCCGTCCGCACGCTTTGGGGAAGCCCCAGCCGTCCGGCGGCCGTTTCCGTTTCCGATTGGGTCACGCTTACAGTATGAGCCCGCCGCCCCGTTTTTATACGGAAAAGCTTCGGAAAACAACGCCGCATGGGCCCGCCGCGGCTCATCCCGCGATCTCCCCGTAAGGAATCACCGTTTCCACATAACCGGCCGCATAGGGCGCGACCTCATAGGGCGGCAGGTAGAATGCGATGCCGGCCTCCGTGAAATAATAGCCTGCCTTCCCCATATCATATCCGGCCAGCTTTTCCGCCGCGTCCGCATAAAAACGTCCCTGTCCGTCCTCTCTCACCAGATCCCCGAACCGGGCCCGCAAGAGCGGTTCCCACTCGGCTCTCTCCCTCTGCGTGATCTCGGAAAGCCCCGCCTGCTGCCCGTCCGAAAGCCGGAACACCCATGCCTCCCGGTAGGGAATCCCGGAATCGCCGCCCCCGTCCAGACAGGCATCCGTCAGCACGCTGACATAGCCATCCCACGCGGTCACATCGCGCACCTCGTAATTTTCGCTCCAGGGACTGCGCCATCCGCTGTCCCGGCTCTCCCGGTATACCTCCAGGGCCGTCTGCCTCGTAGAATCTTCGCCGGTCTCGCACTCCTCGAGCCTGCTCTGCGCCCACGCCTCAAAAAAGCCGTTGATATCCGGAATGCCCGCCTGGGATCCGTAAAATACCGGATAGGATATTTTCACCCGAAAAATGGCCGTCCGGTCCTCGGCCTCATACTGCCGTTCCAGCCGGCTGATCACATAGGTCAGATCTCCGGTCCCGCCGCCCGCCAGTTGATCCGTGCCCGTGCCGCCGGACTGCCCTGCGGTCCCGCCGCCGGACTGTTCCGCGCTCCGGCCGGCTGTCCCGCCCGGAACCGTTCCCGACGCCACGGCATTTCCCCGCAGCGCGCTTCCCGAAACCGTCAGTCCCGCCGGCGGGACCGCAGCCTGCTCCGTCCCGCTCCCGTCCGCGCCGCTCGCCCCCGCTTCCCCGGTACCGCCTGCTGCTGTTCCCGTACCGGTGCCGCCCGCTGTCATCCCTGTTCTGCTTCCATCCGCGGCCGTCCCCGCACCGTTTCCGGCCGGGTCTCCGGTTGCACCGCCGTTCCCGTACGGTTCTCCTGCCCCGCCGCCTCCGGACAACCCCACGCCGTTTTTCCCGCTCCCGGACAGCCCCGCACCGTTTTCCGGCGTTCCCCCATCCGCCGTGCCGGGCAGCCCGCCCAGCTCAGAGCTCCCGCCGTCCCGTGGGGTTCCTTCTCCGCCGGACTCCATATTCCTGCATACCAGGATCGCCGACAGAAGCGCGGCGGCGATGGCGAGCACCGCGATCGCGCAGATCCACTTTTTTTCCGCTCTCATGATCTACCTCCCGAACGGCCCGGTCCGCGCTTTTTGCCGCAGATAAGATCGGAGCGGCCGGGCCCGTCAGCCCGATTATTCCCATTTCCGCGCAAAAATATACACCGGAATCCCCTGCGGGATCCCGGTGCAGCAAAAGCCTTCTTTTCTGTTATATTTTCCGGTTCCGGACGCGTCCGAAGCGCTGCTGCCCTTCCCGGCGGATGCGCGCATTCCGGCGCATCCGGGAATGTCCGTCCTATCTTCCGATCAGCCAGTCGTACATCTCCTGATACTTCCGGGCGGAAACATGCCAGGAAAAATCCGCCGCCATGGCGCGGTCCACGATCTTGTTCCATTCGCGCTTGCGGTCATAATAGATCTTCTCCGCATAGCGGATGGTGGAGAGCATCTCATGCGCGTTGTAATTGCAGAAGGAAAATCCGGTCCCGGTGCCCTCATATTCATTGTAGGGCTCCACCGTATCCTTCAGGCCGCCCGTCTCCCGGACGATGGGCACCGTGCCGTAGCGCAGGCTCATCAACTGGCTCAGGCCGCAGGGCTCGAACAGGGACGGCATCAGGAACGCGTCGCAGGACGCGTAGATCTTGTGGGACAGCTCCTCCGAATAATAGATCTGCGCGGAAACCTTCCCGCCATACTTCCAGGCGAAATGGCGGAACATGTTCTCATAGCGCTCTTCCCCGGTACCCAGCACCACAATCTGAACGTTGTCCTGACAGAGCTCATCCATCACATAGGCGATCAGGTCGAAGCCTTTCTGGTCGGTCAGGCGGGAAACGATGCCGATCATCATGGTCTTATCGTTTCTCTCCAGGCCCAGTTCTTCCTGCAGGGCACGCTTATTTTTGATCTTCTCCTTGCGGAAATTCACCGCATCGTAAGGGTTGACAATATAAGTATCCTTCTCCGGGCTGAACTCATCGTAATCGATGCCGTTGACAATGCCGCGCAGGTCATGCTCCCTGGCGCGCATCAGGCCGTCCAGGCCCTCTCCGTAAAACTCGGTCCGGATCTCCCGGGCATATGTTTCGCTCACCGTGGTGATGGCATCCGCATAGACGAGACCGCCCTTGAGCAGGTTCGCGTCCCGGTATGCCTCCAGCTTATCCGAGGTGAAAAAATAATCCGGCAGCCCCGTGATCTCCTGCACATCACGGATATTCCACCTGCCCTGGAACTTCAGGTTGTGAATTGTCATGACAGTCTTGATCCCGCGGTAAAACTCTCCGCCCGCAAACCGCTCATGCAGATAAACGGGGATCAGACCGGTCTGCCAGTCGTGACAGTGAATGATGTCCGGCCGAAATCCGATCACGGGCAGAATGGACAGCGCAGCCTTGGAGAAAAACGCGAATTTCTCAATCTCAAAAAGCGCATTGTCGCAGTAGGGCTTAAACCCGTTGAAATAGTACTCATTATCCACAAAATAGTATTTGATGCCCTCGTACTCGGCCTCCAGGATGCCCACATACTCGTTCTTCCAGTGAAACTCCATATAGAAATGGTCCCTGTAGTGAAGCATATCCTTCCGGTTCTGGTGCATACAGTTATACTTCGGCAAAATGACCCGGACATCATAATATTCTTTATCAATGCATTTGGGCAGCGATCCAACCACGTCCGCAAGACCGCCTGTTTTTATAAACGGCACCCCTTCCGATGCCACAAACAGAATGTTCCTCATGCCGCCAATCCTCCCATTCAGACAACCGCAACACAGCGTATCGATCACAGCCGTTTCCCTGCTGTTTTTTCATTATACACTATTTTCCCGCTGAATGAAAGAACTTTTTGCGGCGGCCGCTCATCCCCGATCGCCGCGGCCGTTCATCCCTTATAGCGCAGCCGGATCTTATCCGCGATCAGCGCGATAAACTCCGAGTTGGTCGGCTTCCCTTTTCCGGTATTGATCGTATATCCGAACAGTTCGTCCAGCGTCTCCATCCTGCCCCGGTTCCAGGCCACCTCGATGGCATGCCGGATGGCGCGTTCCACCCGGCTGGGCGTGGTCTGGTATTTCGCGGCGATGGTAGGATACAGGGACTTGGTGATCGCGCCGAGCATATCCATATCGTTGACAGACATCTGAATCGCCTCCCGGAGATACTGATAACCCTTGATATGGGCGGGTACGCCGATCTCGTGGATCATATCGGTGACATCCTTCTCCAGATTGTGCGCCGCATAGGAACGCAGCGTTTCTCCCTGTCCCTTTGCCGCCGCAGCCTCCCCCGCGTCCTGAGAGCCGGATGCCGGCACCGTGATCATGATCTGGAATTCCCGGTTATTTTTCATCAGGTCCGTCAGGATCTGTACCACTCTCTCCCGCTCGCTTCCTACTGTCATGCTTAGCTGTTCCATGCTCCTCCTCCATTCCACACTTACCTCTGTCAACAGGCACATTATAGACTGGAAGCGGCGGTTTGTGCAAGAAAATGGTGTCGGGAAAAAGTGTCCGTATATTTTCTTTTTCGACATGTTTCAACAGAATTTCAGCGGATGTTTTTCGGAAAACCGCGAATAAGGTCGAAAAAAAGATGCCGGTTCATCCCCGCGTCCTCCCATGCTTCTTCCGGTACTCATTGGGTGTGCATCCCGTGTTCTCCTTGAACATCCTGCAGAAATAGGAATAGTTTTCATAACCGACCCGATGGGAGATCGCGTTGACGGGCAGATCCGTGCTCTCCAGAAGCCCCTTCGCCAGATCCAGCCGCTTTCCCACCAGATACGAGCTGATGGATGTCCCCGTCCCTTTTTTGAACAGACGGGAAATATAATCCGGATTCAGATAGACCAGCTCCGTCAGATCGCTTCTGGACACCTCCGACTGATAGTGCGCATCCAGATAGTCCCGGATGATCCCCACCACAGCGTGGGGCTTTTCCGCCGCTTCCGGCGGAGCGGCGCCGCGTTCCCGCTCCTTTGCCCCGGCAGATTCCGGCTCTGACAGCTCTGTGGGACCGCGCGTCGGCTCCGACAGCTCCTCAGGGCCTTCCCACACCCGCTCCCGGCCTGTACCGCCGCACTGCCGCCCTTCCCGGTCCGCGGCAGCCTGCACCGCCTCTGAAATGCCGGCCTCCAGCTTGCCGTAATCCAGCGGCTTCATAAAATAGTTCAGGCTTTTCAGCGCGATGGCCCTCTGCGCGTACTCGCACTGCTCATAGCAGGTCAGAAAAATCGTCTGGACATCGAAGCCCTCCTGCCTGATCCAGTCCAGAAGGTCCAGGCCGCCGCCTCTGGAGAGTTCGATATCGCACACCATGACCTGTATGGACTCCTTCTGCAGGATTTCCTTCGCCTGCCGGATGTCAGTGGCCGAAAACACCTCCCCGATTCCCAGCAGCTCCCAGTCCAGCCTCTCCCGCAGAACCCGTATCACGCTCTCGTCGCTGTCCACCAACAAAATATTCATATCTTTTCTCCTTATGCGAATCCGAAAATCAGTTGCGTATCCTCATCATATCATGCAGAGATGTTTTTTCGAATAAAGCCATCTGACAGAAACCCCCGAAAACTATCACTATTCTGACCTGTTGCGTTTGAAAATATACCGGTTTCCAGACAGTCCCAATAACGGCAGAAATACCCATGACACGAAAAAAGGCCATGGGTATTTCTGCGCTTCGCTCTGTATGCATTTCAGGATATGCCACCGTTTCCGGCCGAAGATCCACTCCGTTTTCCGCTCCGCAAACGGCACGGACCGTCTCCTCATTGCCGCTTTGGAGGCAGCACGGCCAGCCTGGCCACCGTGAAGCTTATGGGCTCCAGCCGGAGGTGTCCGGCAAACGGCGTCTCCCGCGTCTGTGTGCGGACATTTTGGGGGGCTTCGATCGTATTGTGATCGTTTTCCTGCCCGGCCAGCACGGACAGGCTGACCGTCTCCGGCGTCCGGAAGCTCTCCGGCAGGCGCAGCGTCAGCTCCTTCGCGCATGTGCCGCGGTTGACCGCCTTGAGGATCAGCTCGCCGCTGTCCTCCCGCAGGCTGCAGTTCACATAGATCCCTTCCTTTTCCAGCTCCTTCTCCTGTCCGTCCATGGGAACCGTGCAGGTGCCCAGATGCTCGCCGTAAAGCTTCTGCACATAATAGCTGGGCGTCCCGTACGCGGCGCGCTCGTCGAACCAGATCAGATCCGGCGTCCACTGGACATAACCGACGCGCGCGAACAGGGGCGCGTAGGAGGCCAGCACCACCACATCCGCATTGCGCTCCACGCCGGTGAGAAAGGCCGCCTCCGCCAGCGCGCCGCCCAGCGTATTGGCCTCCTCGACCGCCTCAAAGGCCGGATGGGCCGCGTATTCCCCGGAAAACACCTTCACATTTCGGGGATAGCGGTCATAAAAGTCCGTGTGCGCGTAAAACCATTCCGGCTTCACGTAATAATGCTCATCCACCGCATAACAGAAATTTCCGTTTTTCTCCGCTTCCCCATGATAAAAGGCCCAGGCGTCCCGATAATGGTCCGAAACAATATCAGGCCCCGCGGAGCCGATCAGACGGATCTGCGGATATCTCTCATGGATCGCCTTTTCAAAGGCCCTGTACCGTTCAAAAAATTTCGACTCCGGCGTCTGCCACTGCTCATTGCCGATGCCGAGCATTGTCAGACCGAAGGGTTTCGGATGTCCCATCCCGGCCCGCAGGCCGCCCCAGTATGTATCCGTGCCGCCGTTGGCGAACTCCACCAGATCCAGCGCGTCCTGAATGAATTTCTCAAATGCCGGGTCCCCGATCTCCACCTTTTCCAGCGACTGATACTGGCAGGCCAGCCCCACATTCAGCACCGGGAGCGGCTTCGCGCCGATCAGGTCGCACAGCAGGAAATACTCATAAAAGCCCAGCCCCAGCGTCTGATTATAATGGGCATATCCGGTATGCCAGCCGTTTTCCTCCGCCGTCTGATGCACCGCCCAGCGATTGAAATTGCTGCGCCGCTCCTCCAGCGGTCCCACGCTTTCCTTCCACCGGTAACGGTTTTCCAGCGTGTTCCCTTCGACGATGCATCCGCCCGGGAACCGCAGAAATCCCGGATGCAGCCCCTTAAGCAGCTCGAACAGGTCCCTGCGGAACACGCCTGCCACCGCATCGTCCGGCATCATGGAAAAGAAATCGAACTCTGCCGTCCCCGGCCGCTCCAGCGCCACCGCGAACCGCGCGCCCTCCGTATCCGCCGCCGCGGTCAGCGTCAGCTCGTAGCGCTCCCAGCGGTTTCCCTTCTCCGGGTCTGGAACGCGTATCGGAACCGCCCCGCACAGCAGCGTCTCCGTTCCCTTCCGGACCGATACCAGAAAATTTCCTCTGGCGGAAACCGCCCTGGCGTAAAAGGAGACCCGGTAGGCCTTGCCAGCCTCCAGATACAGCCCCCGGTAGGCCTGATTGGAAAAGCCCTGTCCGGCCCGATCCGCGGTAAAGCGCAGATAATGCGGATTGCGGCGGCTGACCGGACTGCCCGTGACAAACAGAAGCCTTCCCCTGCCGCAGTCCTCCGTCGCCTCCCAGCCGTAGCCGCAGTCCGGCAGCACATAATAATCTCCCCTGGTCCCGTAGCAGTCCGCAAATTCAAACGCCCGGTTCTCCAGAAGCTCCGCATACAGCCCGCCGTCCGCGGCATAATTGATATCCTCAAAAAACAGCCCGATCATGTCCTGTCTGACGGGCACGCCCTTCCTGTCCGAAATATTCAGTATCATCCTGTCTCCCTCCGGACGGCCCCGCCCGCGGATGTCCGCGCTTCTTTCCGGCCGTTGCCTCTCCTTCCGGCCGCACACCGGTCTTTACGCTTCCTCTTATGCTGTCCGTCCTCTTTGATTGAAAAAGCAGTCTCATACTATCACCTTTCCGGCCTTTTCGCAAGCGTTTTCTCTTCGGTACGCGCATCCTTCCCTCCGGAGCGCCTGTCCTTTTGCAGGCCCGGCAGGGACCGCCAAAGCCGCGCTCCCACTTTGCCGGGAGGAACCGAAAGACTTCACAGCATGGTAAGGCACCAGTAGATCAGTCCCAGAAGCCAACTGACAAAAATGCCGTACAGGATCACCGGCCCCGCGATGGTGAAGATCTTACAGCCGATGCCGAAAACCTGTCCCTCCTTTTTATATTCGATGGCCGGCGCCGCCACCGAATTGGCAAAGCCCGTAATGGGGACCAGCGCGCCCGCCCCGCCCCATTTGACGAGGGAGGGATACAGATTGAGCCCGGTCAGCACCACGGCGAGAAAGACCAGCGTCAGCGAACAGACGCTTCCCGCCGTCTCCCGGTCCATCCCCAGGGATGCCGCCCCGTTCAGAATTCCCTGCCCCAGCGCGCAGATCGCGCCGCCCGTCAGAAACGCCCGCGCCATCTGCGCCGGCAGGCTGTGGGTGGGCGTCACCTGTTTGACATATTCCCGATATTCCTTCTGTTTCGCTTCATTCATATCCGCTCTCTCCTTTTTGTCGCCGGTTTTCACATTCCCGTTTCATAAAACCGGAAAAGAAAATAGATCAGGCTCCCGGCCAGCTTTCCCAGGGCCACCGCCAGCACCATAAACCCCAGGCCGTGCCGGAAGCCGATGCGTCTGGTCAGAATCGGAATGGAATCCAGCATTTCCGCGATCGCCACCGCCAGACAGCCCACGAAGATTCCCGCGAAAAAACCGGTCAGCAAAAGCAGCGAAAAGGAAACCCCTCTCCAGATCAGCACCGTCTGCGCGCCAAAAAGCAGGCTTTCCCGGATCGCGCGGCCCAGCCGGTCCGATCCCCGATAGACGCTGAACACATCCCCCGCCAGCGTGCCGAGCACCACCATTTCCTCGTACAGGAAAATCTTCTTTCCGGTATGGGTTTTCCCCGCGAAACGGGGCACGAGCCCCACCGACAAAAGCACGGTGAACACCCCGGCAGAGACCAGAATGCCCGCGCTGCCTCCCAGCACCGCAAGAAACAGTTGTTTTCCCATCCGTCCTCCCACGTCTCTCACTGCACGTCCACGGTCTTCCCCTCACGGTCCGCGGTTTCCGCCAGCGCATTGTTCACCTGCTCCTCATAGACGCGCATCTCCACCTCGATGGGCGTCGGGTCCTTCGTGATGCGCCGGCCTCCGATATGGTTGAAAAAGGTGATGATGCCCACGGCCAGACCGACGGAATAGCTGATCTCCAGCACCGTCACCCCGTCGGACACCCGCCCCGCGACCGTCTCATAGATCCGGTCGAATACGCGGATGATGCCGATGTCGTTGTGGAACGCGATGATCGTGAACGCCGCGCCGAAAAAGCAGATGCAGGACACGAAGCAGATCTTCGCCGCCTGCCAGGCCCCTTTTTCCCTTTCTGTCCGCACCAGCTCCACGACGGTTTCCGCTTCCCCGACGCTTTCCACCTCCAGATCCGGAAATTCTTCCTGCAGCAGCGCGATCAGCCGCATGACGCTGACCACCTTCCTGCTCTGCTCTCCCGGTCCGAGCTCGGTCACCTTCTGAGTACGGATGCGGCTCAGAAGCGCCCCGTCCCTGCACCAGGTCTTTCCCAGATCCGCGATCCGTACATCCTCCTTCAGAATCTCCACGTTCCGTTCCATTTTCAGATAAAGCGTTTCCCTTTGCATCCCGCTCCTCCCGCTTCCGGCCCGGCGCCCGCTTTCCCTGCGGCGTACTGCACCGCCATACGCGCCCGCGCACAGAAAAAGGGCCGCGCAACAGGGCGCGACCCCTTCTGCCGCTGGCGCTCTGGCACCAGTATGTCCTCTTTTTCGGTTTCTATTCCTCAGAATCCGTGCTGTAGCGGGGCGTCTGAACCATCCGGTTCAGGATGCCGTGCACCACAAAGCGCTGCGTGCCGCCCGCCGCACCGTAACAGGTGGAGAGCGTCACCATGGGCTGACCCTCCGGGATCTCGACCGCGCTCTTATAAGGCGTGCTGCGAAGCACCATGTTCCTGTACTTCTCGTAATCCTCCTCGTCCGTCGGAATATAATAGGTAGAGCTGCCGTCCCGCGTCACATAATAGCTGACGATCAGATACTGATAGATGTTGTCCTCCGTAAAAATGTAAAAATACGGATCGCTGGCACAGAGCTCCTCATCCTGGCCCAGCAGCTTGAGCTTGCCGAACATGCTCAGGTTGCGCATATTGTGGCCGAAGATGAAGGTATTATAATCGGTCAGATCCGGGCTCGCCCAGGCGTCCATGAAAATGGAGCCGGAACGGTTGTCTTCCCGCTCGAACGTGCGGTACATGTAATAGTCGTTGTCCTCTCCCTGCACGATGGGATATTCCAGCTCCAGCACCGGGATCGCCAGCCAGCCGAGGAAATCCTCGTTGATCTCCTTTAACGCTTCGTAATTCACATCGATATCCGGAAAGCCGGTCAGCGCTTCCTCCGGATTTTCCTGCTTCTCCGCCCCGCTCTGCGCCGGGGTGGCCCCCTGGATCACATACCGCTCCTGCAGGGATTCGTAAGCATCCACGCCCGCCTTATACTCCAGAAAGATCCCGGCCAGCTTGTAGCCGCTCACCAGAAAAACCGCCACCGCAGCCACCAGGATCACCCGCTCTATCGGCTTCCAGCCCTTCTTTTTGCCTTTTCCGGAGGCTTCCTTTTCCTGCACGTCCTCCGGAACCGCTCCGTTCTTTTTCCTGTTCTTCTTTTTGCTCATGTTCCCTCCCATTCCGCCCTCCGGCGGCATATGGACCTGACGGTAAACTGTACCCTTTCTTCCCTCATTATAGCGGACCTGCGCCAAATATGCAACACGGTTTTCCTACATTTTTTGCAGTTTTAACTCTGTTCGTTACTTTCTCTCCGTGTACGCCCGCATCCGGATCAGGATCCGCTTTTCCAGCCTGCTCACCTGCACCTGGCTGATCCCCAGCTCCTGCGCGATCTGGGTCTGGGTTTTTTCCTCATAATAACGCATCCGGATCAGGCGGCGGTCCTGCTCCGGCAGTTCCGCGAGCATCTGGCGCAGCACCATCCGGTCCAGCAGGCTGTCCTTTTCCCGGTCCTCAAGCTGTCCGTCCGGGGCCTTCGCCGCGATCTGGTCCAGCAGGCGAATCTCCTTTCCGTCCCCCTCATAGACGGGACGGTACAGCGATTCCACCTCCCCGGACGCGCCGATGGCCAGCACCGCGTCGTCATAGGATACGCCGGATGCCGCACACAGCTCCTGCAGCGTCGGTTCCCGGCCGTTCTCCTTTACAAAGGCGTCCTGCGCCTTATGCAGCTTAAACGCCGCGTCCTTTAAGGACCGGCTCACCTTCACCATTCCGTCGTCCCGCAAAAACCGGCGGATCTCTCCCGCGATCAGGGGCACCGCATAGGTGGAGAACTTCACATCGTAGCGCAGATCAAAATGATCGATGGCCTTCATCAGCCCGATGGTTCCCGTCTGAAAAAGGTCCTCCGCATCGTATCCCCTTCCCGCATATCGCTTCACGATATGCCGCACCAGTCCCAGGTTTTCTTCGATCAGTATATCTCTGGCGGCGCCGTCCCCGGCCTGCGCCCTCGCAATCAATACTGACAGATTTTCCATGGGCTATTCCTCGCCGTCCTCCCGGGACGCGGCGCCCAGCTTTTTTTCCATGATGACCCGGGTCCCCTTCCCCGGCTCGGACTCCACCTCCAGGCTGTCCATGAACGCTTCCATAAAGGCGAAACCCATTCCGGAACGCTCCAGCTCCGGCCTGGTCGTGAACAGCGGTTCCATCGCCTTCGGGATATCCGCGATCCCCCTGCCGAAATCCTCGATCTCCATATGTAGCAGGCCTTCCTCCAGGCTGCACCGGACGACGATCCGGCCGCCCTTTCCTTCATAGGCGTGGATTACCGCGTTGGTGACCGCCTCGGACACCGCCGTTTTCACATCGCAGATTTCCTCCACCGTGGGGTTCGGCGGCGTGATGAACGCCGCCACGGCAACCCTCGCAAGGCCCTCGTTTTCCGGCAGCGCATCCATTTCAAGCCTGATCTCGTTTTTCATCGTTTTCCTCCCGCTCCATAAACTCCAGATACTTCATCAGCCCGGACAGCTTTAAGATCTTCCGGATGCGGCGGCTGGCGTTCGCCACATAGACCCTGCCGCCGAAACAGGAAACCCGCCGATAGCGCCCCGCCAGCACGCCCACGCCGGAGCTGTCCATGAACACGGTGCGGGAAAAATCGAACACGACGTCCTTCACCTCGCTGCTTAAGAGCATGCGGTCCGCCCTCCTGGAAATCTCCTGGCAGCTCCTGTGATCGATCTCCTCCGGGAGCCGGATCATCAGATAACGGTCAATGATCCTGTATTCTTCTTCCATACAGCTTCTCCTCTCCTTTCCTTCCCGAAAACGCGCCGGGGGACTCTGCCGCGCCTATTCCGCTTTTCCAAAAAAAGAGGACATGCTCTCCACATGTCCTCTTTCGTAAAACGCTCTCTTTTTTTCAGGGACGAAGCCCCGCGGCCGGGGTCAGTCCGCCTCTAACTGACTGACATAAGCCTGAGCCTGACTCGCCCTCTGGGTGCCGGGGAACTGTTCGACCACCTTCTGAAAGGTTTCGACAGCCTTCTGGGTATCCCCCTTTTCCATATAGCTGAGCCCCAGCGCATAAAGCGCCTGGGCGTTTTCCGCATCGTAAAGCACGGCCCGTTCCAGATTTTCCACCGCCGTCTCATACTCCTGCGCGCGGTATGCGTTGTAGCCCGTATCATAATAGGACTGGGCCAGCTTCTCTCCGGCGGTGCCGAGGATCTCGCTGTAGAGATTGCGCACCACCTCCGGCGTGGACGCGTTGCGGATCACATCCACATCCACCTGCTCCATGGCCGCGGAAAGCTGCTCCGTATCCGAGGGGCTTTTCAGATAGACATATACCGCGTTCAGCAGCATTTCGATGGAGCCCATCCGGCCGTTCACGCCGTCCAGCTCCTCCAGCTCCTCCTCCAGACCCTGCTTCTCGTTCTGCAGCGATTCCACCTGCTGGGTCAGACGGCTGATCTCGGTATTCCGGCGATCCACCTCGTCTCCCAGCTCCGTCTGCCGCACGGTCATCTCCTCCCGCACGGCGTTCTCCCTGGCGGGCAGGATCAGAAACCAGACAGCGGCCACGCCGATGGCGATTCCGGCGATAAGCCCCAGGATCCAGCCGCCGCCCTTTTTGGGCTCCTTCACGTTGACCGGCTGAATGATCAGCTCGTTGCCGCTCCTGTATTTGACGACCTCCTCCGACTTCTGCCGCCTGGCCCCCCGGCCCTCCTCTTCTCTGCGCAGCGCGGGATCAACCTCCTGCATATAGCGCAGCGCCATGGTATTGCCGCGGTCGATCTTCAGGCAGCGGTCCAGCTCGCGGCGGGCACGCTCCCACTCCCCCGCGTCCATGTACAAAAGCGCCAGCAGCAGATGCGCCTGCACATAATTGGGAGAATCGGAAAGGATCTTCTTGAGCTGCAGGATCGCCAGATCCTTATTGTTCTGGTAACAGAAATTCAGCGCGATATTGAATTTCTTGCTCTTCTGGTTGATCGCCTCCAACTGCGCGGGGCTCTTCTGGATCGCGTTGAGATAATCGTCGGCGATATTCTTGTTCGGGCGCAGGTTCTTGCTGATGACCCACTCGCTCAGGGCCGCGACCTGCTCGCCCATCTCAAAATAGACGAGTCCCAGAAGGTTCCTCGCCGCGATGTGATTCTTATTGATGGCAAGGCACTGCTTCAGACTCTCCACCGCGCCGGAAAGATCGCGCACGTTCGCCTTGCTCAGTCCCTCATTATAATAATAATTGGAAAAACAGATCAGCTTTTTATAACGGGAAACGTCCGCGCCGCAGTTGGTGCAGAACTCCTTCTCCGTCAGCTTCGCTCCACAGTTATAGCATCTCATAACGGCTCCCTTACGCTTTCCTGTTCCGTGTTTCTTCGGCGTGCTCTCCCACCATTTTCACAAGAATATCCGTAAAGTCAGTCAGATTATGTCCCGTAATAACATCCTCAGCCTCATCCACTTCGATGCTGGGATGGAATTTTTTCAGTTCTTCTTCAAAATTGATCACAGTAAACCTCCCTGCGCCTCTCCGGCAGACGCCCGGCCCTACGCCCCCGCAGCCCAAAGCGCGCATGCTCTGTCCGGCGCGGCATTTCCGCGTGCAGACAAGCCTCAATATATTTATAATACGCAGACTCCGTTAAAAAATCAATCTTATTTTGGGCCTTTTTTGAAAAATTAACGCCCCGTTTCGACATCAGGGACCGGAGCGCCCGGCGGCCTTCGCCTTTCCGACAAAGGCCGACCGGGTTCCCCCGCCCGCGGCGGCGCGCTCATCTGTTTTTCAGTTGTCCCAGCCGTTCCTGCACCTGCGCCATCATCTGGGTGTACTTCTCCAGCTTGGCGCGCTCCTCCGCGATCTTCTTCTCCGGCGCCCGGCTGATGAACTTCTCGTTGTTCAGCATGCCGTTGACTCTGGCCAGCTCGCCGTTCAGACGGTTTTCCTCTTTCTCGAGGCGCTCGATCTCCTGGGCGATGTCCACCAGCTCCGCAAAGGGAATGTAGAGCGTCGCGTTCGCGATCACGACGGAAAGCGCATCCTGGGCGATGCCCGTCCGGTCCGCCTGCAGCGTGACCTCCGATGCGCCCGCCAGGGAGGCGAAGAAGAGCCTGCCTCTCTCAAACGCGTCCCGGATCTCCTCTTTTTCACTGACCACAAAGATGTGCGCCTTTTTCGCCGCCGGCACGTTCATCTGGATGCGGACGCCGCGCACGCCCCGCACCGCCTCCTTGAGGATCTCAATCTCCTTTTCTTCCTGCTCGAAATGCCGGTCCTCCCGGTACACCGGCCAGGAGGAGATCATGATGGATTCCTCCTCGGACTGGATCGCGCCGAAGATCTCCTCGGTCACGAAGGGCATATAGGGATGCAGCAGCTTGAGCGCGTCGATCAGCGCCGTCCGCAGCGTCCAGAGCGCGGCGTTCTGGCTGTCGGCATCGTCCGTCGCATACAGGCGCGGCTTGACCATCTCGATATACCAGTCGCAGAACTCATCCCAGATGAAGTCGTACACCTTCTGCACCGCGATGCCCAGCTCGAAGCTCTCCATGTTGTCCGTGACCTCGCGGATCACGTTGTTCAGCCGGGAAAGAATCCACTTGTCCGCGGGCTGCAGATGGTTCCTGCCGTCCGCAATGTTTTCCTTCCCTTCCATATTCATGCAGATGAAGCGGGACGCGTTCCAAACCTTGTTGGCGAAATTGCGGTTGGCCTCCACCCGCTCCATATAAAAACGCATATCGTTGCCGGGCGCGTTGCCCATGATCAGCGTCAGCCGCAGCGCGTCCGCTCCGTACTTCTCGATGATTTCCAGCGGATCGATGCCGTTGCCCAGGGATTTGCTCATCTTGCGCCCCTGCGCATCCCGCACCAGCCCGTGGAACAGCACGGTCCTGAAGGGCTTTTCTCCCATCTGCTCATAACCGGAAAAGATCATGCGGATGACCCAGAAAAAGATGATGTCGTAGCCGGTCACCAGCACGTCGGTGGGATAAAAGTATTTCAGGTCCTCGGTCTGCTCCGGCCAGCCCAGCGTGGAGAACGGCCAGAGGGCGGAGGAAAACCAGGTGTCCAGCGTATCCGGA
The DNA here is from genome assembly GCA_947627215.1 of uncultured Eisenbergiella sp. GTDB lineage: Bacteria > Bacillota > Clostridia > Lachnospirales > Lachnospiraceae > Gallintestinimicrobium. The sequence continues at coordinate 15,544 of CANQVD010000019.1, forward strand.
TCCTGGGTGAAATGCGTGCCGCCGCACTTCGGGCAGACGGACGGCATCTCCTTCGCCACCACCGTTTCGCCACAGGCGTCGCAGTAATAGGCCGGGATCCGGTGTCCCCACCAGAGCTGACGGGAAATACACCAGTCCCTGATGTTGTCCGTCCAGTTGTAATAGATCTTCTCCATGCGCTCCGGGATCAGGCGGATCTCCCCGTCCTGCACCGCCTTCACGGCGGGCCTGATCAGCTCATCCATCTTCACGAACCACTGTTTTTTGATCATCGGCTCGATGGTGGTGCCGCAGCGGTCATGGGTGCCCACGTTGTGAACGTGATCCTCCACGCGCACCAGAAGCCCCAGCCGCTCCAGCTCGGCGACGATGGCTTTTCTGGCCTCATAGCGGTCCATGCCCGCGTATCTGCCGCCGTTTTCGTTGATGGTGGCATCGTCGTTCAGGATATTGATCTGGGCCAGACCGTGCCGCTTCCCCACCTCAAAGTCGTTGGGATCGTGAGCGGGCGTGATCTTCACCACGCCAGTTCCGAACTCCATGTCCACATAGGAATCCGCCACCACGGGGATCCTGCGGTCCACGATGGGCAGGAGCACCTCCCGGCCGACGAGATGCTGATACCGCTCGTCCTCCGGGTTCACCGCCACCGCCGTATCGCCCAGCATGGTCTCCGGCCGGGTGGTGGCCAGCTCCAGAAATTCCGTATCGCTGACGCTGCCGTCCGCATTGATCAGCGGGTATTTGATATGCCAGAAGTGACCGGCCTGCTCCTCATAGAGCACCTCCGCGTCGGAAATGGACGTCTTACAGACAGGACACCAGTTGCCGATCCGGTTCCCTTTATAGATCCAGCCTTTTTCATGCATCCGGCAGAACACTTCCGTGACGGCCCTGTTGCAGCCCTCATCCATCGTGAAGCGCTCCCGGTCCCAGTCACAGGAGGAGCCCAGCTTCTTTAGCTGATTGATGATGCGGCCGCCGTATTCCCTCTTCCAGGCCCAGGCCCGTTCCAGGAACCCTTCCCGGCCCAGATCGTTCTTGTCGATCCCCTCTTTTTTCAGGTTCTCGATGATCCTGACCTCGGTGGCGATGCTGGCGTGGTCCGTGCCCGGCTGCCAGAGCGCATTGTATCCCTGCATGCGCTTGAACCGGATCAGGATATCCTGCATCGTGTTGTCCAGGGCGTGCCCCATGTGGAGCTGGCCCGTGATGTTCGGGGGCGGGATCACGATGGTGAAGGGTGTTCTGGAATGATCCACCTCCGCGTGAAAATATTTTTTCTCCATCCATCTCTGATAGATCTTGTCCTCGATCCCGTGGGGATCGTAGGTCTTTGCCATTTCTCTGCTCATAAAAACCTCCTTTTGCACGGCGCCGCCCGCTTTCCGCCGGGAGCAAACCTCCGCGGCCCGGCCGGACGTAAGCGGTCCGTTCCTCATTTCCCGCGTCGGACACAAAAAAGCCCTTCGGAGAGTTTCCTCACCAAAGGGCGACTTGACGCGCGGTACCACCTTTTGTTCGCCGTCCGGCATATGCGGACAGCCTCTTCTTATCCGATAACGGGGACGGACCGGAACCGCTTACCCCAGCGAAACCACACCGGCTCTCCCGTTCCGCATGCGCGGCAGGATTTCCCGCTGCATACCGTTTCCCTGTTCTGGTCGGTCCGACTCGGAAGCCACGTTCCACATTCCGCCGCTGAAGCGCCCTTGCAGCCGGTGAGGCGCTCTCTCTGTCAGCCAGGAGTGTGTACTCCTCTTCTTCATCATCTTTGGCACGGCGGCCGGACCGGCACGCCGCTTCTGCTGTATGGGGACGCCCCGCCCGCAGGGCGCGGCGTCCGCCGTTTCATCCACTATAATCAATGAGGGCGCGTTTGTCAAGAGAAAATCACTGCAAAACAGAGCCCGTTTTCTCATGGCGGCGCACCTGAGCCAAAAACGCCTCCTCGCTCATCCCGGCCTGCTTCGCGGCATCCGCCACGGTGAGCATCCGCTTTCGGACCAGATCGGACAGCGTAATAAGAATCCCTTCCTTTTTTCCGGCCGCTATTCCTTCCTGTCGGCCTTCTTTTCGACCTTCCTGTCTGCCTTCCTCTCGCCCCCTTTCTCTGCCTTCCTCAATTCCTCTTCGCAGGATCGTCTTCGCTTCGTACTCCAGGATCTTGCCTCCCATAACCGACTTCACCCCTTCCCGAACATTTGCGTATTTCGCGGCTATGCCCTCCGTCACACGGTCGGTCATCTCCGCCAGCGTCCTTTTCGTATAGACGCTGATCTCTCCGTTTTCCTCCATCGTCTCCAGATGTTTTGCTATCCGGACATATTCCCGCTTCAATTGCTCCAGCTTCTCACTGTCCTGCTCATACATTCTGAACCTTTTTTCATGTGTAAAGATGTAGAACGGGATCAGAAACAACAGTTTCTTCGAGAGGATCTCCTCCAGCGTGTAATCCCGGACCTTCATCACACGGACCGGGAATTCCACCGTTCCTCCGGGCGTCGCAAGCTCGATCCGCATCTCCTCCGGCGTCTTCCCCGTGCTCCGCAAAAAGAGCACCGCACTGTGCGGGATCGTCACCTTCAGGCGGTTCCCTGTCAGTTCTCCCTCATCCAACGCGATCTGAGCAGCATATTCAAAGATCCGGATCAGAAGGCTGCTGTCCGCCGTGCTCTGACATTCAAAAAGATATTTCTTTCCCTGAACAGCGGCGCTTCCCGCATCCCGCAGCGCGGTTTCCGCTTCGGTCTCTTCCGCCTGCGGTTCTTCGCGCATCTTCGAAACGCTTCTCAGCTCCGAAACGTTTCCCAACTTCGGAGCATTTCCCAACTTCGGAACATTCCCCAGCTTCGGAACGTTCCTCAACTTCGGAGCGTTTCCTATCTCCGGAGCGTTCCCCAGCTTCGAAACGTTCCCCCGCTTCGAAATATTCCTCAACTTCGGGGCGTTCCCCATCTTCGGATATACTCTCTTCCCCAATGACGGTAAAGGCGGAATCCGTTATCCTCCGCTCTTCCTTTCCGTCCTGTCGGTTCAGATAATGTTCGTTTCCGGAAAAGACAATGCGCTCCGTTCCGGAGTAGTGTTCCCCGAAGATCTCATTGAGAACGGGAAGGACAAGTTCGCTGCAATCGTTCAGCAGGGTACGGAACACGTCATCGTAGGGCGTGCCGAACGCTCTCTCCTTCGCCGGTTCCGGTTTCAGGCCGTCCAATGCCGACGGCTTATCCAGTTTTTCATTCACGGTACTTTTCCTATTTATCTCTGAAAATAGGAGCCCCATACACCGTGTAATCATTTTAGCATGCCGCTGCGGATCGGGCAAGGGCGAATTGCGTGAGTTTCCGCAGAACGCGGAACGAATGCGGAATGCGGAACGACAGCATTTCCGCTGGCTTCGCAGCCTTTTCTATGGTACAATGACCGCAGGGTCATGATACCGCGCCGACAAGCGCATAAGATCCGCCGGAGGTGCCATATCCGCGCAGCGGATATAATATAATGACCTTGCGGTCATAATACCGCGCCGACAGGCGCACGGAATCCGCCAAAGGCTCCATGTCCGAAGGACATGGCATCAGCGGGATCAGAAAAAGGGGAGGGGCTATATGTTCAGAGTGATCAAAAACAGGGGAAATATTCTTCATGCCTACCGGCTGGGCTCTGACAGCCCGGTACTGGCCGGACTGGCCGCGGAAGGGAAGATCGTGCTGAGAAAAGACAGCAGATACGAGATTTTTTCACAGGAGGTGCAAAGGTCGGGCGCCGAACACGGAGAACTGGCATCCGCCGGAGATTATGTGAAGCTCGACAGCACCGGCGCGCCCTATCCCAATGACGCCGCCTTTTTTGAGGCGAATCACAGGCATCTGTCCGGTGATATATACGAACAGCTTCCAAAGGTTCTCCTCGCCTGGGACGCGAAGGAACCGATGTGCGAGGAGATCCGGTTTCTGATCCGCGAAAAAGGGCTGGTCCTCGATCCTGCCTGTCCCGAACGCTATTATACCGTTCCGCTGTGGGAGACGACAGAGGCCGGCGATATCCGTGCGGTCCTGATTTTTTATTCCGTTTCATACCGGGAGGACGGCACGGTGGCGGACGCCTCCTTCAACCTGGTGGAACGGACGGAATTCGAGAAAACCTACAGCAGGTGCTGCGATGCGCTATGATCTCAGCTTCAGCGCCTCCAGGATCATATGATAGACGGCCATCTGCTCCGGTGTGTCCAGTCCGTCCAACAGCAGACCGATCTGTTCTGTGACATTGAAGTCGCCCGCAGCGGAATCGTCCGACACGATCCCATAAAAAAGCTGATCCATCGTGATCTGCAGTCCCCGGCAGATGCTTTGAATGGACTCCAGCGTGGCGTTTTTCTCCCCGCGCTCCAGTTGTCCTATGTATGCAGGATGCAGACCGCACCTCTCCGCCAGCTCTCCCTGGCTGAGGCGCTGCATTTTCCGGAAGCCCCGGATTCTGTTTCCGATGAGCTGTGATAATCCTGACATAGCCCCTCTCCTTTCAGACCCTGCAAATTTCAGTAGGTATTCCTGTCGTTTCTTCAATATCCCGTTTGTATCGTTCCATGAATGCATCTGTCACCGTATGGAGCTCCAGAGGTTCCTTTCCAAGTGAAAGATATTTACTCTGACCAAGGTTGTGCTCTTTCATCAGCTCGACCTTAAGCGGTTTATATTTTTTGAGCAAATCGATTATTCTTCCGCAGTTTTTCTCATCATCTGTGTATGCTCCTATCACCGGAATGCGAAATACCGTTTGCTTATTTCCCCCGAATAATATATCAATATTTGTCAGATATTGCTTCAAATCGCCGTGAATGACATTTTTGCAGCGCTCCGCATCCAATATTTTGATATCCACATAAAACAGATCGATATACCGCAGGGCCAGCGCAAGCATATCCACCGGCAGGAAAAGGCATGTTTCCGCGCACAAATGCACATCCTTTTCCTTAAGTTCGCGCCATACCGGTTCCAGCCTGTCAGCCTGCAGCAATGGCTCGCCGCCCGAAAATGTCACGCCGCCCGGAAGGACCTCCAATCCAGTTCCCTGTCCCTGCTGCCTGTAAAAGATTTCATCCTTCATAACCTCATCGAACAGCTCTTCACAGGAAAGATACCGTCCATATTTTCCCGGTCTTCCGTCCTTGATATACTCTTCCGGATATGGCCCCAGGTTCTCCGGATTGGCGCACCAGGGACACCGCAGAGAACAGCCCTTGCAGAACACGGTCGTGCGGATTCCGGGGCCGTCATGGAGGGAAAAACGCTGTATATTCGTTACCAGTATTCGGTCTCCCATACCCTTACCTGCTTATGCGCATTTTTTTAAGTACATTTCTGATATTCGACAGGAAAAATTCATCCCGCTCTATCAGAAGCATAACGAAATATACCGCTGCGCCGCAGAGCGCGATGATCACGGTATTGATAACCGACGAAGGAAGCAGACGACAGACCGGCAGGAGCACCAGCATCATTACAAATCCTGCTATATAATAATGAACTCCTTCTTTTATAACGCGCAGCGGCGACAGCTCCCTGCGCACAATGAAGAGCTGCACAACCGCAATGACTGTTTCCGCCGCCACGGATGCAACAGCTGCGCCGACGGACTTACAGAAACGGATCAATATCATATTCAGCACGAAGTTCGTGCAGGCTCCTATGATCACGGTCAATGTAAATAAATTCTGGCGTCTGGTCGGGATAAAATACTGTATGCCGGTCACATTGTTGATGCCGATCGCCAGAATCAGCAACGACAATATCCGCAAAAGCGGAACCACCTTCTCATATCCCGGGCCAAAGAACCAAGGCACAAAATTCCCCGCTGTCATAATAACACCGAAGCACAGGGGAATACCCAAAAACCATACGAACCTGTAGCCCCGGTACATCAGCTGCCGCACCTCATCCATTTCCCCCCGTGCAAAATGGCTGCCGATCCGCGGCACCATTACGGTTCCAAGCGCGGTCACCACCGCCAGCAACATTTTAGATATCTTGATTGCCTGTTCATAATAACCGTTTTCAAAAGAACTGCCCGTGATCACGCCGATCATGGTCTTATCCAGCACAGTGTAAACCTGAATGGCAATCGTGGGAACAAACAACGACCAGACTACTTTTATATCCTTAAACGGACGCAGCTTCGGCAGCGGAACCCTGCTGACATACTTCGACAGATACACCCACAGAGACAGATTGCCCAGTGCCGTGAACAGGCCCAGCCCCAACACATAGAGCGGCAGATCGTCTCTCGTCCTGACGAACAGGAAGATATACACGAGCTGCAGAACTTTAACAACCGCATTGCGTGCCACAGTCTTCCCGAACTCCTCCATGCCCTGGAAAAACCATGTGACATCAAAAAACACCGCCGCCAAATTCAGGGAAAGGAGGAGATAGAGTCCGGAATTCTCCCTCTGCAGCAGGGCAAAAACAATATAGAGCAGAATCGCGGCTGTCGATGAGATAAATTCCAGGATCTTTGTATTCCAAAACACCTCGCTTCGTTTTCCCGCATCATCCTGCACATAGGAGATCTCCCTTTGTCCATAAGCAGTAATACCCATGGCAGCGAACAGCGTGAAATATGCGGCGATAGATTCCACATAGCTGGCTGTGCCCGTACCGTCCGGCCCCAGTACCCGGGAAAGATACGGCGCTGCGATCATGGGAACAACTAACAGCAGGATCTGATACGCCACGTTATATATGTAATTGAGTTTTACACTTTTTCTTTGCATAATGTTGCTACGCTGCTTTTTCACTCTCAACCGCCCGAGCGATCAGCACATCCTTGTATTCCTCCGGCAGATCGACGAAATAGGCGCTGAATCCCCATACACGCACCACCAGATTCGGAAACAGCGTCGGATCGGCCTTCGCTGCGATCAGCGTCTTGCTGTCCACCACATTCATCTGCAGCTGGAAGATGCCCCCGGCAAAACCCGCCCGCAGCATGGCAGCATACTTTTTACGGTTCTGTTTCAGCATCCCCGGAGAAGTGATAAAATCGATCACGTTTCCGTTCAAACGGTTCTCGTTGTAGTCCATCTTCATAGCAAAGGACAGCAGCTCCGTCGTGGGAACGGCCACAGCGGAAGAGATATGTACGCTGAACGCGTCGCCGTCCCGTCTGCCGTCAAAAGTCGCCGGGACATCCTGCGCCCCCGTGATGTAGCTGGGAGAGCTGAGGCCAAACTTAAACCTGCCGCCATACCTTGTCTTGTACCTGCTGAACTCGCCGCTCGTAAAAGCAATGATCCGCCCGGACAGCTCCACCACCTCCGCATCATCGCAGCCGAAACAGGGCTTCCTGTCTTTCATCTCCTGCAAAAGCGCATCCTGTCCGGCGAAGTTATCCTTCCGGATCCGGTTCAGCTGTCCCAGCGTATAACGTCCCTCATCAAAGACAAGTCTTTTTATGTTGAGCACAGAGTTGACCACTGTTCCCAGGCCCACCGAGGTAAGACCCATGCTGTTATACTTTGCACCGCCCCGGGTGATGTCCTTTTGCCGCTCCATGGCTGACGTACTCGTCAGGGACAGCAACGGATCTTCCTCCAGCAAGCGCTTCGTCAGGGGAGTGAGCAGCGTCCTGATATACGCAGCCAAATATTCCTCATAAAGTCCCAACACGCCGTCCAGCGACCTGATTTCGGAAAAACGCGGCGCAGAGAGCATCTCCGTAAACGGCACCGCGAAATTCAACGAAGCAATGTTATTCGGCTCACAGCTGATCCCTGGTATCAGCGGCTCCCAACAGGCGGAGGTCCCATAGCGGCAGACGTCTACCTCCTCATAGCCGCAGCTGAGCATGGCCGGGATAACAACATCGTCATTAGACAGCAGCGGAGCGCCGATTCCCGTGGCAATGCAGTCCACCGCAGCTTCCAACAGTTTCTCCGGCATATCCGCCGTACAGCGAAGCAGTATCTTCGGATCAGGAAGCTTCAATTCCTCAGATACCTCTATGAATAGATAGGTCAGGTCGTTACAATGATATATTCCGTCCGATCCACGCCCGCCAAGAATCACGATCTGTCCAGTATCTCCCATAAGAACATTGCTCTTGAGCCAGTAATACTCATGCAGCGCCCGGAAGAAATCCTTCAGCAGTTCTTTCGCGGCCTCCCTGGTCACTACACCACCCGAAATATCCCGCTCGTAAAGCTCCTCCAGGATCCAGTCCAAATGACCTAGGCCATTGAGGGTGTGGCCGGTCTGCCACAGGAACTGGTTATAGAACAAAATGCGCTGAAGAGCTTCAAACAGATCAGCCGCCGGGCGTTTAAACAGACTTTCTATGGCGGAAAACTGTTTTTCATACCGCTCTGCCGCGTGGGGGATCTGCCTGCACCGCTCCAGATAGGAATGCAGCGCATTTACCAGCGTCCGCTGCTCTCTGACAAATCGGTCATCCCCCTCCATCTCCGCAAGAGCTCCGTTTACAAGCGCCTCCATATCCGCCGTGCAGTTCCCATAGACATAATATCGGTTCCCCAGCGTTTTATAGCAGTCCAGCGAGTAAAAAAAGCTCTTGTTCTCCACGGGCGGTATCTCGACACGCCGCAGCAGGCGTTCAGTCTGTTCGGCCTTGCTCTTACGTTGCGGGCAGTAGTAAAAATGGGAACTATTTGCCAATAAAAACCGGGCCAGTTTTGAATCGCGTTCGATACGTTTGTATTTCTGCCAGAGCTTCCAGCCATAAACATAATTCTTCATGACTGGCATACTGTAAACAAGTCTTTTTATGCCTCTTTTGATTTGTGCTTTCATATCTGAGTATCACCTCCACTGCATCCTTATGCGGTATTTCCTGCCAGTTCTTTCCCGATATGGTTCCTCCGCAGTACTGTTCTGTACTAAAGCTTCTCCCTGATTGCTGCGATAGGCGATCACAAACATCCCCATCAAAAACGGTGTAGTAAAGGGTTCGACCAGCGTAGCTATGCACCACCCCAAGAAGGCAGTGCTGATGATCTTGCTTTCCTGCGTATCTGCATACTTCATCAGTTGACGACCGGACAATAGAATGATGGATACCCATAGAACCAAACCAATCACACCGCCCAGATAAAGCTGTTCGAGCAGCATATTATGCGCATGCACGCCATGGGCCAAGTGTACTTCTGCAGTTCGGACAAACACATTCTGCGAGCCATGGCCAAGAATTGGTGATTCAGCAATCAGTTTTAAAACCCGCTCCCATAAGGTGATGCGAAATGTAAGAGAACCCATCTTTCCCAATATATCTACTAAAAGCCAATGAAACCAATCTTGAACATGAAGCACATATACGCTAACAAAAAAAACGATATGTAGTAGCCAGTATGTATAATAATTCAATAGTCTTGTCTGCTTTTTTCTTTGTAAAAATATCAAAGTCATACCTGCCAACGAAAGCAGCACACCGCCGGACCATACCAATACTGCCGAGATATAAATTGCCATTGTCAACAGGATTGTCCGCATTGTTTTTCCTGTCTTCTCCCTATAAAGCCATGCGAACAACAGCGCAGGTATAAAAAATTGAGAGTGGTTGTTATAGTACCCAATAAACCAGTTCTCATTATGAACAATCGTAGTCACTGCTGTATAGAGCCCCGCCGGAAAAAACACCTCTGTCAACAGATTGATGTAAATAACCAATTCAAAGCAGAATAATTGGGTTGAGATAAACGTCGATTTATCACTCATATATGCTGCATCATACAATAGTACAACACATATAATCGAAAATGACTCAACAATACAAGTATATACATCTCCTCCATGTACCAATGTACTGCTGGCCAAAAAGATTCGCCACACAGCTACTAATGCAATCACTAAAGAGGCTGATTTTCGCCTGATCATATACCAGAGCACAATAACCAGAAACGATACTCCGCGCAAGATATCAAAGACCATGTCCACCGTTGGAATCCTAGCCAAGTATGCAGGCTTCATATGCGGTAAAGTCAAGAGGACAAGTAAAAGCCAAAGCTGTGTATTTTTTTTTGAAATCCCTTTTTTTCTATCCACTTTATTCAGTGACAACCTCATAATATCTCCCAAGTTCTTCAATCAAATTCATATAATCATCTAAAAACCTCGTAGTTAAGCTTTGCTCCTTGTAACTTCATTTTTTCCAATCCCCTTTAATAACTTTTCAGCTGCCTGACGAGTATAATAACCCTTTCTAAGTTTTTCACCTATTACATTTGCCGCCTTACATAACTCCTTATATTCCTCTTCCGTCAACATATCTATTTTTTCTCGTATATCATATAATGAATCTATTGTAATTCCACAACGATTTTCCAGCACAAAATCCGAAACAGCCGCTTCTCTCCATACAATAATTGGTATTCCAGCTGCCAGATATAGAGATGTTTTATGAGGATTATTTATTTTTAAATACTCTCCACTGAACCCACTACAAGTGTCTGGCGAATCTCCATCCCAAACAAGGCCGAAACTTCCACTTATTTCTTCAACAATATCATCCGGCGTGTAAGAACCTTTATAATGTACATTCTTTTTCCCTATACTTTCATATCCATTTCCATACAAATTAAATTCACAATTCTCTGGAAGATAATTCAAGTAATTAGCTTTATGAGCATCCAAGCTTCCCGCAATAATAATTGGAAAATTTTTTTCAGAAACAAGTACCTTTTTTATGGTATTCTTATCATTTGAACATAAATAATCAAATATGTTAAGTGAAACCATTTTTTCCTCGTCAATGCCATCAATCATTTGAAGAGACTGTTTCATTCGATTATTATGAACTATAATACCATCGCTAACTTTATATGAACCTTTTTCACATATATAAGACAATAATTTTGTCCGAAAAGGAGTTCTATTATCTCCATGCGATCGCAGAAATACTATATCATGTATTAATATATAAATTTTAATCTCATTTTCTTTTAGTATTCTTAAGTATTTAGGTAAAAAAAATGATGCATTCTTTACTGGGAATTGTATAAAAAGATTGTCCCCTTTCTTAAGCGTACAAAAAGCTTTCCTCCATCTCGACCTTGCTTTACACAATTTAACTACCTTCTGATATAAATTTGCAGGTTTATCACCGGGAATATTAAGAGGCTTCATACATAAAGAACCGAATATATCACTTATATCGTTTTTAGCTTTTCCTCCCGCATTTCTTCTTATAAATCCATCATCCCTTCCCTCTACTATATAATAATTCATATCATATCCCCTTCCATATTTACCAACACGTCCTGCCGCCGTCCACGATCACCGTACTCCCCGTCATATAACTGCTCGCATCCGAAATCAAATATAAAACTGTACCTTTATTGCCCGTTATATACTCCGGCAGGACACAGTGCATTTACCCGAAGCCCCTTTTCCGCATAATATGTAGCCAAATATTTTGTTAATCCAATAAAACCCTGCTTGATTACAGAACAAGTGCTCGACTTAATAGTCTGTTCGATATTCATCACCCTTTGACGGCAATATATCCGTTGATCCGGTGCAATCGCTCTAACTCAAAGGATATATTTAAAATTACCCCAAAAACCTGCTGTGTTATAACTTGTTTTATATGCTTATTTTTTTAGAATTTCTTTAATCCTTTCTGCCTCTCCTGTCTTTATCTTTTTCGAGCGACTACAAGCATCACATCGCCAAATCCAGCTTCGTCAATTATTGGCTGAATATTATTACTTAAATCCATCAACCGGTCATACAAAGGAGAACTTTTCTTTTCAGCAAGGATCATGGCATTCGTAAGAACATCTGTATATCCTTGCCCAAACTCCCATTTGGCGATGACATCTACCTCATCTCCCAACAAATACTCAACGGCATCTTCACTGAAAATCTGTAAATGTATGGGCGCAACACAATGCCGATATACCGCATGATCACAAGTCAAATTAGCAAAGGAAGCCATAGAAGGATGTCGAGGGACTTCGAAAACAAATATTCCTCCCCCGCGCATTTTTTCGAGAAAGTACCTTACAAACTGTACCGGTTCCGTTACATGCTCAAGCACATTCAAGATAGAAACGACATCGCTCTCCTCAATCAATTGATTTATAAGCTCATCATCCGTGTCTACGTCAATATATCTGTTATATACTTTGAGCCCTTTGCTGGCGGCAAATTCACACTCATTAGCATCCGGCTCAATGCCCATACCACGTATATTTAAATTTTGCAAAACACGAAGTACTTCACCCCCCCCGCAACCAACATCAGTCCATTGTTCAACATTGATCCCATTTTCCCTGCACTGATCCAAAATAAATTGGACTTTAGGTTCGCTTATCATTTTCACCCGTTGTTCATACACAGCCTCATCAATGAGGTATTTTCCATTCATTGTATCATTACCAATATACATCTTCTCCACGTTTGGTAGATTCTGTAGGAACAAAGAACCACACTGACGGCATTCATAATAATGATATTTTCCCCACACAGATACAAAAAGCTCTGCATTTTCACTCCCACATATTCGACACCGTGGTATATCACCCTCAAGAGGCGCTCTATAACACTGATCAGACTGCTCATGGCTGGAAGCAATCATCTGATATATCTTTCCCAAATCACGACTTATTATCTTCATAGTCAACGTCTTGCCATATTTTATGATCATTGCTTTTCCTCCTGTTGATGTGATCACTATTGATCTTCTACTACATATCGTCTGCTCATCAGTGCCTCGATAATATCCCAATCACCAGGGTTATCAATTTCGAACAGGGAATCATCATTTACTTCAAGAGCATGAATATTCCCGGAAATACGATTTCCTGATGAAAGCAAGCTTTTCTTCGATGTAATATAAAATGCTCCATTTTCGATAAGATATCCGTCATATTCCTGCCGCCGGGGACGATGAAAAATATCGTAATTATACGGACACACCGTTCCATCAGGCGTATTTGTCCAAAGGAATTGATAGCGACGTACAGCGGAAAACACACTGTCACATCCAGCTTCTTTAAATAGTCTGAATCCCCTTTCCAGTTCTTCGGCCGTCAGCAAGGGAGATGTCGCCTGGATTAAAACGATATTCTCAAATTCATACTGCTCTGCAAATTCCAACATGGCAGATTCCGTTGAGGCTGTATCACTGGCTGTCTCCGCACTTCGACTGACAATAGTAACTTTATCGAAACAAAAATCTTTCACTGTAGATCGAATCTGTTCGCTATCTGTGGAAATATAAACCCTATCGATTTGTTCACACTCACATGCAGCTTTTGTTGTCCAATAGACCAACGGTTTTCCGTTAATTGGCTTAATATTTTTCAGTGGAATAGACTTGCTCCCACCCCGAACAGGAATAAATGCAATATTCTTATCTTCCATATCTTCTACATCTCTCCATCCAACAACCTTTTGTCCATCTTTTCCCTAGCATCCTCTCAGCTTTTTTCTGGTTTCCAATTCTTTTTCAGAGAGCGTTTTCGTTCCATCGCCCAGAACTTTTTCTATCAAACGCACATCCTTGACAAGTCTCACCAAATCTTCCACATTCAAGGACGCCGCCTGATCTGAACCGTACATCGTATTATCCAGCGTAATATGCCTTTCCAAAGAAGTGGCGCCCAATGCCACCGCTGATGTAGAGACAATTCTGCCGGATTCATGCCCGCTATATCCCACGTCACACCCATATCGCTCTTTCAATTTCGGGATCAATAAAAGATTTGCGTCTTCTTTTGGCATCGGATAAGTACTGTTGCAATGCATCAGCTCGAATGGGCAATTGTATTTCCGGAAAATATCTACCGCATGATCGATCTCATCATAAGAGCTCATACCTGTAGCAATAAAGGTATATTTGCCTTCAGATGCTACCTCCGTTAAAATCTCATCATTCGTAAGCATTGCAGAAGCAATCTTATTATGACGCAGGCCATATTGCTTCAAAAATATCTGGGAATCAATATCCCATGCCGAAGCAAACCACTCGATCCCTTTTTCTTTACAATACTTGTCAATCTCGTCATACTCCGCCTTGCCAAATTCCAGACCTTCCTTCTGTGCCCGCTGCGTAGTTCCCCAGGGGCTTTCCCGATAGCCGTCCAGATATTCTTTCGTATATACCTTGTCCACTGTCCGCTTCTGGAATTTTACAGCGTCACAGCCTGCCAGAACAGCCCAGTCAATCAGCTTTCTGGCAATACTCAAATCTCCGTTGTGATTAATACCGATTTCTGCCACTATAAATACATGTCTTTGATTCATATCCTCATCCTCTCATTTCGTATGATTCCCCTATTAATCTGTTATTCCCCTGCAAGTGCATACTCCACCAGTTCACATAAAATATGCCCTAAAAGAATATGCATTTCCTGAATCCTTGGCGTACATTGGGACGGCACACGTACAGCGCAGTCTGCATACGAAAGAATCTCAAAGTCATCAGAAATTTCACCCGTCATTAATATCGTATGTAATCCCATTTTCTTGGCTGTCCTAAAAGCTTTCAACACATTAGGTGACTTACCGCTGGTGGTAAACCCGATCAGACAATCACCTGGCGAAGCCGCGCCCTCCAACTGCCGCGCAAAGATCATGTCATAATCATAATCATTTGCCAAACAAGTTAGCACGGAAGTATTGACGGTGAGTGCTTGTGCTTTAAATGCCTTTCTCTCCAGATAAAATCTTCCAACCAACTCGGCCGCCAAATGTTGAGCGTCCGCTGCGCTGCCGCCGTTTCCACACAAGAACAGACTACCGCCTGTTTCCAAACTCTCTATAATTCTGCTGACAGCATAGGAAAATTCATTCAGCAAGACTTCATCTCGTTCTAACCGATCCACAACGTCCCTGTGCTGTATAATTCCATTCAATACACTCTCCGAAGGTGGCAGTGTGAAGCCTATCGCGGATTTTTTTTCTCCGCTGTCCTTTTTGTTGCAAGTCAGGATCGTATAAATTTCCGCCAGACATCCCTCTCCTCCCCGGCATTGCAATACAATGTCTGAAATATGTTTTGCCTCCGGTATCGCATCCGCTGGACAAATCGCCAATCCAACCTTTTTAAGAACCGGAATATCATATCTGCCGTCTCCCACATAGCACACTTCCTCATATTTCAATCCCTGCTTCTGCCTGATATCCTCCAATGCCTTTGCCTTATCTTTGCATCCAAGAACCGCAAAATCCAAAGCTTCTATTTCCGCCAGCTTACGACAAAACAAGGTATCTTCTCCAGAAATGCAGCCCAAAAGATACCCCTTGTTTTTGAGCATTCCGAGGGCGTCTAAATCTCGCAACTGCACTGCTTTTAATTCATCCTGTCCAGCGCCTATATATTTTTTCCCATCTGTCAGGACACCGTCTATATCGAATGCCAACAGTTTTATGTGCGATGATAACGTCGACATCTTCTCCACAACCAGCCTCCCTATGTAATCATTCAAATAATTTATCAAAGTCCACTCTTTCAAAAACCTCCAGTTTGCCACCGCGAGTGGCATTCTTTATTGTTATGTTATGAGCATCACAATACTCTCTAGCAACTTGGTACGCACGAAAACAATTATCAAAAAATAGCAAACTTTTTGAACTCCGATGTCCTGAAAAATGATCCACGACATCTTTATTTTTGGTAATTCTTCCCTTTGCATCCCGCACCACAGAATAACTAAAATCTACTCCTAGCAGATAAATCTCCGTAAACCCCATATACAACGCTAGCTGTATGGAAGTAAATGTCACCGTATATCCATTCGAATAACCAATGTTGAGTTCTGTATTGACACAAATCGAACGAGCATCCCATATATTTACTTCATAAACTGGAAGCCGGAAAAGAGCAATTGTATCATCTCTTTTAGGCTTAAGCCGTACACTACGATATTCTAGAAAATACTGTTGAAATTGATTATTATAAATTTCGTCATAATTTCTATCAATAAATAAGCGGTCAAGTGATACATAAAATGTTGGTTTCCAATCAGTTTGACTGAAGATATCGTAAATGCGATTCGCCGCAAAAGTATATTCCCCTTTTAACTTTGACAAGTCAGTTGCGGTAAGACTTGGGCCATTTCCAATAATAAAACACCTCTCTCCGGTGTGGGTGCCCCTTAGTTTACACACTTGGGCTGGATAATCAGTCTGTAGATATTCTTTATGCATTCTGCAATATTTCAACTTCATCAAAGGACTAAAAACCGCTCGCAAAACCACATTAGATTTAAGTTGATAATCAATAAAATCATGCAATTTTTCATTCATTGTAAATCACCTCATTTATCAAAATATTAGAGCGAACTGTCATCTCTTACTTATGGATTAATTGACCATGTAAAATTCATATATTTGTCTTTTCCTATATCTTCCAATTTAGCAAACGTCAGTTTTCTGGGGAACCGTTGCCCCCACACCAACAACTCAAGAACACCCCCTATAGCTTTGGAATCATAAATACATCTTGATGCTCCTTAAAATATTCTTTCATATCCTGTGTTTGATATTGGAATCCAAAATGTCCAACAAGCACATTCTCAGAAACTAAAATGGGACGCGATTCAATACAGCAATAGCAGCATAGCCTGCGCTCATCGATACCAAGATTTCGGATAACAGATACAGGAAACATCTTCATACCCAACCATGTTTCTCTTGGAAAGAAAATAGCGCCAATGCTGAACTTAATCGCGCATGGATATTCCGCCAGCGGTTCGCTTGAAAAACGCTCGTTCATCTCATCAATGGATTGAACCAATCCCCCTTTACCCCAGAAAAACTTTGCCGCCTCCGAGTCAGCAACTACAGGATAAAAGTCTCCGGCGTCATGCTTCGGCTTCCCAAACAGCCTCGCGTATTCCTCCTGCAAGTGAAGTTTTTCCAATACCCGCATATGACCATACCCATTGACCGGAATCAGCGGTGCGATCACACCCGGAGTATATGCGCCTTCACCTGCATGATGATAGGCCCGCAGCATATTCTCAAAGTAGTTTTCAGTAATAAATATATCTTCATCCAGTTTATATATATACTTTGCTGTCGGATGCAAATAGATCGCAATATTTAAAATCAATGAAATATTGTTCCGCTTGGTACTCAGATAAGACCATCCACATCTTTCGCACCACGAGATAAGGAGTTCCGACACGATTCCTGAAGTAAGAACACAGATATCCATATCTTTAGGTGCAAACCGCTCAATTCTCCCGAGGACTGATGGATACAGGAACTCCTTGTACCCCGCCAATATAATACATAAACGGTCAGAATGCTTCGACCGATCTACAAAAGTATATCTCCCACATCGGCGATATCGCATACACACGGCATTGTAAATCTGCTTAGATTTGTTATAAAGCTTACTCTTTTTTACCGATTTTCTCAGTTTCTCCAAATTCAATGTATTACCGCCCTCTTTATTCTGGCCTGGATTATATCTATCACGCAGCCTTCTCAGCATCCAACGCACGTTTAATCAGAACATCTTTATAGTTTTCCGGCAAATCATTGAAGTAAGCGCTGAATCCCCATACACGTACAATCAGGCCTGGATAACGCCCCGGATGCGCTTTGGCATCGATCAATGTTTTGCTGTCCATCACATTCATCTGCATCTCAAAAAATCCAGTCCGGATTGCACCCTTCATATACTGAACAAACTGTTCCACATGGTCGCTCAAAAAGCTAGGTGAAAGAAAGAAATCCACCACATTCCCATTGAAGCCATTCCGCCCAAGACGAAGCATTCCTGAGAACCGAGCGAGCTCCGTATATGATGCATCCGATGCGGACACATGGGTTCCATAGGCCATTCCTTTTTTTCGTCCGGCAAAATCTGCCGGTGTACGCTTGGCGGCCTTGATATAGTCTGGAGAACTGAGGCCAAATTTTACCTGTCCCCCCATAGGATTCGTATATTTCGCAACCTCCGCATTGCTGACATCGAGCAAATGGTTGACCAGCTCCACTGCCTCCGGGTCATCATGTGCGAAGTGCTTCGGCATAGCGTTTAACTGTTCGTAAACTTGCGGAGCTGTCTCATAATTCGTTTCACGAAACCGATTTAACTCGCTTAACGAAATCTGTTTATCTTCAAACACACATTTCTTAATATTCAGCAGAGAATCACAAACACTTCCCAAGCCCACCGTCGTGACGCCATAATTGCAATACACCGCTCCGCCTTCGCTGACATCTTTTCCCTGCTCTGTACATCCGTCTATGAACATAGACAGAAACGGATCCTTCGCCCAGACAAAATCGTCTAACCTTTTGAGGAAATCCTGCCAGGCTTTACGCAGTGCACTTTCATACAGCGTTATAAAATCCTCGTAGCTGTCCGCCTGTTGAGTCCTGCTTTCTCGCAGACACTGATCCAGCGGCACAAAAAAATCGAACACGCTTACATTATTCTGATCCAGCGATTTTCCTATAATGAATGGCTCCCAACATGCGGAAACACAATAAGCAGTTGCTTCTCCTGCGGAAAATCCAAAGCGTGTCAGGTACGGGATGATGACATCATCGTTGGCAAAAAGAGGGCTGCCTGTCTGCGCTTTCAGACACTCCACCGCGATTTTCAGCAATTCGTCTGGCATATTTTCACTCACACGCAGCAAGGTCTTCGGATCGGGTTGTTTCACCTCCGCCTGCGCACGTAAGAGCAACTCTGTCAACTCATTCGAAACATAATCTCCTGCCTCATTGGTTCCTCCCAATATGATGATCTGACCCACATCACCGATCAGGGCAGCGCTCTTATGCTCGTACCATTTGTGGAGTGAACGAAGGAAATCACATATCATATCGTATGCTTCGTCACGAGTGAGTCGCCCTTCCAGCACATCTGCTTCGTACAACCTGTCCAAGATCACATCCAAGCGTCCCAAACCGTTCAGCGTATGTCGCGTCTGCCATAGGAACTGGTTAAAAAAGAGAATCCGCTGCAATCCCTCTCGAAAGTGCCGAGCTGGACACTCCAATATCTGCGCAAAGTCCTCCGTCATTCCGGTCGCATACTCACTACGGCTACTTGAAATCACAGCTAGACTGCGATCCCGAAGCGTATGAATAGCCCCTTTTATATTCTCTGCCCGCCATCCATAATCACCGCCTGCTGCAATTGCCCTGTCTGCCGCTGCATCAAAAGAATCATGGATCACTTTATCATATGGAAATGGGAAATTACTGAGTATCATTCCCCGAACAGCGATGGTCTTGTGAGGATCAAGGCAATAGAAAAAACGGCTGTCCTCTGGCACAGCCAACTCAACACGTTCCATCAAAGCAAGAATATCTGTTGAAATATCTCGTTTGCCTTTCCCCTTGACTACTTTGAGGTCCCGGATGATCGGCAACGCCTTTTTTACATATAAATATTTTCCTCCTCGCAGATACTTCTGCGTAAAAGGGATGATGTAATTTACCTGCCAGAAATCATTTTTGATTTTTGTTTTAAGGTTCATAAACTTCATCGGATAACTTATCCTCCATAACGACAGGATTCGTCTTGATGCTCTTTCATAAGCTATTTTCTTACCCGGACTTTATCTTACTTAAGGCACTGGTCGGCTTAAACAGAATCTCCCATATTCCAACTTTCTTGCAAAATAAAGAGAACACCATGGGAATTACGATACAAAGCATAGAGTTTACAATTAAGGCGACATATGGCCCAATAAAACCTATATGGGATACCAGCGCTCTAAATGCTGGTGAGATAACACCATGTATTACATAAATCTCCAAACTGCATCTGCCGATCATAATCAATATGCGATTGCCCGATAGTTGCTTCACATTTTGAAAAAGATACCACAGAAACATAGAAATCCCGAACGCGATCATCGCATTCGCAACGGGTATGGAATGCAGTTCAATATGCGTTTCTATTCTGTTATAAGGATTTCTATCCCAAAACACAGCACAAAGAATAATGCTCATAACACATGACAAAATTGCGGTTGCCTTATTACCTAGGAGTTTGTTTGGATGCTTTTTATTTGAAATACCAATATAAAAGAATACTGCATAGTACATGCACCTCGAAACCTCAAACCATTCAAAGCGTACATATTGACTGCTCACCGTGACGACCGCCAAAACACCTAGTATCATTCGGCTGCTTGCCTTATAAAATGATGATATACTGAACAGAAGATAGAACAGTGCCAAATCATATAAATACCAGTATAATTTAATCGGTTTTGCCCATACCAACAGGATATCTCTCAAAGATGTCTCATTTACCGTATAACACTGAAACGCTATTTTGCACAGGCCAAAACTAACACTGTACAACACATAAACAACAGCTATATTAACAACCTGCTTGATTATTCGTCTGCGATCCGGTTCGTTGTTTTCATAATATGCCACCGCATATACATATCCGCTGATCATCATGAAAAGCGGCATATGAAAGGCATAGATTACATTATGAAGCCAGTAAAAAGTTTGGTTTGCTTCAGGATACGTAGTTCCTTCAATGTACCCTTGCACAACATGTCCCAGCACAACACAAAGTATGGCCAAGCCCTTCAGAGAATCGACATACTCGATACGAGTACCCCCCCCCGGCTTTTTAGAACTGCACCATCGGTTTTTTATTCCTTGCATCTTAGTATATTCACCTTTCTTCTTTCCTCCGCTTTCATCGAACTAACCGGACAAAACCACCACTTCCGAACGCTCCTGATTCTTCTCTGGCGCACCCTCAATAATAATCCTATCCCAGCCTTGATAGGCACATAATCATTCATTCACAGTTCTTATTTCAGGACAAAATCTCAATCCTTCAATAAAACCCAGAAATACCGTTTTAATTTTCCTCATTCTGCACGTTTTCGAGTGTATGAGTATATCTAACACCGTATAAATATCTTTCAGAAAGATATAGCACCATCCTGCAAGGCCATATTGGCGGTAGCAATGCACGTCATTCCTATATATATAGTGATAACGGTCGATCCGTGAATCGTCATCCCGTGCAAAATTCACACGTAAATGTATTTTCATCGCATGCACGGCCCTGCTGGCTGGAATCATATAACAGGGATAATTTTTCGAAATCCTTCCGGTAAATTCATAATCATCCGTCCAGATGAAATACTCCCTGATGGGTAGACCCAACTTCTTGATCACTTCACTTTTGACCAGAAGCGACACAAAGGAACACATCTTGATCGGGGCTATTCCAGATTGATATTCTTTTTCTCCAACATGTCTGAAGATATCCTTTTTCTGAATGTTCATCCGACAGATACTTCCATCCGTCCAATATGCCACACTGGACAGAAATCCCCAGTTTCCATTTAATTTTTTATCTGCCTCAAACAACTCCAGCAAAGCGTTCTCTTCCGGCAGTGTATCGTCATCCATCATCCAGACATACTGATATCCCGCCAGTACCGCCTTTTTTACTCCGTATTGAAAGCCTCCGGCGCCACCGAGATTAACCCCTGTATTAAAATAAAATATCCGTGGAACGGGAAAACAGTTCCTTACCATTTCTTCGGTTCCATCCGTGCTGGCATTATCTATTATATATACATCGCAGATGTATTCTTTCTGATTTAATATCTTCCCAATGCATTGATTCAATAATTGTTTCCGATTATAGGTAACAACTACTGCTGCTACATTATTCATCATTATTGACCTTTTTCTTTATGTTCTATTCTTCCGCTATACTACTGCATACAAAACTGTCTCATTACCGCCTTTAGAGTGATGCCTGACATATAACTTATATTCAGGCACCAGTTCATGAATATATTCTGCTATGCGTATCATATGCTCATTACTGTGATAAATACAGATTGTTAGTTTTGGATGGTTTCTTAGGATTATCTCTCTGGCACCCTGTAGCGCACTCAATTCAGCGCCTTCGATATCCATTTTGATCCATGTCGCATCCCAGCATTCTGAAACAGCATCTAAATTGATCACCGTCACCTCTGTCGTAACCTCCTCAGGATTATTTGTGAGTCGGCTTTGATTTCCATCTTCATAGAACTGAAGGATTTCTTCTTTATCTGATAAACCTTTGTTAATCAACTTGATTTGCTTTCGCGCACCATAATTCTTTTCCAACATTCGATAATTTGCTTTGTTTGGTTCAAATGCAACTATTCTCTTAACCTTAACTTTGTCTCTATGGGCAAGTTTCATAAATTTCTGAATGGTATCTCCGATATAGGCTCCTCCGTCAATAAACACTTCCCCGTTCCTGATATGGATGATATCTTCCGGAAAATACTGATCTTTCAAAGAATAATTCCCTTTTTTATACGGGGTCCTGAACATGCGATACTGCAATACCCCCCCCCAGACTTCTCGGGATTTATCATCTGCAAGCATAGCCTTTACTGCTAAAACCCTACTTTCGTTTTCCTTAAAAAACTTTCTGGCCGCCAGCATATTCTTTGAAGGATGCTTCCTGAGAGATCTATCATAAAAATACAAAAGCACAGGGCTAATAATCCTTGTAAAGCCAATCCCCTTTAAAAACAATACCAGGCGAAATGACCATTGATAATTTTGAGCAATTCTCCATATGCGGTAAACTCTACTCCTTATTTTTTCGATAATCATCCGTTAACTCCCTTGCCCCAGCTTTCAATACGCCCCCCTGCTGCCCAAAACCACCGGGATCGTCTTGACGATCATTTTAAGATCTGTCCAGAGGCTCATATTTTCTATGTAATCCAGATCCATCTCGACCCATTCGTCCCACTCAATGTCAGATCTCCCTCCGATCTGCCAGTAACAGGTGAGGCCCGGCCTCACGATCAGCCGCTGTTTTTCATAAGCATTGCACTCTTCCATCTGCCATGTCAGGATCGGTCTGGGGCCGACGATACTCATATCTCCCTTCAGGATATTGACCAGCTGCGGAAGCTCGTCGATGGAACATTTCCGAATGAACCTTCCAACCTTCGTGACGCGCGGATCGTTCTTTATCTTAAACGCGTGTCCGGTCTGCTCGTTTTCCTTCAGCAGTTCCTGCAGCTTCGACTCCGCGTCCTTATACATACTGCGGAATTTATACATCCGAAAGGGTTTCATATTCCTGCCGGCCCGCGGCTGCACGAAGAATACCGGGCCGCCGTCCTCGCATTTGACAGCTACGGCAGTGATCAGAAATACCGGAGACAGACACACGAGCGCAGTAAAGGACAGCACAACATCCATCAGCCGTTTTACCGCCTTGTATACACTGCTTTTCTGTCGATACACCTCTGCCATATTCGTTTTGTCGATCACTTTTTCTTTGGCCAATTTCCTTCTCCCGCCGGTCAGGCCTCTTCCTCATATCCGCAATGGGAGTACAGACCTCCCAGGCTCATTTGTCAGACGGCATTCAGTTGTTCCCGTAATAGGCCCCGTAGTATTTCCCGTAATAACGCCCGTAATAGCGATTGGAGGACATATCCACGTCATTGAGCACGCAGCCCAGGATCCTTGTGCGCGCCACCTCGAGCTGTTCCTTGCACCGCTGCGCCAGCCGATAACTGATTGCGCCGTCTTTCAGGACGAGCAGCACACCGTCGCACACCCTGGCTGCCACTGCGGCGTCGATCACGTTCCCGATAGGCGGCGTATCGACAATCACCGCGGAATATTCCTCCCGCGCTCTTTTCGCCAGCATCCGGAACCGCTCATTCCCGAGCAGCTCGCTGGGGTTGGGCGGGAACTGTCCCGCCAATACGATATCCAGTCCCGACACATCGGTCCCGCATACGGTCTCCTCATAGGATCTCTTGCCCACCAGATAGTGAGTCAGTCCCGCGCCCGGATCGCCGCTCTTGCAGTTCCGCCTCATAACCGACTTGCGCAGATCGGCATCCAGCAGCAGCGTACGTCTCCCGTTTTCCGCAAACGCCCTCGCCAGATTGAAGCTCACGGTGGATTTCCCGTCTCCCGGCATGGCGCTGGTGACGCAGATCACCTTGATCCCCTCGCCGGAAAATTCGATATTTGTGCGCAGCATCTTGAATGCTTCCTGCACCTCGAAGCCGTCCGCACAGGGCCGCAGCGTCACCGACGGCCGCACCTCCTGTGTCTGTTCCGTCCCTTCGGGGGCGTTATTCATGTTGTTCGGCATCCTCTTATCCCTTCTTCTGCGCGGGCGGGTTCTTTTTTCCCGTTCCGCTCCCCTTCTTCGTTTTCCTGTCACGCTTTCTGCGGGAAGCGCCCTTTCCCTGCGGAGACTCCTCTATTTCCGGGATCAGTGCCAGAGTGGACAGTCCCAGATACCGCTCCACGTCCTCGGCAGAGCGGATCGTGTCATCCGTCAGAAAGCACACGGTCAGGACAAGGAACACGGCCGCGAACCCGACCACCGCGGACAGAACCGTCCACAAAAGCAGGGACGGCGACGCCGGTTCCTCCGGAAGGTTCGCCTCCTCCACCACATTGACCGCTTCCACATCCGTCACGCTGCGGATGTGCTCTGCCGCCGTTTCCCGGATGCTGTTGGCGATCTGCCGGGCCGCCGCGGGGGACGGGTCCTCCACAGTGATGGAAATGATGCGCGTGTCCGTTACGTTTTCCACTGTAATGCGTTCCAGAAACGCGTCATAGTCGTCCTCCAGATGACAGCTGCGGATCACCGCCTCCAGCACGTCACGGCTGACGATCAGCTCCTCATAGTCCTTTGTCAGCTGGCTCGCCAGCTGCATATCGCTGTATGTCAGCGCCCCGCCGTCCTGCTGGTTCAGGATGATGATCTTGGTCGTGGATTCATATTTCGGAGTGATCAGGAAAAAGCAGACTGATATTCCCGCCGCTGCCGTCGCCAGCGTTGCCAGTACGAACGCATACCAGCGCCGCAGCAGGTATCGGATCAGCTCCAGTATGTCTATCTCGATCACATCTTTATCTTGCTGCATATTTTCGGTTTCCTTCTATTCTCGTCTCGATCCGATGATGTCGCCTGCATTTCCCCGAAGGAGCATGTCCGCGTATACGGATCCGTATTTTTTGATTAAGATCTGACTGCACCTGGCGAGTCCCGGCGTCCGATGGTCGCTGCGATGCGCATCCGTTCCCACATGATCCGCCATTTCTTCTTTCAGGAGCCGGTGGACGAATCGGGCCGCCGCATGACCGCTCTTTCCCGTGACGGAACCGGCATTGACCTGGATCCGGACGCCCATCTCCCGCAGATTCTCTACCCTTCGGAAATCCTTCAGCAGGCATTCATACCGCTCCGCATGGGCAAGGATCGGCAGAAATCCCTCCCCCATCACCGCGTCCATGGCGTTCTGTACGGTGCGGAACAGGACAGACGGCGGGAACTCGATCAGAACATATGCGGAACGGTTCAAAGTGCAGACACACCCTTCCCGGATGTATTCCGGCAGCCCGCTGAAATAAAAGATTTCGTTTCCCGGATACAGCCGGATCGGGATATCTTCTTTTTCCG
Organism: uncultured Eisenbergiella sp.; assembly: GCA_947627215.1. Classification (GTDB taxonomy): domain Bacteria; phylum Bacillota; class Clostridia; order Lachnospirales; family Lachnospiraceae; genus Gallintestinimicrobium. Next base: position 40,978 of record CANQVD010000019.1, read on the forward strand.
CCGCGGCCCTGGTCGTCTCCAGCGCCCGCATAACGGTCTCCGGCGCCGCGCTGCGCCCGCCCGCATAGAAATGCGGCGTCGCTACGATATCGGTAATTCCCTCCCCGGCGGCAATGCGCAGCATGGAAAGCGTCTCCTCCATATCCCGCGCGCCGTCGTCAAGGCCCGGGAGAATATGACAGTGCAGATCTACCATCCCCCGCTGGGGATCCGGCAGTCCTATTTTACGGAACATGCCCCCCGATTCACTTCCTCCCCGCCCGGTCTGTATTTTCAAAACCTCCGGACGAACGGCCATTTCGGCCCGTCCGGCCTTTTCGGGATCTTTTATGGGTTCCGCCCCTGCATGGGCAGGGACGGAGACCCTTGAAACCACACATTTTTGAAACAGGTATTTCTATTGTGCCGATCCTGCGCCATACGGCGTCACAGCTCACCCGGCCGCCGTCTCAAAACAGCGGTTTACCCCATCAGGTCCTGGGAGATTTCGCCGCGTCCGCAGGAATGCTGGACAGTTGTGCGCCCTTCGTCACGAGGAACGTCACGTTCACCGCGCCGCCGAAAGCGGGAAGCGCGATGGCGATAGCGCCGTTGATGATGACCACGGGCACCGCCACCCATGTGCCGTCCGCTCTCTGGTACAGCGCCTGTACGGTCTCGTTGGCCGCCAGCTTCTTGCCGCCCAGGATCTCATCCAGCACGAATGCCGTCGAGATGGACCCGTTCTGGGATACCGACTCGCCCGCCGCCGTCATCAGGCCGATGGACATGCTGCTGACCACGTTCAGCGCGCCGGTGGAGTCCGTCAGGGACAGCCCGTCCACGCCGGTGAAGTTGACGATCTTCATCTTCGGGGAGGCCATCGCCTGTACCAGAGAAGCCGCCTGCGCCTGCGCCTGTGCAGCGCTTAAGGGCTGAGATACAATGGCCACTGCCGCCGCGTCCACAACCTGTCCGCTCGCCGTGGTAAAGGTGGTGCCGGGAAGCGTCGCGCTGTTCTCAGCAGGAACGGTCTGTACCGGGCCCGCCTCGGTATTGCTGATGCTGGGGCTGACGACGATCTGCTGTACTACGTCTTTCGTGATTCTCGCACTGAGCTTAGCAGAAACAGTCATGCTCGAAAAAGTCATGCTCGAAAAAGCCAGCGCCAGAGCCAGAACGATCGCGAGTTTTCTTTTCATGTCGATCACCCTCCTTTCTTGAGAATAAAAAACATCTGTGTGGCTTCTATATCAACAGTCATACTGCGGCTGTCAATATCTGCTGAAATATTTCTGTTTTATCCGCCTGATTTCCGTGAATCCGACAGGGATTTCCGGAGAAAGATATTTGATTTTTGCAGGCAGATCTCATAGCTCTTCGTAGAAGACCTTCAGGATCAGCTCGTACAGAGCCGTTTCATCCGCATAAAACTCCTCGAACAGCTCACCAAATTCCACGTGTCCCTCCAGAGAATAGATATCCTCCTGTGAAAAGGAACAGGACAGCGCTTCTCCCGCCAGATAGACCGCCTGATCCGCCGATATATTCGTCACCATGTAGGGTGTGATCTCCCTGTACAGCTTCAGCGGAAGGCTCAGATCCTCCTTCACCGCCTGCTTCGCGCGTCCCACGAACGCCTCCAGGTACTGCTTCTGCCGCGCCAGTCTGGCCCCTGCACTCTCATACACCTTCACGTCCCGATATTTCAGAAACAGATAGGACTGCAGTCCCTCCAGGCGCACTCGTTCTCCTGCTTTCCAGTCAGCGGTATACATCTTCCCCTGATATCTGGCCCTGGCGCCCACCGCGGACTCAGGGACCGTGACCTCCACGCCGCCCACCGCGTCATTGACCGCCGGAATGGCCTCCATATTCAGCGCCGCGTAGCCGTGGATCGGGAGCCCGTAAAACAGGTTCGATACGGCGTCCACCGTGTTCTCGCAGCTCTCCTCCAGCCCCTCCCCATAGGCATGGGCCAGCGCGATCTGCGCCGTATCCTTCCCCGCGTACAGTCCGTTTCGGTCAAAAACGGAGATTTCCGTCATCGTGTCCCGCGGGATTCCGATCAGGCTGACCTTTTTCTCTGTCGGGTCCAGCACGGCCAGGAACAGCGCGTCCGCCTGCCCGCCCTGATAAAGATCGTCCGACGCATCCGCTTCCCCGTAGCGGTCGATTCCCATGAACAGGAATGTCCGTATCTCTTCCTTATATAGATATCCCTTTCCCTGATAGCGCAGCGCGCCGGTGGGCAGATCCTTCGTATGTACCACGTCCGGGCCGCTCTCTGCCGCTTCTTCCGTCTCGGAAATCTCCTCATTTCCTGTCACATCCGGGACGGCTGCCAGCTCCGGCATATCCATGACCGTCCCCCTGGCCGCCAGGGAACGCGCGCCTCTCCACCGCAAAAGCTGCCAGGTACCGGCCAGAAGGAGCACGATCACCAACGGAATCGAAATTCCCAGCAGAAGAATGCGCGCCGTATCTCTCCGTCGGCGCTTTCTGCGCACGCCGGAGGACACAGAAGCGCGGCTTCCCTTTTTCCGCGGTCCCGCAGAGCTATGCTGCTTCTTATCCTTCCGTCTTTCCATCCGTCAGCACCGCCTGTACCAGATATCTCCTGTCGTCCTTTCCCGTAACGCCCGTTGACAGCGTGAGGATCTTATCTTCCGCAGTCACTTCCATGGAATCGTCAAGATAGGTGTCCATCCCCCTCTGCGCGAATACGTCCTTCAGATAGGAAGAAAAGATCGCGCTGTCCCAGAAATCGTATATTTTGATCAGATGCCTGTCGTCGTACTCGTATGCGGCAAAGATCCGGTACGTATAAATCTCCGCAGGCGTGGTCACACGGATCTCCCGATAGCTGTCAAAGAAATCCCGGTCACGGTACTGGTGGAGTCCGGCAAACCGTCCCTCCACATTTCTCCCGTAGATCACCGTATTGGGATCGCCGAAGTCTGTATTGTTATAGTATTCCGTATAGATGCAGCCTGCCGGGTCTTCCTGACCGTTCAGGTCATGGTTCAGATAAAAATATTCATCCTCCTCCGACTGCAGCACCGGAAAGCTCAGATCCGTTCCGGTGATCTCCAGCCAGGCATAGACCTCCGGATTATATTCCGACAGCTTCCGCAGGGCTTCCCGCTTATCCGCCGCGGCCGACGCTTCACGCACAAGCTCCTCCGCTGTCTGCTCAGCGGAAGTCTCCGTCTCTAATTCCGCGGGAACGGTCTGCACCGTCTCAGGGATTTCCTCGCCTTCCGGCTGTCCGCATGCGGATATACACAGACAAGCGGCCGCGGCAAACAGAAGCAACAGTTGTCGGCATAATGAAGATTTCCGTTTCATTTTCCTCACGATTTCACTCTCATAAATGAATATGCTGATGTTTTTCATCTATAAATATCCGTTCCTATGTATAGAAGCACAAAAAAAAGCCTCATTTTCTTCACTGTAGGATATATTATCATAAAGAAAGCTTTATTGCAAGTTCACTTTTATCTTAAATATTTCCCATTTCTCTGTTCACATTTTGTACGCATTTAGGGAATCCCGTTTCAGATTAAAGAAATGGCAGAAAATATGCCTAATTTGAATGCAGATTTTAAAGAACGCCCGTTTTCCCGAAGACTTTTCTCTCCGAAAGCGAAAAATATATCCTATGCTTCTGAAAATGAACGCACACAAAGGCCGCGGCGTGCCATACAATCCCGGCGCTCCGCGGCCTGATATACCTGATATTCATGGCCTCACGGCCGTATGATCCGCTTTCGCCCTCTCCGCGCGGCCTGATACCGGGCGCGGTAACGCCACAGCGTCACCAGATCGAAGGAATAAACGGCGCTGTACATCACGGCAGCCATAATGAGAGCGGTCAGCACATCGAACATGGAGTGCTGCTTGATGAACACGGTGGAAAGGATGATGGACACGCACAGCACAAAGGATGCGGTGCGGGCCAACCGGTTCTTTGACAGCTTTTCATTGTTGATCACCGCGAAATGCGCCCCCAGCGAATTGAACACGTGGATGCTGGGAAACAGATTGGTGGCCGTGTCGGCCCTCCAGAGGAGGCCGATCATCTGCGTGAAAATGTTGTCCCTGGGGAACGTCCGCAGACGCAGATGGTGCCCGTTCGGGATAAACGTGGAAATGATCAGAAACACCGTCATCCCGGCGCAGAGGAACACCGCGTTTTTCCAGTAATCATCCCTGTCATGAAAAAACAGGTAGAGCAGCACGGCCGGCACGTAGAGGAACCACAAAAGATAGGGGACGACGAACACCTCACAGAACGGGATATAGTCGTCGATATTCATATGCACCAGCATGATGTCCGTTTCCCTTCGCTGCTCCAGCAGGAAGAACCACACCAGATATATGATCCCATATGCGATGACAGGCACGCCATGCCTGTATTTTTCATAAAACGTTTTCAAAAAAACACCCCTTATTCTATCGATGAACCGCGGTTTTGGCTCAAAAGACAAACCGCAGCTTCTGTTTCAGCACTGTCACCGTCATCCGATCCAGCTCCCCTGCCGGCACCTCTCCGTCGGTATGCACCCACAGAGGCCGCTGTGTCCGGATCTCCACCCTGGATGCCCGATAAAACCGAACTCCCTTGAACATGCCGTGTCTGCCCTTCAGCGCCATGGGGATCGCGGCGGGGAATTTCCACTTCGGCAGTCCGTCTACCACGCACAGATCCAGCATTCCGTCCTGCGCGTCGGCATCAGGGCAGAAGCAAAAGCCGCCTCCCTCATAACGGTGGGACATGACAGCCGTGAAGAGCATCCTGTTCATGGGGATCTTCTCCCCGCCGTCCAGCCGCAGGACGGCACGGTTATATCTGACGGCCAGCATCTGACGGATTCCGATGAGCAGATATGTCAGCTTTCCCAGACCGAACCGATTCAGCATCGCCTTCATGGGAGAGGACTGTACGCCTGCGCACACCGCAGCGTCATAACCAATCCCGAAGCTCACCAGAAAACGCCTGTGCATCGTCACATCTCCGGCCTTCCAGGAAAGACAGCCCACATCCATGGCGATCTCACGGCCGCCGTCAGCCAGCGCCAGAAGCGCCTCCCTTTCCGAGCGAAACAGCCCCATGTCCCTGGCCAGATCGTTGCTGGAACCGGTGGGAATATACCCGAACCGCACCTTCTCAAAATTGGAGATTCCCTGGACCGCTTCATTGATGGAGCCGTCCCCGCCCAGGATCACGAGGAACAGTTCCTCATCCTCTCCCAGCCTTTCGGTCAGGCCGGCCGTGATCCTCTGGAAATCTCCGCTCCTTTCTGAGAAGAAAACCTCGTATGGAAGCTCCAGTTCCTTCAGGAGCGCTTCGATGCGCTTCCATTTTTTCAGTCCCTGGCCCGAGTGAGAGGCCGGGTTTACGATGAAGTTCATTTTTTCGTGCGATTCGTATGACATGCTCCGTTCCTGAGTATATGCATGATACGGCGCAAAAATCCCACGCGCCTCGCTTTTTCGGGTCAGCGTAAAAACTCCTGCGGCGCTTTTGGATGTCGCTGGATGCCGCTGTGCCGGACACCTCCCGACGCCTTCGGGTGCCGCTGTGCCGGGCTCTGCCCGCCATCAAAACTGTATTTTAGCACAAAAAAATTCAAAGTCAATAGACCGGGAACAAAGCTTAAGGAATCCTAATAAAACTTTAAGATTTATGAAAATACGGAGAAAACGGGCGGGAAAGACAGAGGCCCGTATTTTGCCCGAAAGCGGTTTTTTCCGAAAACGCATGGGCCTCTATCGCACTTCGGTAGCAGTCCAGCGCCCTGCGGGCGATCCTGCCCGCCTCATAGCCGCGCGCCGTCTGCCGCGCGCCCTCTCTGAGGACGGCGAGCTTTTTTTCATCCGCCAGCAGCTCCGCAAGCTTCCCGGCGAAATCGGCCGGATTCTCCCCGGTCATGTATCCGTTTTTCCCGTCGGTGACGATATCCTCCGTTCCGGTGGCGCGCACCGCCAACACCGGCGTTCCTGCGGCCATCGCTTCCAGGGAAACGATCCCCTGGGTCTCCGAAGTGGAGGGGAACAGGAACAGATCGGCAGCGGCGCAGTAATTGACGATCTCCCGGTTTTCCACCCTGCCCGTGAAGCAGACCTGCGCGTCCAGCCCCAGCTCCCCGACACGCCGACGGAGGTGCTTCTCCTGCGGTCCCTCCCCGATCAGCGCCAGCACAAAATCCTCCTTCGCGCCATGCCGGTAGAGCGCAAGGCTTTCCAGCAGAAAATCGATATTTTTTTCCCTGGCGAGGCGGGCCGTACAGACGAAAAGACGCTTTCCGCCCGCCGAAAGCTCCTCCCGCAGCGCGGCGGCCTTTTCCTCTTCAGGATGAAAGCTTTCCTCCTGTAGTCCCGTGGGCAGCACTGTGACAGGCGCGGTGACGCCGATTTCCTCCAGATAGCGTTTCATGCCGGGTGATGGCGCGATCAGACCGTCGCACCGTCCGGCAAAGTGCCGGATATAGGCCGGTACGAACCGTTTCGCCCCGGAAAGCTTCAGATAATGCAGATACTGTTCGTACCGGGTGTGATAGGTGAACACCAGCGGCACATGAAATCTGCGCGACAGATGCAGCGCCGCGTTTCCCATCGCCACCGGATGATGCACATGGATCACATCGAACCGCTCCCGCGCAAAGGCCCCCGCTATGGCCGGATCAAAGCCGTCCGGCACGGAAAAGCCGCCGTAAACGCCGGAAAGCAGATTCCTGCAGCGGACCACGTTTTTCTCCGCCTCTTCCGGACACGTCTCCCCGTAGCTTGGCGCAAAGACCGTCACCTCATGCCCCAGTCTCTGCAGGCTGACCGCCAGCCGCTCCACGGAGATCGGTACGCCTCCCATAAACGGCTTATAGTTGTTGGTCATCATCGCGATCTTCATATTCCTTCCCTCTTCCGCAAAAATACATGACGGTTCCCACCGCAAAACGGCCTTTCCGGACATCCGCAGCGGAGGCAGATGCCGCAGCCCGGAGGCAATTCACGCCAGATACCGCAGCACGGCATCCCCCAGGAAATATCCTGCGCCCACAAAGAACAGGTTCCAGGCAGCCACGCCCAGCGCGGAGCTGATCGTGTATTTCCAGAAATCCATTTTCAGAACGCCAGCCGGAATGGAGATCAGCGTCCGTACCATCGGAATCAGCTTGCTGACAAATACGCCCGCGCATCCTCTTTTGCGCAGCATATCGAAATTTCTGTCGATGGCCTGTCTGTGTCCGGGGAACTTTTTCAGATACCATTTCAAGAACAGATCTCCCCCCACATAACCCAGCAAATACAGGATCCAGCTTCCCAGAAGTCCCGCTGCCACCGTGACCAGGAAAGCCGCCGGAAAGCAGATGCCGCCCCGCGCGGCCCAGATCCCCGCCAGAGGCATGATCACGCCCGCCGGGAACCCCGGCAGATTCATATATTCCAGCAGCACGATCACAAAGATCGCCACCACCCCATACTGCACGAAATACTGCATCAGCACATCCAGATTCATTTTATCCTGCGCTTCTCCTTTTCCATGGCCTTTTCTGAATATCAGTATATGAGGGAAAAATGAAAATACCCGTCCGGGAAAAGGAAAGCTTTTCTGAAAAAAAGCGAAAAAAGAACGGAGAAATCTTAAGAAAAACCGAAAACGGACCTCTGCGCGAAACGCTTATTCCGGGCATGAAAAAAGCGAAAGCATTTCGCCTTCGCCTTTTCCTCGATCTGTATTTGGACGGAGCCTTTATTTGTCCGTGATCTGCGCATGGAACTCCTGCAGAGACTGCACCGGAAGCTTGCCGTCGCGCTTCGCGCTGCGGATACCCTCCACGGTGGCGCGGGCCATGGCCATGGTGGTCATGTACGGGATCCGGTTCTTGATCGCCGCCTTGCGGATATAGCTGTCGTCCACCGCGCCCTTTTTACCGATGGGCGTGTTGACGATGAGCTGGATCTTGCCGTTGGTGATCTTATCCAGAATGTTGGGCCGCCCCTCGTTGATCTTACATACCTTCAGCGCAGGGATCCCGGCCGCCTCGATCATGTCGCAGGTCCTTCCGGTGGCCATGATGGAGAAGCCGCATTCGTAGAAGCCCTTCGCGATATCCGCCAGCTCCGGTTTATCCCTGTCATTGACGGAGATCAGCACACAGCCCTCCGTCGGAATCTGGCATTTTGCAGCCTCCTCCGCCTTGAAGAACGCATCTCCGAAGTCCGAGGACAGGCCGAGCACTTCGCCCGTGGAACGCATCTCCGGTCCGAGAAGCGGATCCACCTCAGGGAACATGTTGAACGGGAATACCGCTTCCTTTACGCCGTAGTGCGCGAAATTCTTTTCTTTCAGATCCGGCACCGGACTCTTGCGGCCGGTAAAGGGCATCGTGATGATGTCCGTGGCAATCTGCACCATGTTGATGCCGCAGACCTTGGACACCAGCGGCACCGTGCGGGAGGCCCTGGGATTGGCCTCGATGACGAACACCCTGCCGTCCTCGATGGCGTACTGCATATTCATCAGGCCGACGACATGCATCTGGCTGGCGATCTTTCTCGTGTATTCCTTGATGGTCGCGATCTGCTGCTCCTTCAGCCCTCTGGGCGGGATGATGCAGGCGGAATCGCCGGAATGGATGCCGGCCAGCTCGATGTGCTCCATGACGGAGGGCACGAACACATGCTCGCCGTCGCTGATGGCATCCGCCTCGCACTCCGTCGCATGATGCAGGAACCGGTCGATCAGGATCGGACGGTCCGGCGTCACGCCCACCGCCTGCTGCATGTAGAAGGTCATGGCCTCATCATCGTAAACCACCTCCATGCCGCGGCCGCCCAGCACATAGGACGGGCGGACCATGACGGGATAGCCGATCTCGTGCGCCACTGAAAGCGCTTCCTCCACGTTCACCGCCATGCCGGCTTCGGGCATGGGGATCTCCAGCTTCGCCATCATCTCGCGGAACAGATCCCGGTCCTCGGCCAGGTCGATGGTCTCTGGCGTGGTGCCCAGGATGTTCACACCGTACTTCTTCAGATCGGCCGCCAGATTCAGAGGCGTCTGACCGCCGAACTGCGCGATCACGCCCACCGGCTTCTCCTTCTCATAAATGGCCAGCACATCCTCCAGGGTCAGCGGCTCAAAATACAGCTTGTCGGACGTGTCATAGTCCGTGGAAACCGTCTCCGGATTGCAGTTGACGATGATCGTGGAAAAGCCCAGCTTGCGCAGCGCCTTCGCGGCATGCACGCAGCAGTAGTCGAATTCGATCCCCTGTCCGATCCGGTTGGGACCGCCGCCCAGGATCATGACCTTCGGTTTGGAATCGTCCACCGGGCTTTCGTCCTTCATGTGATAGCTGGAATAGTAGTAAGCGGAGTCCTGCGTGCTGCTGACATGAACGCCCTCCCAGGCCTCCACAACACCGTTTTTCACCCGCTCGTTCCGAATTTCTTCCTCCGAAACGCCCAGGATCTCGCTCAGGTATTTATCCGAAAAGCCGTCCAGCTTCGCCTGACGCAGATCCTCTGCCTCCGGAATCCTTCCCTTATACCGGGAAACGAGACGTTCTTCCTCGTCTACCAGCTCCTTCATCTGCTCGATGAAATAGTGCTTCACCATCGTCAGCCTGTGAATCTCATCCACAGACGCGCCCTTCCGGAGCGCCTCGTACATGATGAAGTAGCGCTCGCTGGAGGGCGTCGCCAGCATGGTGAGCAGTTCTTTTCTGCTCTTTTTATCAAAACCGCCCACATGGCCCAGGCCGTAACGGTTCTTCTCCAGGGAACGGATGGCTTTCTGAAACGCTTCTTTGTAGGTCTTGCCGATGCTCATGACCTCGCCGACCGCGCGCATCTGCGTGCCCAGCTTGTCCTCCACGCCCTTGAACTTCTCAAACGCCCATCTGGCGAACTTGATCACCACATAATCGCCGTCGGGATAATATTTATCCAGCGTCCCGTATTTGCCGCAGGGGATCTCGTCCAGCGTCAGACCGCTGGCGAGCATGGCGGACACCATCGCGATGGGGAATCCGGTGGCCTTGCTGGCCAGCGCGGAGGAACGGGATGTCCTGGGGTTGATCTCAATGACGACGATACGGCCGGAAACCGGATCGTGCGCGAACTGCACATTGGTCCCGCCGATGACCTGGATCGCGTCCACGATCCGGTACGCCTGCTCCTGCATGATCTTCTGCACATCCTCAGAGATCGTCAGCATCGGGGCGGAACAGAAGGAATCGCCCGTGTGAATGCCCACCGGATCGATGTTTTCGATGAAGCAGACCGTGATCATATTGCCCTTCGCATCGCGGACCACCTCCAGTTCCAGCTCCTCCCAGCCCAAAATGGATTCCTCCACCAGGACCTGACCCACGAGACTGGCCTGCAGACCGCGCGCGCACACAGTCTTCAGCTCTTCCTTATTATATACGAGGCCGCCGCCCGCGCCTCCCATGGTGTAGGCAGGACGCAGAACCACCGGATATCCGAGCTCATCCGCGATCTTCAGCGCCTCCTCCACAGAATAGGCCACGTCGCTCCTCGCCATCTCCACGCCCAGGGCCTTCATCGTGTTCTTGAACTCGATCCGATCCTCGCCCCGCTCGATGGCGTCCACCTGCACGCCGATCACCTTCACGCCGTATTTCTCCAGGATACCGGACGTATGCAGCTCAGAGCAAAGGTTCAGGCCGGACTGCCCGCCCAGATTGGGCAGCAGCGCATCGGGCCGTTCCTTCTCGATGATCTGCTCCAGACGCTCCACATCCAGCGGCTCGATATAGGTAATATCGGCCGTATCCGGATCCGTCATGATCGTCGCCGGATTGGAATTCACCAGGACGATCTCATAGCCCAGCTTTTTTAACGCCTTGCAAGCCTGCGTGCCGGAATAGTCGAACTCACATGCCTGTCCGATGATGATCGGGCCGGAACCGATGATCAATACCTTGTGAATATCTTCCCTTTTCATAAATTCACCCATTCCTTTCTTTTGATTCCCCAAAAAACTCAACCTATTCTAGCACACTTTTCAGGCGCGGGCAATCCTTTCTTCCCGTCGAAAATGAAGAACTTTTCAGTTAAAGCCGAAGAATTTCTGGCAGATTTTGTAGCCCTCCACGGAGATCCAGCGTCCGGTCCTGCCCGGCAGGTTCATGCAGTTGCCCAAAAGTCCGTAGCGCAGCTTGCGGTAAAGGGAGCGGTCCTTCTGCCGGATATAGGCGAGCAGCTCCTTCTTTTTCTCCAGCGCCTCCTCCGTTCCGGAACGGATCAGAAGGATGGAAGAGATCGTCGTGATGATATCGAGATAGCTGAGCATATAGCTCCCCATTTTCTTATTGGAGGCGATCGCGCCCTTCTTCTCGGTGAAATAATCCACCATCAGCCTGTTCACCCTGATCTGCTGATCGATCCGGCCGATCATCACCTGCTCGTTGACAGACTGATCGGCGCGCCCGATGTAATACCGGTAAAAATTCACATCCAGATAATAGATGTTGCGCACATAGGGAAGCGGCTCATACACATACAGGTTATCCACATAAAATGTGTGCTCCGGCAGGTGCAGCCCGCATTCCCGCAGAAGCTTCGTACGGTAAATGACGGAATGCATCAGGATATATTTCCCGGGAATGAAATGCCCCGTTTCCCCCCAGGTGAACATCTGCCCCACCGGCAGGATATGCCGGTAGTGCATGACCTTCTTCCGCCGTTCCCCTTCCTTCTCATAAACGAAATTGCTGACCAGCATATCCAGCGTCTTTTCCCCGCCGGCCAGCTCCCGCAGCGTCTCCAGGATCTCCTGATAAGCCTCCTCCTTCACCCAGTCGTCGCTGTCCACCACTTTAAAGAAAAGCCCCGTCGCGTTCGCAATGCCGGTATTGACCGCCGCGCCGTGTCCTCCGTTCTCCTGATGGATCGCTCTGACGATGCCGGGAAACCTCGCCTCATATCCGTCGGCGATCCGGGCCGTATCGTCCGTGGAGCCATCGTCCACGATCAGAATCTCAACGTCCTCCCCGCCGGTCAGCAGAGACTCGATGCAGTTTGTCATATACCCCTGCGAATTGTAACAGGGAATCGTGATCGAAAGCAGTTTCATGATTCCATTCTCTCCCTGCCGGCTCTGTTCTTCATATTCTCTTTGCCGGTCCTGATATCCAGATATTGCGCATACACGCCAAAGGCGGAGGGGATCGGATACTTCTCCTGCGTCTCCTCCGGACGGACGAGCAGCAGGGAACCGTCCGTCCCCATCGGTTCCAGCTCGTCCACCCTGACGGCATATCCGATCATATGCCACTCGATATGCGTAAAAACATGCTTCGAATCCGGAAGCCGCTCGATCCGCAGCGCATGTACGCCCTGATCCTTCAGCCAGTCCAGCACCTCCTGCTGCGAAGCATGGCCCTCCAGCGACGGGAATTCATACATTCCAGCCAGCAGGCCCTTCGCCGGGCGCTTCCGTATCGCGGCGCGCTGATAATCCCGCAGCACCAGGATCGTCCGTTTTTCGATCCGGCGGGGTTTTTTCGCGCTCCTTCTGGGATATTCCGTCTGTGTTCCATGTCGGTTCGCCCCGCACATATCTCTCCACGGACACTGTGCGCACTTCGGCGCCCCGTTCGGCAGGCATACCGTAGCGCCCAGTTCCATGAGCGCCTGATTGAAATCGCCTGGCCTGTCCTCCGGCATCACGGGACGAAGTCTCTCCTCCGCTTTCCTCTTAACGGCAGGGTCCGCAATATCTCCTCCGTCCTCCAGAAGTCTCGCCAGGACGCGCAGCACATTGCCGTCCACGGCAGGCTCTCTCAGCCCGAAAGCGATGGAAGCGATCGCCCCCGCCGTATAGCTGCCGATACCGGAAAGCTTCCGCAAAGCGCCTTGATCGGCCGGCATCTGCCCGCCGTACAGCTCCATGATCTGCCGCGCGGCCTTCCGGAGATTGCGAGCACGGCTGTAATAGCCCAACCCTTCCCAAAGCTTGAGAAGCTCGTCCTCCTCCACAGCGGCCAACGCTGCGATATCGGGAAGCCGTTCCATGAACCGTTCAAAATACGGCTTCACCGCCTCCACCCTGGTCTGCTGCAGCATGATCTCCGATACCCACACCCGATAGGGCGTCGGTTCCTCGCGCCAGGGCAGCCTGCGCCTGTACAGATCATACCACGCCAGAAGCGGTCTTGCAATGCGGGACAGCTTCTGCCGCTCCACATCCAGGACCACCGGCACAGGTTCATCCAGCCTCAGGCTGTTCTCCGAAACCAGACAGTCATAGGCGAGGATCCTCACCCCCGCCTCCTTCGCCCGGATCAGCGCGTCCGCAAACTCCGGCTGTGTTTCCGCATTCGGCTCAAAACGGGAAACGCCCTTCATCTGTATGACGAACAGGATCCAGCTCTCATATCCTTCTTCCCTCGCCCGGATCAGCTCTTCCACGTGCCGCAGCGCACGTTCGGACGGCGCGTCCGGGAAAAGCGCGATGCCCTGCCGTTCCAGCGTCACGCCCTTCACTTCTATGAATATATGCCGCTCTCCTGCCTCCACATAAAAATCAAACCGGAAGGATGCATATACAGTTTCCGGACGCACCAGCGTCACGTCCTCCGCGAATCCGCCCGATTCCAGCCACTCCTTCACAACCGCATTGGGCGCGGCCGAATCCACATTGATCAGCATGCTCCCTTTCCTGACGCCGACCAGGTCATAGCCGGTCCTGCGGTTTTCGTTCCCACTCTTCTCCAGATATACCCCGGCTCCCGGCACAAAAAGTTCCTGGCAGCGGCCCGTATTCTTGACATGTACCGTTTCGGCCACCGTTTTCCCGCCCTGCAGGATTTCCGTCCTGGCAATAAAGCGATTGGGCCGTTCCAGAAATTTTCCTTCTATGATATGATCATACTTCATATATTCCGTATTCTCCGCTTTCACAGCTCCCAGCCCGCCAAACGGCGCCCAGAACGTTCTCCGGCGGCCGCACCTTCACCCGGCCTTGCGCCGTCCCGGCACCCGCGCCGCCGGAACCACCTCCGCAGCCTTGCCGGTATGTATTTCCTGATCGTCAAAGAAGATGTGTGCGCCGAAGGCCGCCAGGATATCCCGTTTGGAAACGCCGCCCAGAAAAAAAGATTCATCGATGCGCACATTCCACGCCCGCAGCGTCCTGACCACCCGTTCATGGGCCGGAGCGCACCGGGACGTCACCAGCGCCGTCCGGATCGGAACATCTTTTCCCTGAAACTCCTGCTGAAGCGCCGCGATCGTCTTCAGGAAACGGGCGAACGGACCTTCCGCCAGAGGGCTCTGCGCCTTCTTCTTCTCATTCTCTTCAAACGCTTCCAGCCCTTCCCGCTGAAAAATCTCTTCCGCCTCATCGGAGAAGAGCACGGCATCCCCGTCAAACGCGATCCGGATCTGGCCGATGGGCGCACGCTTTTCATATCCATGTCCGGCATCCGTGCAGATGATCCCCGCGGCGATCCCGCTGTCCACCGCCTGCTGCACGTCCTCCTCATTCGCCGACAGGAACAGATCTGTCTTGAAGGCGATGAGATAAGGCGTCAGCGGACTTCCGCCGGAAAACACCGCACGGGTGATATGAAGTCCGTAATATGCGATGGAGCGGAAAAAACGCACGGACGTATCCGCATTGTTATGGGACATGATGACCACTTCCACCCGTTCCCGCTGTCCCGGCAGTTCATTGATCGCCAGCAGCGAACGCACCAGCTCGAAGCCTGGCCCCGGACTCAATATCTCCTCCTCATGCTCAATCTGATATTTGCAGTAGGCCTCCAGCCCCTGCTTTTCAAAAATGCCGTTCTCCCATGTGAGGTCGAACAGCGCCCTCGTGGAAACGCCGATCACAAGCCGTCCGTCAAGATCGTATGCCATGCCAAAGCCCTCCTTCCTGAAGATCACATTCCGTCAGGATCGCGTTCTCCCGGAACTGCATCCCTTTTGGAAAAATTTTCGGAAGGAAACCTTTTCACGGCGCCGCAGCGGAATACATTCCCGCATCCGTCAGATCTGTGTACCCGGCACGTTCCGCAAGCTCCGCCGCTTCCTCAGCGCAGGCGGTTGCACTCATACCGCTCCAGCGTCAGCAGGCAGTTCTTCAGCGTATCGTACTGCTCCTCCGGCGTGCCGTCCTCCAGCTCCAGATCCAGAGAGACCGCGATCGTGTTGAGCATGGAGCGGTCCGCTTTGCCGTAAAGCGAGGCGAATATCTCCAGCTTCCGCTCATAGGTGTCCGCATCCAAAAACGCCAGAAGGCGGGGATCCAACTGAAATTCTTCCTCTTCCTGCGGCTCCTGTGCGGCCTGTCGAAGCGGTCCATCTCCGTGCTGCTGAGGCGGTTCGCCCTCGGCCTTTCCGTTCTCTCCTTCCGGTCCGGAGGATGATCCTTTCTCCCCGCGCTGCGGTTCACCCGGCCGGACAGGCACACCTGCCGGTATGAGTGTGAACCGGTATTTCGCCTGCGCCTGCGGATACCTGTCATGATCGACTTCGCTTACAAACAGAGAAAGCGGTCGGGCATACACGCGGTAATCCCCATAAAGAGCCTGATAAACGACCAGCTCCTCACCCGTCTCCGAATGCTGCGCCAACGTCACGACGCGATAAAGGTTTCCTTTGAAATGCTGATAAATTTCACCCGGCTGGGGCATCCTTTCCATGTCAAGCGCCTCCTGTCTCTGTTCGACATGACCGCGGCGGATGCCCGCCGCGATCCTCACCCTCTCAGTATACCCCCAAACAGCCGGTCTGTCATGAACTTTTTTCAGATGCGCGGAACCCTCCTGCGGATACGGCGGACCTCCTTTTCCGCCGCGGCGGATACGTCTCTGAACCGTCTCCTCCGGGTCCCGCCGCATATTCAGGTGAAGTTCTGCACAAAAGAGCAGCCTTCTCCTGAAAACGCGCAGTCCCGCAGAGATGCTGCCAGTCTTTCCATTTCCGCATCCTCCATCCGGGAAAATCCCCTGTGATGAATCGAAAGCGTATAGATCCTGCTGCCGTCGTCCTCCGTCACATGGGTCAGCATCACGCCCGCGTCCTTCAGCCCCGCATCCTTCAGAATGCCTCTCACCTGCTCCAGATAAGCGTCCTCCAGCACGGCGTACCGGGGATCCTCCTGCACTGCCCGCCTGGGCACATTCCGCGCAATGCCGCTCACGCTGCATCCCGTCAGCACTGTCAAAAGCATCAGTATCATCAGGAATCCCATATTTTTCCTCATAACGCTTCTCTCCTCCGTCCGTATTCCGGTTTTCTTTCGTTTTATTCAGTATCCCATCCCCGGAGTCCCATAGAACGGACTTTTCGAAAGCAGCCGTAATTTCAATATGAAAAAAAACGTTTTTCACGTTTCCGGCCGCCATGAACAGCGATATGTATGCCCACGTCCTGCAAATAAAAAGGGCCATCCTCCCGCAAACCTTTGTCCGCAGTGCAATGGCCCTTTTCTGACCGGTCTCGTCCGTGATCTTTTCGCTCACCGAAACCCGTTTTCCTTTTTATGATGCATGTTTTCTTTATGATATCCGCTTTTATGGCGCCCGCATTCTTTTATGATGTACGTTTTCTTTTAACGGTATATATTTTCCTCTTATAACTGCGGATAAACGATGTCATAGACCGCGCGGAGAATATCCCCTGCCGCCCGGCTTTCCGCAGTCAGCGTGACGACCGCGTTTTTCTTCTCAAAAATGATCGTAAACTGTCCGTATTTGCCGTCCGCCCGGTATGAATTGTATTCTCCCCTCCAGAAGAGATAGCCGTATCCGTCCCCGCCGTTCTCCGCCTGCTTCGCGGTGGACACATCAACCCACGCCTCGCTGATGAGCTGTCTTCCGTTCCAGTTTCCTTTCGCCAGATACAGTTCGCCGAAGCGATGCAGCTCGTCGATGGTCAGGAAAAGACCTCCCGCCCCAAACGTATTTCCATAAGGATCCGTCTCCCATGTGGGAAGATAAATCCCCAGGGGCTCAAACAGACGGGGCATCAGATACCGGACCAGATCGGTCCCGGCGCGCCGCTGCACCAGAAGACCGGCCAGATACGGGCCGCTGTTGTCATATACGAAACGAGTCCCCGGCTCATAGGGGAACGGCTGTGCCAGCGCCAGCCTCGCCCAGTTGCGGTCGCGATAATACGGCCTGTCCTCTCCCATCAGCCAGCCCCTGTCGTGTCCCAGACACATGGTCAGAAGATCCCGCACCGTCGCCTTCGCCAGATTGTCCGGAACCTTTTCAGGCAGTTCCTCCCGAAACGCATCCGCGATCTTTTCATCCAGCGACAAAAGCCCTTCCCGAACCGCGATCCCTACAGCCGCCGACGTGAAGCTCTTGGATGCCGAATAAAGATTTCTCCGGATCGGCGCTTCATACATCTGTCTGACGATCTGCTCTCCGTCACGGGAAACGATGATCCCCAGAACGCGCAGCCTTTCAGCCGACAGTGAAAATTCCCTCAGATCCATTTTCTCCTCCTTTTTCCCAGGAACCGCCTTGCGGCTATCTCACCATGATCCTGCGCGCGATGCGGATGCCGATCCGATAGAGGAACGGCCGCAGATCCCGGTCAGCCTCCTTCAGCTTCTCCCGGATCGGAAGGTGCTGCGGGCAGTGCATCTCGCATTTGCCGCAGCCGACACACTGGGACGCGAAACCGGGTCCCCTGCGCATTCCCATGTTCTGGGCGAATTCAAAGCGGGCCGAGGATTTTTTCTCCATATACATCAGATTATAATAGTAAAAATTGCCCGGGATATCCACGCCCTTCGGGCAGGGCATGCAGTACCGGCAGCCTGTGCAGCCCACCTTTTCCCGCTCCCGGATGATCCGTTTGATCTGCCCGACGATCTGCAGCTCCTCCTCCGTAAGATCTCCCGGTCCGGCTTCCGATGCGACACGGACGTTTTCCCGGACCATTTCCTCCGAATTCATTCCGGAAAGCACACAGGTCACCTCCGGCTGGTTCCACAGCCAGCGCAGTCCCAGCTCGGCGGGCGTATAGCGCCTGCTGTCCGCCGCCAGCGCCTGTTTCGCTTTGTCCGGCAGGTTGACCAGCTTTCCGCCGCGCAGCGGCTCCATGATGATGACCGGGATTCCCTTTTGCGCCGCGGCCTGCAGTCCGCGCCTTCCCGCCTGGGTATGCTCGTCCAGATAGTTGTACTGAATCTGGCAGAAATCCCAGTCGTAAGCATCCAGGATCTTTAAAAACATATCGGTATCGCCGTGGTAGGAAAAGCCGATATTGCGGATGCTCCCTTCCTTTTTGTGCCGTTCGATCCATTCCTCGATGCCCAGCGTTTTCAGATGCTCCCATTCCGCGATATCCGTGAACATGTGCATCAGATAATAGTCGATGTGATCCGTACGCAGTCTGGAGAGCTCCTCCCGAAAGGTTTTGTCGATGGCAGCGGAGGAACGCATGAGATACTGCGGCAGCTTGGTGGCGATATTGACCCGGTCCCGGCATTTGTTTTCATCCAGGATCCGGCCCAGACATTCCTCACTGCCCGGATAAATATAGGCGGTATCAAAATAATTGACACCGTTTTCGATGGCGAGCAGCACCTCCCGCTCGGCCTTCTCATAGTCGATGGCATTCCCTTTTCTTTCAAATCTCATGCAGCCATAGCCAAGCTGCGAGATCTGATTCCCGTATCGGTCCGGTCTGTATCGCATATGCAGCCCTGCCTTTCTCCTGTCTGTCATTATCACATATCCCTTTGGATGCAGTGCCTCCGGCGGATTCCATACGCCTGTCAGCGCAATATAATGTCCCTGCAGACATTATATCATACGATCCCTGGAAAGGAAACGGAAAGTCCGCGCAAAGTTCACGCCAGGTATTCCCCGGCATTTCCCGTTATTCCGGTTTGACAGTTCCGTACCGATTCCCGATGAATGGCTCTGCATTTTCTTTTCCCTGGCAGAGCTCCTTTTCACAACGCCTTTTGCATTTATTCGTCGTAAAAAGTGTTGTGATATTGCAAAAATACGTTGTAATTTCTGTAATCACCCGCTATAATATACTCATATCATAAAAACGGGGGTGTATCTATGTACCGGGCCGCGATTGAAAAACTGATGAAATGGAAGGAGCTCAAATATCGCAAGCCGCTGATCATCGAAGGGGCGAGACAGGTTGGCAAAACATGGCTGATGAAAGAATTCGGAAAACAGGCGTATGCAGACACCGTATACATCAACTTTGATTCCAATTCCAGAATGGCGGAGCTTTTCGCCTCCGACCTGAACACCGAGCGTCTGATCATGGGCCTGGAGCTTTATTCCGGCAAAAAGATCCATCCCGACAGCACATTGCTGATCTTTGACGAAGTGCAGGAAGTTCCGAGAGCCCTGACCTCCCTCAAATACTTCTGTGAAAACGCGCCGCAATATCATATCGTGTGCGCCGGTTCCCTGCTCGGGATCGCTTTGCACGGGGGCACTTCCTTCCCTGTCGGCAAGGTTGATTTCCTGAAGCTCTATCCGCTTTCCTTCAAAGAGTTTTTGATGGCGGTGGGCATGGAACGTTTTGCAGAGCTTCTGGATAAACAGGATTTCCAAATGATCTCCGATTTCAGGCAAACATATATCGACGCCCTGAAACAGTATTATTTTGTGGGCGGTATGCCCGAGGCGGTACAGAGCTTTTCGGAAAACAAAGACTTCAACGAGGTCCGTGATATTCAAAAAAGGATCCTGGCAGCTTATGAACAGGATTTTTCCAAACATGCTCCAAATGAGACCGTCCCCAGGATCCGTATGCTGTGGAACAGCATTCCCTCCCAGCTCGCAAAGGAAAACAGGAAATTCGTCTACGGTCTTCTTCGCGAGGGGGCCCGTGCGAAGGAATATGAAATCGCGATCATGTGGCTGTGCGACTGCGGACTTGTCCACAAGGTCAACCGTGTGAACGCCGCGGGCATTCCTTTAAAGGCGTATGAGGACCAGAAAGCATTCAAGCTGTTTCTGGTCGATGTCGGGCTGCTCGGCTGTATGGCAGGACTTCATCAGAGCACGCTGCTTGACGGGAGCGGTCTGTTCACGGAATTCAGGGGCGCCCTTACAGAGCAGTATGTCTGTCAGCAGCTCAAAACGATCGATAATCTGAACCTGTATTATTACACCAATGACCGGGGCTCCTGTGAAGTCGATTTCATCATCGATAAGGGCGGACAGATCATTCCGCTGGAAGTAAAAGCGGAGGTGAACTTAAAGGCCAAAAGCCTGAAAACCTACCGCGAAAAATTCTCGCCCGAGATATCTGTCCGCACATCGATGACAGACTTCAAAGAAAAGGACTGGCTCATAAACCTGCCGCTGTACGCCATTGAACAGATCTCAGCGGCAAAATGAAGAAACGCTGTTTTTCCGTATTTTTTTATTTCCCGCTGTCTCCGTAGTTGGCCAGCACCCGGGCGCTGGGATCGTCCACGTTGCAGCCCTCCCATTCCTTGTTGGGCATCCAGAAATCGGGCACCATCTTCGCCTGTCCCGGATAGTACTTTTCGAAAATTTCCCGATACAGCAGGCTTTCCTTCGTGAAGGGCCTGGCGAAATCGTACTTCGCGCGGCGCTCTTCATATTCCGCATCCGTATAATATGCGTTGGCGTATTCCTTCAGATCGTCCACCATGCTGTGGCCCACCGCGTCGGAAAAGGCGGCCTTCTCGCGCCAGAGGATGTTTTCGGGCAGAATGTGGTCCTTCTCAAACGCCTTCCGCAGCAGATATTTTCCTTTTCCGTAGGTGTTCAGCTTCTTCGCAGGATCGATGGCCATGACATAGCGCACGAAATCCAAGTCGCCGAAGGGAACGCGGGCTTCCAGCGAGTTGGCGGCCAGGCACCGGTCAGCCCGCAGCACGTCATAGCAGTACAGCTCCCGGATGCGCTTCGCGGCCTCCTCCTGAAATGCCGCCGCGCTGGGCGCGAAGTCCGTGTATTTGTAGCCGAACAGCTCATCGGAGATCTCGCCGGTCAGAAGCACCTTCAGATCCGTGTTCTGATCGATGGCCCGGCACACCAGATACATGCCCATGCTGGCCCGGATCGTGGTGATGTCGTAGGTCGCCAGCGCTTCGATGACCGTCTCCAGGTTCGCCAGCACCTCGTCCTTCGTCATGATGACCTCCGTATGGTCGGCCCCGATATAATCCGCCACCTCCTTGGCGTATTTCAGATCGATGGCGTCGATGTCCATGCCGATGGCAAAGGTGCGGATGGGCCGCTTCAAAAGATTCGCGGCGATGGCGCACACCAGGCTGGAATCCAGCCCGCCGGAAAGCAGAAAGCCCAGGGGTGCGTCCGCATCCAAGCGCTTGCGCACGCCCTCCACCAGCTTGTCGTGAATATTTTTCGTGATCGTATCCAGATCGCTGTGGATATAGCCGTGCACGGCCGCGATATCCTCGTACTGGATGAACTGCCCGTCGCAGTAATAGTGACCGGGCGGGAAAGGCCTGATCTCGTCCACCCAGCCCACCAGGCTCTTCGCCTCGCTGGCAAACGCGATCCTCCCGCTCGCGGAATATCCGTAAAACAGCGGGCGGATGCCGATGGGATCCCTGGCCGCCAGCAGCTTCCCCGTCTTCGCGTCGTAAATGACACAGGCATACTCCGCATCCAGATGGGAAAACATTTCCGTCCCATATTCCTCGTACAGCGGCAGGAGCACCTCGCAGTCCGAACCGCTCTTAAAGGAAAAACCTCTCTCCTCCAGCTCTTTTTTGATGGTGCGGAACCCGTAGATCTCGCCGTTGCACACCACCCAGCTTCCGTCCCGCTCAAAGGGCTGCATGCCGTCCGGCGTCAGCCCCATGATGGCGAGCCTGGCGAAGCCCAGCCAGCCGAAATCCGTTTCCACCACCTGCATGGCATCCGGCCCGCGCATCTGCGTTCTCTGCAGGTATCCTTTCATTTCTTCTTCGGTGACATCTTTTCCCGCGTAACACATGATGGAACACATATCCGTATCCTCCCTGTTAAAAAAATGAGCAGCTATCTGTCCTCTTCGAAATAGGACGAATAGCTGCTATGATCCGCGGTGCCACCTAACTTGCCGCACGCCCTTGTGCGACCCCTTTTTCGCGTTCCCGTGAAACGCTATCCCGATAACGTGGGATCCCGGCTCCCCTACCTGCCCTGCACCCCCTGGCGTCCGTTCGGACAGCCGCGGCGGCATCAGCGCTTTCAGTTCGCAGCTCGGAAGTGTTCTTTCATACGGCCGTCATACGGGACTCGCACCGCCGCCCGCTCTCTGGGATGGCCTGCCGCACTACTTTTCTTCGTCATCGCTTTTTAATCCTTTAACAAAATACCATATGAAATTATTTCTGTCAAGGAGAAGTTTTCCATTTGCAGGCCAGCCGGATTTCCCTGCTTCATATGCTTTCCAGCAGACTTGCCTCCGCAGTCCTCTCCTCAGGCTGCATCCTCACCCCTCCCCCGGCAGCCCGACGACAACACTCAGCCTTCCGCCTTCATACTCCGCCGCTATCGTCCCGTCCATCTGCTCGATGAGCGTTCTCGCGATCGCCAGCCCCAGGCCCGTGGATCTTCTCGCGGCCTCGACCGTATAAAACCGGTCAAACAGGCGTCCCACCTGCACCTCATTCAGGCCGGACGCCGTATTGGCAAAAGTCACTGTGCCGCTTTCCGACAGCACGATATCCAGATCGCCGTCGCTGTATTTCAGCGCGTTGCTCAGAAGATTGGAAAACACGCGGGCCAGGGCGGAGCGGTCCAGCGTCCGGATCACCTTCGCCTCCGGGAGCCGGATGTGCGGCTCGATATTCCGTTCCTTCAGCGCAGTATAAAATGACGCGATGCTCTCCTCCAGCACGCCGCCCACATTCACCGGCTCGCACATTCCGCTGTTTTCAGCGGAGAGAATGACGGAATAGCGAAAAAGCTCCTCTGTAAGCTGCGCCAGAAGCTCCGCCCTGTTCCGAATGATCCGCAGATAGCGTTCCGCTTTCTCCGTCATCCGTTCCGCTTCCAGCAGATCCAGGTATCCGTAAATGGCCGTCAGAGGCGTCCGCAGATCGTGGGAAATATTCGTGACCGCGTTTTTGAGCTCCCGGTCTCCCTGTTCAAAACGATGCCTTTCCTCGCGCAGCTTCCGAAGCTGTACGTTGATGCCCTCCGCCAGGCGGCGCATATGCCGGTCGGCAGAGGAAAGATCGATCAGGGTGTTCGTATCGGTCATGAGCCGGTCGGCAAATGCGCGCCCGATTTCCTCTGCCGCATTCTGCAGCGCACAGATCTTCAGGACCAGCAAAAGAATGATGACGGCCATCACGCCGACCAGCGCCCATAACCATGTTTCCATAATGATCCCCCTTCAGACCGGTTCCTTACTTTATGTTTTTCTTTTGAAAAGCGGCTATCCCGCCCGCCGTCACGGCGGCCGTGAGGAACAGAGAGGATAAAATCATGCGGACCGGATGCGTGATCTCCAGCATCCACATCCGAAGCCCCTGTCCCGTGGGCAGGAAGTCAACGATAAAATCGCAGAGCTCCCGCTTCGCTCCGGTGACGTAATTCGGATTCGGCGTGGGCTCTGTCATATCCAGTCCGTTCTGCGTGATCTGCACGCCGCTGATCATTTCCGGCTCGCTGAGGCGGTTGTAAACCGTGCTCGCCAGGAGCAGCAGGCCCAGAAACAGCAGGACCGAAATGAGAACGGTGAGAACCTTATTGGAAGAGAGCAGGTTCACCGCCGCAGAGATCGCGGAAAATACCAGCAGGAACATGACGGCAGTCACCAGATAGAGGGACAGGCGTAAGGCGCCCATCTTCCAGAAGCCCAGCGTAGGAACGGCGACCAGCGCACCCACGAGCCACACCGACAGGATGAGCAGCGCCGCCGCAAATGTGGTGATCAGACTCGCCAGATAGATATTTGTCCTGGTATGCCCCGCAATGATCTTATTGCGGATCGTCCCGTCGCTGTATTCCGTCCCGAAAAACATACTGCTGCACAGCATGCAGAAAAAGCCGATCGACAGCGCGAAATGGAAATAATATTCATCCAGGGAGTAGGAATATTCCGACGGATCCGCCGCGGCCTGTCTGCTCCCGGCCAGCATATACGCGAGCGCATATAGCAGCATGGCCCCCATGCAGAGCCAAAACGTTTTGCTCCTCCAGAGTCTCGAAAAATCTGCCCGCAGCAATCTACGCATCCCTTCCACCTCCCACAAGGCTCACATAATAGCTTTCCAGGCTTTCATCCCGCTCCTGCGCCGAGATCAGTTCACAGTTTCCCTTTTCGAGCGCCGTGCTCAGGCGGGAAAGATTCACCTTCGCATAGACGTCGGCCGCCGTGCCGCTTAAGATCTGGTAGTCGATCTTCATTTCGTCCAGCACGCGGGCCAGCACCTTCGTGCTGCTGACCTCCACGCGGACGCATTTTCTGCAGGCGGCCTCCAGCTCTTCGGCGCTGATCTCCTTCACCATGCGCCCGCCGTCAATAAAGCCGTAATGTGTCGCGAGCTTCGACAGTTCATCCAGGATGTGGCTGGAAATGAGAACCGTGATCTGCTTTTCTCTGTTCAGCTTCAGGATCAGCTCGCGGATCTCGATGATGCCCTGCGGATCGAGACCGTTTGCGGGCTCGTCCAGTACCAGAAAATCCGGATCCCCGGCAAGCGCGACCGCGATCCCGAGCCTTTGCCGCATTCCCAGAGAAAAATTCCCGGCCTTCTTTTTTCCCGTGTGCTCCAGCCCGACCAGCTTCAAAATGTCGGGGATCCCGTCAAAAGATGGCAGCCCCAGGATCCGGTACTGCTGCCGGAGATTTTCTTCCGCCGTCATGTCCAGATAAACGGAAGGCGTCTCCACCACCGCGCCCATCCTTCTGCGCGATCTCGTGATGTCCCGCTCCGTGTTTTTTCTGCCGTACAGCGTGTAATCTCCCGCCGTCGGCTCCTGCAGGCCACAGATGAGGCGGATCAACGTCGTCTTTCCGGCGCCGTTTTTTCCCACGAGTCCATAGACCGCCCTTTTGGGAACGTTCATCGAAAGACCCGTCAATGCCCTGCATCCTTTATAGTGCTTCGTCAGCGCATTCGTCTTCAGAACATAGTCCATAATGACACACCTCCTTGATCTGATGCCCACAGGATACCAGGCAGGCGTAAAGAAGGCGGTAAAGGAAATCGTAAAGAAACGGTAAAGATCATTCGCGCCGCAGCCGAAATCCGATCCCCCAGACAGCCTCGATATAGTCCTTATCGCTCACCCCGCGCAGCTTTTTCCTCAGATTGCTGATGTGCATCTTCAGCGAGCTCTCCGTGCAGTCCGGCGTATCCTCGCTGATCCGGTCCAAAAGCCGGGATTTCGGGATGACCTGCTCGGGATTTCGCATCAGCAGCTTCAGGATCGCGTATTCCGTTCTGGTCAGCTTCACCTCGCGGCCGCCGCTCCTCACACAGCGCATATTGACGTCCAGCAGCAGATCATCGCAGCGCAGTTCAGAGGGAACGGCATCGGTCTGCTCCCGCAACTGCACCGAGATCCGCGCCAGAAGCTCTTTGAGCTGAAACGGTTTCGTGATGTAGTCCGCCGCGCCGCCGAGCAGCAGCTTCACCTTATCGTCCACATCGGCCTTCGCGCTCACGACGATCACCGGTATCCCCTTGATCCGCGGCAGCACCTCTTCCCCGGAGAGCCCCGGCAGCATCAAATCCAGCAGGATCAGATCCGGCCTCGTTCCGGACAAAAACAGAACCGCCTCCGTCCCGGAATACGCGCGGGACACGCCGTAGCCCTCCCGCGTGAGCGACTCCTCCAGCATATTCCCGATGTGAATGTCATCGTCTATGATCAGGATCCTTTTCATCTTGTCCTCCCTGTGTACTTTCCGCCACTTATTCTCCCTTCCCGGATACGAGCTGCAGCCCGTCCTCCCGAAGCTCCAGAACCCTGCCGCAGACCTCCTGCAGATATTTCCTGTCGTGAGATACGCTGATGATGCAGCCGCCGAAATCCCGAAGGGAGGCCCTGATCACCGGACCGGACAGGGGGCTGAAATTCCTGGTGGGTTCATCCATCAGAAGGACGTCCGCCTTTCGCAGGATCATGTCGAGAAATAAAATCTTTGCCTGCTGCCCGCCGCTCAAGCTGCCCAGGGGACGCTGCATCTCCTCTCTGGTAAACCGCATGCCGCCCATGTAGGTCCTCGCCCTGGTCGCCTCTTCCTTCGTATAACGATCCGCCAGATGCTCCAGCGGCGTCTTCTGAAAATCCAGTGCCTGGGAATAGTCCTGTGGCATAAAGGCGGGCGTGATGTCCCCGCGCCGCTTTATCTGCTCCCACAGCAGATGGAGCAGAGTGGATTTTCCGGCCCCATTTCGGCCCACGATGCCCACATGCTCGTTCCCGGCAACGAAAAGCTTCAGATCCCTGGCCAGGATCCGGTCCCCACCGCGCAGCTCCTTCAGGGAGAGATCCAGCACCGTTTTGCCGGGCGGCAGAGAAACGGAAGGATCGAACCGGGCCAGGATCGCCTCTTCCTCCTGGGGAAATTCCTCAAAATCCTGTCTGTCCCGTTCGAACCGTTCCTTCATGGAAAGCACCGCGTGCATTTTCTTTTTCAGCAGTCTGGCGCCGCCGGGATCCTGTCTGCTGATCGTCTCCTGCTCGTGATCCACCCGGTCGTAAATGCGCCTCCACCGTTCCATCTGTCTGGCATAGTCCTCCCGCTGTTTTTTTGCCACCTGTTCCTGATGGTCGAACCCCGCCTGCCTGCGGGATAAATATTCGGCATAGGGACAGCGGGCGACGGTGATGCGGCACTTTGTCCTGCGTAAGATCTGCTCCATGTGAAGGATCACAGTGGCCGTTTTTTCGATCAGGGATTCGTCATGGGAAACGTACAGGATCGTTTTTCTGCTTTCTGCCAGAAAAGTCTCCAGCCATTGCAGGGTCGGAATGTCCAGATCGTTCGTGGGCTCGTCCAAAAGCAGGATATCCGGCTCCTCCATCAGCAGACGGGCCAACTGAACCTTGACCCTTTCCCCGCCGGAGAGCGTGGACAGCTTTCGGTCGGAAAAAAGCATCTCCGCGGAAAGGCCGAACCGGGGCAGGAGATCCATGTATCCGTAATACGCCGTATTCTCAAAATATTCCGCCAGGGAGAGCCGCAGCTCCTTTTCCCCCATGCACTGGGGCAGATAGGCCATCTTCCCCCTCACGATCACCTGCCCGGAACAGCTGCAGTAGCCCTCTATGAGCTCCCTGTTGTATACATATTTTAAAAGAGTGGATTTACCGTTGCCCTCCTCCCCGATGATCACAGCCTTTTCCTTCGCCCGCAGGGTGAAGCTGAAATCCTCCGTCACGCTTCGCCCATCCTTTTTCAGCTCAATGTTCACGTTTTTCAGCTCTATCATAGGCCGCCTCCTGAAAAAAAGTCCTGTTTTGACAGCAAATCACAGCACGTCAAAACAGGACAGTTTTATCCATGACAGGCGCAAAGGCATAACGACCGATCATCCCCGCCTTCGGAAACAAAGGCAGACATTCCAAATCCACAGACACTTGTGATCCGCTATCTGTTCTATTGGAATCATCTGATGATCATCGCCGCACTCCTTTCTTTTTGATCAAGGCAATCGTACCATGGCGGAAACGCTTTGTCAAGGGCGGGGCTGACTTGAGTTTCCGCAGTTCTATCAGCAGAGCTCATATCTGGCAGTATCTGTTATAAATACCTTAAAAATTATACGCAA
>CANQVD010000020.1 GCA_947627215.1 uncultured Eisenbergiella sp.
GCGAAAATTGTGGGAGTGGTCATCAATGCCCATGAGAAATATGAATCTCACGTCCTGGAGGACGCCTTTATCGCCTCAGCGCTCAATGCTCTCAGCGCGGAGACGGCCCGGCGCGGATTGCAGATGATGGTGAGGACCGTGATTTTGTAGATGAAAGAGATTATGCTAAAAAGAAATAAGTAAATTCCATTGCAGGGGACATTATCTGAAGGACGATTGATGAAAATGGAATCCAATACGAGAAAGGAGCTTATCATGGAACCGATCATGAGAAAAGACGTCCCCCAGGAGCTGACCTGGGATCTGTCCGCCATTTATGCGACGGAAGAAGCGATGTACGCGGATACAGAAAAAATGAACGCGCTGAGCCGCGAGCTGGAGGAAAAATACCGGGGCAGGCTGGATACGCCGGAACGCATCAACGCCTGTCTGGACGGCCTGCGCGCGCTCCAGGCCATCGCCGTCCTGGTTTCCCATTATACGGATCTGGCGGTATCCGTGGACTATTATGACGCTCACAACCAGGAACGCAACGACCGCATCAATCTGATGCTGTCCGAGATCTCCGCCCGCCTGAGCTTTATCGACAGCGAGATTCCGGAGCAGGACGCCGCCGTTCTGCAGGCCGCCGCAAGGCAGTCCGCTCCCAACAGGCTGTATCTGGAAAATCTGCTCCGGCAGAAGCCCCATATGCTTTCCCCCGAAACGGAACGGGCGCTGGCCGCGCTGTCCAATGCCTTCAACACGCCCTATCAGGTTTACAACATGGCGAAGCTGGCCGATATGCGGTTCCCGTCCTTTTGGGCGGACGGCCGGGAATATCCGCTGGGCTACTCCCTGTTTGAGGACGACTATGAATACGACGCGCGCACAGCGGTCCGCCGCGGAGCGTTTGAGGCCTTTTCCGCCAAAATAAGGGAATATGCCAACGTCACCGCCGCGGCCTACCAGTCCCAGGTGCAGACGGAAAAGACCCTGGCCGCGCTCCGGGGCTTCTCCTCCGTTTTCGACAGCCTGCTCTTCGACCAGAAGGTGGACCGCGCGCTCTATGACCGCCAGATCGACCTCATCATGGAAAGGCTCGCGCCCCATATGCGCAGATACGCCCGCCTCCTGCAAAAGGTGCACGGGCTGGAACGGATGACCTTCGCCGATCTGAAGCTTCCGGTGGATCCCGCCTACGATCCGAAGGTGACCATCGCGGAATCCAGACATTACATCGAAGAAGGGCTGTCCGTGCTGGGCGCGGACTATCAGGAAATGGTGCGCGAGGCCTACCGGGACCGGTGGGTGGATTTTGCGAAAAATCAGGGAAAGTCCACGGGCGGCTTCTGCGCCAGCCCCTACGGCAGTCATTCCTTTATCCTGCTCAACTGGAACGAAAGGATGTCCGACGTCTTTACGCTGGCCCATGAACTGGGTCATGCCGGACATTTCCGGGCCTGCAACAGCGCCCAGTCCATTTTCGATACCAACGTTTCCACCTATTTTGTGGAAGCGCCCTCCACGATGAACGAGCTGATCATGGCCCACTACCTGCTCAAGACCAATCCCGACAAACGGTTCCGCCGCTGGGTGCTTTCCTCCATGGTGGGGCATACCTACTATCATAATTTCGTGACTCATCTTCTGGAAGCGGCCTATCAGCGTGAGGTATACAGGATCATCGACGCCGGAGGCAGCGTCCAGGCCGAAACCCTGAACCGGATCATGAAGGATACGCTGGAACGGTTCTGGGGCGATGCCGTGGAGATCATTCCCGGCGCGGAGCTGACCTGGATGCGCCAGCCGCACTATTACATGGGCCTGTACTCCTATACCTACAGCGCCGGGCTGACCGTCGCCACCCAGGCCTGCGCCCGGATCGAGGCTCTGGGCCAGCCCGCCGTAGACGACTGGAAGCGCATGCTGGCGGCCGGCGGGACCAAAACGCCCGTCGAACTGGCGAAAATGGCGGGTGTGGACATTACCACCGACGGTGCGCTGCTGGATACCATCTCCCGGATCGGCGCAATGATCGACGAAATCTGTGCGCTGACGGACGCGCTCGATGCGCCAAAGGACGAGATCGGCTGAACGCCCGCAGGTGACGGGCGGCCGCTTCAGCGCTGCTCCTTTTCCATACCGTTCAGATAGCGCAATATCCCCAGATGGAGCTGCCACGCCACCTTTTCCTGATAGGAAGGGTCGCACAGCAGCTCTTCCTCCCGGGGATTGCTCAGAAAACCGCATTCCGCGATGACAATGGTCCTGCCGGTCTTGCGCAGCAGGTAATAGCTGTCGTTGGCCCTGGCCTCCCTCCTGTTTTCCGGGTCCAGACCCGATATGAACTGGGCCTGGAGAATATCTGCCAGCTTTTTCCCTTCCTCACTTCCCGTATAATAAAACACCTGCGCGCCGCTGACCGAAGCCCCGTCATAGCTGTTCTGGTGGATGCTGACCACGATATCCGGCTCCGTCTTCTCCATCAGCTCGATGCGGCGCTTCATATCCTGTACCTTTTTCCGGTCGGCATCCGCATCATAAAGCCCGCTGTCCTGTGTCCGGGTCATCACGGCCTTCACGTCCGCCTGCTCCAGCAGAACGGCCAGCCGCTTCGCGATGGCCAGATTGATGTCCTTTTCCAGCGCTCCGTTCACACCCACCTTCCCGGGGTCGTTTCCTCCGTGGCCCGCATCCACCACCACGCAGAATTTCTGCATTTTGGAACGGTCGTCCTTTTCCTCCTCCGTCTCCGCGCGCAGCGCGGCGCTGTCCGTCATCACCGCGGCCTGTCTCCCCGCAAAAAAGACGGCAGTCAGAAAAACCGCCGTCCCCAATAATTTCACCAACTCGCGCTGCCATCTCTGTCCCATGTCCGAAACCCCACGGCCTTTTACCACCATATATATGGCCCCGGCCCGGGGATTATGCGCCGACACGACACACATCAGCGGCAGCCCCGCCGGCGTTCCGTCCCGCCTGTGTTTATCCGTTCAGACCGTAGAAAAGCGCCGGTCCTTAGCGAGGTAGTTCACGAGCTTAGGACCGCTGCGCTTTTCTTCGAGCGAGAGCGTGTCTGACGGAAAACACAGGCGGGACGGAACGCCGGCGGGACTGCAGCTGATGCGCAGGGCTTCCTCAATCCGCCAGGAAGCCCGCGATCACACTCCAGATATTTTCCCTGCCGTCGTCGAAGGTCAGCTTCCAGGAAGCGATACCGCCCAGATCGTATTTTTTCATCACGCCGATCTTGCCGCTGATGGACTGTTCATCCTCCAGCCATACCTGCACAAAGCCCCCTTCGGCATCGAACCGGGCATAGTTCTGTCCCGTCTGCTCGTCCCACTGATAGGCGACGCCCTGCTGGAGCAGATAATCCGACGCGGCCTGAATGCCCACCGCGCGGCTGCTCACGGTTCCGTCCGCAAAGGTGGTCCAGATCCGCGTGTAAAGCGGGATCGCGTTGATGACCTTTCGGGAGGGCACCATACCCGTCATCGTCTGGATCCCCTCCTCCACATAACCGATGGAGGCTACGGAGCCCGGCTCCTGGCTGCCTCCCCAGTGTTCGTCATAGCCCATGATGATGACGTAATCCGCCATCACACCCTGTTCCTTCCACCTGTAATGCGCGTTGAAATTGCGGGGCACATAATTGTCCACCGAAAGCACCAGACCGCGGGCGCGGCAGGCCACGGAAAGCTCCCGGATGAACTGGATAAAATCCTCTCCCGCCTCTTCCTTTATTTTTTCAAAATCGACATTGATGCCGTCGAGACCGCAGCGTTCCGCCTCTGCCATCAGCGTTTCGATGATGGCCGCGCGCTTCTCCGTCCAGGGAAGGATCTGATTCGGGTTCACCCCATCCGCTTCATGGGTGAAATCGTCCACCAGAGCCCAGACCTCCAGACCTTTTCCGTGAGCCTCCTGCACATACTCCGGACTGGCGATGCTCTCCACGCCGCCCTCGTTATCCGACAGGAAAAACCAGGTGGGCGAGATCACGTTGAGCCCCGTCACGCCCTCCACCACGCCGGGAAAGGTGCTGTTGGCCTTCTCCTCCGTCACCTGATGCCAGGCCATGTTGATCTTGTGCGGCCGGGTATTGCCGCTGTAATCCGGCTCCACAAAGCCCGTGTTTTTCACAGGCGTTTCCGTCTGCACCTCCTCCAGGCGCTTTTTCTCCAGATAGCCGATATAACCGTCCTGCGACTGTACGCAGTCCCAGTCCTCAAACTCCTTCAGGACGGTCAGGGGCGCTCCCGCCTCCACCTGCGTCAGGATCTCGCTCTTCACGCCGCCCCGCAGACGGATCGCCGTTTTCTTCTTCACCCGGGCGGTCTGAATCTCCTCCCATTCCGTTTCCAGGAGGACCCGGTTGGGGGCTGTATACAGGGTGAAATTGAAATCCGAATATTTTTTCACAAAATCCAGCGCCAGCCAGAACTTCCCATCCTGCTCAAAGGCGGCGATATAACCCTCCGGCGACGTTTCCCCCAGGCCGGCCCGCACCACCTGATCCGGCAGCGTATACAGAACCGCGCCTCCGTTGCGGTCCGCGTAAAAACGGTCGTTGAGACAGTCGTGCACAGTATCCATATCCAGGTAACAGTGCCCGTCCCGCAAAAGCCCCTTTTGCTCCAGAAACGCGTGGTTCAGCAAAATCGCCGTATCTTCCTCCCCGCTCAGTCCGAAATACGCCTGCAGGTCGGCTTCTTCCCTGGAATAGGAATATCTATCGTAAAGCCAGACGCCGGCCGCGCTCCCCGTGATGATCAGGATCAGGAGAATCGCGATCAGCGCCGGTATCCATTTCCTTCTTTTCTTTTTCTTCTTTTTCCCGCCCATATGATACCCCCGCCTTTATCCGTCATTTTGCGCATCCGCACAACGATATCATTGTAGCATATTCCCGTCCCCATTTCTACATTTTTTGCGCAAAAAGCGATGCCTGCGCGATCGAAGGCCGGGGCCCGCAGGCGTTTTCCGCGCAAAAACGTCCGGCCCACTCCGATGTATGGGGTTCCTACACTGGGTTTCGGGCCGGACGCCCTCAGACAAGAATGGCCTGTATACCGTTCCGGAAAGCGTTTACCACTTTTTCACCTCATCATAGCGGACTTCCTGAAGCTTTCCCTCCTCGTCCGTGATGAAGTCGGGCATGTATACGGTTTTTTCACAAACGCAGCAGACCTCCACGATCTCTCTGGCCGGGGTTCTTTTCCCGTTCAGATAGAACCGGACGCCCTCATGCTCCATCTGGGCAAGCAGATTTTCCCATGCCCCGGGCTGTAATCCTCCCATAGGCATTCTCCTTTCCCGATCCGCCTTCCATCCCAAAAGAGATCCCGTGCGTGATATATATTCCGATGTCAGATCAGGTGGAAAAACGGAAAATTTGAGAGATGAATGAACAGTGCCAAAACAGATTCATACTAATAAAATATACTGATGATTGAATTATCGTTTCGTCTGGAAAATTTTGATTCGATGATTTTCCGATGGGGTACATATCCCCCGCAGACATTCTCATACTATATACATTGTGAGAATCAGACGGAACGGACACCTTCCGTTCCTTTCGTGTCAAAAGCGGCAGCAGTCGCGAATCCGCTGCCTTCGGTGTGATACGGGATATCACAAAACCGGCTGTTCCGACAATCCTCCTTCCCGGCACGGATTGTTCAGAATCATCTCTCTGATCATTATATCCAATACAGGGAATAAATTCAAGCATTTCTTAAAAAAATATGAAACAGTCCTCCCTAACGCTTGACTTTGTTTCCTTTTATGATATGATAACTTTCACAGGAAGTCATAAATTCTGTCACAATCGAAGCTTTGGGAAGTATCTTAAAAAGTAAGGACGTGATAGCATGAAGATTGAAAAAGTAAACGATCATCAGATCAGATGCACGCTCACCAAAGCCGATCTCGCCGACCGGGAGCTGAAGATCAGCGAACTGGCCTACGGCACGGAAAAAGCGAAGAATCTGTTTCGCGACATGATGCAGCAGGCATCCCAGAAATTCGGTTTTGAAGCGGACGACATCCCGCTTATGATAGAGGCGATCCCCTTAAACGCAGATTGTATCGTATTGATCATCACCAAGGTGGAAGACCCGGAGGAGCTGGACACCCGGTTTTCCAAATTTGCACCTTCCGCGGAGGAGGACGATGACGGTGTAGACCCCGACGATTTTTCCTCCAGAACCACCGAAAGCACGGACAGCATTTTCGATCTGTTCCGTCAGATCCAGGAAAGCCGCAGGGCGGAGCTTTCCGGACAGAAACGGGCCGCGGACGATGCATCCCGAAATAAAACGGCCGGTTCCGAAGCCATTTCCATCGGAAGCGCCAGGATCTTCGCTTTCTCCTCCATGCACGATCTGATCCGCCTCGCTCATGTCACACAGGCGTTTTATGACGGAAAGAATTCTCTCTACCGGAATCATCTGAACGGAAAGTATTCGCTGGTGATCAGCGAGGAGAACATTTCCGCGGAGGCGTTCAACCGCATCTGCAACGTGGTTTCCGAATACGGCCGGCTCGAACGTTCCACCCCCGGAAGCGAGGCATTCTTCAAGGAGCATTACGACCCGATCGTGGAAAACGCGGCGCTGCAGAAGCTGGCGCAGATTTAAGAAGCAAAAAGAGATGGCCCCGGCCGGAAAGAGTTTCCGGCCGGGGTTTTTAGGTTTTGGCTGCGGACGGCAGCGCATCTCGTGAACGCGCCTGCTGGCGCAGGCTCGGCCGCTGGTGCGGCCGGTTCACTCGATGATGGGGCATACGCCCCATCAAAATCAGAATAAAAAGGCCCGGCCGGAAGCAAGCTTCCGCCGGGCCTTTTTATTCCGCTTTTGCGCTGCCTATTGGTAGGTCAGATGCTCTCATGGAAGGTTCTGGAGATGACGTCGGCCTGCTGTTCGGGGGTCAGCTTGATGAAGTTCACGGCGTACCCGGAAACACGGATGGTCAACTGAGGATAGTTCTCGGGATGCTTCTGGGCATCGAGAAGGGTCTCTCTGTTCAGAACGTTCACATTGAGATGATGGCCGCCCTTGGTCGCATAGCCATCCAGTAACGATACCAGGTTGTCTACCTGTGCATGATTCTCTGCCATGATAATTTTCCTCCTATTTTGATATTATGATATTCGCGGGAAGCGGGCTGTTTGCCGCCTCCCGCACATTTACTTACTGGTAGTCATCCAGTCCCTGCTCCAGCGTAGGTACGCTGCATGCGAGAGGGGTCCTGGAGCAGTCCGTGCAGCCCATGGTCTGCACTTCTTTGGAAGCCCTGGCGTCATCGTAATCCACGTTCACGTGGCCCGTGCCCTTCGCCATTCCGGCGTCCAGCATCTTTACAAGATCGTCGATCATTTCTTTTTCGTTCATCGTTTCCCCTCGTTTCCTGAAAAGATCGTCTCACGCGGAGCGGTGCATTATTTCAGGTCCAGATCGATCTCGATGTCGCCTGCGAAGATCTTGTCTTCCTTGCCCAGCGCAGCGGGGATGATGGTGAAGGTATTGGAGATACCGTCCTGTGCATCCTTGAAAGGCAGCTTGGAGACAGAAGACAGGGAAGCGATCGCACCGTGGGTGTCGCGGCCGTGCATCGGGTTGGCACCAGGAGCGAAAGGCTGGCCTTTTCTGCGTCCGTCAGGGGTATTGCCGGTAGCCTTGCCATAGGTAACGTTGGAGGTGATCGTCAGGATGGAGGTGGTAGGAATGCCCTGTCTGTAGGTGTGATGCCTTCTGACAGCGGTCATGAACCTGTGCACAACGTCCTGCGCGATCTCGTCCACGCGGTCATCGTCGTTGCCATACTTCGGGAAGTCGCCGGTGGTCTTGAAGTCGACGATCACGCCGTCCTCGTCGCGGATCACTTCCACCTTCGCGTACTTGATCGCGGAAAGGGAATCGGCAACGATGGAAAGTCCGGCAACACCGGTTGCGAAGTATCTCTTGACATCCCTGTCATGCAGAGCCATCTCAGCTCTCTCATAGCAGTACTTGTCATGCATATAGTGGATGATGTTCAGGGTATTGACGTAAACGTCAGCCTGCCATTCCATCATATCGATGAATTTGCTGAACACATCGTCATAATCCAGCACATCGCCGGTCACAGGGCGATACTTCGGGCCAACCTGCTTCTTGGTCACTTCGTCCACGCCGCCGTTCAGCGCGTACAGCAGGCACTTCGCCAGGTTCGCACGGGCGCCGAAGAACTGCATCTCCTTACCGATAACCATGGAGGATACGCAGCAGGCAATGCCGTAGTCGTCGCCGTGAACCGGTCTCATCAGATCGTCGTTCTCATACTGGATGGAAGAGGTCTGGATGGACATCTTCGCGCAGTATTTCTTCCAGTTCTCAGGAAGTCTGGTGGACCAGAGAACCGTCAGGTTGGGCTCGGGAGAAGGCCCCAGGTTGGTCAGCGTATGCAGATAACGGAAACTCATCTTCGTTACCATCGGCCGACCATCTACGCCCATGCCGCCCAGAGACTCGGTCACCCACACGGGATCGCCGGCGAAGATCTGGTTGTACTCAGGAGTACGGGCGAACTTGATGCAGCGCAGCTTCATGATGAAGTGGTCTACGAACTCCTGGATCTGCTCCTCGGTAAAGGTGCCGTTGGCCAGGTCTCTCTGCGCATAGATGTCAAGGAAGGTAGAGGTACGGCCCAGAGACATGGCAGCACCGTTCTGCTCCTTCACCGCGCACAGATATCCGAAATAGGTCCACTGAATGGCTTCCTGCACGTTGGCGGCGGGCTTGGAAATATCGCAGCCATAGGAGGCGGCCATGACCTTCATCTCTTTCAGAGCCTTGATCTGCTCGGAAATCTCCTCACGAAGACGGATCACATCATCGGTCATCACGCGGCCGGTGGAAGCCTTCTGATCCTCTTTGTCCTCGATCAGTCTGTCAATACCGTACAGAGCGATACGTCTGTAGTCGCCGATGATACGGCCGCGGCCGTAAGCATCCGGCAGACCGGTGATGATGTGGGAAGAACGGCATGCTCTCATCTCCGGATTGTAAGCATCGAAGCAGCCGGCATTGTGCGTCTTCCGATGGGTGTTGAAGAACTCGGAGATCTCGGGATCTACCGTGTAGCCGTTGTCCGCGCAGGCCTTCTCCGCCATACGGATACCGCCGTAGGGCTGCAGGGAACGCTTAAAGGGCGCATCGGTCTGGAAGCCGACGATGGTCTCCTTGCTCTTATCCAGATAGCCGGGGCCGTGGGACGTGATCGTGGAGATCACCCTGGTGTCCATATCGAGAACACCGCCGGCCTCACGCTCTTTCTTCTGCAGATCCAGCACCTGGCTCCACAGGTCCTTCGTGTTCTGTGTAGGCTTGGCGAGGAAAGCATCATCGCCTTCGTAGGGCTCGTAGTTCTTCTGGATGAAGTCGCGGACATTGACTTCTTTGTCCCACTTGTTGCCTACAAAACCTGTCCATTCTGGTCTCATTTTGAAACGCCTCCTTGAAAAATATAGTTGATAGTGATACGGCGGAATCTAATGGGGGCCGCCGTATTGGATGCTGAAAACCTATACAACTCTGTACGATTATTATAGAATAACGGCTCTTTCAGGTCAAGTGTATGCAATGTACTTTTTTCCATACATCTTCGGGTCCGAAAAGAATCCTTTGTCTATTCTGTCGGCACATTTTGCCGGACCGAAGAAAAACTGGCGTAATAAAACGATTACGCCAGCAAAAATTCCCCATATTGGATTTTTCCTGCGCGGGAACATCATCCGAGCGCATTGAGCTTCTCCATCAGCTCCTCCACAGGGATGCCGTGCACCATCGCGGCCTCCTCCAGGGACTCTCCCTGCGCGGAAGGGCAGCCCAGGCAGTGCATGCCGATCTCCATCAACACAGGCGCGGCATTGATATCCACCTGCAGCGCTTCTCCGATGGTCATTTCCTTCGTGAACTTCGCCATTTCGCAAACCTCCTATGCTTTTCTATGATCCGGCGGCGCGCGGCCGCCACACATTCCGGATACAGTGCATAGTATAATACATTTTCCGCATTCTGACAACCTGTGGGAAAAAATTTACTCCGCTAATGCGGTATTTACCGGCAGACCGGGCGCACCAGCATGTCCCATATTTCAGGGCCGATCTCCTGCTCCGGGCAGAACCGCTCCGAATCCATATAGCGGTATATGGCCGCAAGCAGCGCCCGGGCTTCAGGATACTGCTGCAGATCCTGCAGGCCGAAGGAGGAGAACAGCAGTCTGCCGTTTCCGCACCGGCATTCCAGGAGCTGAGCCATGGGCCGCAGAAACGCATAGCTGTCCATCTCCGTGACGATGGCCTCATACCGTTCCGGCAGGATCACGGCCCGCTGCACCGCCATGGGCCACCACTGCCAGTTCGTGTGGAATTCCGTGGGGAAAGCCGCAAAAAGCGGGTGTTTTTCATCGATCAACTGTCCCATGCCGCCCTCCTGAGAGGGGAACGTCCCGACGGACCAGAAATCTGTGGTGAACTGGGCCTGGATGGACTGCGGCAGGGCTTCCTTCACGGAAGGCGGCGCGAGATAGACTTTGCCGCCCTTTTGCAGCACCTCCTTCGCCGTTTCATCCAGATACGCCGTCTCATAGACATCCGCGGGACATGACGGCTCCGCGGCCAGGTACACCCAGAGCGGATAGCAATTGACGCATTCGCCGAGCCGCACCGTCAGCTCCAGGCGGACCGGAACCGCCGCTGATCCCGGCGCAAGTTCATCCAGCGCGGTCTCCAGCGTCCCGGCGTCGGTCAGCCGTCCTGCCGGGCATTTCACGAAAGGGAGCCGTCCGGAGGCCGCGATGCGGCCCGCCTCCGTTTTCGCTCCGCCATCAGAGGGCATCCAAAGCGTCCATTCCGGCTGACCGGCGAGCTCTTCTTTCCCGAAGTTGGCGATCTTCAAACAGGCGCGCAGCGTCTCCGTATTTTCCCAGGTGTATTTGGGGAGCAGCACCAGCGGCAGCCGGTCCCGGAAAAAGCGCCGGAACCGTTCCGGGTCCGCGAAGGAATAGGGCTTCGGCTTCAGATGGGAATCCATCATGCCCACCAGCGCCGTTCCCTGTCCCGGGAAGTCCTGCAGTCCCAGCAGAGAAAGCCCTGACATCGTCCCGGTGCGCATGGCCGCCTCCGATTCCTCCCGATAGCCAATGAGGGAAAGCTCACCGGTGGCCTCCACATACCGTTTCCAGACCGGCTCCATGCCGCGCTCCCGCACCCGGTCCCGCACCAGCCGCAGGTTCGCCGGGTCGGATATGCCCTGAAAATCCTCCAACTGGGCGAAATCCGGCAGGATCTCGAACTGTCCCACCTCAAAGCCGAATACCGGCCTGGGGGATACTTCCCGGATCCGCGCCATGGCCCTGCCAAAATCCGTCTCCGCGTTCGGATAACTGCGGTTGATATAGCCGTTCATGCCGTCATAGGTCCCCCGCAGATCCTCCTCATAGTATCGGAAGGAGGAATAAAAATCATTCTCCGCGTCACAGCCGATGGCGCCGTAATGCCCGTTGGAGGAATCGGAATACAGCCGGGTGGGGTCTGTTTCCTTCGCCAGCCGCAGCAGTTGACGCATCCTCTCATGTCCCTTTTCGCCCGCCTGCAGCTCATTGCCGAAGGTCAGCATCACGAAGGACGGATGGTTCGCCAGCATCCCCAGCACACAGAGAAGCTCCGTCCTGTAGCAGGCAAAGCTTTCGTCCGATTCAAAGGCGTCCCTGGGATTCCAGTGGGAAAGCTCCGGCTG
Source organism: uncultured Eisenbergiella sp. (assembly GCA_947627215.1). Lineage (GTDB taxonomy): Bacteria > Bacillota > Clostridia > Lachnospirales > Lachnospiraceae > Gallintestinimicrobium. The sequence goes on from CANQVD010000020.1 coordinate 11,766, forward strand.
CATCAGCATCCCCATCCGGTCCGCCGCCGCAAAAGCGGCCTCCGGCGGGCAGTGGGAATGGAACCGCATGCAGTTCACGCCGTAAGAGCGATACCGCCCCAGGATATCCAGCCACGCCTCCACGGCCATGGGCGGATGGCCCGTCTCCGGGAACACGGCGCAGTTTGCCTCACCCCGCAGGAAAAAGACCCGCCCGTTGACGGCGAGCCGGCCTTCGCCGTTGTCCCCGAAATCCCGGACGCCGAAGGTCACGGTTTTTTCATCCGTCAAAAGAAACGCCGCCTCACGGGCTTCCCATTTTCCGTCCGCCTCCGTCGGACCGCTCTCCCGGCCCGCGCCTTCACCGGGCGCGTGCTCCCCCTCATACAGAGAAACCGTCAGTTCATACAGATTTCCTTCCTCCAGATCCCACCGACGCACGTCCTCCCGCAGCGCCAGTCCGGGAAACGCCAGCTCCGTCTCGCCGGGGCCGTCCGTACAGGCCGCCCCGCATACATCCTCCCGCAGCGCATCGCTGCGGATCCGCAGAATGCCGCTCCAGGGCCTGTCCGCGCAGATTCGGACCTTTACCGTCACCGTGCCGCCCATGGGCAGCACCCGGATATCCCGCAGGAAAACCGGATTTTCCGTCCGCAGGCGCAGATAACCCACCGCACCATTCCAGTTGGTCTGCGTCTCGTCGGTGGCCGCCGAAGAAAACACGATGGCATCATGGGGCAGACCGGGATAGCTGTTGTCCGAAACCAGCGTCAGTTCACTGTCCTCCCGCAGCCGCCCTGTCACCTCAAAAACGTGCGGCGTGCTCAGAGAGGCCTCCGTATCGTGCGGCACCTCCTGCCCGTCCACGAAAAGCCGCAGCACCCTGGCCCGTTCCGCCTCCAGGAAGATCCGCTTCCCCGCCGCGGCCTCTTTTTTCAGCGCCTCCCTGACGTCCGGCTCCAGCCGCTTCGTCAGCCGGGCCGGTCCCTCATACGTATGCTTTCGCGTAAAACGGGTGGCGATCACATCGGAGTGAAAGATCTCGTCCAGCTTTTCCAGATCGGTATCCGGATGCCACTGATTCGGTCTCGCGTCCCGATGCCCGATCCCGTTCTCATCCAGCGTCCCCGGCAGAACCATGGGATACCGCCTGCCGTCCCCGATATCCGCTTCCCATACGCCCTGTAAAGAAATATCCACGCCTTCCTCCTTTTTCCGCGTCCATCGCGCCGCCTGTCCGCGCCGCCTCTCTAGCCCCGCTTCAGGGAATCCATATACACCCGGCACATCATGTGGGACGGCTCGCACTTCACCGCCTCCCGCAAAAATCCCGCCGCCTTTTCGGTGTCGCCCAGCCCGATATTGCCCAGCGCCATCAGATAATAGCAGTGGGCCCGGTTTCTGGCCGTGTAATCCTCATCGAAGATCAGAAATTCCGGCAGGGACACCGCGAAATATTCGATTTTTACCTGATCCTCCAGATGCCGCTCCCCGTAATCGATGAGGCGGTAAAACCGGGCGCGGGCCTGCCGCACCCTCCCCAGTTTCAGGTATGCGAGACCCTGATAGAGGATCATGTCGGCGGGCTGATCGTTGTAGTACATGGCTCCGGCGGGCTCGTCCGTGCCGACGGTGGCCGTCTCGAAGCATTCCAACGCCTCCTGCGCGCGGCCCTGTCCCTCCAGCGCCAGGCCAAGGTGATAATACAGATGATTGTCCCTGGTGCCTTCCAGCTTGCCTTCGCCCAGATTTTCCGGATAGACCAGCGCCTGCCGCAGCAGAGCCTCCGCCTTTCTGAAATCCTTTTCCCGCAGGGCCTGCTTCGCCAGCTCCAGCAGGGCCAGCGTGTACTGCGCGGTGATCTTTCCTTCTCCGCCCTCCCACGGGTGGAATTTCCTTCCCATGATGCAGTCATAGGCTTTCTGATGATCCCCGCAGAGGTTCACCAGCGTGATGTACTCGATATAGAGGTCATCCCGGCTGCCGACGAGTTCCGGATGGGCCTCATGATCCGCCAGCCGTTCTTCAAAGCTCCAGCCCAGCTTTTTGTGAAGCTGATCCCGTTCCAGGAAAATGCGGGCGTCCGAAGGGTCCAGTTCGAAAGCCCTCTCCATGGCCGCCGCCGCCTTTTCGGGGGCCCCGCATTTGTTATAGTAGATCAGAGAGAGATTGCGCCAGACGGTAGGGAAAGCGGCATCCACCTCCGCGGAGGCCTCCCAGAGCGCCAGCGATTCCTCCCACTGCTGTCTGTCATAAAACAGATTGCCCAGATAGTAGCCCGCCTTCGCGGCGCATCCCCGCCTAACGGCAAAGCGCAGCACGGCGATATCCTCCAGCTTGTTGGGAAAGCAGTAATCGGACGGCGCTTCCTCCGCCCGGCGCAGCAGCCCGGAGACGTCCTCTCCCAGCCTGCCCCGGTAATACGCCTCATAATAGAGGAGCATCGGATGAACCTTCGTGCAGGAACGCAGCATGCCCACGGCCTCCGGATACGCGCCGAACTCCGCATAGTCCCTGGCTGTCATCAGATAATTGTCCGCAAAGTCCCTCATTTTCCGGTTCAGGGCGGCGCGCAGGGACGCTGCCCCTCCCGCGCCGGTGGCGGACGTTTCCGCCCCGCCCTGCGCCAGCAGCACTTCCTCATTGTCGGACACGAAATCGAAGGGATCCAGCTTCAGGTTATCCGCGATGCAGGCAAGCGCCTCATCCGTGCGGCCCATTTTGCGCAGCAGATACGCCTTCAGCCCCCTGGCCCTGACGTTGTGTGCGTTTTTCACCAGCGCTCTTTCCGCAAAATCATATGCCTGCGCATACCTGCCGGACCGGCAGGCCAGCGCCGCCAGATAATAAAAGCTCATCTCCTGCTGCTCGCTGCTCCAGACCGCCTTATAAAACGCGTCGAAAGCCTCCTGTTCCCGCCCCTGATAAAACAGGTCCAGCCCCAGCAGATAATAGCTCTCGCTGTTATAGGGATTGGGATTTTTCCAGGTCAGGCGTTCCAGCGCCTTCCGGAAATAGGGCTCCGCTTTCGCGAACTGTCCCCGCCGCAGAAGCAGCTCCCCATAGGCATTGTTGATGCGGATATCGCCGGGATCCCGCTTCAGCCCCTCCAGATAATAAGGATCCGGCTGATAGGTGGCGTGCCGGTACTGTTCGATATGTTGACCGGTGAGATACAGCTCCTCATTGGTCATGATCCGTTCCGGCTCCTCGGCCGCCTGCGCGGGACGGGGCATTCGGGGGATCTCAGGCGGATCGGGGCGGTATTCCACCAGGCATTCGCCCTCCGACCACACCGACAGACAAAGCTCCTCCTCCGCCGCAGCTCCCGCCGGGACCTTCGCGTCATAAATATCCACGGGAGAAAGCTTCGCCCGCTCCTGCAGAAGCGTTTTCTCCCCGGCGGTCAGCAGAATCCGCGCATTTTCATAAAGGGAGGTGGCATATACGATCACGCGGGCCACCCCGTCCTCCAGGGAAAGATGCACCGCCGCCTGCGCGGTGGCATTTTTCACCTGCCCCAGCGCCTTATAGGGCATGAAATACTGAGTAAAGGTTTTTTCCTCAAAGGGCTTCAGCCAGGAGAAATCCGGCTGATTGTCCGTAAACATGCCCGTCATCAGCTCGATATAGGGGCCGTCCTCGTCCGTCAGGTTCCGGTCCCAGGCCTTCCCGAAATCCCCGCAGCCCCAGGTCCACTGCTTTTTGCCTGGCGAAATATGATGGTCCGCCACATGGAGCACGCCCGCGCCCACGCCGTAATCGTAGCCGCCCACGAAATCATATTCGGATTTTTCCGCCATATAGGAGGTGGGCACCGGAATGTTTTTATACCGGGAAATGTCCACGCCCTCGCTGTAATCCTTTTTATAATATACCCCGGTGGCGATGGGGAACCGGGACACGTCCCGTTTTCCGTGATCCATCACCGCATGTACGTCGGGCGGAAAAACGGACTGGGTATTGTCGTTGACCGCCACCGCCGGATTGGCCCACCAGAGAAATGTCTGGGGCAGGCTGGTGCGGTTGTAGAGCTGTCCCGTGATCTCGATATAGGCCTTTCCCGGATACAGCGCGATTTTCATCAGCCCCTTGGTGCCGTACATCTGGTCCACGTCATGCAGCAGCACGCAGCAGCTCCCGTCCGGATTTTCCGACAGCAGCCAGTCCACCGGCAAAAACGTGGTGGGCCGGTGATGCTGGGGCCAGTTGAACTCGATGCCGCCGGAGATCCAGGGACCGGTAAGCCCCACCAGCGCCGGCTTGATCACCCGGTTGTAATAGACGAAATCGTAACCGTTCGTCTTGTCATACGCCCGCTGGATCCTGCCGCCCAGTTGGGGCAGCACCATGACGCGGAGGTACTCGTTCTCCAGAAAAACGGCCTCATACTCCTTATCCGTTTTCACATCGCTGATTTTTTCCACCGTAGGATAGGGATACACCTTGCCGCTGCTTCCCTGATAGACCCGCTTATCCAGAAAAATGGGATTCTTTTCCGCCTCCCCGATCTCATAGGTGGGGATTATGACCTTTTCCGCCCAGACCTTTGCCCGCTCCATTCCGCTCATCCTTTCCTGTTCTCCAGCCGGATTTCATAGACCGGCTGCACATTGATCCATTCCAGCTCTCCGACAGAAGCATCCGCCTGCTCGCTGCGCGCCGCCATGGCGGACTCCACGTTCACGTTGACGCCCTTCCGCAGGGGCGCGATATAAACGGTCATCTCCTTTTTCTCCAGTTCCTTCGCGAAATCCGAAAGGCCGATCTCCCAGGGGGCCCCGTTGCAGAAATTGTCGTGGATCATCCTCCCATCGAGGAACGCGCTGCCGATATCGCCCCGATAGCCGATCTGCAAAAACGCGTCCTTGCAGCCCTTCAGAAAATGTGCCGGGAAAGAGAGCACGTAGCGGTTCGCAGCCGCCTTTCTGCATGCCGCCCGGATCTCCACAGGCGCGGTCTCCACGCGGAAAACGTCGAACAGGCCGTCCTCCTCCTTTTCTCCTTCCAGAGCGGACATGCCTTTGGGATAGACCCGCACCCGGTTGACGGCCTGCGCCGTCTCCAGTCGCAGCCCCGTTTCATCCTCCAGCAGATTTGCCTCCGTGAAAACAAGCCTGCCGTCCCGCAGCAGGAGCATATCGTCCGCCAGCTTCCGGCTGAGCACCAGCACCCTGACGCGAGCGCCCGCCTTTTCGGCCGCGAAAAGCGCGGCGTCTTTTTCGTTCGGGACCGTGACGGCCGGGGCGGCGTCCGCAACCCCGGTGATCCGGGTCCCCGGCTCAAACACGAACCTTGCCTCCATCCCTTCCGGCCTCATGAAAACATATGTCACTTCCCCGCCCGGCGCGATGCGGGCGACGGGCTGTGCCGAAGCCTGCACCAGATCGATGCCGTCCAGATCAAAATGAAACGGCAGAATTGCGTTTTCCTCCGACGCGATGCCGAACCTCCAGGTAAGCGCCTCCCCCTCCAGCTCCAGGACGACCTCCTCCGCTTCCCGGTCCGGCATATGCCTGTGATCCTGGAAGTTGTTCACGAATAGGAAGCCGCGTTTTCCATCCGTGCGCGCCGCAAACCGCAGCGTCTTAATGTCCGTGGGTTCGATATGCGAAGCCCCTTCCGGAAGCACGGTCTGCAGCCCGCAGAGGCGCTCCCCGAAGCTCGCCAGAAAATAGTGGACGGTCTTCAGTCGCCGGTAGGATTCCCGCTCCTGCCCGAACTCGCCCAGCGCGGCCTGATAATCGTAGGAAATCTTCGGCACCTGGCCCTCGTTCAGGAAAACGCCGCGCTTCCCGACCGGATTGCTGCCGCCCTGGAACATGTAATAGCCAAGGAAATTGCAGCCGCTGCCCAGCTTGATGTTCGCCATGGCGTCCACGCTCTTATAGGGAAGCTGGAAGCGGTAATAATAGCTGCACATCATGCCGCCGCCCATCTCACAACAGGCGTAAGGCCTGCTTTCCGGCGCATAGGGCGGTTTGAAGTCGTTCGTGCATACTGCGCCGTCCTTATGAAAATCCTGATAGATATACTCCTCCGTGGCCGGATGCTCGCCCCGGTAAGAATAGAACAGCCAGGGCCGGTACGCGTAGCCGCCCCAGAGCGGCACCAGATCCTCGGGCACCGGCGCGCCGCCCCAGCCCGTACAGGTATAAAAGGCCGGGCGCAGGCCGCATTCCGCCGCCAGCTTTTTCAGCGCATGCAGATAGGCCTCACCCTCGTTCCCGCCGAACACCCACTCGCCGGAGATCCCCGTGGTCATCTCCCAGGGCGCGGAGGAATGCATATATTCGTTATCCAACTGCACGCCGATGATCGGACCGTCCTCCTGAAAATAGAGCCCGGCGGTCTCCTGTCCGATCCGCGCATACAGCCGCCTCACCCGTTCCAGGAAACCGGGGTCCGTGGTCCGTACCTCGAAGGGCATTCCGTAAAGCCAGTCCGGGAGCCCGCCGTTTCGCACCTCCCCGTGGGCAAAGGGGCCGACCCGCAGGATCACGTACAGCCCGTGCTTTTTACAGAGCGAAACGAACCTCCGGAGATCCCGCCGCCCCGAGAAATCGAACACGCCCTCCTCTTCCTCGTGATGGTTCCACAGAACATAGGTCGACACGATGTTCAGCCCGCACAGCTTCATCTTGATCAGCTCGTCCTCCCAGCGCGCGTCCGACATGCGGCTGAAATGGAATTCCCCGCTGACGCCGAAGAAAGGACGGCCGTTTCGGGTCATGTAATAGTTGGTAAAAGCCAGTTCCTCCCCGGAGGCGCTTCGCCCCCGGAAATTTTCATCCAGCGGATAGATCTTTTTTTCCGGCAGGCCGGCGACGGATAAACGATAGGACATTTTGACAACCCTCCTCGCGCGGATGCGCTGACCGCGGCGCGGTTTGAGGCCGTTTTCGGACCTCCCGCCGCACCGCCGTTTCTATTTCCACTATAACAGATTTCCGGGAAGATACAATTCCCGAGATTGCTTTTTTCGGACAATCATAGTACACTGAAATCAAAAAACAAGACAGGAGATCATTATGAAAGGCAGAATTCATTCTCTGGAAAGCTTCGGCACGGTGGACGGCCCCGGCGTCCGCTTCGTGGTATTCGTACAGGGCTGTCCAATGCGCTGCGCCTATTGCCACAACCCGGACACCTGGCCCATGACCGGCGGCACCATGATGGAGGCGTCCGAAATCTTTGAACAGTATAAAAGGAACGAGAGCTTCTATAAAGGCGGCGGCATCACCGTCACCGGCGGCGAACCGCTGATGCAGGTGGATTTTCTGATTGACCTGTTCACCCTGGCGAAAAAGAACAACGTGCACACCTGCATCGATTCCTCCGGCATCGCCTACCATCCGGACGGCAATCCGGAATGGCTGAAAAAGCTGGATCACCTGATGACCCTGACCGATCTGGTCATGCTGGACATCAAGCACATCGATCCCGAAAAGCATAAGGAGCTGACAGGGCAGCCCAACGCCGGCATTCTGGCGTTCTGCCGGTATCTGGACGAACACCATGTGGACATGTGGATCCGGCACGTGGTCGTGCCCACCCTTACGGACGATCCCGTCTATCTTTACCGGCTGGGCTATTTCATCGGTCAGTTCTCCAACCTGAAGGCGCTGGACATCCTGCCCTATCACACCATGGGCAAGGTGAAATACGAAAAGCTCGGCATGGATTACAAGCTGAAAAACCTGCCCGCCATGAACGCGGACCGGGCCATCGAGCTGAAAAAGCACGTCCTGGAGGGCCTGCGCGACCGCCGCAAGGGAGAGGCCGCGCAATATTAAGCGGCCTGCCCCTGCCGCGACCGCCCTGCCGCCCCGACGAAAAGCGCCGCCCGCGTGCATTCCATTTTCCCGGACCGTTAGAAAAACGCCGGTGCTTAACGAAGCGAGCCTTTTGGCGAAGCTGAGTTTAGCACCGCTGCGTTTTTCTCGAGCGCGAGCGTGTCCGGAAAAGGAATGCACGCAGGCGGCGCTTTTCGCCGGGGCGGCAGGGCGGTCGGGACGGGGTTCGCTCAATATTGCGCATTTTGGTCTTGTGCATTGTCCGGTTTTATATTAAAATAAGAGCTAACCTACATTTTCAAATTCTAAGGAGGATTTTGTCATGGCATATGTAATCGGCGATTCCTGCGTTGCCTGCGGTTCCTGCGAAGGCCAGTGCCCTGTCGGCGCAATCAGCTTCGGTGACGGCAAGTTCGAGATCGATCCCAGCGTGTGCATCGACTGCGGTTCCTGTGCAGGGGCCTGCCCTGTCGGCGCGATTTCCGAGGGCTGACACATAGCCCGCTTTGAGCGCGGGGATTTCAGGAAAGCTTACACAGACAAAAAGAACTGCGCCCGGCTGTTTCCGGCCTGCGCAGTTCTTTTTTGTCTGTGATTTTTCGTACTTTTCCTTAAAGACTCCGGAAAAACGGGACCCGTTTCCGCCTAGAGCTTTCTCTTTTTCCGCCGTCCGCCGCTGCGCCGTCCCCTCTGGCAGAGCAGGGCGTCCAGCTTTCGGAAATGCTCCTCCTCCCGTTCCCGGCGCTGCTGTTCCCTGGTCTGCGCGTTTTCCTCCAGCTTCTGAAACTGCCCGTCCAGCGCCTTCAGGATCTCCGCGCTGTTCTCCTGCACCGCGCGGGAGACCAGATTCTCCAGCAGTAGCTGCAGTCGGGCCGCCTTGCTGCCGCGTCCGTCCAGAAGAACGGTTCCCATGGGCAGGAGCGTCCGCCCCTCCGCCGGTTCCGGCGCTGCGGCTGCCGCAGGCATTTCTCCCGGAACGCCCGTTACCGCAGCTTTTTCCGCTGCCGCAACCTTTTCCGCCGCTGCGGCTGCCGTGTCCGGTGTCCGTTCCTCTGATGCGGCCGGTGTGCCTGCCGTCTCCTGTTCTCCGCATTCTCCGACCGCCGCATCCGTTTTCCTTCCCATCATAGCCTGTGCCTCCCGCACCACCTCGTCCGGGACGGCGAGTCTCCCATCCTCCGAAAGCATGAGCCGGATCGCTTTCAACTGCATCCCCTGCGCCCTCCACAGCCGGATCTTTTCCATCAGCTCCACGTCCTCTTTCGTATAGCAGCGGTGCCCCTGACTGTTTCTCCCGATGGAAATACCCAGCTCCTCCTCCCAATAGCGAAGGACGTGGGCCTCCACATTCACCTGTCTGGCCGCTTCTCTGATCGTATAGGTGGTTTCCTGCGTCGTCATGGCTTTCCCTCCTGTCCTTTCCGTTTTCAGGGTGAAGCAAAGCGCCTGCCGCCCCTTTTCCATGAAAAAAAGACCGCGCCCCTTTCCGGGCTGTCCGGTCTTCTTTCGTCCCTCGTTCTGATCTTCCCCGGCACCGTATGTCCGCTTCGGGCCTTTTCCGTTTCCGGCCCGCCGCCGTTTTCCCCCTCGTCCGCTGCCGTTTCCGGTCCTCTGATGTTTTCCTTCTTTATTTCTGCAGGTTTGCGAATCTTCCGTAATCGGCCATCCATGCCAGCTCGATCGTGCCGATAGGGCCGTTCCTCTGCTTGGCGAGAATCACCTCCGCGATCCCCTTTTTCTCCGTGTCGGGATTGTAGTATTCATCCCGGTATAAGAACATGACCACATCCGCGTCCTGTTCAATGGCCCCGGACTCGCGCAGGTCCGACAGCATGGGCCTGTGCTCGGGCCGCTGCTCCACCCCGCGGGAGAGCTGAGAGCAGGCGATCACCGGGATCTGCAGCTCTCTGGCCAGCGCCTTCAGGGAACGGGAAATATCCGAAATGATCTGCTGCTGGGAATCGCTGGGTCTGACATTGCTGCCGCTCATGAGCTGCAGATAGTCGATGATCACCAGCTTCAGATCCATTTCCAGCTTGAACTTCCTGCACTTGGAACGCAGCTCCGGAATCGTAATGCCGGGCGTGTCGTCGATGATCAGATTGGACCGTCCGATCACCCCTGCGCCCTCGATCAGGCTCTCCCATTCCGCGTCAGACAGGTTGCCGGTGCGCAGATGCTGGGAATCCACCCGGGATTCCAGGGAAAACAGACGGTTTACATACTGCTCTCTGCTCATCTCCAGGCTGAACATCGCCACCGTCATATTCTGGCCGAAAGCGATATGCTGCGCCATATTCAGCACGAACGCCGTCTTCCCCATGGAAGGGCGGGCGGCAACGATCACCAGATCGGAGGGCTGCAGCCCGGCGGTCTTGTAATCCAGATCCGCAAAGCCCGTGGCGATCCCGGTGACATTGCCCTTGGTTTTGGAGGCCTTTTCGATCCGGTCCATGGCGTCCAGTACCACCTGGCGAATCGGAACAAAATCGCCGGTAGTGCGTCGCTGTACCAGATCGAATACCTTTTTCTCCGTAGTGTCCAGAATGGTTTCCAGCGGCTCATTTCCGGCGTAACAGGCGTTGGCGATTTCCTCATTGAGCCGGATGAGCCTGCGCAGAAGCGCCTTTTCCGAAACGATGTTCGCATAACGGCGGATGTTCGCGGAGGTGAAAGGTGCCGCCATCAGATCACGGATGAATTCCAGGCTGGCGGTCTCCGGCGGAACGTCCTTCTCCTTCAGCCTGTCCTGCAGCGTCACAACGTCCACCGGATACCCGGCATCGTTGAGCTCTACCATCGCCGAAAAGACCACGCCGTACTGCCGGCTGTAAAAATCCTCCTCCGTAAGGATCTCCGCGGCGGTAACGATCGCGTCCCGGTCCACGAGCATGGAACCCACCACCGACTGCTCGGCTTCTATACTATGAGGGAGTACCCTTTTTAAAACAGCCTCGTCTGCAGCCATCTCCAACTCTCCCCGATCTTACGCTTCCTGTACCTTCACCTTCAGTTGTCCGGTCACCTGCGGGTGCAGCCTGACCGGGACCTCGTAAACGCCGAACGCCTTGAGGGGCTCCTGGAGCTGGATCTTTTTCTTGTCGATTTCCACGCCGCACTGCTCCTGGTAGGCGGCAGCGATCTCCTTGCTGGAAACGGAGCCGAACGCCTTGCCGTTTTCCCCTATGCGGATCTTCACCGTGACGGACCTGCCCGACAGCTCCGCGGCGAGCTGCTGCGCCGCTTCCAGCTTCTCCCGCGCGGCACGCTCTTCCCTAGCCTTCTGCAGCTTCAGATCGTTCAGGTTACTGTTGGTGGCTTCCACGCCCAGCTTCTTTTTCAGGAGAAAATTCCTGGCGTAGCCGTCGCTGACATCCACGAGCTGCCCTTTCTTTCCAAGCGCCTTCACATCCTCCAGTAAAATTACTTTCATGAGATTTCACCTTCCTCTATCATTTTATCCAATGTCTGTTTCAGAGCGGCGATGCCTTCCTCTATCGTGGCGTTCTCCATCTGGGCCCCCGCCATGTTCAGATGGCCGCCGCCGCCCATCCGCTCCATGATGACCTGCACATTGACCTCATCGATGGAACGGGCGGAGAAATATATCTTTTCCCGGTACAGCGTGAGCACGAAGCTGGCCTTCACACCCCGGATATTCAGAAGCTCGTTGGCTGCCTGCGCGCCCAGCACGGTGGGACTCTGCACACCCTCACCGGAGCAGCGGGAGATGGCGTAGCAGCCCCTGTAGATCTCGGCGCGGCTCACCGCGTCGGCCCTGGCCTTATACTCGATGGCATCCTCCCGGAAAAGCTTGCGCACCCGCGTCACATCCGCCCCGCTGCGCCGCAGGAACGCCGCCGCCTCGAAGGTGCGCACGCCGGTCTTGGAGACAAAATTGTTGGTATCGATGACCATGCCGGCATACATGCTGTCCGCTTCCTCGCTCCTGATCCGGACCGTATCGCCTATGTACTGCAGGATCTCCGACACCATCTCGCAGGCGGAGGAGGCGTAGGTCTCCACATAGGAGAGCGTGGCATTCTCCACCGTCTCGCTGCCTGCCCTGTGGTGATCCAGCACCACGATGGACTTGCAGATCCTGAGCAGCTCCGGACATTCCGTGATGGACGGCTTGTTCACATCCACCACTACCAGCACCGTATTGGGCCCGGCGCTCTCGACGGCCTGCACGCTGTTCAAAAACATATCGCTCTCGTAGTCCGGATTGTTTTTGAACAGATCCACCAGCGGCTGGAGCGACGTGGACACGTCGTTCAGGACGATCTGCGCCTTTCTCTCCAGCGTCCGCGCGATGCGGTAAATGCCGACGGACGCGCCGAAGCTATCCACATCCCCGTTGGCATGGCCCATGATCAGAATATGATCCTTGCTGGTGATGATCTCACGCAGCGCATGAGCCTTGACGCGGGCCTTGACCCGGGTATTTTTCTCCACCTGCTGACTCTTGCCGCCGTAATAATTGATCCGGTCCGGCAGCTTCACCACAGCCTGGTCGCCGCCGCGCCCCAGGGCCAGATCGATGGCCGTGCGCGCGAACTCGTGATTCTGCGCATAGACAAGGCCGTCCAGCCCGATGCCGATGCTGATGGTCACCGCCATTTCATTGCCGATGTTGACCGTCTTCACATCCTCCAGCAGTTCAAAACGCTGCTCCTGCATCTGCAGCACGGATTTTTTCTTTAAAATAACGAGGTACTTGTCCTTCTCGATCTTCTGACAGATCCCGTCGAAGGCCGCCACATATTTGTTGACCTTCCGGTCGATGAGCGCGGTCAGAAGGGAACGGCGCACCTCCTCCACGCTGGCGAGAGCCTCCTCATAATTGTCCAGATAAATCAGCCCCACCGCAAGCGATTGCGCGTCATTCTCCCGCAGGGCGATCTTCAGCGCCGTCTCGTCATACAGATAAACCGCGTACAGGCAGCCGTCATAATCGTCCTCCAGAATATCGCTGTCCTCCGTCATGCCCTGCAGCGAGACGCGGATGATATGCGCCGTATATTCGCTGCCCTCGAAGGCGATCTCGTAGGTCACTTCCTCCTCCTGCCGGGGCAGCCTGTCCTTCGTGATGCTCGGGAACAGATACGTGATGGACTTCGTGAAGCCCTTCTCGCTGTGGATGGCATGCCGGAACGCGGTGTTGCTCCAGATCACCCTGCCGTCCTCATCCAGCAGCGCATAGGGGACCACCATGTCCCGCAGAAGCGCTTTCTGGACCTGCCCGTACTGCGTGGCGAAGCTCACCAGCTCGTTGATGATGATCGGCCGGTTATACAGCATCAGCAGAATAATCATCCCGAAATACAGCAGCAGAAAACAGGACAGCAGGAAACCGGCCCGCGCGTCGAGGAAATAGATCCCCGCGTTTACAAACAGCAGAAGGATGCCCAGATAGAGGGAAGTCTGCATATAGATCCGCAGCCTGCCCTTTAATTTGATCCTCTTTTTCTTCATATTTCATTCTCCTGCATTTCACAGTTATCGCCTGTAAAAGCCCATTATTTGTAAGTATAACATTTTCTGACGCAAAATTCCATACCCCAATGTGAAAGGCTTCTCTGTTTTCCGGCATTTCTTTCTGTTTTTTTACAGGAGAGCTTTGTAGGCGGCACAGAGCCGGTCTGTGTAAAAAAGAATGTTCTGTCAGTACATCCCGGCTTTACTCCCACCCTTAAGACGCTTAAAAAGAAGAACGGCGAATCACAGACTGTATTCCTGATACAGCCGGGATCTTTCGCCCGCGTCCCGCGCCGCAGATGCGGCCTCTCTTATCCTGCCATCTGAAAGCAGGCGGGTTATCAGGCTGCCTAGGCGTTCTTCGCCGCGTTTTCTGCCGCGTTCTTCGCCGTCAAGCTCCCCTTCTTTTCTTCCTTCCACTTTTCCTTCCTCCCGGCTCCTCTGTATTAAGATCTCAAACGCCCTGCACATATCCCTTTTCTCCTCCTTCTCTTTCCTCTTTTCACTTCGGCCTCCGCCTCCCGGGCTGTCCGGAACCTCCAGCCCTTTCAGATCCAGCATCACGCAGAGCATATCGTAGGTATCCTCATCCATCTCCCGGAACCGCGCCTCGTTGTCCCGAAGGTATGCCCGCATCGCTTCCGGATCGTCCTTCCTTTTCAGCATCCCCACCAGCTCCCGCAGGCCCGTCTGAAACCGCTCCTCCTCCTGCTCCGCCAGATTCACCACGTGGATCCGGTAGTTCTCCAGATACGCCCGCAGCTCTCTGTCCATCCCGTCCAGGCTGAACATCTCCCGCATGCTCTCCGCCGCTCTCCATTTCCCGTCTCCGTGATAGACCACCAGCGTGATCACCGGGATCAGGCGGTCCTCCGCACGGAATCCGGACAGGTATTCCGCGCCGGGCTTCAGGTCCCGGGCCTGCATATGGCGCTTCCTGATACGCCGCATCTGTTTCTGGAACTCCTCCACGTCATACTCCGCGCACCGCAGCGGCATGCCATGATTCATTTCGTCCTGATTCTCCACCGCCAGAAGCACGGGACAGCCCTCCCGGCAGAGAAGTTTCGCCGCGTCCCGCTCTCGCTGAACCCTCCGCTTTTTCCCGTAACGGCTGGTCAGCGGCTCATGGTAGGTCCGCTGCACATCCGCCAGATTTTCGGGGCATATGGCCTGCCTGCCGCCGTACACGACCGCGTTGTAAAGATCTGCCAGCACCTCCTCTTTCCCAACGTAATAGGAAAACGTATCATTTTTCTCTCCCACAGGATCCTCCTTTTTTCATCAATGAGAGAAAAACTGTCCAGGCTTTTTACGCGCCGCGCACAGAAACGGATCCTTTATTTTAAAAAGTGTGATAATCGCCCGAACACGGGCACGACCACAGAAAGCGGCCTCGGACCTGCCGCCAAAAGAACCGGTCAGCCATTTGCTTCCGGTAAAAAGTCTGGTAACAGCTTCTCTAATGTCTGTTATCCACTGAGATGAATCAAGTGTAGCACAAAAAAGCGGAAAAAGCAAGCTCCGAGCCCGGTCCATTCTGAGGAACGAGCCCGGTCCATTCTGAGGAAAAGACAGCGCTGGACATGCAAAAATTTTACCCGGCACTCCGCCCGACCTGAAAACCCTTGAAAAAAGAACGGCACAGCCCGAAAGCCATACCGTTCTCTCTCTGCTTCATTCAGATGACAGCCGTCCTCATTCCGCCACATAAGGCATGAGGGACAGATGACGCGCGCGCTTGATGGCAACGGTCAGCGCCCTCTGGTGCTTCGCGCAGTTGCCGGTGATCCTTCTGGGAAGGATCTTGCCTCTCTCGGAGACATATCTTTTCAGCTTGTTCACGTCCTTATAGTCAATTACATTGTCCTTGCCGCAGAACACGCAGACTTTCTTTCTCCTGCGCACGCCGCCTCTCCGCTTTGCGGGAGCATCCGGTCTGTCGGATTTATTGAATGCCATGATGGTTTACCTCCTTGTCTGAACTTTGCGCGACAGTTCGCGCGTTACGGGAAACTTCTACATTCGCTGTGCGAATTGAAAAGCAGCTTCTTTCGGGAAACTTCTCAATTCTCTTCGCGAATTGAGAAGTGGCGCAATCTCGCGATGTTCGGGAAACTTCTCAATTCGCTCCGCGAATCGAGAAGTAGCGCGACATTGCGAAGCAATGTCGCTTAGTTGAAGGGCAGTTCTTCGTCGATGCCGTCGGGAATGTTCATGAAACCATCCGCCGCAGCCGAGGGCTGCTGGTTCGCAGTTCCGCCGGCATAACCGCCATTGTTGTATCCGCCGTTGTTATAACCCCCATTGTTATAACCGGTATTGCCCTGGTTCCCGCCATTGTTCGCGTTCTTGCTCTCCGCGAACTCCTGATCCTCCACGACGACATCTGTCGTGTATACCTTAACGCCGTCCCGATTGGTGTAGCTGCCGGTCTGGATCCGGCCGGTCAAAGCGATCTTGGTTCCCTTGTGGAGATACCGTTCCGCGAACTCGGCCTGTCTGCCAAAAGCGACGCAGCCGATGAAATCGGCGGTGTTCTCATCACCGTTCCGATTGAACCTGCGGTCCACCGCCAGCGTATATCTGGCGATCGCCATCGGATTCTCTCCCTGGGAATAACGCACTTCGGGATCACGGGTCAGGCGGCCCATAAGAATTACTTTGTTCATACTCTCTCACTTTCCGGGGATGTCCCACCGACATGGGCCGGAACATCCGCCTCTTACTTCTCGTCAGCTCTGACGACTAAGTATCTGAGTACGTTGTCCATGATGCGAACACGGCTTTCGATCTCTGCAGGCGCAGTAGGCTCCGCGTCGAACTGGATGAAATAGTAGAAGCCTTCTCTCATCTTCTGGATTTCGTAAGCGAGACGCTTCTTGCCCCAGTCGTCCACATTGGTGATCGCGCCGCCGAATCTTTCGATCAGGGCTTTGCACCGGTCTACGACTGCCGCTCTCTCTTCATCCTCGATTTTCGCACTGACAACGACGGCTAATTCGTACTTGTTCATGCAAATTACCTCCTTTTGGTCTCTGGCCCCTTCTCGCTGAAAGGAGCAAGGAATATATATCACGGGAAAATATGATACCATAAGAATCCCGGATTTTCAAGCATTTCTTTTGATGCCGCGCACATTTTTTTCCACGGCGCGGCGGGCGATCATGATCTGATGGCCGCAGCCCGCGCACCTGAGCCGGAAGTCCGCACCGATGCGCAGCACCTCCCATTCCCTGCTGCCGCAGGGGTGCTGTTTTTTCAATGTGATCACGTCTCCGACCTGTATATCCATGCAGATCCTCCCCTCCTGTTTATTCTCCATGACGCGGGCTGTCCGTTCCGTTCCCTTCCTCCGCGGGAAGCAGCGCCTGATACACGTCCCTTTTGCTCAGTCCCCGGTCCTTTGCTGCCTGCTTCATGGCCGTTTTTCGGTCCATCCCCTGTTCCTCATACAGTCGGACGTGCGCCTCCAGCGGCAGCTCCTCCCATGCGGCCCGGTCTTCTCTCGCTTTTTCCGCCCTGCTTTTCCCCTCCACCACCAGAACGTACTCCCCTCTCGGCTCGTTCGTCTCATAAAAAAGAAGGGCCTCTTCCAGCGTGGTGGGCATGACGCTCTCAAACTTTTTCGTCAGTTCCCGGCAAACCGTCACCCGCCGGTCCCCCAGAGCGTCCCGCAGCTCGCCCAGCGTGCGCTTCAAATGATGCGGAGCCTCGTAAAAGATCATGGTCCGAGTTTCCCGCGCGCATTCCTCCAGCACCTCCGCCTTTTCCTTTTTCTCCGCCGGCAAAAACCCCTCAAAGCAGAACCGGCGGGTGGAAAGCCCGGAGAGCGTCAGCGCGGTGATGCAGGCCGCCGGTCCCGGCAGGCTGGTGACCGTGATGCCAGCCTCCTGGCAGAAACGCACCAACACCTCCCCCGGATCGGAAATCGCCGGAGTCCCCGCGTCGGTGATCAGCGCCACGCTTTTCCCGCTCCTCATCTGCTCCACCAGCGCATGGGCCTTTTCCACCTTATTGTATTCATGATAGCTGGTCATCGGCGTATGAATGTCAAAATGATTCAGCAGCCGGATGCTGTTCCGGGTGTCCTCTGCGGCGATCAGGTCCGCGCTTCGCAGCGTTTCGATCACCCGGGGCGTCATATCCCCCAGGTTGCCGATGGGTGTGGCACACAGATACAAGGTTCCTGCCATTCCGATCTCTCCTGTCACAAACGCCGGATATCCGGTCCGGTCGGGGAGGTCGGGACAGGAACAGCGCATGACAGACACGCTCCCGCTTCATGAAAAACGCAGCGGATTCTAAGCTCAGTTTCGCCTTGACAGGCTCATTTCGCGAAGAACCGGCGTTTTTCAAGAGTTTGTCATATCGCTGTCCCTGCCCCGGCCTTCCCGACCGAACCGGATATTCCAGCCTTTACTCCTGCGTCTCCGGGAGCAGCCCGCCCTCCGTGTAGCGGTTCGACGCATTCCAGAGAATCCACTCCTCATAGCCGGCGTCGTACACCGCCTGGATCTGGGCCCGTATCTGCTCCGGTCCGTACTGGATGTGCCCCTTTACCCAGGTCGCCGTGAAGTCCTGCAGCCAGGGGCGCACGCTGGCCCGCACGGTGTCCATCGGGGGCAGGGCGGCGATCTGTGCCGCGCTCTGAACGGCCGGGACCGCGGGCACGCTGTTGCCGGAGACCGTTCCCGTCCCTGAAGTTTCTCCGCCTTCAGAAACCGTTTCCCCGGCTGAACCCGTTCCGCCTCCGGGAACAGCCCCTCCGGCCGAATCCGCTCCGCCTCCCGCAGCGTCATTTCCGCCCTTCTGCTTCGGATCGATCCCCGCCATCACCATTCGGGACGCCTGCATGGCCGCCAGCACCGTATCATAGGGCTGTGCGTCCGGAATCGGGATATTATAATTATAGGGCCCGTAATGGGACGGATACACCATGGGGCTCAGATAATCCAGGTGCGCCGCCAGGTTCACGTAATTCTGTCCCACGATCTGCTGATCGGTCCGGCTGTCGATCACGACGCCGTACACATCGGCGGAAACCGCGGCTCCCATTTGATGCAGCGCATCCGACGCATAAGCGACAAACGCTTCGATGGCCTCCTCCCTGGAACGCAGCGCCGCTTTCGGGCCGAAATCCACCTGCTTCATGCCGCTGTCCGTGGAAAAACGGACGTAATCGAACTGGATTTCATCGAAGCCCAGCGCCACCGCGCCCTGCGCCACCTGCAGCAGATACGCCCATACCTGCTCCTCATACGGATTCACCCAGGCCAGTCCGGATTTATCCCGGAAAACGGTCCCGTCCGCATTATGCAGACTCCATTCGGGTTTCGCCTCCGCCAGAACCGGATCCTTGAACGTGACGATCCGGGCGATCAGATAAATCCCCTTTTCCTTACACTTCCGGATCAGCTCCGGCATATCCTTCACATAGCGGCGCACGGAGCCGATCTCGGACACCAGCGGCGCATCCATATCGCACACCACATAGCCCTCATCGTTTTTCACGTCGATGACCAGCGCATTCAGCTCCGTGCGGTCCACCAGGTCGATCAGTTTATCCATATTGGCGGTTCCGGCCATGGCTCCCGTGACGTAAATGCCCTTCACCTTTGGCCGTCCCGCGCGAAACGCCTGTCCCTGCGCCAGCAGGCTGTCCTGTGCGCCTGATGCCTGCAAAGCCCCGGATGTCCCATCCGCCATCCCTGCCGTCGCTCCGTTTCCGGACAAACCGCTGTTCAGCGCACCGGTCTCCCCTTCTGCGGGATCCGCGCCCTGCGCCTTTCCACCGTTCTCTCCGTCCGGAACTCCGGCCGTTTCCGTTCCGCCTGACGCCGTCCGACCGCTCAAAGCTCCTTCCGCACCCGTTTCCCCTGACGCCGTCCGGCCGCCCAAAGCTCCTTCCGCACCCGTTTCCCCTGACGCCGTCTGACCGCCCAAAGCTCCTTCCGCATCCGCTTCCCCGGACGCCGTCTGACCGCCCGCGACTCCCTTCGCATCCGCTTCCCCGGACGCCGTCTGACCGCCTGCGGCTCCTTTCCCGTCCGACGCCCCGGACAGCTCTGTTCCACCGTCCTCCGGTTCGTGATCCGCGCCTGGGCCGCCGTCCGACTCCGCCCATACGGCAAATGCGGCGCCTTTCTCATTCACGGCCAGCCAGAAACCGCCCGCGGCGACCATCAGTGCGGCCACGATCAGGCAGACCAGCGCGGTGACCCGGTATCCGTCCCGGCGTTTTCTTCTTTTTTTCCACTCCCTGCGTCTGTTCCTCATGCTCTTCCTCCGCCGCCAGGACGCGTCCGCCTGCGCGCCGCTCTCCCGACAGCCGTATTTTCATCCCGCGCGTTCTGCCCGCGCAGCAATCGGTCAAAAACCGTACTTTTCCCGAATCTCCTGTGTATACACGCCCGGCCTCTCCTGCACGATCAGGGGCCTTTCCACCGAAAGCCGGGGCCTGCCGCCCCGCACCGCCTTCAGCAGCACCAGATTGGGCTCCCGGTCCGCGTAAGGATAGACGAGCCGCATGCGTTTCGGCTCCAGTTTATGTTTTGCCAGCGTCACCAGGATCTCCGCCAGCCGGAACGGCCGGTGCACCAGATAAAGAGCGCCGCCCGGGCGCAGCAGCTTCGCCGTCTGTCCGGCCACATCCGCGAAGGTACACAGGATCTCATGCCGGGCGACGGCCTTCGGTTCTTCCGGATTGCGGATCCCATGCTTTCCGATCATATAGGGGGGATTGCATGTCACAACGTCAAAAGAAGCAGCCGGAAAAAGCCCCCCTGCTTCTCTGATATCTCCGCACACGATAGAAATTTTATCCTCCAGCCCGTTGAGCGCCACGCTCCGCCTCGCCATATCCGCGCATTCCGGCAGGATCTCCAGACCGGTCAGATCCTTCGCCCGCGTCCTGGCCTCCAGCAGGATCGGTATGACGCCGCTCCCCGTCCCGAGATCCAGGATTTTCTCATCCGGCCTGATTTCATCCGCCGCGAATCCGGACAGCAGCACCGCATCCATGCCGAAGCAGAAACCGGCCGGATCCTGAATGATCCGGTATCCGCCCCGCTCCAGGTCGTCCAGGCGCTCGCCGGGACGCAGAAAAGAGGATACCCCGCGGTCCTCCGACAGCGGAGAGGACGAATCCCCGCCCGGACACAGGAAAGAAAGCTCCTCCCCTTCAGTCATTCAGCTTCGACTTTCCTCCCTTTTTCTCTTCCCGTTCCAGCTTCTCCAGCTCCTTCAGCTCCTTTTCGTCCGCGGCGTCGTTCCTGCGGCCGCGACCGTGTCTCTTTTTGAATTTCAGGCGCTCCACGGGGTATTCGTGGATCTCCTTTTCATCGTTCACATCCACGACCACCTTCACCAACTGGCGCAGCACATTGACGCTGGACACCTCGCCCTTCAGCCCGTCGTCCGTGGTCACAAAATCGCCCGGATTGGGCAGGCGACGGTTCAGCTCCTCATAGGTCTCCTGCTCGTGCTTCAGGCAGCACATCAGCCTGCCGCAGACGCCGGAGATCTTGGTGGGATTCAGGGAAAGGTTCTGCTCCTTCGCCATCTTGATGGAAACCGGAATGAACTCGGACAGGTGACTGTGACAGCAGAGCACCCTGCCGCAGATGCCCACACCGCCCAGAATCTTCGTCTCGTCCCGCACGCCGATCTGGCGCAGCTCGATCCTGGTCTTGAACACGCCCGCCAGATCCTTCACCAGCTCCCGGAAATCGATACGGCCGTCCGCCGTGAAATAAAACAGCACTTTATTGTTGTCAAACGTGTATTCCGCGTCGATGAGCTTCATGTCCAGCCCGTGTTTTTCGATCTTCTCCAGACAGATGCGGAACGCCTCTTTTTCCTTTATCTTATTGCCCGCCTCCTGCTCGTCGTCCCGCTGCGTCGCGAGCCGGAGCACCGGCTTCAAGGGCTGTACCACCTTGCTTTCGTCCACGTCCCTGGGTTCTCCCACCACGGTGCCGTATTCCACGCCGCGGGCCGTCTCCACGATGACATGGTCGTTTCTCTTTACCTGAAAATTCAGCGGATCAAAATAGTAGACCTTGCCTGCCGTCCTGAACCGCACTCCAATTATTCTTACCATCTATAAACCTCCGTCAGTTTTCCTGGACCGTCAGGAGAAGAAGCTGCATCGTCAGATCAAAGCTGACATTCGCGGCCAGCCTCGACTTCGCCTTCTCCAGCGCCTCCAGGATGGTTTCGATCCCCTCATAAGAGCTTCTGTCGGCCACCTTCTTAATATACTGTATTTCCCCTCTGAAAATCAAGTGGTTTGCATCATTCGTGGCTTTGAACATCAGCACATCCCGATACCAGATGGAAAGGATATCCAGATAGTCCGACACATCAAACTGATATTCCGTAATCTTTTTGATGGCGGCTATGATCTCCGAAAGCTCCATCTCGTGAATATATTTCAGAAGCGTCACCGCTTCTTCCTTCACCTTGTCAAATTCCTCGCTGGAGGCCAGCAGCTTGGCGCGCCCCACATTGCCCCGGGCAAAGGCCGTGCACACTTCGGCCTTGTAATCCGGGACATGCAGCGTTTCCATCAGATATTTTTTCACCAGCGCATCCGGGACCGGCTTCATGTCCAGCCGCACGCAGCGGCTTAAAACGGTGGGCAGGAGGGAATCCGCGCTGTCGGTCAAAATCAGGATCACCGCGTATTCCGGCGGCTCCTCCAGCGTCTTTAAAAGGGCATTCTGCGCCTGCACCGTCATCTTTTCTCCCTCAGCGATGATGTAAATCTTATAAGGTCCCTGATACGGGCGGATGGCGATATCGTTGTTGATCTTCAGGCGGATGTCCTCCACGCTGATCGTATTGGGCTTCTCGTGCACCAGCCGGATGATGTCGGGATGGTTCATGGAAAGCGCCTGCCTGCAGGAGTGACATTCCTGACAGGGCTCCTCCCCTCCCTTTTCGCACTGCAGCGCCATGGCAAAGATTTTGGCGATGAACTCCTTTCCGGAATTGCGCTCTCCGCTGATGAGATATGCGTGGGAAATCTTGCGCTGCCGCAGGGCCGTCTGCAGATGCTCCCGTATCTGTTCCTGTCCGATGATGTCCGTAAACTTCGCCATAGCTTTTCTCTCCCTCAGAAAAAACTTCTCATAAGTATTCCCGGATATACTGCCTGATCCGGTTCAGACAGGCATCCAGATCGTCATTGACAAACCGCGTGCCGATTCCGGCGGCCTGTATGTTTTCCTCCGAAAAATCCTTTGCGTCCGCCAGGAAACGGCGGCACATTTCCTCATAGCGGGGCTTTTCCATCGCCATTTCCCGTTCCAGGGCCCGCTTCAGTCTCGCGCCGTCCTCCAGTTCCACCAGAACAGGCACCAGCGCCTCCGCGCCGAAATAGCGCTGCATCGCCCGATAGGACTCCAGCGTGCCCACCATCAGATACGAAGCATGCGCCAGATCCAGTTGACCGTCGTCCACCGTAAAATAATTCCAGATCCCGTGCACGGTGTGATAGGAACGCAGCTCGATCAGCCTCCCCGATTTCCGAACAGCCTCCAGGCCCGCTTCGTCCGTGAAAAAATAATCCGCGCCGTTTTTTTCATTGCTGCGCATGGGCCGCGTCGTATAAGGCACCAGCGTCCGAAGACCCAGCGTTTCGTCCTCCGCCAGTCTTTTGTAGACCGTGTCCTTGCCGGAGGCGCTTTTCCCCATAATATAGAAAATTTTCCCCATGCGTCAGTCCTGCTCTCCCAGCATAAGCGCGGCCTTCACGGCTCTTTTCCAGCCCCTGCGCCCCGCGTCCCGCACGGACTCGTCCATCCGGGGTTCAAAGGCATGCCCCAGTGCCCAGCTTTTCCGGATATCGTCCTTATCCCGGTAAAATCCCGTGGCGAGCCCCGCCAGATAGGCGGCGCCCAGCGCCGTCGTCTCGATGCATTCCGGCCGCTGCACCCGCTTCGCCAGGATATCCGCCTGGAACTGCATGAGGAAATCGTTGGCGGAAGCGCCGCCGTCCACCTTCAGATCCACTAACGGCATGCCGGCGTCCTTCTCCATGGCGTCCAGCACGTCCGCGGTCTGATAGGCCAGAGACTCCAGCGCCGCCCGCACCAGATGCGCTCTGGACGCTCCTCTGGTCAGCCCCGTGATGATGCCCCTGGCATAGGGATTCCAGTAGGGCGCTCCCAGCCCGGTAAAGGCCGGCACCACATACACGCCCGCCGTATCCTCCACCGATCTGGCGTACTTTTCGGAATCCGCCGCGCTTCCTATCATGCCCAGCTCGTCCCGGAGCCACTGGATCGCCGCGCCGGCCACGAAAACGCTGCCCTCCAGCGCATAGCGGACCTCGCCCCGGGGACTGGCCGCGATGGTGGTCAGCAACCCGTTTCGGGAAACAATGGGCTCCGCGCCCATATTCATCAGCAGAAAACAGCCCGTTCCGTAAGTGTTTTTCGCCTCTCCCGCCTCAAAACAGCACTGTCCGAACAACGCCGCCTGCTGATCCCCCGCCGCTCCGGCGATGGGGATCTCCCTGCCGATGACGGCCCTGTCTGTCATGCCGTAGATACAACTGGACGGCTTCACCTCCGGAAGCATACTCTTCGGAATATGGAAATAAGACAGGATCTCTTCATCCCATTCTCTTTTGCGGATATCGAACAGCATCGTCCGGGACGCGTTGGTATAGTCCGTGACGAAGACCTTTCCCTTGGTCAGGTTCCAGATCAGCCAGGTATCCACGGTGCCGAAAAGCAGCTCGCCGCGCTCCGCCATGGCCCGGGCCCCTTCCACGTTGTCCAGGATCCAGCCGATCTTAGTGGCGGAAAAGTAGGCGTCGGGGATCAGCCCCGTATGGGCCCGGATCACCTTGTCGAAGCCGTCCTCCTCCAGGCGGGCGATTCGGTCCGCGGTGCGCCTGCACTGCCAGACGATGGCCGGATAAACGGGCTTCCCGGTCTTCCCGGAAAAGCAGATCGTGGTCTCCCGCTGGTTGGTGATGCCGATGGCCTCTATCTCTTCGGCGGATACGCCGATCTTCCCCATCGCCTCCACGGCCACCGAAAGCTGCGAGGACCAGATCTCCATGGGATCGTGCTCCACCCAGCCGGGCTGCGGATAATATTGGGTAAACTCCTTCTGCGCCATGGAACACACATGTCCCTGCTTATCGAACAAAATACATCTGGAACTCGTCGTTCCCTGATC
The DNA here is from genome assembly GCA_947627215.1 of uncultured Eisenbergiella sp. Lineage (GTDB taxonomy): Bacteria > Bacillota > Clostridia > Lachnospirales > Lachnospiraceae > Gallintestinimicrobium. Next base: position 36,221 of record CANQVD010000020.1, read on the forward strand.
CAGTGCCATCACATATTTTTTCATCTCTCTGCCCCCATCCCGTTATCGGATCTCCACCACGCGGAGCATATTGGTGTTGCCGGACACGCCCAGCGGAATGCCGGCAGTCAGGACCACGCAGTCTCCTTTTTTCACATATCCCGCATCCACCGCCGCGGCCACAGCCTCCCGAAACAGATCCTCCGCGATGCTCTCCTCCGCAATCAGCAGCGGCAGCACGCCCCACTGCAGATTCATCTGACGCCATACCAGACGACTGGTGGCACAACTGATGATCGGGCATGCAGGCTTGTACCTGGCGATCATGGCGGAGGTAAAGCCCGACATGGTGACGGTGATGATGGCCGCCGCGTTCAGCTCCGCGGCCACATGGCAGGTGGCGTGACAGATCGAGGAGGTGATGTCCCTGGCGATCATCTTTTTGCCGGACTTGCGGACGCGCACCGTATAATCGATATCGCGCTCCGTCCGTTCGGCGATCCTGGCCATGGTCTGCACGGCCTCCACCGGATAACTGCCGCTGGCCGTCTCCCCGGACAGCATGATGGCCGTGGTGCCGTCGTAGATCGCGTTGGCGACGTCGGTGATCTCCGCCCTGGTGGGTCTGGGATTTTTCATCATGGAATCCAGCATCTGCGTTGCCGTGATCACATGCTTTCCGGCCTTGACCGCCAGCTTGATCATCCGCTTCTGGACGATGGGAACCTCCTCCATCGGGATCTCCACGCCCATATCGCCCCTGGCGACCATGATGCCGTCCGCCTCCTCCACGATCTCCTCCATGTTCTGAATACCCTGATGGTTTTCGATCTTGGCGATGATGCGGATCCTGGAATGCTGCTCCTCCAGGATCTTTCTGATTTCCAGAATATCTTCCCGGCAGCGCACGAAGGACGCCGCGATGAAATCAAAACCCATCTTACAGCCGAACAGGATATCCGACCTGTCCCGCTCGTCGATAAAAGGCATGGTCAACTCCGTCCCCGGCACGTTGATGCCCTTGCGGTTGGAAACCTGGCCGCCGTTCTGCACGGTACAGACGATATCGGTCTCCGTCACTTCGTCCACCGTCAGACCGATCAGCCCGTCGTCGATCAGGATGACGGCCCCCGGCTTCACATCGTTGACCAGATTTTTGTATGTGATGGAAACGCGCTCCGCACTGCCCATGACTTCCTCGGTGGTCAGCGTGAATTTCTGTCCCGCAGAAAGCCGAACACAGCCCTCCTCGAAATCCCGGATCCGCACCTCCGGCCCCCTGGTGTCCAAAAGCACCGCTATGGGCTGATTCATTTCCCGGCTGATCCGGCGGATCTTCTCCAGCTTCTCCGCATGGCTCTTATGGTCTCCATGGGAAAAATTGAGCCGGGCCACATTCATTCCCGCGCTGATCAGCCCCCGGAGAACCTCTTCCTTCTCGGACGCCGGCCCGATCGTGCACACGATTTTCGTCCTTCTCATCCCTGCGCTTCCTCCTCGTTCCAGAATCTTCTCTCCCTGTTCCCGCGGCCGCTTCCGCGCCGCGGTCAGGCCAGCACCTTCACGCGCCCGCCCTGTATCCCGACGACGGCCAGGCCCCGCGACAGCAGCGCTTCCAGCCGCTCCAGCACCGCGGCGTCCAGCCGCTCTCCCGGCACCGCGATGGGGATCCCCGGCGGATACAGGTTCAGAAACGCGGCGCTGATCCGCCCTTCTGCCTCCTCCAGCGAAACCGCTTCCCACGGCGCGTCCAGCGCCCGGGTGATGCTGCAGACGGCTTCCGGCAGCAAACAGGCGGCGGAGCTGTCCGCGGCCTCCGGACGGCTCTCTTTTCTCCGTCTGTCCGCGGCCTTCCCCGCATGCGCATCTTCCGCCGTGCGGGCCCCCGGCGCATGCGCACCGTCCGGCACATGCGCATCACCCGGCGCATGCGCATCTTCCGCCGCGCACGCCTCATCCACCGCGAGCAGCGCCTCCGCCAGCCACTCCCAGCCCTCCCGGCGGTCGCAGCAGGTCATGATGGCGGTCACATAATCTCCCGCCGCCATTTCCATCTGTAAATGCCATCTGTCCCGCAGGATATCGTAAAGCCGCTTCCCCGTAAGAGGCCTGCCGTCCAGCAGGGCCCCGACCGTTCCGATCAGGAGCTTGCCCGGATCCATGACGCGGTATATTTCTTTCGCCGGACTCCCGCCAGCCTCAAAGGGCAGCCCCGCCGTATAAACGCGCAGCCGTTTCAGCCGCCCCATCCTGTACAGAAACTCCCTCCGATCTCTGAAAAACGCATCCCACAGCGCCGCTCCGCATTCCTGCACCAGCGCCACACATTCGTCCATGGCCGCCATCAGCAGATAGGAGGGGGAGCTGGTCTGATAGATCCCTTCAAACAGCCGCAGCCGCTCCGGATCCACCCGATCCCCCCGCACATGCAGAAGCGCCGTCTGGGTCAGACAGGGCATCGTCTTATGTAAACTCACTGCGGTCAGGTCCGCTCCGGCGCGCACCGCGCTCTCCGGCAACTGCGGATGAAACCCGAAATGTGCGCCGTGGGCGCTGTCCACGATGAGCGCTTTCCCGTACCGGTGCGCCGTCCGCGCGATCGCTTCCACATCGGAGACCAGCCCGTCATAGGTGGGAGAGGTGATGAGCACCGCGGCCGCCTCCGGATGCTCCCGCAACGCCGCCTCCACCTGCTCCGGCGTGACCGCGTCCGCAATGCCGATGGCTCCCAGCTCCTCTGGCACCAGATATACCGGCGTCAGACGCCGCAGATAGACGGCATGATACACGGACCGGTGACAGTTCCGCGCCATGATCAGCGTCCCGCCCTCCGGCGCCGCCGCCGAAACGGCGGTGAGAATCCCTGCCGTACTGCCGTTCACGCTGAAAAAGGTATGATCCGCGCCGTACAGCTTCGCTGCCCGCTCCATGGCCTCCCGCAGAAATCCCTCCGGCTCATGCAGATTGTCGAAGCCGTCGATTTCTGTGATGTCGATATCCGCCGCCGCGGCAAGAACATCCCCCGGCCGCGCGGGAGACGTATGCAGATTCCTTTTGTGCCCCGGCATATGATACGGATAAAAATCGCCGCCCGCATAGGTCTTCAGCTCCTGCAGGAGCCGTTTCCGTTCTTCTCCCATCGCAATCCTATCTCCGTCCGGGTCCCGCTCATTCTCCCTGCGCCCCGCCGCGGCACAGCACGATTTCCCGCAGAGAGCAGTATTTGTCCGCCGCCGTCACGATCCAGGCCTCCCGGCAGAGCGGCGGCTTTACCGTCAACGGCCACATGTGCTTCGCGATGATGTCGCGCTCCCGCTCCGAAAGCGCATATTCCCGGCAGGCGTTGCGCAGCGCGACGCCCGGATGATAAAAGCCGTGCAGACGGCGGTGATCCCCGCCGGGGCTGCCGTGCCAGTCATACAGAAAATAATCGTGGAGCAGCGCGCCCCGCACCAGATCCCGCTCCGCACAGCGGACGCCCAGCCTGTTCAGCCGCTTTTCGATCAGCAGGCTGCACTCCGCCACGCGCAGGCAGTGACTTCTGACGGAGACCGCGCCGTGCTGGATAAAGGAATCGGACCGTCTGAAATTGCGGGATTCCAAAATATCCTTCGCATGACGCTCGATCTCGGCCCGCAGCATCTCCCTGCGCGCCCGGCGCCGTTCCAGTTTTTGTCTGATCCGCTCCTGTCTGCTCACCCGTATCCCCCTTCAGCCTTTTCCGCGCACGCCGCAGACCCGTTCCCGCCCGCGCCGCCGTGCGCTTTGCCGCACTTCCCCATTTTTTCTAATCATAGCACATTTTTTCCCCGAATACCATTCTATTCCTTAAAAATGAAGGGCGGATTTTCATGCTTCATAAAAAAGGCAAGAAGCGCTTGATTTCCTGCTTTCTTGCCTTTTAACCTGTTATAAAAATTTTTGTTGAATGTATGTGGAAAGTGTGGTATAGTATTATCAGAAAAGGAAAGCACCCACTCCAAAGTGGATGCTCCCGGGTAAATGTATGTCTTTACGGACACCGCCTATCCTGTGGGTCAGACAGGATAGGCATTTTTATTTTCGCTTTTTCTTTCTCTTTTGGAGAAAGGCAAGCAACGCTACAATCAGGCTGCCAAAGGCACATAACAAAGTTAATATGCCGATGAAAATCGAAACGATTTCAAAAGCTGTCATATAACGCCACCTCCCCTCCTATGTATTCCGGCATGCCGGTCATTAAGCGCTGGGAGGCTGCCGCCCTGTCATGGGCACTTTCCTATGGCTTTTGCCACGTTATTAATATACCATTTCCGACATCACGTTTCAACCGTTTTCTACAATTCGTATGATGGGACAGATTTTCAGCAAATACTTCGACGTTTGGCATTGACCCGTAAAAAGCCGCCGGCCGCACCTTGTACAGCGACAGATTTTCATGATCCGTTCCGTGTATTTTAACATTTCTCAAACAAAACGCAAAAATCCCGCAAACATTCATGGGCTACCATACAGCCATCAGGTGAAGGATCGCTTGAAATCCAAATTCGGAGGTTATCTGCTATGAAAAAGAAAAACTTTGTGACTCTTATCATGAGCGTGGTCGGAGGCATCCTCTTTGCCCTCGGTATGTGCATGGCTCTGCTCCCGGAATGGGACGCTATGACGCAGGGCATCGTGATCGGCGCAGTCGGTGCGGTGATCCTGCTGGCCATGGTGCCGGTCCGCAGGAAGATGGACGGCAAGCCCATGATCGTCCTGACCAGCAAGACCATCGGCGCAGCGCTTCTGGGCATTCTCGGCGCGATCGTTCTGGGCATCGGGATGTGCATGGTCATGATATGGGATATGCTGGTCCCCGGCATTATCGTGGGCATCGTCGGGATCGTCCTGCTGCTCTGCCTGATCCCTGTGATCAAAGGGCTGAAATAATTAAAAAGTGATCACGCGCCGCACGGACAGAATCTGTACGGCGCAGATTTTTCGAAAATATTTTTTAAAAAATCGAAACGCAAACAAAACTTTAACATTTGAGTGTTACAATTCGATTTATAAGAAGCTCACTTGCCTGCGGAGGCGAATTTCACAGGCCGGCGACAGGATCGAAGATTCCGGCGCGGATTCACGGAGGTACACCTTATGTTTCAAATACTCGTTGTAGAAGATGACAAAGACCTAAACCGTTCCGTCTGCTCCTTCCTGAACGGAAACGGCTACAAGGCGGTGGGATGTCCCGGCGCAAAGGAAGCCTACGACGCCATGTACGAAATCACCTTCGACCTGATCGTCTCCGACATCATGATGCCCGGCATCGACGGCTATGAGTTTGCGAAAACGGTGCGCTCTCTTGATGCGGAGATTCCGATCCTCTTCATGACGGCGCGGGACGATTTCGCGTCCAAGCAGAAGGGCTATCGGATCGGGATCGACGACTACATGGTCAAGCCCATCGACTTGGACGAGCTTTTCCTGCGGATCGGGGCGCTCCTGCGGCGGGCGAAGATCGCCGCCTCCCACAGGCTGGAGATCGGGAAGCTGCGGCTCGACATGGACGAGCGCACGGCGGTCTATGACGGGGAGGAGATCCCCATGACGGCGCGGGAGTTCAATATCCTCTATAAGCTCCTGTCCTATCCCGGCAAGACCTTTACCCGCACCCAGCTCATGGACGAGTTCTGGGACGCGGAAACGAATACTTCGCCGAGGGCCGTGGATGTCTACATGACCAAGCTGCGCGGAAAATTTGAAAAATGTACAGAATGTGAGCTGAAGACCGTCCACGGTCTGGGCTATAAGGCGGTGATCCTGTGAAAGCGGATTCGAGGTTTAAACGGTTCCTGTTCTCTCTGAGAAGCTATACCGCTTTTTTTCTGCTGATGTCGTTCGTGATCACCTGCTGTATGCTGCTGTTCCTGAACATGCTGGCGGGTTCCATGGAGATCACCTATACCGAGCGCGGGGTCCGTCTGGCCGCTGTCTCGACGTTTATCAACGTGATCTTTTTAAGCCTGCTGTGTACCGTGATCGACGGCGTGCGGCGGAAATTCATGGTGGAGCGCCCGGTGCGGCGGATCGTGAGAGGCGCGGAAAAGCTCATGCAGGGCGATTTTTCCGCACGGATCGAGCCCTATCACGGGATAGACGACCGGGCGGGCTTTGATACGATCATCGATTATTTCAACCGCATGGCGGAGGAGCTTTCGGGCGTGGAGACCCTGCGGACGGATTTCATCGCCAATGTGTCCCATGAACTGAAAACGCCGCTGGCCGTCATGCAGAACTACGGAACCATGCTCCAGAGTCCCGACCTGCCGGATGCACAGCGGATGGAATACGCAAAGGCCATCACCGAACAGTCCCGCCGCCTCGCCGATCTCATTACGAACATTCTGAAGCTGAACCGGCTGGAAAACCAGCAGATCTATCCCGCCGCAAAACGGTACGATCTCGGAGAACAGCTTGCCGAGTGCCTGCTGAGCTTTGAAAGCACCTGGGAGAAAAAGAACATCGACATTGAAACGGATCTTGAGGAAGAAGTATTTGTGGAGTCGGACGCCGAGCTTTTGGCCCTCGTCTGGAACAACCTCTTTTCCAACGCCCTGAAATTTACGGAAAGCGGCGGTACGGTGTCCGTGACGCTGAGAACCGAGGGAGCTTTTGCGACAGTCGAAGTGACGGACACCGGCTGCGGCATCTCAAAGGAAACCGGCAGGCATATTTTTGAAAAGTTCTATCAGGGCGACACCTCCCACGCCGCACAGGGCAACGGCCTTGGGCTGGCGCTGGTGAAACGGGTGGTTGACATCGTAGGCGGCGATATTTCTGTAGAAAGCGAAGTGGGAAAAGGAAGCACCTTTACCGTAAGGATCAGGAGGGCGGCGGATGGCGCAATTCAAAAGAATCCTTAAAAAGCTGTTCTGCCTGCCCCCGCTCCCGACGGTTTTTGCAGCGCTTTTCGGCTATGGGTTTGTGATCGCCGTGTTTGCGTTCGATATACAAAACCCAATCCTGCAATATTCCTCCTATCCGGCTTCCGCCTACGCGCTGATCGTCACCTGTACAGGGTTTCCCTATATCAATACAGCCATAGCCCGCGTCAGAAGGTTCATTTCCGAACATCCCCTGATGAAAAAATTCCGCTCCACCAGGGTGGGTGAAAAATACATGACCGACGTGCGTTTCCGCGCGGGAGTCTCGCTGTATCAGGGCTTTTTCGTAAATCTTTTGTACATCATCATGAAGCTGGTGTCGGGCATCGTCTACCGTTCCGCATGGTTCACCGCGCTGGCGGTCTACTACATCCTGCTGGCCGTGATGCGCTTTCTGCTGGCACGGCGGCTGAATGTGCAGGATGAAACGGCAGAGCTTAAGCGTTACCGGCTGTGCGGGGTCATGCTTTTGTTCATGAATCAGGCGCTTACCGGGATCGTTGTCTTTATGGTGCATCAGAACCGGGGCTTCGACTATCCCGGGCTGCTGATCTACGGAATGGCCGCCTATTCCTTTTACGCCGTCACCGTCGCCATCGTCAATATCGTAAAGACCCGGCGGCAGAAAAGCGCGATCCTGTCGGCGGCCAGGGCCATTAACCTTGTGGCGGCAATGGTGTCCATCCTCTCGCTGGAGACCGCCATGCTGGCGCGGTTCGGCGGGGACGATGATCCGATGTTCCGCAGGACCATGACCGGCGCGACAGGAGGCGGCGTCTGCACCATCGTGATCGGCATGGCGGTCTATATGATCCGGCGGGCAAATAAAAATCTGAAAACGCTCCGGGGCCGCAATCCGCAGGCATGACCTAAGCTGCGATCCTCAGGTATGATCTGAGCCGCTATCCACAGGTATGATCTGAGCCGCGATCCGCAAGCTTGATCGGAACGTTTCGCAGACAGCCGCCTGCCGCAATATCCGCAAGATCCTGAAAGGAGTCATAAATCATGGGAGAAAAGAGGGAAACCTTCACTTATACCTATTCCGCAAAAGAACAGGAAGAAATCAGGAAGATCCGCAACAAATATGCGCCTCCGGCGAAGGAAGAAACCCCGATGGAACAGCTTCGCCACCTGGACGAAAGCGCCGCAAAGGGAGCGACCGCCGTCTCGCTGATCGTCGGGATCATCAGCTCACTGCTGCTGGGCGTGGGAATGTGCTGCACGATGCTTCCCGGCTGGGAGCCGTATTTCATCCCGGGCATTGTGATCGGGACCGTTGGCATTCTCGGCGTGATCGCGGCATATCCGATCTATACGCGCATGGTCAAACGCAAAAGAGCGAAGCTGGCGCCGGAGATCCTGCGGCTGGCGGATGAGCTGATGAAATAAGGAACAACGGGCCGGAAGCCGGGGCGAGTAAACATACCGGCGGCAAAAAGGGCCGGAATATTTTTTCCTTTGCCGCGGATCCCTGATCCTCTGATGCACATCTCACATAAGGACAAGTAAAACCGACAAAAAGCGATTTTCTTTTTTCACGGGCGCACTATAATGAAGGTAAAAATACACTGGATTTTTAGGCGCATCGCCGCCGCTGACCGGGCGGCGCGGTCTTTTTTCGGAGGGACATCATGGGGATCAGGATTTATGAAAAGGAACAGATTTTTCAGATCGACACGCCCAATACCACTTATCTGATGGGCGTCACCCGGGGGAAATACCTGGGCCACATGTATTACGGGCCCCGGATCGGGGATGCGAACGGGAGCTATCTGCTGCGCACGGCCGCCGGGCCCGCAGCGGATCACGCCTTTCAAAAGGACAAGCTGGGCTTCATGGAGGGCTTCGCCTTCGAATACCCGGCCTGGGGCGTGGGGGACTATCGGGACCCGGCGCTGCGGGTGCGGGATGCGGGCGGGCATCAGGTCTGCGAACCGGTCTATGAGGGATATACGCTGTTAAACGGCAAACCGGTCCTTCCGGATATGCCTGCCACCTTCGCGGGCAACACGCCGGAGGGAGCCGCCCAGACCCTGGTGATCACCCTGCGGGATCCGCTGCTGGGCCTGAAGCTGCTGCTGCGCTACAGCGTCTTTGGAGATTCCGACGCCGTCATCCGCAGCGTGACGGCCGTCAATGAGGGCAGTGAGCCGCTGTATCTGGAGAAGATTCTGAGCGCCAGCATCGACATGGACAACGATCACTTCCAGCTCATTTCCCTGCACGGCTGCTGGGGCCGGGAGCGCCGTATCGAATCCCGCCCCGTGTCCCACGGCAAGCACATCGTTTCCTCTCTGCGCGGCGAAACCAGTCACCAGATGCAGCCCTTTATGGCGCTCGCCTCCAACGGCACCAGCCAGAAGGACGGCGACGTCTATGCCATGCATTTCGTCTATTCCGGCAATTTCATCGCGGAAGCGGAAATGGATTTCCAGGACAGCGTACGCTTAAGTCTGGGGATCCATCCCGACAGCTTTGAATGGGTGCTGGCCCCCGGCGAACAGTTTGAGACGCCGGAGACGGTCCTGGTCTACTCCGCCCACGGGCTCGGAGAAATGACGCGCACCTTCCATTCCCTGTACAGGAACCATCTGATGCGCGGAAAATACGTCCACCGCAAGCGCCCGATCCTCGTCAACAACTGGGAGGCCACCTATTTCGATTTCGACGACGATAAGCTGATGGCCATCGCCAGAGAAGCCAGACGGCTGGGCATCGAGATGCTGGTCATGGACGACGGCTGGTTCGGGAAACGCAATAACGACGAATGCGCGCTGGGCGACTGGCAGGTCAACGAAGAAAAGCTTCGGGGCGGGCTGAAATCCCTGGTGGACCGGGTCAATGCGGAAGGGCTGAAGTTCGGCATCTGGTTCGAACCGGAAATGGTCTCTCCCGATTCCGACCTTTACCGTGCCCATCCCGACTGGGCCGTTCAGGTGCCCGGCCGGCCGATCAGCATGGCGCGCTTTCAGTATGTGCTGGATCTGACCCGGAGGGAAGTGGAGGAATACGTCTATGAACAGGTGGCGTCCGTTCTGCGCAGCGCCAACATCGAATATGTGAAATGGGATATGAACCGCCCGCTGGCGGATCTTGGCAGCTTCGGGCTGGATGCCGGGCATATGGGAGAGTTCTCGCACCGCTACGTGCTGGCGCTCTACCGGCTGCAGGAGCGTCTGATCCGGGAATTCCCCGATCTCCTGCTGGAAAACTGTTCCGGCGGCGGCGGACGCTTCGATCCCGGCATGCTCTACTACAGTCCCCATATCTGGACCTCCGACGACATGGATCCGGTGGAACGGCTTCTCATTCAGGAGGGTACGGCCCTGCTCTATCCGCTTTCCGCCATGGGCTCTCATGTGTGCGTCGTGCCGAACCATACTGTCGGCCGCGTCACACCCTTTGACACCAGGGCCCGCGTGGCCCTCACCGGCGCGTTCGGCTACCAACTGGACATCACCCGGCTCTCCGATGAAGACAAACAAAAAGTCATTTTTTACAATCAGGAATATCACAGATACAACGACCTGCTCCGGGAGGGCACCTATTACCGCATCGCCTCTTACCGGGAAAACAATATGTACGACTGCTGGCAGGTGGTGAGCGAAGATAAGAGCGAATGCCTTGTGACCTATGTACAGGTCCGGTATCAGCCCTTCTGGAATCCCCGCCGCCTGAAGCTGGAGGGGCTGGATCCGGATGCCCGTTACCGCCTGGAGGGCACGGATCAGATCTATTCCGGCGGGCTGCTGATGCACGCCGGGTATCTGCAGAACATGATCTTCGGCGATTACGGCAGCGCGATGCTGCATTTTGTGAAGGAATGACAGAACGGCCGGAGGGGCCGGGGTGCGTCAGCGTCATGTGCGCTGTGCCTCCCCGGCCCCTCTTTTTTTGTATGAGCTCTTCATCTGGGCCTGAGCACCCCTCCGCCGCAGTCACAATCCGAATTCGACATAAAGCGTTTCTTCCGCGGATTCCCCGTCCTGCTCCACGGTGCAGGGCCGCACCAGCCGGTAAAAGCCGGGTTCGAGGCTGCCGTACAGCCACCGGAATTCCACCGTTTCCTCCTTCTTCCCTCCGGGCTTTACCGCATAAAGCGCCTCATGCCATACCGCAGAACCGTCCTTCGGCTCCAGTGTTTCCCAGCGGTCTCCGTTTCTGACCTCCAGCGTATATTGCTCTCCGAAGGAAAGCACCGCCGTTTCCTCCTCATTGCGGACCGTAAAGGTGACATGATCCGAAGCGGCGTCATTCGTTTCGGCATAGATGTTCCAGTCTCCCAGATATATCCCGCGCGGCGCCATCGGCTTCTCGGCGCTTTGGGCCTTCTGCTGCGTTTCCGCGCTCTCTCCGGCAGCCGATCCGCTCCCCGCAGCCTCTTTCTCCTCGTTTCGGGCCTCGCTCTCTTTCCCCGTATCCCGGATCGATTCCTGCATCCCGGGACAGCCGATGGTCTGAGACTCGCCGCCAGCCGACTCCGCACCCTTCAAATCGCCGGACGCCGCGCCATCCGGCGCAGCCCCTTCACTGTCCTCAGCAGCCGCTTCGGCATCCTCACCGGCCGCTGCCGCATCTTCCCTGCCAGGCAGTCCGGCATCGGCGGACGATCCGTCCTTTTGCTGTATCTTCTCCGCGGACTGTCCGCCCGCGCTCCCGGTTCCGCCATTTTCCGCCGCGGACTTCTCCGGCGCCGCGCTGTCGGCCGCAGCCCCTTCCGGGGCGGCCTCTTCCATCTCGGCCTCCGCCCCGGCCGCTTTCTCCGCAGAAACCGCATCCTGTGCCGCTTCCATGGAGTCCCCCGACTTCGGGGCCAGCAAAAGGCCCTTATTCTGCAGCAGGAGAAACACGCCCGTACAGACTGCCAACACGGCGCAGGCGGCCAAAGCGCTCTGCCAGCGGAAAGAGGCGGACCGGCGGCCGGCCTTTTTCCTTTTGCCCGCGGTCTTTTTTCCCGAACCGGACGCTTCCGCATGCTTTCCGCCCGCCGCGGCGGCTTCCTCTATGAGTTTATCGTCGATCTGCCCGATGGCATCCAACAGCCTTTCACTTCCCGTCACAGCGCGACACCCTCCCTTTCCAAATGCTCCCGCAGCTTATTTCTGGCGCGGAAAAGCCGGGACTTCACCTTGCTCTCGCTGACGCCGAACCGCTCCGCGATCTCCTTCACCGGGTCCACATAAAAATACCGGCGCACGAACATATCCCGGCTTTCTTCATCGATTCCGTACAGAAACCGGTCGATGGACCTGGCGATCTCCTTCCCCTCGATCTCTTCCTCCACATTCTGTCCGGATGGCAGGCACTCCTCCAGTTCCATCAGCAAAAGATCCATTTCGCCGCTTCCCCGCTTCCTGGCGTGATTGAGACGGTAACGGCTGATCGACAGATTTCTCGTAATTTTTCCGAGAAAAGCGGCAAGAAAATCCGGACGCTTCGGCGGCATGGTGTCCCAGGCCCGCAGCCAGGTGTCGTTAACGCACTCCTCGCAGTCCTCCTGATTTTTCAGAATATGAAGGGAAATGCTGCGGCAGTAATTCCCGTATTTTTTGTCCGTCTCCAAGATCGCCGCCTCCTGACGCGCCCAATAGAGATCTATGATCTTTTCATCTTCCATAGGATTTCCTCCCTTTATAAGGAAATAACGCAGTCCGAAACAGCGCCGTTGCACATTTCATAAACTTTTGCAGATCAGAATAAACTGTCAGAAAGCCCGAAACGGCAAAACGATCCGCCCGGAGCCCTCAAATGCAAACCTTCACTTCTTTTTCCGCACCCGATCCCTGGCCGCCTGTCAGGGTGGAACGCCCCAATCCGCGTTATGCGGCGGAAATGCTTTCCAACATCGGCGCCTGCGATTCCGAAATGACAGCCGCCGCCCTCTATTTTTACAACAGCACAGTGCTTTCCGACGCCGAGCCGGAATTTTCCGGGATCTTTCACCACATCAGCATCGTGGAAATGCGTCATCTGGAGATCTTCGCCCGGCTCGCCCATCTGCTGGGCGCCGACCCGCGCCTGTGGAGCTTTCATAACGACCGTCTCTGCTACTGGTCGCCGGCCTGCAGCCGCTATCCCACACAGATGACCGCGCTTTTGCAAAACGCTCTGGTCCTGGAACAGGAAACGATTTTAAGATATCGCCAACAGGCCGCCCGGATCTGCGATGCCTGCCTCGCCGACCTTCTCAACCGGGTCATCCTGGACGAACAGCTCCACCTGGAGATTTTCCGGCAGATGCTGGCGGAGGTCTGTCCGAAAGGACCGTAAGGTGCGCGTCCCCAGGCCGCCGGTTTCTCAGACCGCATTTTCCGGGTCAGAAAAAGGGTATAACAGCCTCAGGCGGCCGCGATACCCTTTCCGGAATCTGCACTACCAAAAATCCTCTCAGTTCGGTATCGGTCCGATGCCGAACGCATGGGAAAAATATAAAAACAGCAGCCAGGCCGTACACAGAAGCATGCCCAGGATCGACACGAAAAACACGATGCCGCTTCTCTTCTTCCGCACCTTCCGCACGATCCCCAGAAGAAATACGCCCACGGATGCGGCCAGCACCGCGATGAACAGCCAGACGAACAAAAAACCGTACAGGCCGGCCTGATCGATCGCCAGGATCAGAAATACCAGCAGCATCATGAATTCCGCCGTGCGGATAATGCTTTTCACTTCCTGCACGCGTTCCTGACGCGCCGCGGTTTTTCTCGCCTTTTTGTCGGATTTCTGCTGCTGCCGTTCTTCCTTTGCCTGCCGCTTTGACCGTTCTTTTTCTTCCTGCGCCTCCCGCTTCGCCCGGGCCTTCGCTTCCTCCGCTTCCTGTTTTGCCCGCGCTCTGGCTTCTTTCTCTTCCTGCTTCGCCCGCTCCCGGGCCTCTTTCGCCTCCCGTCTCGCCTGTCCTCTGTCGGTCTTCTGAGCCTGCTCGCCGGACAGTTCCTCTGCCTGTCCCGAATCCGCCGCCGGTCCCGCGGCGGCCAACTGAACACCCCCGCCTGCCGCTCCATCATCCGGCGAGACAGCTTCCGCGCCTTCCCTGTTTTCTTCTTTCTTTTCCATCAGGCGCTCCCGGGCCATGGCGCCCGCATCCCGCTCCTGACGGTCCCGAGCCGCTTCGGGGGCGGCGTCTTCCGCTCCCATCTGCGCTTCCTCCGTCTGCGTCTGCATGTCCGCCACCTGCCCCTCCGGTTCTGCCATCGGTAATTCCGTCATCTGCGCCTGTTCTTTTTCCTGCTCACTCATTTTCTTTCGCCCCCGCTTCCTTCTCCGCGATCTTCTCCAACGTGCGCTTCACCGCCTGCTCCTGCAGCCCTTCCAGGAACGGGAATCCCTCGACGTTCTTCGCCGCATAGGTCTGCTGCAGCTCATATTCCAGCGGCAGCCAGGTGCTGATATCGCTCTCATTGTGGGAAATGACCGCTTCCAGCTTATCCAGCGCCTTGTATACCTTCGCCTCTTTCGTCTCCAGCGCCTCCATCTCGGCAAACAGGGCCGTCACTTCCTCATACAGCGGCCCGGGCAGCCCGGAAAGCAGATCGTCCACCGCCTTTTTCTCCGCCCGTTCATGGCTTTCCTTTTTCAGAAAAGTGGGGATATCTCCGGTCACCGCCTCCCCGATATCGTGCAGCAGGCACATCCGGATCACCTTGTCGATGTCGATCTCTCCCAGCTCATCCTTCATGAGAAAGGCCATCAGCGCGGCCCGCCAGCTATGAGCCGCCACGCTCTCCGGCACGCCCTCCGGCGTGACGCAGTGCCGCGGCACGGATTTCAATTTTTCCACCCGGCCCAAAAAGGCAATGAACTGCCCGGCCATAAATTTTTCCATCATGATGCCTCCTGTGCAATGTGCGCGACTCCGCATGGCCAAGCTCAAAAACCTTCGGTTTTTGAGCTTGCGGGCATTTGCTTCCACCTGACATGGTAACGAACGAATCTTTGATTCGTGAGTAAATAGCCGCCTTGCGGCTATTTTACCACATCCCGCACCATTCAACAACCGGAAATCACGGCCCGACCTCATTCTCCGCGAAGAAAGCTCCTTTTCACAGGAACGGGCAACGTCCGTCCTCCGGCCGCGTCGGCTCCTATGAAAAATGCCGGAACCCTGCGAATCCCGCAGCCCACACGCCGACCCGGAACAGGAGAAATCCCAGACAGACGGCCGCCGGAAGGAAGAGCGCCCACGCCAGCCGGGACCGCCTGCTGCCCTTCTTTTCGATCTGCCGCCAGGCCAGAAAACTGACGGCGAGCAAAGGGAAAAAGCCCGCGGCCATCCACCCGGAGACCAGCTCCGCCAGCGTCATGGGAAGCATGGCGTCGGGAAACGGCACATACGCCCCGCCAAACAGAGCCGCCGCCAGCAGAACGGCCAGGGCCGCACAGCCCAGACCGTAAACCGTCCATATCACAGCTTTCCACGCTTTTTTGCCCATGTCATCCGTGACTCCCAAGCTCATAGCCGGACGCCTCCATGCTTCTGCGCGCCCGCCAGCGCGAAAAATTGAAGCTGCGCACGCCCATTTTTTCCGTTTTCCTCTTTACCTTGTCATAATAGATCGTCATGGCGGGCCGCTCGCCCCATTTTTCCATCGCTTCCTCCGAAAACAGGACCGGCGCCGCATCCGCGGACAGCCCCGCCAGATAATAATAATCCTCGAAGGTGTATCGGGCCGTACCGTCCTCATAGGTTTCCGCCGGCTGCCCGTCCGCCGTCTGTTCCGCCGTCCGCGCGTGCGCCATATCGTATTTCGCGATCCAGTAGTCCGGCCTCGCGAACGCCAGCCCGATATAAAAGACCGTCACGACCGCCGTGCAGTACCCGAACAGCGGGAAGCGCTTTTGATAAATAGAAACGATGACGCCCGCAAAGAGCAACGCGAGCACCGCCAGCGCCCACAGCACCAGTACCCGCAGAAAGGTCAGGTGGTAAAAATAAATGTAAAGGATCATGCGGCACGCGCTGGAGGCGATCATGCAGTACGTCATCAGCGAAATGGCCGTCAGAATGCCCTTCAGGATCCGGTTTTCTTTAAAATACGCCAGACACCCCAGCACCAGCACGAGGTTGATCAGGCAGACAAACAGCAGTTGGAAAAATCCCTGACGCGCGTACTGCGACCAGACCATTCCCTCCGGAAGCCGCCGCAAAAGCAGCGCGTTCACCTGAATGACGCAGAAGACCAGGTACAAAAGCGCGAACAGCGAGGTGAACGCGACGGCCGCCACCGGCTCCCCTTTCTTTTCCCTCTTTTTCCCGCCGGACGGCTGATATGTGGTCAGCCCCCGCAGGAAGCTGTAAAAAAGCGTATACACTGCGGCGATCATCAGACAGACGAGGACCGGCGTCACCAGGTCCCAATCCGTGACCGTATCCCGTACCAGCTTACGGAACACCGCGTCCGCGCTCACCAGAAGCGCCGCCACCAGACACAGCACCGGCAGGGACGCGGCCAGTCCCACCAGGACGAGCCGCAGGTTCCTGTTTCTGATCAGGCCGCCCTTTTCCCGGAAATGCTCCCACGCATCCGAAAAAGGCGTATCCAGACAGCTCAGCGTTTCCAGCAGGCTCCGGCAGATCCCTGCCAGATATTCCCCAAAGCTCCACCCCGCCGTCCGCCAAAAGCAGTGCAGCGCCAGCGTGACCGTCAGCAAAAACAGGCCCGTCTTCGTCAGTCCCCGCAGCTTCCAGTCATCCGTGAGAAACACGGAGATCCCCAGCAGCAGAATGCTCGCCGCGTAAAATGCGGTCTCTGTTTTTTCCTGCCGCGTATACCCTTCCGCCGCCTGCCCGTCCCCGCTCCCGGATGGAACCCTGCACTTTTTCATACAGTAGAATAAACAGAACAAGGTTCCTGCGGCGAAAAAAGGGTAGGTGATCCCCGACGCGTTCCGATACAGACAGAACGTGTAAAACAGCGCGTACAGGGCGCTGACCGCTCCGTAGATCCCGAAGGAAACCGGCGGTTTCGAACGCGCCCGGGCCTTCACCCCGCCTTCCGCACCCCGCTCCGGCGTTGGCTTTTCCGCAGGCACAGGCTCCGATGCCGTCCCCGATACCGGTTCCTGTATTTCAGCTTCTCTATTTCCGAGTTCACTCATCCTTCTGCTCCTTCCCATCCTCCACATACTGCAGGATATCCCCGGGCTGGCAGTCCAGCGCCCTGCAGATCGCGTCCAGCGTGGACAGGCGTATCGCCTTCGCCCGGTTATTTTTCAGAATGGACAGATTCGCCAGCGTGATATCCACTTCTCCGGCCAACTGGCCCAACCCCTTTTTGCGCTTCGCCATCATGACGTCCAGATTGATAATGATCGACATGGCAGCCCTCCTATATGGTCAGATCGTTTTCCAGCTTGTAGCTGACCGCCATGTCGAACACCCGGGCCAGCACCTTGGAAAACAGTCCGGCGATCACGAACACCAGGATCACGATGGCCTCCGTGGGCGTCGGATACAGGATCATCCGTCCCGCCGTGAGCGCGGCGATGCAGAAGCTGTAGCTGCCCATCCGCCGCAGACTGACCACATTTGCCCGGACGAAGCAGTCCTCCGCCAGCACGGAGTCAAACATCCGCCGCAGCTCCCGGACGATCAGCAGCGCCAGCACGCCGGAAAAGCCGAACAGCACGATCATCGCGGCCGTGTGCTGGGAGAAATAGACATTGTACTGTCCGTAAAACGGGATCGTCACCGGAAGCGTCGCCGTCACGAGGATCCCTGCGTAAAACATGAAATCCAACAGGCGTTTCGTAAAAACTGTCCATCTATCCTTCATCTTCATTCCTCCAGTGTTCTCATGAGAATCAAAAGGTGTACACCGCACCGTCCTTCTCATACGGCAGAGGGAACACGCCTTCCGCCATATAAAAAGGTCACGGCGGCGCAGGGCCCTGCGCTTTGCCGTAACCTTAAAATACTACAGGAAGAATTGAATGTCAATATATTTTTATTGATTTTCGATAAATATTTATTGAATTGGATTCTGTCGGGCGGACCTGACGCCTTGAGGAAGGATATCGCTCATGCCTGCGGCAGTTAAAGCGTTCCGTTCTTCGTATGGTTCTCAAAATACACGTATTCCTTCTGCTTTTCCTTTTTCTTCTCGTTCCATTGCTTCCGCGCGGCCGTATAAACGCCTGCCGTCAACAGGACCGCAGTGCCGGTGGCCGTCGCGCCCGCGTCGAACCCGTCCTCCGCCCTCTCCTTCTCATTCGCTCCCTCCGCATTTCCCTGCGGGCCGTTGAGCGTGACCTGCGGGAACGGGATTCCTATATGATTCCGCTTGAAGATCAGCAGGATCTCCCGGTTCAGTTCACGGCACAGCACGGTCCGGTGCTGCTCCTTGCACAGAGCCGAGATCTGGATCACCACGCCGCTGTCTGCCAGGGCCGACACGCCCCGATAGAACGGCCCGTCCATGATGGTCGGCAGCCTGTGCCGCACTTCGGGCAGCTCTTTTGCCAGAACCGCCTCCACCCGTTCCAGAGACTCTTCGTATCTGATCCTCACGTTGATGCCCGCAAAAGACGCCTCTTTCGTCATATTGATGATGCCTGAAAGATTCGAATTGTTAAATACCTTGATATTTCCGGACCCATCCTGGATCTTGGTGGTCCGCAGCCCGATATCCAGAACATGTCCCCGGAAATCCCCGACGGTCACGATATCGCCCACGCGGAATTCTCCCTCAAAGACGATAAACACACCGGCCAGGATATCCTGAATCATGCTCTGCGCACCAAGGCCCAGGATCAGCGAAAGGATTCCCGCGGAGGCCAGGAGACTGGCGGGATCCAGCCCGCATAAATACAGGAAATAAAATACCGCGAACAATGCCGTTCCGTAGCTGAGCACCGAAGCGACCAGATGACCCAGCGTTTCCGCCCCGCTGCCGATATTGCCTGTCAACTGGTTGATCACGATCTCCAGCACATTGGCCACAACAAAGACCATGATCAGCGTGATCGCGCAGTTGGTCATTGCGAAAATATTGAATCCCTTCGTCCATACGCCCTCATACACATAATTGATGGCGTCAATCTCAAAGATTCCCTTGCGGGACACCATGATGCAGACGAACAGGAAAAACGCGAACAAATGGAAGATCACGCTCGCCACCGCCAAAAATTTCTGCCCCGGCGTCTTCTCCTCCCACGGAATATATTCCGCATCCCACCGGGCGGTGGCCGGGCGAACCCTGCGGATCCTTCCGGAAGGCATGGTCACCGTGATGAGATCCTGCGCGTTGCGGGCCCGCCGCTCCGCTTCATCGGCATTTTCAATATACAGCTTCTCCTCGCACGTTCCGAAAAGGCAGGCATAAACGCAGAGGAGCAGAAGACCGATGAGCGCCGCGAAAAATGCGGCCAGCGCAATGCGGTCCCTCGTGGCGTACACCATATCCAGCGGCACCGCCGTCCCGATATACAGATCGTCCACCAGCTTGAACGTCAGGAAATAGCCCTTTCCGTTCACGGTCTCGATACTGTTGTACATCTCTCCCGACGAATTGAACGCGTTCTCGCTGCAGCCCATGTCCAGGGCGGAGCGCCCGATATCCGCGGATTTCGGGGAGTAAATACAGGTATGCGCCTCATCCGTATCGCAGACCACCGTAAAACCGGTGCCGTGGATCGTCGTATGATCCGCCACGTAGGCCAGAGTAGCGGTCTCCATCACCGTCTGCAGCCGCTCCGGCGCGATGCTGATCTGCAGAAGTCCCCGATGCTTTTGGATCGGGCTCCCGTCCCAATCCCCGTCCAACTGCTTTTCATAAGAGCTCCCCGGCACATAGCCGGTGCTCCCATCCTCGTTCCGCACCGTATAATAGTAAAACGCGCTGCCGATATACTGAGAATAATTCCCGTCGTCATCCAGCTCCAGATCCTGCGCGTAGGAATCCCTGTGCTCCTCCAGGATCTCCCAGAAGGGATAGGACTGGTTCTCCTCCCCGCCGGTCAGGACGTAATACCACTGGTCGTCATTGGAGGCCATCGTCCGTCCGTTCTCATCGATGATCTGAAAGCGCTCAACCGCATTGATCTGGGCCAGCTTCTGCAGAAACGGGTGATTATCGGCCGAATAAACCGGATTTCCGTAGCTGTCCGTACCGCCGACGGTCCGGCCTGAGGCATCCTTCTCTATCGGATGCTTATGTACATTTTCACTTTCCGCATCATAATCAAAAATATACTGCGGATTCTCTTCCAGCAGAGATGCCAGCATCTCACATTTGTCCAGGTACAGCGCCTTGTATTCCGCATTCAGCGTTTCGGCGGAGCGGGTATTTCTTGCCTGCCAGCTTCTGAACTCATCGATGGCGGCATTCGACTCGTAGGCCATCGCGGACAGCGCGTTCACCGACTGAAGATAATAAGTCATGCCGGCCGTGGCCGCGATCCCCAGGACCGCGATGGGAAACAGCTTCTTCGCCACCGTGATATTGAAGAAAAGCCGGCCTTTCAGCAATGCGGCATAACGGGGCATCCTGCCGGTACGGATGTTGTCCCGGTTGATGATGGTGGCGTATGTGCTGATCAGGATCACAAAAATGATAAATATGATAGAAACGAAAACGATCAGTACCAGATCGTTGGCGAAATCAACGTCCATCCTCGTCAGCACGAATACAGCGGCGTCGTTCCACCGCCTGCCGACGGCGCACCATTCCTCTCCGCCGAAGGTAAGCACGCCTTCATAGCTCTCCCCCAGCGCCTCAACGGGCACGCCGTTCTGAAGCGCGTCCTTTCCGGTCAGATTATCGATCGGATTGTAGAGAAAAGAATAATCCTGCAGGGAAACGGCGACGGAAACCGTATCCAGGCCGACCATGCTGCGCAGGACCGCTTCCCAAGAGGTCATGGCATCGAGACTCTTTTCCGCCTCCGCCCAGTTCACGGCAAAGACCAGGATATGCCCGGAACGCATCTGAATCCCGTAAAAACGCCTCGTGCCGTCCGCGTAAAAAATGCTGAATGGCTCCGACGTGCCGTCCTCCCGAAGCTGTTCCCGCAGCATCCGGAAACGCTTCCTGGTGAAATCATAATCACAGCCCCAGGCCGCACATGTATTCCCCTCGCTGTCGATGACCGCCGCCGCTTCCACGCCGGCGTACTCCGCAGCATCCCGGATGAAGCTTTCATTAAAGGCGTCCTTCGCATTCCGGACGGATCCGCCGTTCAAAGCCCCGCCCAGGAGACTGTCACAGTAGTACCATGTGTTTTTCAGCTTTGCGATATAAAACTGATCGTACTCATCGACCAGCTCGTCATTCTCCAGTCCGCCGGATTCCAGTCCCTGCAGCACCGTGCCGATCCTGGTGCGATTGACTTTAAAGAGCTGATCCCGCGACAGCGCCAGCCGCGCTGCGGCGATCACGGACACCGCGCAGACGATCACCGCCAGGGACAGGACGGCGGCTATGATCATACGCGAAGCCATATAACGGTTCCCGGAGAAATCCTTCTGAAAAGCCTCTGCCTTTTCCCTCGCTTTTCCCATGATCAATTCCTCCATTTCATCTGCAGACTGTCAATGGTTCCGTCTGCCAGCCGGTTTTTTACCGCCTCGTCGATCCGATCGGCGAGCGGAGAATCTTTCCTCGTAAAAACGCCGTATTCCTGTGCGGAAAAGGTCTCCTCCAGGATCGTCCGTCCCATTCCGCGGAAACCGCTTAAGATCGACCAGTCGGCGATAAACGCGTCTATCTCTCCATATTCCAGAGCGTCGGAGATTTCCTGATAGGCATCATATTCCGCAAATGTCACTCCTCCGTCAAAGGACGAGGGCTCAAAGCTGTCTTCATCAAAGGGCGGAATGATCCCCTGTTCTGCCAAATGCTCCGCAAACAGCCTGGCATGGACGGTCCCTTTCATGACGCCTACCCGGCAGTCCCTGAAACCGGCCATATCCGTGATCAGACTGGAATCCTCCACCATGACGGCCACGCGATCCGTATAATAGACCGGCGAGATATGATACTCTTCCCGCCTCTCGTCGGTAATCGTGAAGGTGGCGATGACCATATCCACCTTTCCCGTATCCAGCATTTCCTCGCGGTCTGTGCTGGTAACGGTCACAAACTGCGCCCCGCTGTAGCCCAGATCCTCGCAGATCTGCTGCGCCAGATCGATCTCCATGCCGGAATACCGTCCCGATTCCTCATCATAAAGTCCGAAATTCGCCACATCCGCCTTCACGCCGACCCTGAGCGTCCCGGTGCGCTGTTCGCCGCAGGACGACAGGCTAAAAGCCAGCAGAACCGTCAGCGCGGACAGCATCCATTTTTTCACAGGTCTCATATCCTTTGTCCTTCCGCTTTCCTTCATCGATCTCCTGTTTCCATTCCGGCCGGGCAGCATTCTCTGTCCGTTCTCCCCTTTGAAATGCTTTCTTCCAGAGAAAATATGCTGCATCCAAGGGGCCCCGCCGCGCTCCGCCTTGCCTCCGACAAAATTATACAGCCCTTTACAGGGCTCCTTTGTCCGTTTGCAGAACAGCAGCCTGTTTTGCCATCTTATTGGGTATCGCGTTCGGCGTCAACAAGAGCACCCCTATTATATCTCTTATTCTTTTTCCTGTAAAGAAACAAACATCTTCCCGTCAAAGATGCAGCCGGACTCCTGTCCAGCGCCGATAAGGGCGGCTATTTTTGCGTTTTATGAGTATCTTTGCCCATGCTATATCCTAAGGCAAAGCATGTCAGGCCGAAGCTCAACACTGCGATCAGTCCTAAAATATCCATAAGCATCAGCCCTCCTTTCCCAGATTCCTTTTCAGGTTTCTATGTATTAGGAGGGTCGCAGACCCTCCTAAGAGGGCCAACCGCCTGCCATTCTGGCAGTCCCAGGAAGATATTATCATATATCGTAAAAAACACAACTCGCGTATGCTTTTCTCATTATGCGGCGGAAGAGCCCCGATGCCTGGACAAAATAAAAAGGCGCATGGAGTATCGTTCAATGCCCCCTGCGCCTTTCCGCTGCTTTTCTTTTTTAGCCTTCCGTTCACCGACTGCGTTATCTCTGTATGATCTCCGCTTCCGGCTGCTTTCATTTGTCCATTGACAGCATCAATATATAGAAGTTCCCCTTTTCCGTTACAACTCCTGCATCGGATGTCTCTTTTTTAAGAAGTCTATCGGGAAGTCCCATTCATTGTTTCTCCTTACAGATTTTGTCGATCCAGGCAAATAGCTCCTCAAGGTCGTAATCCCCTGCATGGGGGACGTGCCACGGGGAATGGTAATCCACGTCTATGCCCTGTTCCTGCAATTTCAGCGCCAGGATGGCAGATACTGCCAGGGATGTGTCTCTGTCAGTCTCTCCATGACGGATGCGATAGTAAAGGGCACTGTCGGCGTGCGGGTCAGCAATATAGTACATCGGGTTCATGACCTTTACAAGCCCGGCCGGGGCAGTCTCCCCGCCGACCAGGCTGTTTGCGGCGCCGAAGGCAGTAAAATGGCGGCAGGGCGTACGCGGCGTACCGAATAAGTTGTTTTCAGGGCTTTTCATGGTCATGTCGTCGAAAGCGGGGGCCGTTTTCATGCGCGTGATTGTCCTGACATAAGCGGCAAAGTCCATAGACACCGCTTTCCCCGCATCCACCGTCAGCCAGGTGTCACTGCTCACATCATCGCCCCGGTCAATGGCCCGCTGTGCGCTTTTCAGGACAACCTTCTCGATATATTTTTTGAAGCTCCCATTCCCGTCCGGATCCAGGGTCAAAGCTGTGCCAGCGCTGTCCTTCAGGCCCAGACTGTTCACATACTCCGGGAAGGCGGCGGCAAGCCTGCGGGATGCCGCTTTCTGCAGCTCGGTCATTTCCCCGTCCGCCGCCGGGAAGGAGGGCCACCCGCCCCGGTGGTAATCAAAGACTTCCTTGAACTCCCACTCGTAGGCCATGTCGGCATGGTCCAGATTCGTTATGGGGCAGTAACAGCTCGCGGCAAACACGGCATCGCTCTCCTCCGCTGCGCCGATCTCTTTGAGATACGGGCTATAATCCGGGTGGTTGCCCGTGGCGCCCATAAGGGCGGAGAGCGCCCCGCCGGCGCTGGTGCCGTTGGTGATGATCTTCTCCTGATCGCCCGGCAGGTCCTCAGCGAAATGCCGCAGCCAGCGGACAGCCGCCTTGTAGTCTGCTATGCACGCCGGAGCCTGACCGCCAGTCTGGCTTCTGCCGCGGATAGCCGGGGCGGCCACCACATAGCCATGCTGCAGCGCGCGAAAGACCGTGTTGGGATGCCCTGGATGGTTTGGGACCTCGCCTGGCTCGTCAGCAGGGCCGGGCATATAGCCGCCCACGGTGTTTGGCATAAACACAGGGGCGTTCTCTATCGTGTAACCGCTTATGTCCCTTCCCTCGAAATAGTCTTCCGGGGCGTAGAGATTGAGCTTCTGGTACTCCGGCACCACCGGGCGCTCCGCATATGGGAGATCCCGCCAGGCCCGGTAGCGCACGGTCTCGCTTCCAACGGTGATCTCCTCTACCGTGTAGGAATTCTTATCAAAATACATAAGCGTTACTCCTGTATCCTTCTTAGCGTGGAGCAATACCATTTTGTCCGAAAAAATTGTAGCAAATTCCGAGTCATTTTACAATATAATTTCAAATTTTAATTTCACAACATTTTATATGTGTGTTTTAAAAATTGTTGATGCGGGGCACTTTTAATGATATAATATTTTTCAGCAACCTGTATTTGAAAGTTGGTGAATAAATGGATAAAATGAAAGCCGTAAAAAACATTATCGAGAACAATGGCGGTATTGCAAAAACTGCTAATTTTGTCGCCGAAGGGCTTACCAACTATGAGGTCGCCCATCTATGCAAAAAGGGTTATCTCGAGCGTGTCAAACACGGCTATTACCAGCTTGCCGGGCAGGAAAATATAAAAGAAGAACAGGTGCTTGCCTCTCTCCTTCCAGAAAGCATAGTATGCGTTGAATCGGCACTCTTTTATTATGGATACAGCGACTTTGCGCCCCGGCAATGGTCGATTGCCGTCCCTCGCACATTCTCACGGACAAGACTGCATATCGACTCTCTTGCGACAAAAGTATATTTTGTGCAGCCTGCCCTGTTTGAAATCGGAAAAACAAACAGAGATTTTAACGGAGTGCGGCTTGCTGTTTATGATCGGGAGCGTACCATTTGCGACTGTTTCAAATACCGCACAAAGCTGGACAATGAAATGTTTAACAAGGCGCTCAATGCCTATGCTGCCGATAAAAGGAAAAATCTGAGTAATCTTTCTAGCTATGCAAAGAAAATGCGGGTTTATAAAAAACTGATGGATGTAATGGAAGTGCTGCTCAATGGCTGATATCGCTGCTTCCGTACTTGCACGACTGAAGAATAAGGCTGCTGAAAGCAGTAGGAACTATCAGCTCTGCTTCCCTCGCAAATGTTAAGCAGCGCAATAGATAAGGCATTCAAAGAAATTAAATAACGAGGAGTAATATTATGATTTCGAAAGAGCAAATTGCCCATGAATTAGCAATGGTTTACATTAACAACAAATATGGTATAAATGTCCGCGGTGAATTTTATCTTAATGACGGAAATGGAACTGGAACTGTTGAAACCGACCATTTTCCTGATATGTCTAAAATGTCATATTCTAAAGTGAAAACTGGCGAAAAAGGTTTTTTAGGCACTGAAAAGAAAAAGAAGATTCCCTCTGGCCACCAAGTAGACCCACTATTTTCAGAAATGGTAGAAAACTACTACGGTGCATATAACAAATTTCTTGATTTATTATCATCAAAATAACCTCCCTGTAATGTCAAGCTGTTTATCTCTATATTTTAAGGATTTTTTGATAAGTACCTCAGATGAATGAGTCAAGATAATGGACGGTTTTAGGAGTTTTCTGGAAATCTTATAGGAAAAAGATAAAATTTCCCGTTTCAATTGATAGGTATTTGATGTAGAATAAAGCATAAGGAGTCCTCCTGATTTTGTTTCGTAAATTTTTGGATTAGGCACCTTAATTTTACTACAAAATCAGTCAGGATTCCTTATATTTTGCGCATAATTTTTAAGGGATTTATAACAGATACTGCCAGATATGAGTTCTGCTGATAGAACTGCCAACCATTCAAACTGATTTTCGGCTTTTAACTGTTCCGTTTGCTCATTACTTACTGCATATCCATTCCTGTAAGTCACTCTTTGATATGGATTCCGATAATAAGTAAATTTGTAGTGTTGGTTTTATTGCCCACCTCCCTATATTGTCAAGTGATTTTCCTTAAAAAAACAAGGAATTTTAAGTTTCATATCTCAGATGAACGAGCCA
>CANQVD010000021.1 GCA_947627215.1 uncultured Eisenbergiella sp.
GTGTCCAGTTCAAAGAGATAGGGGCATGTGACCCGGAAGAAGTTGCCCATCATCAGATCGGTGTACCAGGCCGACTGGAGCTCGGACAGGCAGTCAAACACATAGAAGGCGTCCCGCCCCCGGCGGGTGATCTCGTCGTGGAGTTTGACAGTGAAGGTCTCAAAGCCCTCCTCCGGGTCAAACCGGCGCACGTCGATGCCGGTCAGGTCCGTGAGGACCGGCTCATGCTGGGCGAAGCGGATATAGACGATGTTTCGCCCGTCGGCCACCGCCTGCCGGGCGAAGGGTTCGGCGAACAGCCGGAACTCGTCGATGCCGGATACCTGCCAGACCACGTTGTCCCCCAGCCGGATGTGATCCAGGATCTGATCCATGCCGGGATAGCCGCTCAGGATCGGGTCAAAGGCTGCCATGTGCAATCCCCCTTTTTTTATCAAAGTATGGTTAAAAAAAAAACAAAGCGGGACAAAGAAGTATGAACCTCTCTGTCCCGTTTCTTATATGATACATCCGATCAGCGGAAATTGCAATCGTTTATTTTCAGCCGCTGAAAGGGCCAAAATGAGATCAAAAACAGACCATGAAAGGTGTGGAAATTTGGGATCCGTACAACTATAATGATTATAAAGATGATAAAGACTGTAAGGACCGGAAATCGGACGTGACAGATTGTTGAGGCGGCAAGGAGGAAAAATATGAATCTGCAGGATAAAAGGATCGCCGTGATCGGCGCAGGAGGTGTGGGAGGATATCTGGCCGGGATGCTGGTGCAGAAATTTCCCCATGTGACGCTGGTTGCCCGGGGAGAGCGGGGCCGGGCGATCCGGGAGCGGGGCCTGATTTTGCACAGCGAGTATAAAGGAGAGAAAACGGGAAGGCCGGAACAGGTGGCCGAGGCCGTTCGTCTCCTGGAGCCGCAGGACTATATTTTCATCTGTGTGAAAAATTATTCTCTGGAAAAAGTCTGCCGCGATCTGGCCGATTCCGGCGCAGTGACGGATGAGACGGGGATCATTCCGGTCATGAACGGCGTGGACGCGGGCGACCGGGTGCGGGAGCTGCTGCAGCTGGAAGAAAGCGGAACTGCCGCCTGTCGGCCGGATGATGCAGAGGCAGGCGGCGCTCTTATGCCGTCCCGGAAGGCGGTGGTCGTGGATTCCCTTATCTACATCGTCTCCTTCGCCCGCCCGGATTATTCCATCGAGCAGCAGGGCCGGTTTGCCAACCTGCGGATCGGGATCCGAAACGCGGACGCGCGGCAGCGGGAGAAGGTGGCGGAGGTTTCCCGGATCCTTTCCGAAGCGGATATCGACCACGAGACGGCGGCGGACATCCGGTGTGAGATCTGGAAGAAATATATCCTGAACTGCGCCTACAATGTGGAGACCGCCTATTGTGACAATACCATCGGCCAGCTTCGCGGTGACCCGGTGAAGGCGGAGCAGTATGAGCAACTGGTCCGCGAGGCCTGCGCGGTAGCGCGGGCGAAGGGGATCGGCGTTCCGGAAGACCACGCGGACGCAGTGATCCATAAGTTTTACAGGGATTACGGCGACGACGCCACCAGTTCCCTTCAGCGGGACGTGCGCGCGGGGAAACAGTCGGAGCTTGAGACCTTCAGTGGCTATCTGGTGCGGGAGGCCAGACGGCTGGGCGTACCGGTCCCGGTGTCAGAGCGGATGTATGCGGGGCTGAAAGAGAAGGAAATGACCGCGGCGGACGGGAGCCTGTAACGAAAAGGACGGGGGCCTTTTTTCTGCTCTCAGCCGTGACAGTTATCATAGAGGATCAGTATTCATAGAATGACAGTCTGTCCGTACAGAGATAAGATCGGAGAAAAGAAAACATGCTGCAGGCAGAGAAGAGAAAAGAAAGGACTATCACGGAGGCGAGGCGGGAGGGAAATGCGCTGTTCCTCTTTTCGGAAGCTGGGATCATCCGCCTGATCCCCCAGACGGACCGGGCGGTGCGCGTTTCCTATACGGAAAGCGGCGTTTTCGGAACGGAACAGGGGCAGGAATACGCGGATCTTTCCGCCTCCTGTGCCTGGGACTGGCAGGAGGATGACCGGGAGATCCGGCTGGAGACGGCGGCCCTGCGGCTGATCGTCGACCGGGCCACGGGTTCTATCCGGTATGAAAAGACGGACGGAACGAAGCTGGCGGCGGAGCGGGCCTGGGAGAGCAAAAACGTGGAGGAGTACGATGTGTACCGTCCCGCCATCGGGGAAAACACCCGTTATGAGGAGATCCGCACGCCGGACGGCGTCAAGCGTCGGATCCGGGCGGCGGAGAAGGTGTTTGACAGGAAGCTGTGCCGCACCCGTCTGTGCCTGGAATTTGCGCCGGGGGAGCGGCTGTACGGGCTGGGGCAGTCGGAGGAAGGGATATGGGATCTGCGCCATACCGTGCGGTATCTGCACCAGGCGAACCTAAAGATCGCGATCCCCCTGCTCCTTTCCGGGAACGGCTACGGGATTCTGCTGTCCACTCAGGGGACGGCGGTGTTTGACGATACGGCATACGGCTCCTGCCTGTATACGGACGCGGACGAATATCTGGATTATTATTTCCTGGCCGGGAGCCCGGATCAGGTGGCGGCGCAGTTCCGTGACCTGACGGGCCGGGCGGCCATGCTGCCCAGATGGGCCTTCGGCTATATCCAGTCCCAGGAGCGCTATGAATCCGCGAAGGAGCTTTTGGATACGGCGGCGGAATTTCGCAGGCGGGGCATCGGGCTGGACGCGCTGGTGCTGGACTGGATGTCCTGGACGGGGGAACTCTGGGGGCAGAAGAGCTTCGATCCGGCGCGTTTCCCCGATCCGGCGGCGATGACGGACGCCCTGCACGCGCAGGGGGTGCATTTCATGCTTTCCGTCTGGCCCAATATGAGCCCGGCGGGGGAAAACTATCGGGACTTTGCACAGGCTGGCCTTTTGCTGCCGGGGAGCGAGATCTACGACGCCTTCCGGGAGGAGGGGCGGCGGCTGTATTGGAAGCAGGCCGAGGAAGGGCTGTTCCGCTATGGGATCGACGCCTGGTGGTGCGATTCCTGCGAGCCGGTGACGCCGGAGTGGAGCCGGAGGATGAAGCCGGAGCCGGGGGAGATGTACCGGGATTATCTGGAAGCGGCTTCGGAGATTCTGCCGCGGCAGAAGACCAACGCTTATGGCATGTACCATGCCCGGGCCGTTTATGAGGGACAGAGGAGTTCTCAGGCGCTGTGCGGTTCTCAGGTACAGCGGGATTCCCGGACGCAGCAGGAAAAGCGGGTGTGCAATCTCACCCGCAGCGGTTGGGCCGGGAGCCAGCGGTACGGGACGGTCTTCTGGTCCGGGGACACCAGCGCGAAATGGGACACGCTGAAGCGGCAGGTCGCGGAGGGGTTGCATTTCTGCGCCAGCGGCATGCCCTACTGGATGCTGGATATCGGCGCCTTTTTCGTGAAACGGGGAACGCCCTGGTTCTGGGACGGCGATTATGAGCGGGGCAATCTGGATCCGGCCTATCGGGAGCTGTATGTGCGGTGGTTCCAATACGGGGCGTTTCTGCCCGTGTTCCGCAGCCACGGTACGGACTGCAGAAGGGAGCCCTGGCAGTTCGGCGCGCCGGGAGAGCCTTTTTATGAGGCGATTCTTTCCGCCATTCGGGGACGGTATCGGCTGCTTCCGTATATTTATTCGCTGGCCGGGGCGGTATGGCGGGAAAACGGTACCATGATGCGGCCGCTGGTCTTTGATTTCCCGGATGACGAAAGGGCAGCGGGCAGGATGGACCAATATCTGTTCGGGCCTTCCCTTCTGGTCTGCCCGATCACGGAGCCCATGGAAGGAGCGGAATCCGTCCGGAACGTGTATCTTCCGGCGGGGACGGACTGGTATGATCCTGAAATGCAGGAGCGGTATGCGGGCGGACAGGAGATCACGGCCCGTGTGGGGATCGGCCGCATCCCGGTCTATGTGAGGGCCGGGGCCATCGTGCCGGTCATGGAGCCGGGAGAGAGCACGGCGGAAATGGAAGGCCGGGATATCCTGCTGCTGGTCTACGGCGGGGCGGACGGAACGTTCACGCTGTATGAGGATGCCGGGGACGGCTACGGCTACGAGAACGGGGAATATTGCCTGACGCGGATCCGTTATCGGGACGCGGACGGAAGCGTGGAATGGAAGTCCGAAGGAGATATGACGTTTCGGAAGGGAGAGATCCGAAGCCGCGTGATCCGCGGCGTTTGAAATCCCATACTGCTTCTGGCCGACCGCAGGGGATGTCCTGTTGGACAGAATGTTTTCACAGAATGAATACGGCTGCGCAGAGCTTTGCCCAAGAAGGATTTGCCTGAGAATGATTTGCCCGGGAATAAAAGATCCTGCCGGGATGTATCTGTCCCGGCAGGGCCTCTTTTTTTATCCTTTTATTCAAATGAAATTTGATCCGGAAAATCGGCTGTCCGGAAGATATCAGCGGCACTTCGCCGTATCCGGTCCGTTCAATATCCGATTCCTTCGAAGGGACAGCTCCGGTCAGTTGACAAATCCGTCAGAAGCGTAGGTGCCGCCCGTCTGACCGCCGGAATAAGGAGACGGCTTCAGGCTCAGGTAATATCCGGCCTGGGTGATGTTCATGTAAGGCGCGACATACAGGGCCGCGATACCGCAGGTGACGCTCACCAGCAGGATCCAGAGGATGAAGGAGAGCTGCAGGACGAAATACTCCCAGAGATGGCCGGACATCAGCAGCTTGCTCTCGTTGACGCATTCCCGGATGCCTTTGTCCGGGTTCTCCGCCAGGATGAAGAACGCCTGGGAATACCGCAGGGCGGCGATGATGCCGGGGATATAGCACAGGCAGCTCCAGAGCATGATGAACAGGCTCATCCACAGGGAAAGGCCGAAGACCTTGAAGAGCATGTGGAAATGGCCGAACAGATCGCCGATGCCGGCTTCTTCGTGCTTGAAGACCTTCAGGCTGTAGACGTAATAACCGTATTCCACCGTAGCGAGCAGAAGAGCGACGACGACGGCCACGACAAAGTAGATCAGCGCCCCCACAACGCTGACCGCATCAGAGCCCGTGAGTGCTCCGCCGATGCTGAAAATGGCGGATACGACGCCCAGGATGATGGATGCGGCGATGCTGACCGCCAGCAGGGCCAGGGTGACCAGGCAGGGATGGGGATTCGCCAGGTTCATGGCATCCTTCGCATCCTGTTTTAACAGTGCGCGGTTCATAAAAAGTACCTCCTCATAATGTAATGGTTATACGGTCGATTACTGCAAAACCGTAATTAAGTTCATTATAACATATTATTTATAAATAGGGTATATCGATTATGTATTTTTCCCGCTCCTCATGACGTATTTTTCCTTTCCATGAGCAGAGGCCCGGCGATCTGTATCCTCCGTGCCGGACGGTGCTTTTTCTTCCTGAAGCATGTCAGATTCACATTTTGTGCAGCGTATCCTGCACAATAACGAAGAATATGCCAATCTGTGAAAGAAGGAGTGCACAAAATGAGACTGAAAAGGGAAACCTATCTGAAACAGATCTGTCCGTATGATGACTCGAATGTCACCAAGGTGATCACCGGGGAGACGGACCGCGGAGATATTTTTTGCAAAACGATTGTAATTTACGGATGAGTTTGTTAAGATAACTTACAGCGAAGCGCAGGGCGCGGGTCCTGTCCGGCTCCCCGGACGGGCGCGGCGGGGCGCAAAAGGAGGAGGCCGCCTGCCAAAGGCGGTATTATGAAAAATGGAACGTGAAAATATTGCAGCGGAAGAGAATAAGGAAGTCGTTTCCAGAAATTTCATTGAAATGCTGATCGACCAGGATCTGGCGGAGGGCGTATACGATACGGTGCACACCCGTTTCCCGCCGGAGCCCAACGGATATCTTCATATCGGACATGCCAAGAGCATCCTGCTCAACTACGGTCTGGCGCAGGAGTACGGCGGCAAGTTCAACATGCGTTTTGACGATACGAACCCCACGAAGGAAAAGACGGAGTTCGTGGAGTCCATTCTGGCGGACATCAAATGGCTGGGGGCCGACTGGGAGGACAGGCTGTTCTTCGCCTCCAATTATTTCGGGCAGATGTACGAGGCCGCGGTGAAGCTGATCCGGAAGGGCAAGGCCTATGTCTCCGACCTGAGCGCGGACGAGATTCGGGAGTACCGGGGGACGCTGACGGAGCCGGGCCGGGAGGATCCTTCCTCCGGGCGGAGCGTGGAGGAGAATCTGCGCCTGTTTGAGGAGATGAAGGACGGCGTCTATCAGGACGGCGAAAAGGTGCTGCGTGCCCGCATCGATATGGCCAGCCCCAACATGAACATGCGCGATCCGGTGATCTACCGGGTGGCCCACATGAGCCATCACAATACGGGAGACGCCTGGTGCATTTATCCCATGTACGATTTCGCCCATCCCATCGAGGACGCCATCGAGGGGATCACGCATTCCATCTGTACGCTGGAGTTCGAGGATCACAGGCCGCTGTATGACTGGGTGGTCCGGGAGCTGGAATATCCGCATCCGCCCCGGCAGATTGAGTTCGCCAAACTGTATCTGACCAACGTGGTGACGGGCAAGCGCTATATCAAGAAGCTGGTGGAGGAGGGAATCGTGGACGGCTGGGACGATCCCAGGCTGGTTTCCATCGCCGCCCTGCGCAGAAGGGGCTTCACGCCGGAGTCCATCCGAATGTTCGTGGAGCTGTGCGGCGTCTCTAAGAGCAATTCCTCCACAGATTATGCCATGCTGGAGTACTGCATCCGGGAGGATCTGAAGCTGAAGCGTTCCCGGGTGATGGCGGTGATCGATCCGGTGAAGCTGGTGATCGACAACTACCCCGAAGGACAGGTGGAATATCTGGACGTTTCCAACAATCTGGAAAACGAGGCGCTGGGGAGCCGGAAGGTGCCCTTCGCCAGGGAGCTTTATATCGAGCGCGAGGATTTCATGGAGGAGCCGCCGAAGAAATATTTCCGGCTGTTCCCCGGCAATGAAGTGCGCCTGATGAACGCCTATTTCGTGAAGTGCACCGGCTTTGAAAAGGATGAGAACGGCAATGTGACCGTGGTGCACTGCACCTACGATCCCGAGACCAAATCCGGCAGCGGCTTCGAAGGCCGCAAGGTGAAGGGGACCATCCACTGGGTTGCCTGCAAGACCGCCGTAAAAGCGACCGTGCGCCTGTATGAAAACATCGTGGACGAGGAAAAGGGCGTTTACAATAAGGAGGACGGTTCCCTGAACCTGAATCCCAATTCGCTGACCGTCCGGGAAGCCTGGCTGGAGCCGTCCCTGCGGGGCGCGAAGCCCTATGAGAGCTTCCAGTTCGTCCGCCAGGGCTATTTCTGCGTGGACTATAAGGATTCCAAAGAGGGGGCGCCGGTGTTCAACCGCATCGTTTCGCTGAAGAGCTCTTTCAAGCTGCCCAGGCAGGGCTGAACGAAAAAACGAGAGGCCGTCACACGCTGTGCGGCGGCCTGTCTGTATCGGAACGTGACGGAGCTGCTGCAAAATAGATGAGCAATCTATGGAGCAGCAGCTTTTCAGTTATTTAGCGGTACTCTCTTCTTTTCTGTCTGCGCACCCGGTTGATGTGCCGTTCGAAATCGCCGCCCCGGATCAGCTCCGCCAGGACGTACTGGATGAAGGTAGGAACCGTGCAGGAGTAAAAACCGAGTTTTTTTTCAAAAAGCGGGGACAGGCGTTCGGGCAGGACCATATAGCCGGTCCGCAGGGACGGCGAGACGGTCTGGGAAAAGGTGTTCATGTAGATCACATTTTCCCGGTCCGTGTGGGTGAACAGGGTTTCCTCCGGTTTTCTCGAAACGGAGAACTCGGATTCGAAGTCGTCCTCCACCAGATAGCGGTCCCCTGTGTCCGCCCAGCGGATGTACTCGTGCCGCTTGGAGGCGGAGGCGGTCACACCGCTGGGATAGCTGCGGTAGGGAGAGATATGGAGGATGTCGGCGCCGCTTTTCCAGAGGGCGGCGCTTTCGATGCCGTCCTTTCCCAGCGGGAGCATCTCATAGCGGACATTGCAGGCCTGATAGACCTGCTCTATTTTTTTGTAGGAAGGGGATTCGATCCCGTACGTCCGGTTCCGGCCCAGCAGCTCGACGATCAGGCTGTAAAGGTATTCGGAACCGGAACCGATGACGATCTGGGCCGGATCGGCGAAAATGCCGCGGCTCTGGGCCAGATACTGGCTGATGGCACGGCGCAGATACAGACAGCCCTGTCCCGGAGAGCGGTCGAGAATGGTTTCCCCGAAGTCGTTCATGACGCGCCGCATGGTTTTGGTCAGGACGGAAAAGGGAAATTCCGGAGCGGAACGGTCGGCGGAAGAATGCGTGGATAAAACCGACGGAGAGGTGTCCTCGCTGCCAGGAGCGAGAAAACCGTCCTCCACCCGGAAGCTCACGAAATAGCCGCTGCGTTCCCGGGCCTCGATATAGCCCTCCTCGCACAGAAGGTCATAGGCATGCTCCACCGTCACGGTGCTGACGCCGGTCTCGGCAGCGGCGGTCCGGCGGGAGGGCAGCCTGTTCCCCCAGGGATATACGCCCCGGATGATGTCGTCCCGGATCAGCCGGTAGAGCTGCAGATAGGCGGGTGATTCGCTGTCCTTTTGAATGATATAGTTCATCTGGTATTATAAAATTCTCCTGTTCTGAGTATTATCATGTATGCAAAACCATTATATACTGACCTTGTTGAAAAAACAAGCGGGAGGTTTGGACGTGTCTGAGAAAAAAAAGGAGTGCGCGCTTCGGACAGCTTCGGCGCACAACCATCAGAAGAAGATCGCGGTCATCAACGATTTCTGCGGCTTCGGGCGATGTTCCCTGGCGGTTTCCCTGCCCATCATTTCGGCTAAGAAGATACAGTGCTGTCCGCTGCCCACATCGATCTTTTCTAACCATACGGGGTTCGACAGCTTTTATTATACCGATTTTACGGAGCACATGAACGCCTATATGGACGAGTGGAGCAGGCTGGACCTGCAGTTCTGCGGTATTCTGACGGGATTCCTGGGCTCGGCGGAGCAGATCGGTATTGTGAAGCGGTTCATGGAGCGGTTCAAGGGAGAGAAAACGGTCGCGGTCGTCGATCCCGTCATGGGGGATTACGGGAAGCTCTATCCCACCTATTCGCCCCGGCTGGCGGAACAGATGGGTTCGCTTCTGCCCTTCGCGGATATCCTGACGCCGAATCTGACGGAGGCCTGTATCCTCACTGGGACACAGTACCGGGCGGATCTGCGGGAGGACGCCCTGTTTGATATCTGCGAAAGCCTCTGTGCCCAGGGGCCGAAAAAAATCGTGATTTCCGGGCTGGAGCGGGGTGACGATCTGGAAAACTTCGTATATGAGGAAGGCCGGGAGCCGGTGCTGCTCAAGGAGCACAAAACCGGGCCCTGCCGTTCGGGAACGGGGGATGTGTTTTCCTCCATCATCGCGGCGGACGCTGTGAACGGCGTTCCGTTTCCGGAGTCCGTGCGCAGCGCTTCCTCCTTCATCGCGAGGGTGCTGCGGCGCGCGCTGGAGCTGGATCTGCCGAAGACGGACGGCATCTGTTTTGAGGAATTTCTGACGGAGCTTTGAGGCGGAAGGATAAGGCTTCCGCAAAAAGGAAAGGAGAGCGATCTGTTATGAGTATGCATGAGGTAAAGGGACAGGAGGTCATGAACCGCGTGAAGGTGCAGCGCATGTGCCTGTCAGGTGTTTTTGCCGCCGTGATATTCGTGTTTACGGCGTATTTTCATATTCCCAGCCATACAGGCTATACCCATGTGGGCGATGGGTTTATTTATCTGGCAGCCTGTCTCCTGCCGACGCCCTATGCCGTGTTCGCCGGTTCCGTCGGGGCCATGCTGGCCGACTGCCTGAGCGGGTATGCCCTTTGGGCGCCGGGGACCGTGGCGATCAAGGCCGTCGCCGTGCTGTTTTTCTCCAGCAAACGGTCCCGGATCGTCTGCGCGCGGAATCTGCTGGCGCTTCTGCCGGCCTGGGCGGTGTGCATCGGCGGCTATTATCTGTATGAATCGCTGATCACCTGGAATTTTGCCGCGCCGCTGGCGGGCATTCCGGGATATGTGACGCAGTCCGCGCTGAGCACGATCCTTTTCATCCTGCTTGGCTCTATCTTTGATAAAATGAAGATAAAAGAAATGCTCTCCTGATCCGGCGCGTCCGGGAACGTGCGGACCGGGTGCCGAAAAGAGGCGCCCGGCGTATTCGGTGCGTGCGGAACGGATGCAAAAAGAAGACGTTCCGCGCGGTCGAGAGCATCAGAAACGGAGGAAACGAAATATGATGACCATCACATATCCCGTGAAAAACGGGATCTACGTGAACATGACCAACCGCTGTCCCTGCGCGTGTACCTTCTGTCTGCGCGGCAACGGAGACAGCATTTACGGTTCCCAGCCGCTCTGGCTGGACCGGGAACCGACGGTGGAGGAGGTGTGCGAGAGCATCGACGCCTGGGAGCTTGACCGTCACAGCGAACTGGTTTTCTGC
This sequence comes from uncultured Eisenbergiella sp., assembly GCA_947627215.1. Taxonomy (GTDB): domain Bacteria; phylum Bacillota; class Clostridia; order Lachnospirales; family Lachnospiraceae; genus Gallintestinimicrobium. The sequence goes on from CANQVD010000021.1 coordinate 10,535, forward strand.
GGATACGGGGAACCCACGGAACGGCTGGCCGATCTTCTGCGGGTCGCGGCCCATGTGAAAAAGGAGAGCAGTATTCCGATCCGCATCAACACCAACGGTCTGGCCGATCTGCTCTGGAAACAGCATACGGCTCCCAGGCTGATGGGGCTGATCGATACCGTGTCCGTGAGCCTGAACGCCACGAACCGGGAAGCGTATTGCGAGATCGTCCGGCCGAAATTCGGCATCGAATCCTATGACGCCATGCTCCGCTTCACGAAGGAATGCACGGCGTTCGTGCCCAACGTGGTGATGACGGTGGTGGATGTGGTGACCACGCCCGAGGAACAGGAGCGCTGCCGGAAAATCTGCGCCTCCCTGGGGGCGACGCTGCGCGTGCGGCCCTTTGAGAGCTGAGCAGGGCGTTCCGGTTCCTGGAAAAAGCGGCTTTCCGCGGACAGAAGGCCGGTATTTTTCCTCTTTTTCATGTTTACATGCGGAATAAAAACTGATAAAATTGTTTTGGCGCAGAAAAACAGAGGATGTCCCGTACCCGGGAAAAAGAAAAAGAGGAATACAGATGGATAAGCCGATCCCTTACAAAGGCCGTAAGCCATATATTTTTATCAGCTATGCGCATGCTGACAGCGAGCGCGTGTGGCCCATTCTCAACCGTCTGGCGGCAGACGGGTTCCGGTTCTGGTATGACGAAGGGATCGATCCGGGCACCGAGTGGGCGGACGATATTCAGCATTACCTGGCCAGGTGCACGTATTTTTTTGCGTTTCTGTCGCGCAGCTATCTCGCTTCGGACAACTGTAAGGACGAGCTGCACCAGGCCAGAGAGAGCCAGGTGAAAAACCGCCTGTTGATTTATCTGGACGACGTACAGTTGGAGGGAGGCATGGCGCTGCGCAACAGCCGTCTGCAGGCGATCCACTGGCACAGCTATGGCACGGTGGACGAGGCGATGGCCAAGCTGTATACGGCGCGGGAGCTGGGTGCCTGCCATGAAACGGGGCATGTCCCGGAGGTCACGGTCCCCGATGCTGACGGGGAAAAGCCGACGCCGTCCCCGCAGCCGGAACCGGCTCCACAGAAGGGAAATACATCTACCATCACCATCAATGTGCCGGAGCTCGACCTGGATAAGGCGCGCAAAAAGCTCGACGACGCTACGGTCTGGGTGAATGAGACAGCGACCCGGCTGGAGGCCACCGCAAAGGAAAATCTGAACAGCGGATCGTTGGGAAAGATGCTGGACAGCGCGGTTTCTCAGGTCAGCGGACCTGCGGACGGTAAGGCGAAAGGGAACAGATGGCTGATCGTCATCGTGGTTCTGCTCGTGGCGCTTTCCATCCTGCAGGCTGTGCTGGATCGGGCCCCCTGGCTGCTGGTACTGGCGGCTGTGGTGGTCATTGTACGGTTCACGCCTCTGTACGGGAAAATACAGGCGGCGTTATCCGGACGAAAGGAAACGCCCGCGCAGGCGGCGGAGGAAGATGTTCCGCCCGGGGCGGAGGATATTCCGACGGACGCGGAAGCGCCCGGCGCAGCGGCATATGAGGCGGTTCCCGCGGCAGCGGAGGAGGCCGCTGATCCGAAAAATCCGTAACGAAAGAAAAATCCATAACGAAACGATAAAAAAGGCCATTTCCGGATTCCCGAAAATGGCCTTTTTGAAGAATCAGAAGGATCAGCGGACTGTGCCGCGGAATGGAAATCCCTTTCCGGATGCGTCAGGCCCCGGAAGGTGTCAGAAAGCGCTTTCCGGCTTGGGTTCCTCTGGCACAGCGCCGGCTTCTTCCGCTGCAGCAGCCTCCGCAGCGCCGTCGGCGGCATTTTCCGCGGGCGTGTCCGCCGCGGTTTCCGCAGGACCGGCCGTTTCGCCCGCCGCATCCGCTGCTTCAGGGCAGACGGCGGGGCCTTCCACCGGCTCGGGAGCCGCAGCGCTTTCCGCAGCTTCCACCGGCTCGGGCGCCGCAGCGCCCTCAGCCGCGTCCGCCGGGACATCCGCCGTCTGCGGATCCTCCGGTTCCTGCGCCGTCCCCTTTTCCAGCTTCCCGCTGACGGAATCGATGGCCTTTTCCGTGGCCTCCCGGACCTTGTGGAGCGCATTCTCCAGGTGGCTGTCTACGGACTGAAGCTTTTCGCTGTTTTTGATCTTGCTGACGGTCTCGGTGATCTTCTCGCTGACCGCCTTGTATTCATTGTTGGATTTGATTTTGGAAACGGTTTCCTCCGCTTTGGCCGTCACATTATCGCGCAGCGTGGCCGCCTTGTCCTGCGCCGCTTTCAGATCCAGCGTGACGTAGGTATGTCCGTGCTCCGAGGTGGTTTTGGAAAAAATATGCGATTCCTTCGGCTCGCTCTCGTCCTCGAAATCGTCGTCGTCAAAGGCGCCCTCGTCGAGTCCGTCGTCATCAAAAGCGTCCTCCTCCGGGGAAAGATCCGGAAAATTGTCGTTCTCCTTTTCTTCCTTCGCCTTTCTGTTCTGCAAATAGTAGTAGGTACCTGCCGCCGCCGCGCCGGCTACCGCCGCGAATGCCAGAAACTTGCCCAATTTTTTTGCCATGATATCCCTCCATCAGTGTGTTCAGATTTACTCCCTCTATTTTAATACTATTTTGCGGAATTGAAAAGGGACTATGTATAAAAATTCTTTAAAAATCGCGGGCAAGAGGCTGCCCGGCCAAAGCCCCCGGCAAAAAGGGGCGCCCGCGTCCGTTCCATTTTCCCGGACCGTAGAAAAACGCCGGCACTTGGCGAAGCAAGTCCGTCAGGACGCCGCTGAGCCTGGTGTCCGCTGCGTTTTTCTTTCGAGCGGAAGCGTGTCCGGAAAAGGAACGGACGCGGGCGCCCCTTTTTGCCGGGGGCTTTGGCCGGGCGGCTTCCGGTATTTTCGGGGGCGGCGGGCCGGAATTGGAAGAATGAAAAGGTTGAAGCGAAGATACGGTTGTGTTATGATAAAATTGCGGTTAGGTCATATGAGGGGCTGTATCATGAACGATAAATTTTTCGATCTGAAACAGGAGAAGCAAAACCGGATCATCAACGCGGCGCTTTCCGCGTTCGCGGCGGAGGATTACAGGCATGCCAGCACGGACGATATCGTTCGCCGGGCCGGGATCAGCAAGGGGCTGCTTTTTCATTATTTTGAGAGCAAGCTGGGACTGTATGCGTTTCTGTTCGATTACAGCGTGCGGTTTATGCTGCTGGAGTATTCCCATGAGGTGAGGCGGTCGGAAACGGACTTTTTTGAGCTGGTGCGCCAGATAGAGCGGGCGAAGATGCAGGTGATGAAGCTGTATCCCTGCATGCAGCAGTTCATCAACCGGGGGATGGCCGAGGATTGTCCGGAAGCGGCGGAGGCCACCGGAGAGAGACGGCGGGATTACCGGGAATGGATGGAATCCTGTTTTATGCAGGCGGATTACAGCGTCTATGCCGGGATCGGGGATTCCGCGCGGCTCATCAGCCTGGTTCGCCATGTGGTCCGCGGGGTGACGGAGGAAATGACCCTGCGCTATGATTTCACGCCGGAAAAGCTGTACGATGAGGTGGGAGCGTATATCGATATGCTGCAGCGCGCGTGGACGGGAAGGAAGGATTGAAAAGACGGGCGCGGGCCGTATCGGGACGCCGGGAGCCGTGATTGCGGGCGGCCGGCGGATGCGGGCGGGCCGGGCGGATGTCTGTTCGATAAAAAAGCCGCTGCGGCGGCGGAATGTGAGGGAACCATGAAAGAGAAGCTGTATACGATACCGCTCAACGACGCGGTAAACGCCAACGACGAATGCCCGTTCTGCTACATCGAGCGCAATGTGGAGCAGGATCTGATGGATTTTGTGCTGGGCTCCTGCGCTTCCTATATGGAGAGCGATGTCCGGGAGGATACGGACCGGGAGGGCTTCTGCCGCGCGCACATGAAAAAAATGTTCGATTACGGCAATACGCTGGGGAACGGCTGGATTCTGAAAACCTATTACAAAAAGCTGCTGAAGGAAATGGACGCGCAGTTCAGACAGTTCAGGCCCGGCAGGGTGAGCATGGCCGACCGGTTTCGCAAGGCGGCGGCGAACAACGCCATCGGTCAGTGGGTGAGCGAAAAGGAGAGCACCTGCTATATCTGCGACCGTTTTCAGAAGGAATACGAGCGCTATCTGGATACTTTTTTCTATCTTTATAAGAACGATCCCGCGTTTGTGGAGAAGATCAAAAACGGCAAGGGCTTCTGCCTGCATCATTTCGGCGAGCTGTGCAGCGGCTCCGACACGCGCCTCAACGATAAGGAGAAGGCGGATTTTTATCCGATGATCTTTGAGGTGATGCGAAAGAATACGGAGCGCATGTCGGCCGATGTGGACTGGCTCATCGAGAAGTTCGACTATCTGAACAGGGATGCGGACTGGAAGACATCGAAGGACGCGATCCAGCGCGGGATGCAGAAGATCAGGGGCGGATATCCGGCCGATCCGGTCTATAAGATGAACAAGTGAGCCGTCTTCGGCACGGCCCGTCCGGCCCGGAAAAAAGATGTCGGAAAATGAAATTTCCTGTTGCCATCCGAGAGAAACTGTAGTATTTTTAATGAAATGGGTTTTTTTCAGGAGGGCTAGAGATGAGTGGACAGGAAATGAAAAAAACGGATCCGGACTATTCGCTGTCGCCGGTTCCCGCCGGGGCGAGACGAAGCTTTCTGACGATGTTCATGATCATGCTGGGCTTCACGTTCTTTTCGGCCAGCATGTGGACGGGGCAGACGCTGGGGCTTTCCCTGGATCTGGCGGGATTCTGGAAGGCGCTTCTTCTGGGCGGCGTCATCCTGGGGGCCTATACCGGGGCGCTGGGCTATGTGGGCGCGAAGACCGGCCTTTCCCTGGATCTGCTGGCACAGCATTCCTTCGGGGCGAAGGGCTCCTATCTTCCTTCCGCTCTGATCAGCTTCACGCAGATCGGATGGTTCGGCGTGGGCGTGGCGATGTTCGCGATCCCGGTGGCGAAGCTGGTGGCGCCGGATTCGGCGTGGGTGCCCTATGTGCTGGTGGCTGCGGCGGGCGTCTGTATGACCGCCTCCGCGTTCTTCGGCATCCGGGCCATGACCGTCGTCAGCTATATATCCGTTCCGCTGATCGCGGTGCTGGGCATTGCGGCGATGGTCATCGCGGTCCGAAACGGCGATATGTCCCTGGCGGAAAAGTTCGCTGAGCATCAGGGCATGAGCGTCGTGGCGGGCGCGGGACTGGTGATCGGTTCCTTCGTCAGCGGCGGCACGGCGACGCCCAATTTCACCCGGTTCGCGAAAAGCGCGAAACAGGCGGTTATCGTGACAGTGATCGCGTTTTTCCTGGGCAACAGCCTGATGTTCTGTTTCGGGGCCGTCAGCGGCGTATATGTGGGCGGCAACGATATTTTTGAGGTGATGATCGCGCTGAACCTGACGGTGTTCGCGATTCTGGTGCTGGGGCTGAACATCTGGACGACGAACGACAACGCGCTGTATTCCGCGGGACTCGGCCTTTCCAATATCACCAAGATCAGGAAAAGCCCCATGGTCCTGATTTCGGGCGTGCTGGGTACGGTGACGGCCATCTGGCTGTATGATAATTTTGTGGGCTGGCTGAACATCCTGAACTGTACGCTGCCTCCTGTGGGCGCGATCCTGGTACTCGGTTATTTCTGTCACGCGAAGGAATATGAGCGCTGGGACGAGATCGGACAGCAGGTGAACTGGTTTGCCGTGGCGGGCGTCGTTCTCGGCGCGGCGGTGGCGAATCTGGTCCCCGTCGGCATCGCCTCCATCAACGGCATGGTTGTGGCGTGTATCTGTTATCTGGCGGGAGAGGCTTTCAGCCGCAAAAAGTAAAAGCGAAGCGTACGGTTTTCCGTACGCTTTTTTAAAATCTCACAGCAAGGAGAGGGAATATGCTGATCAAACACATTCATCTGGAGAATGATCCCGATACGACGGATATTCGGGTGGAAAACGGGACTTTTGTCAAATTTGCCAAGCATCAGGTGCCCCTGCCCGGGGAGGAAGTGATCGAGGGGCGCGGCTGCATGATTCTGCCGCCCTTTATCGAGTCCCATGTGCATCTGGATACCTGTCTGACGGCGGGAGAGCCCGACTGGAACCGCAGCGGCACGCTGTTTGAGGGGATCGAGCTCTGGAGCAAACGCAAGGAACGGCTTTCCGCGGCGGACGTGAAGGAGCGGGTGAACCGGGTGGTGCGCATGCAGGCGGCCAACGGCGTTCAGTTTGTGCGCACCCATGTGGATGTGACCGATCCGTCCCTGACCGCCATGGAGGCGATGCTGGAGCTGCGGGAGGAACTGAAGGATCTTGTGACCATTCAGGTGGTGGCCTTTCCGCAGGAGGGGATCTTAAGCTATCCCAACGGGAAGGCGCTGCTGGAGGAGGCCGTGCGGATGGGCGCGGACTGCGTGGGGGCCATTCCCCACTATGAGTTCACCCGGGAATACAGCGTGGAATCTCTGAATTACGCCTGCAGTCTGGCGGAGAAATACGATAAGCTCGTCGATGTGCACTGCGACGAGATCGACGACGAGGCCTCCAGGGGTCTGGAGACGCTGGCCTGCCGCGCGCTGGAAACGGGGCTTTCGGATCGGGTGACGGCCAGCCACACCACGGCCATGCATTCCTATAATAATGCTTATGTAAACCGCCTGATGCGCCTCCTGAAGATGAGCCGGATCAATTTCGTGTCCAATCCGCTGGTCAACACCCATTTGCAGGGCCGGGCGGATACCTATCCGAAGCGCCGGGGCGTGACCCGGGTGAAGGAGCTGCTGGCCGCGGGCTGCAACGTGTCCTTCGGGCACGACGACATTTTCGATCCCTGGTATCCGCTGGGCACCGGGAACATGCGGGACTGCGTGTTCATGGGCCTGCATGTATGTCAGATGATGGGATATGAGGAGATCATGGATTCCTATAAGCTGATCACCCATAATGCGGCCAGGACGCTGCACCTGGGGGATTCCTACGGGATTCGGGAGGGCAATCCCGCCAGCTTCATCATCCTGAACGCGGAGAACTTTTATGACGCCCTGAACCGGAAGAGCGAGGTGCTTTTCTCCTGCCGCGAAGGCAGGATGCTGGTGAAAACGCAGCCCGCGAAGACGCAGGTGCTGTTCTGAGTCCGCAGGCAGCGGAGGCGCAGCCGGCTCTGGGATCCGCCGGCGGCAGGAGGATACGGCGTTTGAGATCCGCAGCCCGCAAAAAGCGCGGGATGCGTTTCCCATATTCAGTTTCTTAAAAAGGAGGAGGAAGACAAATGAAGGAAAGAACTTGGGGTCAGAAGATCGTTCTGGGGATTCAGCACACGCTGGCCATGTTCGGCGCGACGGTGCTGGTGCCCACGCTGACGGGACTGAACGTTTCCATCACGCTGTTCTGCGCGGGCCTGGGCACGCTGCTGTTCCATCTGGTGACGAAGAAAAAGGTGCCGGTTTTTCTGGGCTCCAGCTTCGCGTTCATGGCGGGCATCATGGCGGTCCTGGGGGATTCCCGGGTGGGGGATCTGGACTATCTGGAAAAGCTGGCGGCCTTAAAGGGCGCGCTGATCGTCGCCGGTCTGGTGTATGTGGTGTTCGCGCTGCTGATCAAAATTTTCGGCTATGAAAAGGTGAATAAGCTGCTGCCGCCCATCGTCACGGGCCCTGTGATCATCGTCATCGGCCTGCGGCTGTCCGCGTCCGCCATCAACAGCGCTTTTTATCACGACGGCGTGTTCAGCATGAAATCCATTCTGGTAACGGTGGTGGTGCTGGCCACGGTCATCGTGGTTTCCATCTGGGCCAAAGGGATCTTTAATCTGATGCCTATTCTGTTCGCGATCATCGTGGGCTATCTGGTCTGCCTGCCGCTTGGCTTCTGTGACTTTACGGCGGTCCGCCAGGCCCACTGGATCTCCTTTATGGATCAGGCCATTTATTCCCAGATCCTCTGCCTGCCCACCTTCCGCATGGACGCCATCATGGCGGTGGCCCCCATCGCGCTGGTGACGATGATCGAGCATGTGGGCGATATCACGACCAACGGCGCGGTCGTGGGGCAGAATTTCTTTGAGGATCCCGGCGTGCACCGCACGCTTCTGGGCGACGGCCTCGCCACGGCGCTGGCCGGTCTGCTGGGCGGCCCCGCCAATACGACCTACGGAGAAAACACGGGCGTTCTGGCGGTGACGAAGGTGTACGATCCTTCCATCATCCGCATCGCCGCGGTGTTCGCCATCGTGCTTGGTACGATCGGGAAGTTCGGCGGCTTCATCACCAGCCTGCCCTCTCCCGTGACCGGGGCCATCAGCATCGTCCTCTACGGCATGATCTCCGCGGTGGGCGTCCGGATCCTGATCAATTCCCGGCTCAATTTCGGCAACAGCCGCAATCTTCTGACCGCGGCCATCATTCTGGTGCTGGGCATCGGCTGCGACAGCATTCCGGTCACGGAAACCGTGACGATTTCCGGTCTGGCGCTGGCCGCCGTGGTGGGCATCCTGCTCGGCCTGATCCTGCCGGAGGGCGAGGACAGCGTGCTGCAGGGGTGAGGACCCTGCGGGCCCGCGGCCGGAAAACGGGGCAGAGGGCGCACAGGCGACCGGTATCCGCCTTTGGGGAGCGATGCCGTCTGTCAGCCGCAAAGGAGTGAAACAGATGTCTCTCGGTTTTGTGATCGGCGCTTCGGGCGCGGGGAAAAGCACCTATATTTACCGAAGAATCATTGCGCGGTCGCAGGCCGCGCCGGAGAAGAAATTTTTTGTCATCGTGCCGGATCAGTTCACCATGCAGACGCAGATGGACCTGGTGACCATGCATGAAAAAAAGGGCATCATGAACATCGATGTCCTGAGCTTTAGCCGTCTTGCCCACCGGATCTTTGAAGAGCTGGGGGCGGACGGCATGCCCATGCTGGACGATACCGGGAAAAGCCTGATCGTGCGGAGGGTCGCCGCGGAGCGCAGGGAGCAGATGCCCCTCATCGGCGGGAATCTGGGACGGACCGGCTATGTGCATGAGGTGAAATCCTCGATTTCTGAATTCATGCAGTACGGGATCGGGCCGGAGGAGCTGGCAAAGCTGGCGGATTTTTCGCAGAAGCGAGGGCAGTTGTGTCACAAGCTGAAGGATCTCGGAGTCGTTTACGAGGGATTTCTGAAATTCATACAGGATCGGTTTCTGACGGCGGAGGAGCTTTTGGAGGTGCTGGCGTCCCTGCTCCCGAAGTCCCGGCTGATCCCGGGCAGTACGGTGGTGTTCGACGGCTTTACGGGATTTACGCCGGTGCAGAATAAGGTCATTTACCAACTGCTGAGGCTGGCGGGAGAGGTGACCGTCACCGTCACCATGGATGCCCGTGAGGATCCGTTCGGCGGGACCGGAGAACAGGAGCTGTTCGCCCTGAGCAAAAAAACGGTGGCTTCTCTGACACGGCTGGCGCAGGAAGCGGGCGCGGCGGTGGAAAGGCCGATCCTGCTGACGCCGGAGGTGCCGCCCCGTTTTTCGCGCGGCGGCCAGCTTGCCTATCTGGAACGGAGCCTGTTTCGGTATCCGATGACGCCGTTTCCCGGAACGGACGCGGGGAAAACGGCGGATCCCGGCGGCGGAACCCTGTCAGATGAGATCGTTTTGATGGAGGCCTCCGCGCAGCGGGAAGAGGTTCATCAGATCGGCATCGCGATCCGGCGGCTGGTGCGGGAAAAGGGATATTGTTATCGGGATATCGCCGTGATCTGCGGCGATCTGGGAGATTATGGCAGCAGCGTGGAGCGCGAGTTTCAGGCGCTGGATATCCCGGTGTATGTGGACAGGACCCGGGGGATCGGGCTGAATCCGTTCATCGAATACATCAAAAGCGCCCTGCAGGTGCGGGTGCAGAATTACAGCTTTGAGGCCGTTTTCCGGTATCTGCGCAGCGGACTGGCGGATTTTTCGCCGGAAGAAACGGACAGGCTGGAAAATTACGTCCGTTCCGCGGGAATCCGGGGACGGAAGAAATGGGAGACCCTGTTCGTCTGCCGTACGCGGGATATGGAGGCCCCCCTGCGGGAGCTGGAGGAGCTGAACGCCCTGCGCGTGCGCCTGACCGCGCAGTTGGAACCGCTGTTCGGGACGTTCCGGAAAACGGCGGATTTCGCCGAAGGGCTGTACCGGTTTATTGCGGCAAACGGCGTGCAGCAGAAGCTGAAACGGTTTGAGGAAAAATTCGCACGGGAACAGGATGCCGTGCGGGAGAGAGAATACGCGCAGATCTACCGGCTGGTGATGGATCTGCTGGATCAGATTGTCAGCCTGATCGGAGAGGAGCCGGTGAAGGCGGAGGAGTTCGCGAAGATTCTGGACGCCGGCTTTGATGAGATCCAGGTGGGGACCATTCCCCAGAACGTGGACCGCGTGGTGGTGGGAGATATGGAGCGCACGCGCCTGAAGCCGGTGAAGGCGCTGTTTTTTGCGGGGATCAACGACGGATATATTCCCCGGAACGCGGGAAGGGGAGGGATCCTTTCGGAGCTGGATCGGGAATTCCTGGCCGGGGCCGGCATGGAGCTGGCGCCCTCGCCCCGGCAGCAGATGTACATTCAGCGCCTCTATCTGTATCTGAACATGACGAAGCCGTCGGAGAGACTCATCCTGTCCTGGGCGCGGATGAACGCGGAGGGACGGGCGCTGCGTCCCAGCTTTCTGATCGGGCAGGTGCAGCGCCTGTTCCCGGAGCTGCGTGTACAGCGTCCGGAGACGGAGCCGGTATGGGAACAGATTCAGTCTCTGAAGGACGGCAGGCGGTATCTGGCCGCAGGGCTGCGCCGATTCGCGGACGGCAGACTGCAAAAGGAGGAGGAGCGTTCTTTTTTCACCCTGTACCACCTCTATCGGAGGGATCAGGTTTATGCCGCGTGGAGCGGGAAGCTGACGGATACCGCGTTCCTGCGGTATCGGGAGACTCCCCTGACCAGGGCGGTGGCGGCGGCGCTTTACGGGAGGACTCTTCTGGGAAGCGTGAGCCGCCTGGAGCAGTATGCCGCCTGCGCCTATTCTCATTTCCTGCGCTACGGTCTGCAGTTGGCGGAGCAGAAGGAATTTTCCTTTGAGGCGGCGGATCTGGGAAACCTGTTCCATGGAGTCCTGGAGATTTTTGCCGAAAAGCTGAAGGAAAACGGCTATACGTGGCTGGATTTTCCGCGGGAGGCGGGGGAACGTCTGGTAACGGAAGCGCTGGACGCTTATGCCGCCGCCTATAACAATACGGTCCTTTTTGACAGCGCCCGCAGCGCCTATATGATCACGAGGATCCGGCGGATCCTGTTCCGGACGGTGCAGGCCATGCAGTATCAGCTCAAAAAGGGCAGCTTTGTGCCGGAACAGTTCGAGGTGTCCTTTTCGGTGGCGGAGGATCTGGATGCGGTCAATATCGCGCTGGGCGAAGAGGAGAAAATGCGTCTGCGGGGCCGCATCGACCGGATGGATGTCAGGGAAGAGGAAGACAGGATCTATGTGAAGGTGGTGGATTACAAGTCCGGAAGCAGGAGCTTTTCTCTGTCGGCACTGTATTACGGGCTGCAGCTCCAGTTGGTAGTCTATCTGAACGCGGCCATGGAAATGACCGCCAGAAATCATCCCGGCAAAGAGGTGATCCCGGCCGCGATGCTCTATTACCAGGTGAAGGACCCGGTCATAGAGATGAAAAAAGAGGAAATGAGCCCGGAAGAGATCAATGCGCAGATCCTCCGGGAGCTGCGCGCCACAGGCGTGGTGAATGCCAGCGAAAGCGTTCTGCACGGTCTGGACGAGGGCTTTGCGGATTCCTCCGATGTGGTGACGGCGGAGCGCGGAAAGAAGAAAGAGGGCCCCGGTTCCGGTCTTCTGGAGGAGGCGGATTTCCGGAATATATCCGCGTTTGCGGAGAAAAGGATCCGGCAGATGGGACAGCAGATCCTGAACGGCCGGATCGCCCTGGATCCCTGTGTGCACAGGGACAGGAACGCCTGCGAATTCTGCCCTTACCGAAGGGTATGCGGCTTTGACAGGCAGATCGGCGGATATGTGACGCGGGAGCTGGAACTCCTGGAGGAGGATGAGGCGCTTGCGCGCATCAGACAGGAGGTGTCCGATGGCGGCGAAATTCACGGATGACCAGCGGCGGGCCATCGATCTGAGAGGCTGTAATATCCTGGTTTCCGCGGCGGCGGGATCCGGAAAGACGGCGGTCCTGGTGGAGCGGATCGTTGAGCTGGTCAGCGATCCGAAGGCTCCGGTGGACATCGACAGACTTCTTGTGGTGACCTTTACCAATGCTGCCGCGGCCGGGATGCGGGAGAGGGTGGAAGCGGCTCTGACCGCCAGAGCGCAGGAGAGGCCGGGGGATATTCATCTGCAGCGGCAGCTCACCCTGCTGCACAATGCCCAGATCACCACCATCGACAGCTTTTGTCTGTATCTGATCCGCAATCACTTTCAGGAGATCGGACTGGAGCCGGATTTCCGGGTGGCGGATGACGGGGAGCAGAAGCTGCTGGCGCAGGATGTGCTGGGAGAGCTTCTGGAGGATGCTTACGCACGGAAGGAGCCCGCGTTCCTGCATTGCGTGGAATGCTTTGAAACCAACGGCCGGGACGGCAGGCTGGGTGAGCTGATCCTTTCCCTGCGCGAATTCGCCGTGAGCCATCCATGGCCGGAGAAATGGCTTTTATCCCACAGGGAGGATTTTGCGGTTTCTTCGCCGGAGCAGATGGAGAAGACGGACTGGTTCGCCTTTTTGGGAGACAGTGTGGAAAAAACGCTGCGGGCCTGTGAACAGCAGATCGCGGAGGCGTCGGCGCTTTGCGGACAGCCGGACGGCCCCTATCCGTATCTTGCCGCGCTGGACGCGGACCGTGCCCTGGTGGAGAGGCTGCGCTGCGCCGCGGGCCGAGGAGAAGGAGACGCGCTGAATGCCGCGGCTTTTTTTGAGGCGGTTCGGGAGATTTCCTTTGCACGTCTTCCCGGAAAGCAGGATGCTTCCATATCCCCGCTGAAGCGTGAGGCGGTGAAAAAAGGCCGGGACAGGATGAAAAAGCTGCTGGGCGCCCTGAGGGACACCTGGTTTGCTCTTCCTCCGGCCGTCTGGGCGGAGGATATGCGCAGGGCGGCCCCGGCCCTGCAGATGCTGGTGGATCTGACGCTGGAGTTCATGCGCCGCCTGGAGGAGAAAAAGCGGGAGAGGAATCTGCTGGACTTTGCGGATATGGAGCATCTCGCGCTGAAGATCCTTCTGACCGTGCGGGAGGACGGTTCCGTTTTTGCGACGAAGACGGCGGAGGAGTACCGGGCGCATTTTGCGGAAATCCTGATCGACGAATATCAGGACTCCAATCTGGTGCAGGAGCTTTTGCTGGAAAGCATTTCCGGAGAAGCGCTGGAGCGTTACAACCGGTTCATGGTGGGGGATGTAAAACAGAGCATTTACAAGTTCCGCCTGGCCCGACCGGAGCTGTTTATGGAAAAATTCGAACAGTACCGGAAAGCGGACGGGAGCGGCATCCGGGTGGATCTGAAGCAGAATTTCAGGAGCCGCCCGCAGGTGACGGACTGCGTGAATGCGGTCTTTTCCCGGATCATGCACCGGGAGCTGGGAGGCGTGGAATACGATCAGGATGCGGCGCTTGCCGCGGCGGCGCAGTTTCCGCAGCCCCCTGCGCCGGTACGGCAGTCACGGGGGACGGAAAGCGGGGCCGGCGGGCAGGAAACCGCTTCGGACGGGGCAAGCCCTTATGATCCGGAGCTTCTGCTGGCGGTTACGGACGAAACCGGGGAGAAGGCCAGACAGCGGGAAGCGCGGATGACGGCGGCCCGGATCCGGGAGCTCATGGGCCATTTATGTGTGCGGGATAAAAACACGGGAAAGCTGCGCCCGGTGTCCTATGGAGATATCGTGATCCTGCTGCGCACCGTTTCCGGATGGGATGAAATTTTCAAGCAGGCGCTGGAGGAAGAACACATCCCGGTCCATGTGACATCCCGTACGGGATATTTTGCGGCTCAGGAGGTGCAGAATGTCCTGCATTTTTTGCGAATACTGAATAATCCGCTGCAGGATATCCCGCTTTTCGGCGTGATGCATTCCTTCATCGGAGGCTTCTCCGATGAGGAGATCGCCATGCTGAGAGCGGGGGAGGAGGCGCGGAGGAAGAAGCTGTATGTCTGTCTGGAGGAAACGGCCGAAAAGGGCGGCACGGAGCTTGCCGAAAAATGCCGGACGTTTCTGAATCTGATCCGAAGATTCCGGGAATACGCGGTTTATCTGCCCATTCACAGCCTGCTGGAGAAATTTTTTGAAGAGACCGGCTACTTATATGAGGCAGCGGCCATGCCCGGCGGGACGAAACGGCGCACCAATGTGGAGATGCTTCTGACCAGGGCGGAAAGCTTTGAAAAGACCAGCTATTTCGGCCTGTTTCATTTCATCCGCTATATGGAGCAGTTGGAGAAGTATGAAATCGACTACGGAGAAGCGGGCGATCTGGATGAAAACGCGGATGTGGTGCGGATCATGAGCATTCATAAAAGCAAGGGTCTGGAGTTCCCGGTCTGTTTCCTGTGCGGAATGTCCAGGCGCTTCAACCGGCAGGAGCTCAGTCAGCCCGTCATCATGGACATGGATCTGGGGCTGGCCATTGACTGTGTGGATCCGGAGGCGAGAACGAAGCGGGTGTCCCTGAAAAAGCGCGTGCTGTCCAAAAAGCTGGAGCAGGACAGCCTGGGGGAGGAACTGCGGATCCTTTATGTGGCGATGACCAGGGCGGAGGAAAAGCTCATTCTGACGGCGGCGTGCAGAGAAAAGGCCGTGCCGTCCGACGGCGCTGACGGAGGCGCTTCGGTTGGGATACAGGGCGGCGCCCTGGCGATGCAGCTTCAGGGGGCCTCCTGTTATCTGGACATGCTGCTGGCGCCCTGGCAGGCGTCCGGATACGCGATACGCTGTATGGGGGAAGCGGAGCTGGTGAAAAAGGATCTCGTCCGGATGGCGGACGGAAAAAAGCTGCGCGATACGCTTTTGCATTCCGATCCCCGCGACTATCTCGGTTCCGGGGACTGCAGGCGTTTGGAGCAGCGGATCAGGACGCCCTATGCGCACGGGAACCTGTCGGGGCTGTTCGCGAAGACCACCGTTTCCGAACTGAAGCTGGCGGGAATACGGGAGATGGCGGAGGGCGGCGACGTGCTGTTCCGGGAAGAGGTGGCCGTCCCTTATGTTCCCCGGTTCGTGGAAGAGAGGGAGGAAGGTCCGGGCGGAGCATTTCGGGGCAGCGCTTACCATCGGCTTCTGGAGCTGTTTCCGTTTGAGAAAAAGGAAGAAGCAGGCTGGACCCGGGAGAGGATCCGCGAGGTGATCGAAGAGAAAAGAGAGAGCGGAGAGCTGTCCGAGGCGTACGCGAAGGCCATTCACCCCGGGAAGATGGAGCGGTTTCTGGCCTCTCCTCTGGCGGAGCGGATGCGGGCGGCGCTGGCGGAGGGAAATCTGTTCCGGGAGCAGCCGTTTGTGCTGGGAATACCGGCCAGCCGCCTGAAACCGGAATTCCCGGAGCAGGAGACCGTTTTGATCCAGGGGATCATCGACGTGTTTTTTGAGGAAAACGGGGAGCTGGTCGTGGCGGATTATAAGACCGATGCTGTGAAGGATGCGGAAGAGCTGGCGCGGCGTTACCGGGTGCAGTTGGACTATTATGCGCAGGCGCTGGAACGGCTCACCGGAAAAAAAGTGAAGGAGAGGATCCTTTATTCGTTCGCCCTCGGCCGGGAAATTCTGCTGGAGACTGTATCGTAAAAAATACTTGACAAATCAGATAGACAAACTTACTATGTTTTTGTTTGAAGAACAGGATTCGGTTCACGTGCCGTCTGCGCGGCGGAATGAGGGACATAATGGAAGAATATTTCATTGAGGTAAAGAATCTCTGCAAAACCTTTCATAATAAGAAAAGCTCGGTGCAGGTGCTCAAGGGCATCGATCTGGAGGTGAAAAAGGGAGAGATTTACGGTATCGTGGGGTTTTCCGGCGCGGGGAAGTCCACGCTGGTCCGCTGCATCAACCGTCTGGAGGAGCCGGACAGCGGCACCGTGCGGATCGGGGACAAGACCGTCACCTCTCTGAACAAGAAGGAACTGGATCTGCAGCGCAGCAAGATCGGCATGATCTTCCAGCAGTTCAACCTGTTTGATTCCATGACGGTATATGAGAATATCGCTTATCCGCTGAAGATCAAAAAATGGAAGAAAGAGGACATCCGGAAGCGGATCGACGAGCTTTTGGAGCTGGTGGGGCTGACGGATAAGAAGGACGCCTATCCGGGGCAGCTTTCCGGCGGACAGAAGCAGCGGGTGGGCATCGCCAGGGCGCTGGCCAACGAGCCGGATGTGCTGCTGAGCGACGAGGCCACCAGCGCGCTGGACCCTCAGACCACGATTTCCGTTCTGGATCTGATCAAGGAGATCAACCAAAAGCTCGGGCTGACGATCATCCTGATCACCCATGAGCTGGAGGTCATCAGGTATACCTGCGATCAGGTGGCCGTGATGGAAAACGGAGAGCTTCTGGAAAAGGGCAGCGTCCGGGAAATCTTTGAAAATCCGCAGTGCGAAACCGCAAGGAATTTCATCAGCGTTTACAACAAGCTGCGCGCCAGCGGCTGGGAAAGCTGAGAGCCGCGGCCGTCAGGCAACGGATCCGGCGTCCCGCGGCATGAGGAGCGCACGGCCGGCCGCAGAAGTCCGCTGTACAGAGAGGAAAAAGCATGAGCCTTTATAAATATTCGTTCTGGGAAGTGCTGATGCACAGTTTTTCAAAAGAGGTCTGGGATCAGGTGATCCCCGCGCTGGGCGAGACCATGTATATGGTGGTGATCTCTTCCGTTTTCGTGCTGCTGTTCGGCGTGATCTTGGGACTGGTGGTGGTGCTGACCGGGCGGGAGGGGCTTTTCCCCTGCGTGCCCCTGCACACGGTGCTGGGCGCCATCATCAACTGCTTCCGCTCCCTGCCGCAGGTCATCATCATCATCGTCATGCTGCCGGTGGCGAGGCTTCTGCTGGGCCAGTCCTACGGCTCCAACGCCTGTATCATTTCCCTGATCGCGAGCTGTGTCCCGCTGTTCGCCAGACTGGTGGAGAGCAGCCTGCTGGAGATCGACAAGGGGAAGATCGAGGCGGCCAAGGCCATGGGGAGCGGCAATGCGCGCATCCTGTTCCGGGTCATGCTGCCGGAGACGCTGCCGTCCCTGATCCGTTCCTTCACCAACGCGGTGGTCATCGTCATTTCCATGACGGCGCTGGCCGGAAGCTTCGGCGCGGGCGGGATCGGCTACATCGCGGTGACGTTCGGCTATACCCGCTATCAGCATGATCTGCTGTTCGCCACCATCATCGTGCTGATCATCATTGTGCAGGCGGTGCAGTTCTGCGGCGATGCCTGTTCCAAGATGATCCTGAAGAAAAGGCATTTGATCTGACCGGCCTTCGCCTGTCGGATTTAATGTATACAAAATGGTGCGGGCTCATGGAGAGCCGCACAGAGAAGGAGTGAATATTATGAAAAAGAAAGCAGTAGCCATGTTGACGGCCGCGGCCATGCTGGCGGCCATGCTGACCGGCTGCGGAAACAGCCAGGCCCCTGCGCAGGAGACAACGCCCGCGGAGACGGCTGCGGCGGAGGAAACCGTTGCCCCTGAGACGGTTGCGGCGGAGGAAACCGCTGCCCCTGAGACGGTTGCGGAAGAAACCGCCGCGCCGGAGGAAACGGCGGCAGAAGAGACCGCGGCGGAGGAAACCACGGCGGCGGAGACCGCGGAAGAAGCGCCCGCTGAGACCGTTGTGCTCAAGACAGTCTGCGATCTGACCCCTCACAGCGAGATCCTGAACGCGGCGAAGGACCTGCTGGCGGCGGAAGGCATTGAGATCGACATCGTTTCCACCACCTGGGATGCAAGCTGGAACGAAATGCTGGTGGACGGCGAAGTGGATTTCGCGTACTTCATGCATGTACCGGCCATGGAGAGCATTGAGGAAGAGATGGGCGTGACCCTCTACAGCGCGGGCACCGTCCATATCGAGCCCTACGCCTGCTTCTCCAACAAGGTGAACAGCGTGGACGACCTTCCGGAGAACGCGGTCATCGCGGTTCCCAACGACGCGTCCAACGAATACCGTGCGCTGAAGGTTCTGGAGGAGAACGGCTTCATCAAGCTGTCCGACGAAATGACCTCTCTCAACGCCAGCGCGCAGATGGTGACCGAATATGTGAAGCCCATCGAGATCGTGGAGATGGATCAGGCCAACATCATCCCCATGGGCGACGACTTTGACGCTTATTTCGTCAACGTCAACAGAGCCCTGGAGGCCGGTCTGGACACCACCGCATATCTGATGCGCGAGGGCGAGGATTCCGAGTACGCCAACATCATCACCGTGACCGAGGAGAACAAGGACAATCCGGCGATCGCGAAGATGGTGGAGGTGCTTAAGTCCGATGAGATCAAGAAGTTCATCGAAGACCATTACAACGGCGCGGTGATCCCCGCGAAGTAAGGCGCCTTTGTTCCCGCGGGGTGCGGCGGACGTTTCGGTGAAAAAGTATATTTATGTAAAAAAGGCTGTTTGTCTGCCCGTTTCCGGCGAAATGTCGGAAACGGGCAATTTTTTTGTCGTATGGGATTGCAAAAATATGCAAAATTCGATATAGTAAGTACGGATAAACTGTTTCCGGCGGGAGAATAGCTCTCCTGTGAAGGGACAGCGGCAAATCAATTTTATGAGGAGGATGATCTCATGAATCAGAAATTCGGTATCAAGCAGGTTGTGGCGATCGGTATCGGCACCGCGCTTTTCATTGTGCTGACCAATGCGCAGGTTCCTTTCCTGATCGTGCCCAATACCGCTCTGCAGTCCCGCGTGGCGGTGCTGACGTTCTTTTCCGCCATCTACGGACCCGTCGTGGGCGCTGCCATCGGCCTGATCGGACACGCGCTGGGCGACGCGCTGTTCTATGGCAGCATCTGGTGGAGCTGGGTGTTCCCGGAGGCCGTTTTCGCCATCGCGGTGGGCCTATTTTCCGCGAAGTATAAGGTAAAAGCGGGCGGCTTCGGCGGCAAGGAAATCGTGCTGTTCAACGTGGTGCAGATCATCGGCAACGCGATCGCATGGATCCTGTGCGCTCCCGTTCTGGATATCCTGATCTACGCGGAGCCTGCGGGGAAGGTGTTTGGACAGGGCGCGCTGGCCTTCGTCGGCAATATCGTTGTGGCCGGTGTGCTGGGCACGCTCCTTCTGGTGGCCTATTCCAAGGTGGGCGCCAAGTCCGGCAGTCTCACAAAGGAGAACTGATCCGGGACGCATCCGGATAGAAAGGCATACAACATGCCCCATGGGAAGACTGTGGGGCATGGATTTTTTTGACCTGCCGCATGCCGCGGCAAAACAGAAAAATGCCGCGCGTGCCGCGGCGGAATGAGGAACGAATGACCCCTATCATCGAATTTAAGAACTATACGTTTAAATATCGATCACAGGCGGAACCGACCCTTCTGGACATCAATCTGGCGATCTATCCGGGGGAGAAGGTTCTGATCGTGGGACCTTCCGGCTCGGGGAAATCCACCCTGGCGCACTGCGTGAACGGAATGGTCCCTTTTTCTTATCCCGGAGAGAGCACGGGGACGCTGACCGTGAACGGCAAAGACCCGGCCAAGACGGGGATCTTCGGCATGTCCAAGTCTGTGGGGACGGTGCTGCAGGATACGGACGGCCAGTTCATCGGGCTGACCGTGGCGGAGGACGTGGCCTTCGCCCTGGAAAATGACTGCGTGGAGCAGAAGGAAATGTTCCGCCGCGTGGACGAGGTGGCGGAGACGGTGGATATCAAAAAGCTGCTGGATCACGCGCCCACCGAGCTTTCCGGCGGGCAGAAGCAGCGCGTTTCCATGGCCGGGGTGCTGGTGGACGATGTGGACATCCTGCTGTTCGACGAGCCGCTGGCGAATCTGGATCCGGCCACGGGCAAGCGTGCCATCGATCTGATCGATAAGATCCACCGGGAGGAGAAAAAAACGGTGCTCATCATCGAACACCGTCTGGAGGATGTGCTGTACCGGGACGTGGACCGGATCATCGTCATCGGCGAAGGACGGGTGGTGGCCGACCAGAAGCCGGACGATCTGCTGGTGTCGGATGTGCTGATCAAAGAAGGGATCCGCGAGCCGCTGTATGTGACGGCCCTGAAGCATGCGGGCTGTCAGATCAAGGCCTCGGACCTGCCGCAGCATATCGAGACCATGAAGCTGGAGGACCATAAGCAGAAGGTACAGGAATGGTACAGCCATGTGACGCTGCCGGAGCCCAAACACGAAAAGGAGGCGGCGCTGGAGATCCTGGATCTGGACTTCTCCTATATTTCCGGGAATCCGGTCCTTTCGAATATCCGTTTCCGCGTCAGTAAGGGAGAGATGATCTCCATTGTGGGGAAGAACGGCGCGGGCAAGAGCACGCTTTCCAGCCTGATCTGCGGCTTCATCGATCCGGACCGGGGGAAGATCCTGCTGAACGGATCCGATATCGCGGACAAATCCATCAAGGAACGGGGCGAGGTCATCGGCCTGGTGATGCAGAATCCCAATCAGATGATCTCCAAGCCCATGATCTTCGACGAGGTGGCGCTGGGGCTTTCCGTGCGGGGCGTGCCGGAGGAGGAGATCAAAGAACGGGTCAACGAGACGCTGAAAATCTGCGGCCTGTATCCCTTCCGCAACTGGCCGGTATCGGCCCTGAGCTTCGGACAGAAAAAGCGCGTGACCATCGCCTCCATCCTGGTGATGAATCCCAGCGTGATCATCCTGGACGAGCCCACCGCGGGACAGGATTACCGGCACTACACGGAGATCATGGAATTCCTGAAGGACATCAATGAGAAATTCGGCATCACCATCATCATGATCACCCATGACATGCATCTGATGCTGGAATACACCGACCGGGCCATCGTCATCGCGGACGGACAGCTTATTGCGGACGATACGCCCGCCAACGTGCTGACTGACGAAGAGATCGCGGACAGGGCCTATCTGAAGAAAACGTCGCTCTACGACCTGGCGGTCAAATGCGGCATCACGGACGCGTCCGGCTTTGCGGACCGTTTCATCTATTTTGAAAGGCAGGTGAGGGAAAATGGCAGGGTCCAGACTTCTGACGTATAAGGAAAAGGACACGTGGATCCACCGCCTGAGCGGCGTCACCAAGATGCTGTTTTTCCTGCTGTGGTCCATCACCGGCATGCTGACCTATGACACCCGCGTCCTGCTGGTGATGCTGGTGTTCAGCTTCGTGATCTTCTGGATGTCCAAGACCGAGTGGAAGCAGGTGGGCACGGTGTTCAAGTTCATCCTGTTCTTCCTCTGCCTGAACCTGCTGGCGGTGTACGCCTTCGCGCCTCATCAGGGCACAGAGATTTACGGCACCATGACGGTGCTGGCGTTCTCCGGCAGATACAGCCTGACGGCGGAGCAGCTCTTTTACGAGTTCAATATCATGCTCAAATACCTGACCGTGACGCCGGTGGTGCTGATGTTCATCGTTACCACCAATCCCAGCGAATTCGCGGCCAGCCTAAGCCGCCTGGGCATAAGCTATAACGTGGGCTATGCCATCGCCATCGCGCTTCGCTATGTGCCGGACGTGCAGGCGGACTTCACCAAGATCAAGCACGCGCAGGAGGCGCGGGGCATCGAGATGAGCTCCAAGACTTCCCTGTGGGACCGCCTGAAAAAGATGAGCATGATCATTTTCCCGCTGCTCTTTTCCAGCATGGACCGCATCGACGTGGTCAGCAACGCCATGGAGCTGCGGGGCTTCGGCAAGCATAAGAAGCGCACCTGGTACATGGGGAAGAAGCTGGCGCTCAACGACTATCTGACCATCGCCTTTGTGGTGGTGTTTATGGTGGCCGCGCTGACGATCACGTTCTCCCACGGGAGCAGGTTTTATAATCCGTTTGTTTGAGCCTGTACTTTGGGGCGGGAGCTTCTTTTAAAGACGGATATCTGAGAATACTGTGATGCGGACAAAACCGCCGCCGTTCGGCGGCCGGACCGGAAAGACGGTCGGGCTGGTGAACGGCGGCGGTTTTGGGTTGGGGGCGTCTTCCGAAAGATGCGGCCTGCGGAGGACGTCCCGGGGATGGAACATTAACATATCCCATTACATTTTTCAATCCACATGAGAGCACGATATTTAAAATGCTTCATGACGAATTCATTATATCGGGGAGAGAAAAGATGTGCAATCTTTTTTGGGAAAATTAAAGGACCTTTTGGCGGATACTGTTTCAGAGTCCGTTTTATAGGACAGAAAGAATGCTACAGTTCTTTTAATATATGTGGGTGTTGATTCATCAAAGATGCAGCTCGAATGTTCCGTGTGATATGATGTATTGCAGGAATGCCATTTTAAATTCATGTAATGTGGACATGTTAAAATATATTGACACAAATTGTGTTTTATGATAAGATACGATAAAATGAGACAGGGACGTTCAGAGGGGTACATATTTTTATGAAAACACTTGCTCATATTGTCATTCGGGATGGGATCCGACAGGAACAGGGACTCGCGGCGCATTGTTTGACGGCGGCGAAGTATGCATCGGAGTGCCTGCAGAAGACGAACCTTCAGAATACGGCTTTCCTGGCAGGCATACTGCATGATATGGGGAAAGGAAAGCAGACATTTTCCGATTATCTGGAAAGCGCATCCGCAGGGGAGGATGTGAAAAGAGGAAGCATCGATCATTCCACTGCCGGAATGGTCTGGCTGTTGGAAAGATTTCACACAGCGGCTTCTGACAAATGGGAAAAACTGACCAGCGAGATCATCGCATACGCTGTCGGAGCACACCACGGACTGTTCGATTGTGTGGACCTGGACGGCTGCAATGGTTTCCTGCGCAGACTGCAGAAGGACAGAGAAGAACTCGGGTACGCAGAAGCGCTGGAGAATTATTTTGAGGAAGTGATCTCCGAGAACGAATTGTGCCTGCACTTTGCACAGGCGAAGGCGGAGGTGCGGAGTTTTTTTGAAACGGCATCGGAGGAATATGGAAAAAGGCGCAGTGAAATCTTTTTTCAGATCAGTATGCTGGTGCGCCTGATCCTGTCAGCAGTTATATATGGGGACAGGAGGGATACGGGCGAGTTTATGGCGCAGGCGGACCGTCTGCAGAGAAGCCCGTATGACTGGCAGAGCAGACGGGAGTTTTTCGAAACAAAATATCGGGCTCTGGAAGCGGACAGCGGGCTGAATCTGGTCAGGCAGGATATCTCCAGGCAATGTCTGCGGTTTGCCGGTCGCGGGAGCGGGATCTTCAGGCTGAACGTTCCGACCGGAGGCGGGAAGACACTCAGCGCGCTTCGTTTCGGACTGGCGCATGTGGAAAAATACGATAAAAAACGGATCATTTTTATCATTCCGCTGCTGAGCATTCTGGATCAGAATGTGAAAGTGATACGGGATTATCTTCCGGATCCGGAAAATGTTCTGGAGCACCATTCCAACGTCGTGAAGGAAAAAGAAGCGGGAGACCGGATGGATCAGTATGAGATCCTGGCGGAAAGCTGGGATTCGCCGGTCATCGTGTCCACTCTGGTGCAGTTTCTGGAAATATTGTTTTCCCATAAGACTTCGGCTGTCGGACGGCTGCAGGCTTTGAATGACAGCGTGATCGTGATCGATGAAGTACAGTCGCTGCCCTCGAAAACGACATTTATGTTTAATATGGCGCTGAATTTTTTACAGAGATCCTGCAATGCGACGATCGTTTTGTCTTCGGCTACACAGCCGTGTTTTGACGAGCTGCAATGGCCGCTGCACTTTGCGGAAGAGGCGGATATGGTGCGTCTGTCAGCGGACCAGAGAAGGCTGTTTGAGCGTGCCGAAATACGGAACTGTACGGATCCTTATGGAATGAGCCTTGAGCAGTGCGGGGAATTCTGCGCTGGGCTGATGAAAAAGCATGTATCCCTGCTGGTTGTCTGCAATACGAAAGCGGAGGCAGGAAGACTGTTCGAAATGCTTGCGGGACGTGAGGATGCGGCGGAGTGGGATGTTTTTCATCTGTCCACATCCATGTGTCAGGGGCACAGGCTTGATACGATGGAACGTCTGCAGAACCGGCTGAAGACGATTCAGAAGGAGCGGCAAAACGGGACGGTGGAGAGAAAAACATTGTGTATTTCCACACAGCTGATCGAGGCAGGCGTTGATCTCTCTTTTGAGGGCGTGGTGCGTGTCCTGGCCGGAATCGACAATCTGGTGCAGGCGGCAGGGCGGTGCAATCGAAGCAATGAATACGGAGATTTCGGGACGGTCTATATGATAAATCTCCGAAACGAAAACCTCAGTATGCTTCCGGAGATCGCGAATGCCCGCAGCAGTACGCTGCAGGTCCTGGAATGCGCCGGCAATTCCAATGATTTTTCTCTGGCGGGAGAAGAGGCCGCAAGGCTGTTTTACCGGTATTTGTTTGAAAAGACGAAGGACGGCATGAAATATCCGATAAGAGACTGCGGAATGACACTGTATCTTGCCGAACTGTTGGGCAACAGGAACGGAGCGGCGCAGACGGGTGAAAATCTTCGCTTCATTCTGCGACAGCCGTTTAAAACGGCAGGGGAGCGATTCAGGGTATTTGACCGGCAGACGACGGATGTACTCGTTCCGTATCAGGCGGGAGAGCAGTTGATAGAGAGGCTGGCATATCTGGGAGGACGGTCCTTCTCGCTCGCGGAGTACAGGGATGCGCTGCGTGAGGCGAAACAGTATACGGTAAATCTTTACGACTGGCAGATATCGAAACTGGAGCAGGCAGGCCTTCTGCGTCATCTGCTGGATGACCGCATTCTGGTGTTGGACGGACAGGCCTATGATCCGGATGTGGGAGTTTCTGTATTGGAAGAACAGCCGGTCGGAAATTATATCGTGTGATCCGAAAAGGCAGGCCGGTTTTCCGGAAACAGTATAGAGGAGGATATGAAAATGGCTTACAGGAATACGGTAGAATTTGAAGTGTCGGGAGAGTATGCGCTGTTTTCCGATCCGGTTACCCGGGTCGGCGGGGAAAAATTTTCCTATCAGATTCCGACTTATGAGGCGCTGAAAGGGATCTTACAGAGCGTTTATTGGAAACCTTCACTGATCTGGATCATCGACGGGGCGCGTGTCATGAATCCGATCCAGACGGAGACAAAAGGGGTGCGTCCGATAAAATATTACAGCGATAAAAACGATCTGTCTTATTATACCTATTTGAAGGACTGCAGGTATCAGGTACGCGCGCATTTCATCTGGAATGAAAACCGGCCGGAGCTGGCGGCAGACCGCAATGAGAACAAGCATCACAACATTGCGAGAAGAATGATCGAAAAAGGCGGAAGACGGGATATATTTCTGGGGACACGGGAATGTCAGGGATATGTGAAACCCTGTGTCTTCGGGGAGGGAAAGGGCTTTTACGATGAGATACAGGAGCTGGATTTTGGCATGATGTATCATGGGGTCACCTATGCGGATGAAGCGTACTCCGAAGAAACGAAGGGGAAGATGAGCATTCGGCTGTGGCAGGCTGTTATGAAAAAAGGCGTCATAGCATTTCTCCCGCCCTGGGAATGTATTCACAGACCTGTACGTGAAATGAATATCAAAAGATTTGGAAAGGATTACGGGAATTTTGATTTTCGGGAGGAGGTGATGTAGATGTCCTGGATGAGCCAGCTTTACAGAACATATGAAAACAATGTGGGGCGGGGCGGTCCGGCCGGAGAACAGATGATCCCGGTGGCGCATATGAATGCCAATGCGCAGTTGGAGATCACATTGAACTTGTCGGGAGAATTTCAGGGCGCGGTATGTGTCGCCAGGGAGAATGCTGTGACATTGATCCCCGTCACGGAAGCATCGGAAGGACGCAGCTCGGGGATCGCGCCTCATGCGCTATGCGACACGCTTTCTTATGTTGCCGGAGATTTCGGTTCATACTGTGCGGAGGAAAAGCAGAGAAAGACAGCGGAGAATAAATTTCAGAGCTATATGAAGAATCTTCAGGACTGGAAAGAATCGGCGTTTTCTCATCCCAAGATCTGTGCGGTTTACGCCTATCTCATGAAAAAAGAGCTGATAGCGGATCTGTATCGGGCCGGGATCGTGGAACTGAACGGGGAACGAAAGTTTGAGAACCGCAAGATTTCGGGTCTGCCTTATGAGAAGGCACTGGTCCGGTTCCGGATAAACGGTTCCGAACCGGCCGCCGCATGGGAGGACGTCTCTTTGATCCAGTCGTATACGGCATATTATCAGAGTGTGCAGCAGGGGAAAAAGGATGTCTGCTATTTTACGGGAAAGGAGGCTGTCATTGCCGAAAACCATCCGAAGGGAATCATTGCCGCGAACTACGGGGCCAAACTGGTATCGGCGAACGACAGTCAGGGTTATACATACCGCGGCAGATTTCAGGATGCCCCGCAGGCCTTCACATTGAGCTATGAGGCCTCGCAGAAGATCCACCGGGCGTTGACCTACCTGGCCAAAAACCAGGGAGCATATGTGGGAACAAAGGATAAGCGGACATTCCTCTGCTGGAGCCCGGAAGGGAAGCGGACGCCGGATCTGTTCCAGGAGTTTTCGAGGATGGCATCGGATGTCATGGATGAGTTCGATCTGGAAGAGGATGAGATGCAGCGGGCGGACGAAATCCCATACAGACGGAAGCTGATCCGCGCTTTTCAGGGATACCGGGATCAGTTTGAGGGGATGGATTCCATCGTCGTTATGGCGCTGGATGCCGCCACCACCGGCCGCCTGTCCGTGACTTATTACAGCGAACTTCCGGCGCAGATCTTTTTGGACAGGCTTCAGTTCTGGGGAGAAACCTGCAGTTGGTATTTTTTGCGGTTCAATGAGAACAAAAAGCCCTATTATGCAGTGGAAACGCCGACTTTCCGAAGGATAGCTGAATGTGCCTACGGCAGAGAACGCGGGAACAGCCTCGAGGCGGATGACAGAGTGTTAAAAGAGCAGGTTCAAAGACTCGTAGAGTGTATGGTGGACGGCAGAAGGATCCCGTACGATCTGGTCTGCGCTCTGACCGCCAGAGCGTCGCTTCCGCTTGCTTATTCCAGGGGGAACAGAGAACGGGTGTTGTCCACAGCATGTGCGGTGATCGCGAAATATTATCGGGAAAAAGAAACAGGAAAGAGAGGAGAAGGTATAACAATGAAGCTGGATGAAAAGAACCGGGACAGAAGTTATCTGTTCGGAAGACTGCTGGCAGTTTATGAGAAAGTAGAGCGCAGTACCTATGACAGGGAAGAAACGCGTGAAACCAATGCGATCCGATTACAGTCTGCCTTTGTGAATCATCCCCTGCAGACCTGCATGACCCTGGAAGAAATGATGAATCCCTATTTTCAAAAGCTGAAGCCGGGGCTGCGGGATTACTACAAAAACCAGATCGGGGACATCCTCGCAGCGCTGCAGGAAGAAGACGGGGATCTGCTGAATCAGGGACTAAAGGAAACCTATCTGCTCGGATATTATCTTCAAAGAGCGGAATTAAACAAAAAGAAAGAAGCCAAAAAGGAGGAAAACGAAAATGAGTAGCTTACAGAACAAAGTGGATTTTCTGGTGCTGGTGAAGGTGGTAAATGCGAATCCCAATGGGGATCCGCTGAATGGGAACCGCCCCCGGACAACGTATACGGGGCAGGGAGAAATATCCGATGTCTGCATCAAGAGAAAACTGAGGAACCGCCTTCAGGACATGGGAGAAAATATTTTCGTGCAGTCGGCGGACCGCAGTGATGACGGCTTTTCCTCATTGAGTGAGCGTGCATCGGGAAACATCGTTCATTATACGGACAGCGGCGATTACGCCAGACAGGCATGCGAGAAGTGGATCGATGTCCGGGCCTTTGGGCAGGTATTCGCGTTTAAGAGCAAAGATAAGAAGGAGGGGGTCTCTGTCGGTGTAAGAGGTCCTGTGTCCGTTCATCAGGCGGTGAGCTGTTCTCCGATCGATATTAACAGTATGCAGATCACGAAGAGCGTAAACGGAGAACCCACAGAGGGAAGAAGCTCGGATACGATGGGCACAAAGCATTATGTAGAGTTTGGGCTTTACAAAGTAAAGGGCTCCATTAATGTTCAGCTCGCAGAAAAAACAGGATTTTCGGAGGAGGATGCTGAGAAACTGAAGGAGGCGCTTCGGACGCTGTTTATCAATGATGCCTCCGCGGCCAGGCCGGATGGAAGTATGGAGGTCGTGACTCTGTATTGGTGGAGACACAATAACAAGATCGGGCAGTATTCGGCTTCTAAGGTACATGATTCCGTGAAAATAAGTCCCAAAGAAGGGATTTCCGTTCCGAGAGCGCTGGAGGATTACGATATCTCTCTGGAAGAGTTTGCGGATCTCAAACCGGAGATCATTCCCGGTATTTGATCGGTATGTATCGCGAAGAGGATTATCTGATGCTGTCAGGCCTGCAGCATTTCATGTTTTGCAGGAGACAGTGGGCGTTGATCCATGTGGAACAGCAGTGGGCCGAAAATGAACGGACTGTGGACGGACATTTATTCCATGCGACGGCACATGACGGAAGCCGTTTTGAAAAGAGGGGAGATATACTCATAACGAGAGGCCTGAATATAAGATCATCTTCCCTCGGGATGACAGGGATCTGTGATGTAGTGGAATTTCACCGGTCGGAGAAGGGCGTCTCTCTTCCGGATTTCGCCGGGACATGGCAGGCATATCCTGTGGAATACAAGAAAGGACTTCCGAAGGAGAATGATGCGGATCTTGTCCAGTTGTGTGCGCAGGCGATTTGCCTCGAGGAAATGTTATTGTGTGAAGTGCCGGAGGGCAGTCTGTTTTACGGAGAGAGTCAGCGCAGGCTGCGAGTGGAATTCTCAGAAGAGCTGCGCGAGAGGGTATGTGCTGCGGCCAGAGAAATGCACAGACTGTGGGAACAGGGCTATACGCCGAAAGTGAAGCCGAAAAAAGGCTGTAACGCATGTCCTTTGAAAGAAATCTGCATCCCCGGTTTGGGCAGGTCAGGCACGGCATCCGTATATATTCAGAAGAAGCTCCGGGAGGACTGATATGCGGAAATTACTGAATACACTGTTCGTTACCAGCGAAAATGCATATCTGTCATTGGATGGGGAAACGGTCTGCGTGGAGATCGGACATCAGAAGGCGGGGCAGTTTCCGCTTCATACCCTGGAGAATATCTTGTGCTTTTCAAGGGCGGGGGCATCTCCGGCATTTATGGGAGAATGTGCCCGGAGAGGGATCGGGCTGTGCCTTTTTTCTCCCGGCGGGAGATTTTTGTGCCGTGCGGTCGGGGAAGCATGTGGAAATGTACTGCTCCGCAAGCAGCAATATCGTCTTTCGGATGATGCGGTCTCCAGTTGCCGGATCGCGAAAAATATGATCCTCGGGAAGGTGTTTAATTGCCGATGGAGCATAGACAGAACGCTGCGGGATCATTCTCTGCGCGTGAAGGAAGAGCCCTGCAGGGATACGATCCGTTTTTTACAGGAAGCGCTGGAAAGGATACCGCGGGAGGAAGACATGGATTCCTTAAGAGGGATCGAGGGCGAATGTGCGTCGGTTTACTTCGGTGTTTTTGATGAATTAATACTGAATCAAAAAGATGCGTTTTCCTTTCATGGCAGGAACAGACGACCTCCGTTGGATCCGGTAAACGCGATGCTTTCTTTTGGGTATACGCTTTTGGCCAATGACTGCGCGAATGCGCTGGAGGGAGTCGGACTGGATCCTTACGTCGGCTTTCTGCATCGTGACAGGCCGGGCAGAAAATCGATGGCATTGGACATTATGGAGGAATTGAGAGCCATCCTTGTGGATCGTTTTGTATTGACGCAGATCAATAATCGCCAAATAAGAAAAGAGCATTTTCAACTGTCGGAGAGCGGCGCGGTGCTGTTCACGGATGAAGGGAAAAGAAAATTTCTCACATCATGGCAGGAGCATAAACGTGAACAGATCTGTCACCCGTTCCTTCAGGAAAAAATCTGTTGGGGGCTGGTCCCTCATATTCAGGCGCTGCTGCTGGCGCGGTATCTTCGTGACGATATTGATGAATATCCGCCGTTTTTATGGAAGTGAGAAGATCATGCTCGTACTTATCACATATGATGTCAGCACAGAGGACGCAAAAGGAAAAGCCAGGCTGAGAAAGGTCGCCAGACAATGCGTGAATTATGGAAAACGGGTGCAGAACTCCGTGTTTGAGTGTATACTCGATGCGGGACAATGCAAGCTGTTAAAGGCAAAGCTGCTGGAGATAATCGATACGGATAAGGACAGCCTGCGGCTTTATTATTTAGGCAACCAATATCAAAACAAAGTGGAACATCATGGGGCGAAAAAAACTTATGATCAGGAAGGCGTTCTGATCCTATGAGTGCGAAGCGGAAGCTGACATATTTATGCGGACAGGTTCGCACGGGGATTGTATTTCTGTATGTAAAGAAGTTAATGTAATGAAGTTTATTGTAATGTTATATCAGGTAATATTGACGAATATGTGCTTGCCGTAAGAAATCGGGCAGGATATATTTGCAGTCGCTCCCCGCGAGGGGAGCGTGGATTGAAATGATCATAAGATGGCACAGCACCCGGACGTCGCGGTCGCTCCCCGCGAGGGGAGCGTGGATTGAAATCTGGAACGTCTCCGGCATGATAACCGCGGTGCCAATGTCGCTCCCCGCGAGGGGAGCGTGGATTGAAATACGGTGTTGTACAGTCTGCTCATGCCATCCCCTCCATGTCGCTCCCCGCGAGGGGAGCGTGGATTGAAATAACGGGATAAAGGGAATCTTTTCGACGGATCCGGGTCGCTCCCCG
The DNA here is from genome assembly GCA_947627215.1 of uncultured Eisenbergiella sp. Classification (GTDB taxonomy): domain Bacteria; phylum Bacillota; class Clostridia; order Lachnospirales; family Lachnospiraceae; genus Gallintestinimicrobium. Next base: position 41,475 of record CANQVD010000021.1, read on the forward strand.
CGAGGGGAGCGTGGATTGAAATAACAACAACGGCAATGCCAACAACAACAACGCGTCCGTCGCTCCCCGCGAGGGGAGCGTGGATTGAAATAAGTTTACACTCATCGAGGCGATGAATGAGGAAGTGTCGCTCCCCGCGAGGGGAGCGTGGATTGAAATCGATATGTCGGCCACGCGATCCATCCCGCCGTCCCGTCGCTCCCCGCGAGGGGAGCGTGGATTGAAATGTCAAGCGTTTACCTGCGCAAAGCCTGAAACGGCGTCGCTCCCCGCGAGGGGAGCGTGGATTGAAATATCCAGTGAAACGCTAATAGTAAACATATATTGCACGTCGCTCCCCGCGAGGGGAGCGTGGATTGAAATATAGACGCGGAAGTCCGCGTGAATGATATTAACGGGTCGCTCCCCGCGAAGGGAGCGTGGATTGAAATCCAAACGCATGCAGAATGTGGAAGGGAACGATGAGGTCGCTCCCCGCGAGGGGAGCGTGGATTGAAATGTTCTGCGCGAAATCAGGCAGAGGAATTTGAGAACGTCGCTCCCCGCGAGGGGAGCGTGGATTGAAATTCACCTATCATTATAGATACGTGGCTGGCAGACAGTCGCTCCCCGCGAGGGGAGCGTGGATTGAAATCCTGTGGTTTCCGTCCCGATCAGCTCCATTCCGCTGTCGCTCCCCGCGAGGGGAGCGTGGATTGAAATTATACGACCGGGAAGAATCAGGATAACGGGAACAGTCGCTCCCCGCGAGGGGAGCGTGGATTGAAATAGGTATTTTACTACCATATAGACTGTCGATGCAAGTCGCTCCCTGCGAGGGGAGCGTGGATTGAAATCCGTTACAAGGCAACTGCAGCATAACAGCATAATGTCGCTCCCTGCGAGGGGAGCATGGATTGAAATAACAGTGGGGACCGCTAGATGATTTTGGTAGGCCGTCGCTCCCTGCGAGGGGAGCGTGGATTGAAATGCTCTTTGCGGCTTCGGATACGGACGTTCCGATAGTCGCTCCCTGCGAGGGGAGCGTGGATTGAAATCGCTCGCCGGGCCCCCCAGCGATGCCCCCGGCTCGTCGCTCCCTGTGAGGGGAGCGTGGATTGAAATTCTGCTGTTGAAGTCCTCTTTGAAACAGTCCAAAGTCGCTCCCTGCGAGGGGGCGTGGATTGAAATGGCAAGAGGAGCCGCGCCTGGGACACGACCCATTTCGTCGCTCCCCGCGAGGGGGGTGGATTGAAATTGGGATCCTCTGTCCCATGTATATAACGCTCGAAGTCGCTTCCCGCGAGGGGGCGTGGATTGAAATCTCTCTGCCTACATGGGGCGGCGGCTGATTCGCGGTCGCTCCCCGAGAGGGGAGTGTGGATTGAAATCTCTTTATCCCCAAAGTGAAAATCCGTCAAAATAAGTCGCTCCCCGTGAGGGAGAGTGGATTGAAATGGGACTGCGGGAGTGCTTCCCGGAGGCATACAGAAAGTTTGAGGAGATGCTCAGAGATGGCGTTACCTAAATATCTGCAAGGACCGCACCGGAAATTGACGGCAATAGAGGAGCGTTGTCTGGATTTGAAGGAGCAGTATGAGGACAGATATGGGGAGTGGGATTGGGATGAATTTGGATATGTACAGACCGATGAGGAAATGATAGAGGCGCTTGAAATCTGTTTAAAGGAAGGAAAGTGCATGAAAGAGGTTCGGCCAGAGTGGTGCGAGGAGCTGCCACCGTGGATATGGACCTGATAGACTTTTCCCGCAACGTCGCTCCCCGCAAGGGGGCGTGGATTGATTGAGATAATGCATCTTCAAATGAAAAGTCGCTAAACCCTTCCCAGAATCAATGCTCAACGGATATAGATAACATAAGCTGATAGAAAGCGGTACTGCGTGAGCATATCGCCTTTTATGAAAAGATATGCATTGCAATCAGGATATTTTTCACTAATTACCGAAAAAATATATTGCTAATTTCCGAATTTTTCATGTCATTTCCATATCAAAGAGTATAATTCAGAAGATAGGCAGGTACGTATATACACAGAAAGGAACAGAATATCTTTACGTCTGGGACAAATCTCAACTGTCTGCTGAAGGGTGTGATGCTGATGCCGCGCTGATTGCTAGGCGATAACTTGCGTCTAAGGTCTAAGCTGCGGGATGTGGTTCGGTTTGAGATGGATCATTGTGGAGAGATGAGTTTGAGGGAACTGTTTAAACAGAAGTCTTCGCACAATATCAGACCAAAACCGCCCCGGAAGCATTCATGTGCTTCCGGGGCAGAAATTTTTTGATATGTCAGATTTGTTCTATTATCCTCTGACTGCCAGCTCTTTCAGGCGGGCCAGCGCGTTCTTGACCGGGGGCAGCAGGAGCAGCACGATGGTCAGAATCATTTCCGGCAGGATGTAGCTCATGTTGTACACGGTGGACGCCCAGATGGCGGCGATGTTCGCGGCGGGACCGCCGGGGACATAGGTGGTGTAGAAAATGTAGCCGGAAATTTCATGAACCAGAAGTCTGCCCAGGACGCCGACGATATAGCCCTTGAGCAGTCCGTTTTTGGATTTCCAGAAGAACCCGGACAGGCCCAGCGCGCCGAAAGCCAGCGGATAGTCCAGAACCATCTGCAGCGGGTGCACTACATAGGGCCCGGTGATGAACTGCAAGATGCCATAGGCAAAGGCGGTGATCAGGCCGGTGGCCGGTCCGTACCAGTAGCCGATCAGACAGATGACCAGCATGGAAAACAGCGTGATGGATCCGCCGTTGGGCAGGCTGGGCAGCTTGAGTACGACCGAGATCACCGTAGCCAGCGCGATGGCCATGGCGCAGAAAACGAGTTTTCTGGTAGTGAGAGTTTTGGTGTTGTTTGACATAAAAAAACCTCCTTGTTTGCACAGGAGGGGATATCGCTTTTTCGCGGTGTGGTCAGGATATCGGGGCATGCCCGATGCCGTATCCTGCGGCCGCGAAAAATCTGCCTCCCTCCGCCGGTATTATCCGGTTCAGGTAGTGAGGGTTAGAAAAGAAAACCTCCATCCGATCTTCCTTTCAGTCTCAGCAATAAGCTCCCCTGGCGTGAATGATGATGACGGGAAGGCCGCTCTGCGTGCCTTTCGCCGTTTTTTCGGAGACGCTGTCTCCGGCTGTCTATTACTATAGCCGCTGCCCGCGTGTTTGTCAATCCCGTACAGGAGAATATTGGAGGACGGTATGAGCGGTATGAGCGAGGATTGGCCGGTACGGAGCCCTGGGGCCGGTATGGGGAGCAGCGGGATGGCGCTGTGTCCGCCGGGATGCGCGGAAGGCGGCAGCGCCGCATTTCACAAAATTTTCATGGAAGATTGCGGAATTTTCTGGTATGATAAGGACGAATATAAAAAGTGCCGCGGATAAGCGGTGCGGATGAGGTGAAGAAATGTTTCCCTATATTTTATTCGATCTGGACGGGACGGTGAGCGATCCCAAGGAGGGGATCACGGCGAGTGTGCAATACGCGCTCAGAAGCTTTGGCATAGAAGAACCGGATAAGGATAAGCTGGAGCCTTTTATCGGGCCGCCGCTGACGGACAGCTTCATGGAGTTTTACGGCTTTACCAGGGAGCAGGCGGAGGCTGCCGTTGTGAAGTACCGGGAGCGCTTTTCCGTGACGGGAAAATATGAGAACAAGCTCTATCCGGGCATGGCGCAGCTTCTGGCAGGGCTGCAGGGCGCGGGAGCGCATCTGGCGATCGCTTCCAGCAAGCCGGAGGTGTTCGTGGAGGATATTCTCGCCTATTTCGGGATACGGCAGTATTTTGAAGTCGTGGTAGGCAGTGAACTGGACGGAACGCGGGTGCGGAAAGAGGAAGTGGTGCAGGAGGCGCTGCGCCGTCTCAGGGTGACGGACTGCTCTCAGGTGGCGATGGTGGGCGACCGGAGATTCGATATTGAGGGCGCGAAGGCCATCGGCGCGCACAGTGTCGGGGTCACATACGGCTATGCGGGGCCGGGAGAGCTGCAGGCGGCCGGCGCGGAGTTCCTCGTGAACGATGTGGAGGGACTGCGCCGAGTGCTGACGGAGTTCGGGTCAGCGCCGGTCAGGCGCTCTCATGCGGCGCAGGGACAGACGTTCACATCGGGCGGGAACCCGTATACGGCGCAGGGGCAGGCGTCCGCACCGGGCGGGAACCTGTATGCGGCGCAGGGGCAGGCGTCCGCTTCGGGCGGGAACCTGTATGCGGCGCAGGGGCAGGCGTCCGCTTCGGGCGTGTTCTCCGGAGAGGAGAACGGATATTATCGCGAACGTTACCGGGGAACCCGGAGCAGAAAGCCGGAAACGGGATTCCAGATGGGCCTGAAGGCCATTGGGGTCAGCGCGCTGGCGATAGGCCTTTATTTCATCGTGACGCTCTCGGTCAGCATGCTCGCGCTGATCGTCGGGTCCGTACTCGAGGGAATCAGGAACGTCGGAAGCTTCGGAGTCTTCCAGCTGTATACGGACGATCTGTGGCTGAATCTGGGGAATGCGTTTGGGATCGCGGCCGCTTTCGCGGCATGCTTCGGCATCTGGCATAAGCAGGTGCAGTTTCGGCCCGCCGGGCCTGTCGACAGGCTTTCCCTGCTTCCCATGGGGATTCTGGCGGCGTCCCTTTCCGTTGGGCTGAACGGTGTTTTGTCTCTGCTGGAGCTGTATCGGTTTTCCCCGACGTTTCAGGAAGTGTCGGAGATGCAGGTGTCCGTCCCGGTCTGGCTGGGCATTTTGTCCTATGCGGTCCTGGCGCCGTTGGGAGAGGAATTTCTGTTCCGCGGCGTTGTTTATGGACAACTGCGGCGGGTGTGCAGCGCGCCGGTGGCCATTGCGGTCTCCGCGCTGGCGTTTGGTCTGTTCCACGGCAATCTGGTGCAGTTCGTATACGCGACGCTGCTCGGCGCCGTGATGGCGCTGGTGAGAGAGCTGTACGGGACGCTGTGGGCGTCGGTCGTTTTTCACGCGATCGCGAACCTGTTTGTATATGCCGTGCTGGATTTGTCGCCTGTGGGGGAAGCGTTTGTAACGGCTCCGGCCACCCTGTTCTTCCTGGGGATTTCCGCGGTTTGCCTGGTCTTCATGGTGATATGGCAGAAGAATACCGCCGCGTAACGGTTCTTAAAAAGGCCATTTTTGGGAATCCGGAAATGGCCTTTTGAAATGGATCGGAAAAAATGACGGAACGTCTGGCATACGCCGTTACAGCAGCCGGATGCCGTGGCGGAGCGCTTCCTGACGGACATTGTCCGGCCAGAGAGAGCACTGTACCTCTCCGATGTGCGCTTTGCGCAGGAAAAACATACAGATCCGGGACTGCCCGATGCCTCCGCCGATGGTATAGGGCAGTTCCTCGTTCAGGATCGCCTTCTGGAAAGGAAGCTCTGCGCGCTCCGGGCAGCCGGCCTTTTCCAACTGGGACAGCAGCGCGTCCCGGTCCACGCGGATGCCCATGGAGGAAAGCTCCAGGGCGATGTCCAGCACGGGGTAGTAGACGATGATATCGGCGTTTAGGCTCCAGTCGTCATAGTCGGGAGCGCGGCCGTCGTGCTTTTCCCCGTTTTCCAGCAGATCGCCGATCTGCATCAGGCAGACGGCGCCCTTTGCCCTGGCGATGAAGTATTCCCGTTCCTTCGGGGTGTTGTCGGGGAACATATCGGCTAGCTCCTGTGTGGTGATGAAAAAGATATCCTTCGGCAGAATCTCTTCGATATAGTCATACTGGATCGCCATATAGAGCTCGGTCTTGCGCAGCGTCTTGTACACGTCCCGCACCACGGACTTGAGCGTCTCCATGTTGCGTTCTTCTTTGGAAATGATCTTTTCCCAGTCCCACTGGTCCACGAAAATGGAATGGATGTTGTCCGTGACTTCGTCCCGGCGGATGGCGTTCATATCGGTGTACAGGCCTTCGCCGTGGGAAAATCCGTAGTCCTTCAGGGCCTGGCGTTTCCATTTCGCCAGGGAATGCACGACCTCCGCCTCATATTCGTTCTGCTCTTTGATGCCGAAGGTAACGGGTCGCTCCACGCCGTTCAGATTGTCGTTCAGTCCGGAAGCCGGATCGACGAAAAGCGGCGCGGAAACGCGCAGCAGGTTTAAATGCTTTACGAGAAGGCTCTGAAAGAAATCCTTCACCGTTTTGATGCCGATCTGCGTATCGTGCAGGTTCAGCGCGGAATGATAGTTCTGTGGGATCGTCAGATGTTCCATTTTTCCTCTTTTCTGCCGCGCGCCGGCGGCCGATATGTGATATTTTGTTTCCCTGCCGCGTCCCGGCGGCTGGTATGTTATATTCTGCGGCGCGGCGTCTTATGCTTCGCCGGCAGATGCGGCCCCGGCGGATGCGGCTTCGGCCGGCCCGTCTATTTGGGCATCAGGTCTGTCCGGCTTCGGCCCGTCCCGCAAAAGGAGCTGCAGGAGGACGAAGGCGGCCAGACTGATAAGGCTGACGGCAATGCCGGTTTTCAGGCCGGAAGGGAAGAAGGAAAGCTCGACGGTGTGCATCCCCGCATCCAGCCGGGTGGAGAGGAACATGCCGTCAAAAAGCTCTATATCCGCCGCCTGCCCGTCCACCTTCAGCGTCCAGCCTGGTTCGTAGGCGATGGAAAGAACCAGCTTTGCGGCGGCCTCCGCGTTTACGCGGCCTTTGATATGGGCAACATCCCATTCCTCCACCGTGAAGGGCTGTGCGCCGATGCGGGCCAGCGCATCCGCGAGCACGTTCGTGTTCAGGCGGGCGGCGCAGGCGTCCAGCGCGCCGGAGTCCTGATTTTCCAGCGTGATCGTCTCGCCCGCTTCATGCCATCCGAGATCCAGGATATAGTCGTATTTCACCTTTGTAAAGGTTTTCGTGAGGCTGTCGGATATCAGCCTTACGTTGTCCGCCTTGCTGTCGGAACAGTAAGCGTAATAATGGCCCGCCGTGTCCGTCGGAAACTGCGCCGTTCCTTCGGCCTCCAGGACGTCGGCCATCGTAAACAGCTCTCCCCGGGCGCCGGTGGAGGCGGCCATCCGGTTCTGGAGGTCGAACGGGTTATCGCTTTCCTCCTCCAGCGCGAGGGAGGAAAGGTTCCAGTCGGGATTCAGCAGAAAGCCCGCGGGCAGCGTGTAGCGGTTTCGGTAGAGGTAGACGCCGTCCTGCTCGTCGATGAGCTCGTAGAGTGTGCTGTCCTCATCGGGGGTGCGGGAGAACATATAGCGCACGTTCAGGAGGGCGGAGGAAAAGGGCGTCTGTCCGTCGAAGCAGTAAAACACCTTGCTTTCCGAAAGCCCCATCCGGTCGTACCAGTCCTCCACATTGGCGTTGGCGGTGGAGGAAAAGAGAGAGGCCGTGGGATAATCCGCCAGCGCCCCGTCGTTCTTGGTCACGCGGCTGAATTTTTCAAACCGGTAATAGTCCGGATCGGCGGCCTGTCTGCGGTCCGCCAGCGCGCGGTAGGCGGGCAGGTTTTCCAGATACCGGCTGCGGCTGGTGGTGGTGACGCTGGTGGAGGCCATGTTGAAGGTGGCCTCGAAGGTCACGGCGCAGAGCGCCAGGACGGTCAGGAGCCGTCTGGCGCCCAGGCCCGCTCCCGCAAGCCGCTTCCGGCCGCAGAGCAGAAGTCCGTACGCCAGCACCAGAACGGCGCTCAGCAGAAAGGTTCCGGTGGTAAAGGCGTCGTCCGTCACCAGCTTTTCGGCGAACAGCAGAAAGAGCAGGGCGAAAGCCACTGACCGGAACAGCTCCCGGCAGGTGTAGCCCTCCGTTTTCAGTGCCGCTTCGAAGCACATGGTCAGCACCAGAAAAATATAGAGGAAGGACTGCCTGCAGGGCAGGGAATCCGGGTAATTGAATCCGTGCCAGAGGAAATTCAGCGTGTTGACGGAAAAGCTGACGATCAGAAACGCGCACAGGAGCAGGCGCGGGAGCTTTTGGCGCAGGCTGATCCGGCGGTGGGATACGTACAGCGGCATCAGGAAGAAGACCGCGGAGGAGCAGAAAATATTGGGCCAGTGATCCAGCCCCGTTTCCCGCTGGACGCCGGTCGCGTGTCTGGCGATCACGTCCAGGAAGGAGAAATACCAGGTGACGTTTTTCGGAAAGCTGGAGTCCGCGAATTCCGTGAAGGACAGCGCGGAGAGCTCGGGCAGGAGAAGGATGGCCGCCATGCCTCCGGCCAGAATGGAAAACAGGACGAAGCGCGCCGCGGCCATGCCGATCCGCTCCAGGCTGGCCCGCGGGGAATCCCCCTGCCACAGCTCCGGCAGAAGCACCAGAAAATACAGGCAGAGGAAAATGCAGATCATGATGGAGAGGTAGTAGTTGGACAGGATGGACAGCGCCAGCGTCACGCAGTACAGGCCGGTGCGTTCCTCCCGGACGAGGCGTTCCAGCCCCAGAAGGATCAGCGGCGTCAGCACCAGGCAGTCCATCCACATCACGTCCCAGTTATAGGCGGCCACAAATCCGGACATGGCGTAAAAGACGGAGAAAAGGAGGACGAGGGGGCTTTGGGTGGAAAACCGTTCCTTTAAATAATACGCGAAGGTGAAGCCGCACAGGCCGATCTTGAACACCACCATATAGCTCATGAATTCGATGAGGTATTCGGAGGGGCAGAGCAGAACGAGCCAGTTCAGGGGGCTGGCGGAATAGTAGATATACAGGGCCAGATAGTTCGCGCCCATTCCGATGTTGCGGGAGTAGGTCAGCGCCTCTCCGGCCCGCAGCTTGCGCAGGAATTCCTGCAGGAACGGCACATACTGGTGGTACATGTCGGAATGCATGAAGCTTTCGTCCCCGAAGGGAAAGATCCCGTTGCTGATGAAGATCAGCAGCATGGCGAAGAAGGGCAGCAGGAAGGACAGGAAACAGATCCGGTTGTCCGCAGCCAGACGGCCTGGTTTTCTTCTCAGGGAAAAAGGAAATTTTTTCATAGGGCTCCTCACTGTCTGCGCGCCGGCGGCGGCTCAGTCAAACAGCAGACGGTACTGCAGGGTCTGATAGGGGTTCAGAAGCTCCTTCCGGTCCTTGGCATAGGTGAACGTGCCGTCCGCCAGCTCTATATGGCTGGCGCTGATGACGGGCACCTCCTGATTCAGCTCCTTCAGGAACCGGAAGAAAGCGGGAAGGGGCAGTCCGGCGGCCTCCAGCGTCTTCAGTCCCAGGAAATTGGCGCTGGTGCTGACGTTTGCAGCCTCCTCCAGGTCGTAGTTTGCCCAGATGAAAAACGGGACCCGATAGCGCAGCCGGGCCTCTTCCTCATCGGACAGCGTGCCGCAGCTTTTTCCGTGCAGCGCCAGCACCGGATTGACCACGGAATCCGTGGGCTGGTGATCCCCGAAGAAGACGACGACGGTTTCCTCCTCCTGCCCGGCAAAATACTCCACCAGCCGTTCGATGGCCTGATCCGACAGGCGCAGCAGGGACAGATAGGCGGGCAGCAGCTTCGATGAGGAATCCGTGACCGTGATGTCAGGCGTGAAGTTGTCATAGGCGTTCCAGTCGCTGTAGGAGGAATGGTTCTGCATGGTCACATTGAAAAGGAACAGCGGCTCGCCCTCGGGCTTGCTTTCAAAGACCTCCGCGATCTTTTCAAAGTCCGCCAGGTCGCTGACATATTTGCGGACCTTTTCGGAATCCCGGAAAAATTCCTGAAAGTGCAGCTCCTCAAAGCCGAAGTCGGGATATACGCTGTCCCGGTCCCATCCGGCCGCCCGGTACGGGTGCATCGCCACCGTGCGGTAGCCGAGAGAGGCCAGATAGGAAACCATAGTGGGCATGGGCTCCTTCACATACTGCTGATAGGGGATGCTGCCGTAGGGCAGGAAGGCCATGGTAGCGCCGGTCAGATATTCAAATTCGGTATTCGCCGTATTGCCGCCCTTTACGGAGACGGACAGCCAGCCGGAAACCGTGTTGTCCGCGCCGCGCAGCATGCGGTGCATGAAGGGCATATAGTCCCTGTTCGTCTCAAAAGCGCCCAGCACGGCCGGATCGGAAAACGCCTCGTTCATGATGACGATGATGTTCGGCGTCCGCCCGGGGGGCGTTTCTTCTGTTATGTAGGAGGACAGAAGCGCATCCGCCTTTTCTTCGTCATACCCCTCCGGCTGTTCGACGGCGATGTACTGCAGCTCCATCAGAAAGGCGGTCAGCGTGCCGTTTCGCGTCTGGATGACGGTGGGTGTGAAAAGCTTGTCGTACAGGCGCAGCTTTTGCTCCACGAATTCCTCGTCGTGCAGCATGCCGGCATAGGCGGCGATCAGGGAAAAGGACAGCGCTCCCAGCAGGATCCGCAGCAGCCGGGGATGGGACGGATGCCCCTTCCCCTTCCGGGGGCGGAAGGGACGGATGCGGATGAAGCACTCCGCGGCCAGCAGCAGGGCGAATCCGGCCAGCACCAGGACGGTTTCCTTTTCCAGCCGGTATTTGTAGTTGTCCGCCACGCTGGCGGCCGTGTCCAGGGAGAAAATGTCCCAGGGCTGGATGGGCGTGCCGCGGAATTCCAGCACGTAATATCCGGCCAGCCCATAGACGGCGCAGAACAGCGTCTGGAGCATCAGCGCGGTCCGGCAGCTTCCGGTGAGGGCGAGGAGAAACAGGGCGATGAAAAAGAAGAGCAGGACGTTCATGAGCTGGATGTAGACTTTCATCGATGTAAACGGGTTATGGGTATAAAACTCGAGCAGATAAAAATTCAGCGCGGGTATGAGAACGCACAAAATGCAGGAGACGGCCGTCCGCAGGCGGCTCATCCGTTTCTTCATGGGGATACATCCCTTTCTTTTTCTATGCTCCCGAAAAACGGCGCGGGTATCGCGGACAGTCCGGAGAGGGCCGCTCCCTGAAAAGGGATGCCGCGCGGCGGACTCCTTTCCTGTCCGCCCTATATTATAGTCATGCGCGGGAGGGATGTCAAATGAGAAAATCCGGCATGATGCGTGTCCGGGGCGCATATATATGGAAAAACCGGATGGCTTTCGTTTTTCTTAAGAAAATAATCATGGGAAAAACAAAATGCGTATGGTAAAATCTTTGCAAAGGAGTTGAAAAACGATGAGAGATAAAAAGAAGGACCTGATTCCCGTTGCGGCGATCGCGGTGTTCCTGATCATTATCATCATCCTGTGCGCGGTGCGCCTGTCACAGAGAGCCCATGGCAAAGAGGATGCTCCCGAAACGCAGGAAACGCTGACGCAGGAGACGGAGAGCGTGGAGGAAACGCAGGGGAACGGGGAGGAGGCCCGGGCGGAGGAGACGGAGAGCGGGACGGAAACGGCGGAGGACGGGGGGCCTGCGGAAACGGCTTCTGAGACGGAATCTGCACAGAACCGGCTTCCCTCCGGAAAGCAGAAGACGGAAAACAGCAAGCCCGCTTCCGGCGCGAGGACCATCAGCGGAAACGACCCGTTTGCGGCCGCGGAAGGGGTGAACAAGACCAACGAGGAAATGCTGATGGAGATGTCCTCCTACTGGGAGCAGGATAATCTGGAGGCCGTGAGCGATCTGGCGCATCTGGGCTGGTTCATGAAGATGTCCGCCAGCATTGCGGATCAGAATACCTTCTATTATTATGGGGAGCGCAACGCGCAGGGACAGCCGGAGGGGCTGGGAATCGCCTGCTATGCGGACAATGAATATTATTACGGCGACTGGGTGAACGGCAGGCGCGAAGGCGTCGGGAGATGGCTGAAATTTTATATGTATTATGACGACGATGCGGTTTCCGACCGCGCCTACACGCTTCATATGTATATCGGAGAGTGGGCCGCGGACCTCCCGAACGGAGAGGGGCAGGAGCATTACGATCTGGATATGAGCCAGGCGGCGAAGCACGACCGGTACATCCAGAATGTCATCGGAACCTTTAAGGACGGCATGTACAGCGGGGAGATGTATCTGACCACGCTGGACTGGGACAACAGGCAGGAGGAGTGGAACGGTCTGGCGGACGAGGGCGTCTGGAGCCCCTTCGGCGCGGCGACCAACCGGAGAGAGGTTCCCATTTGTCAGGATGCGGCGAACGATGACAATTATCTCTGGCTCACCGTGCGCGATAACAAGGAACAGGGCATCGATGAACTGATGCCGTGAGAGGGGGACGCGCAGCCGGCCGGAGCTCTGCCGGCGGGAGAGGCATTTTTTTGAAAAAGCAGAAAAAGAAACAGGAAAAGTTCTTTACAAATCCCGCCAAATAGTTTACACTATTACGAGTGAATCAACAGAACAGTTCTATTTGGGAGACAAGGGCGTCAGATAGCCTGCATGCGCAGGCTTATTTGACGCCCTTCACAGTTTACGGCCGGGCAGAGAATGCGCGCAGGCGGTCTTTCGGCCGGCGCGGGCAGGCCGCACCTTTGGGGAGAGTGACAGTATGGCGGTAAAATATGTTTTTGTGACGGGCGGCGTCGTGTCCGGCCTGGGCAAAGGGATCACGGCGGCATCGCTGGGGCGCCTTCTGAAAGCGAGGGGTTACCATGTGACAATGCAGAAGTTCGATCCCTATATCAATATGGATCCGGGGACCATGAACCCGATCCAGCACGGGGAGGTCTACGTCACGGACGACGGCACGGAGACGGATCTGGATCTGGGGCACTACGAGCGGTTCATCGACGAGAGCCTGGACTACAATTCCAACGTGACCACGGGCAAGATCTACTGGTCGGTGCTGAACAAGGAGCGCCATGGGGACTACGGCGGCGGCACCGTACAGGTCATCCCCCACATCACCAATGAGATCAAATCCCGGTTCCATAAGGCGAAGACGCCGGAGGAGGAGACCATTTCCATCATTGAGGTGGGCGGCACGGTGGGAGATATCGAGAGCCAGCCCTTCCTGGAGGCCATCCGGCAGTTCCAGGCGGAGATGGGGCGGGAGAATGCGGTGCTGATTCAGGTGACGCTGATCCCCTATCTGAAGGCCTCCGGAGAGATGAAGACCAAGCCCACCCAGATGAGCGTCAAGTCCTTACAGAGCATGGGCATCTGGCCGGATATTCTGGTCTGCCGTTCCGATTATCCCATCGATGATAAAATGCGGGAAAAAATCGCCCTGTTCTGCAATGTGAAAAAAGAACATGTGCTGCAGAATCTGGATGCGCCCTCCCTCTATGAGGTGCCGCTGATGCTGGAGGAGGAGAAGCTGGCGCAGGCGGTGTGCGAATGCCTGCACATTCCCTGCCCGGAGCCGGATCTCAGCGACTGGAAGCGCATGGTGGAGGATCTGCACCGGGTGACGAAGACCGTGACCATCGCGTTGGTGGGCAAATATGTGGCGCTGCACGACGCTTACTTAAGCGTGGTGGAAGCGCTGAAGCACGGCGGCATTGAAAACCACGCCGAGGTACATATCCGCTGGATCGACGCGGAGGAGCTGACGCCGGAAAATCTGGAGGAATATCTGCACGATGTGGACGGCATTCTGGTGCCGGGAGGCTTCGGACAGCGGGGCACGGAAGGCAAGATCCTGGCCGTCGGCTATGCCAGAAGGAATCAGATCCCCTATCTGGGCCTGTGCCTGGGCATGCAGCTCGCCATCGTGGAGTTCGCCAGAAATGTGGCGGGGCTGCCGAAGGCCGCCAGCATCGAGCTGGAGCCCGATACGCCGGATCCGGTCATCGCCCTGATGCCGGAGCAGAACGGCGTCACCGATATCGGCGGGACCCTGCGGCTGGGCGCCTATCCCTGCGTGCTGAAGGAAGGGACGCTGGCGCACAGGCTGTACGGAAGGACGGAGATTTCGGAACGCCACCGTCATCGCTATGAGGTCAACAACGATTACCGCGATGTTCTCACCGCCCACGGGATGGTGCTTTCGGGCCTTTCCCCGGACGGACGGATCGTGGAAATGATAGAACTGAAGGAGCATCCGTTTTTTATCGCCACCCAGGCGCATCCGGAGTTCAAGTCCCGTCCCAATCTGGCCCATCCGCTGTTCAAGGGTCTGATCGCGGCGGCCGTGGCGCACGGCTGCGCGGCGGCGCTGGATTCGTGAGAGGCGGGGAAGACGGAATGCGGCAGTCAAGTGAGGAAATCAGTATGAATCAGAACAGAGAAGAGGAAATCGGCGCGCGGCGCGGCCTGTACAGCCCGGCCTTCGAGCATGACAACTGCGGCATCGGCGCGATCGTCAATATCAACGGGGAGAAAAGCCACCGGATCGTGGCGGACGCGCTGAAGATCGTGGAAAATCTGGAGCACCGGGCCGGGAAGGACGCGGAAGGAAAGACCGGCGACGGCGTGGGCATCCTGACTCAGGTCTCTCACCGGTTCTTTTCCAGGGTGTGCGGGAAGCTGGGCATCGCGGTCGGCGGCGAGCGGGAATACGGCGTGGGCATGTTCTTTTTCCCGCAGAATGAGCTGAAGCGGAGTCAGGCCAAGAAGATGTTCGAGATCATCGTCCAGAAGGAGGGCATGAAGTTTCTGGGCTGGCGCGATGTGCCCACGGATCCGGATGTGCTGGGCCACAAGGCCAGGGAATGCATGCCCGTGATCTGCCAGGGCTTTGTGCAGAAGCCAGCGAACTTGGAGAAGGGCCTGGATTTCGACCGCAAGCTCTATGTGGTGCGCCGGGTGTTTGAGCAGAGCAACGACAACACCTACGTGCCCTCGCTTTCCAGCAGGACCATCGTCTACAAGGGGATGTTCCTGGTGGGGCAGCTTCGCACGTTTTTCCTGGATCTGCAGGACACGGATTACGAGTCGGCCATCGCCATCGTCCATTCCCGCTTTTCCACCAACACCAATCCCAGTTGGGAGCGGGCCCATCCCAACCGGTTCATCGTTCACAACGGCGAGATCAACACCATCAAGGGCAATGTGGACAAGATGCTGGCCCGGGAAGAGACCATGTCCGCCCACAAGTTCTCCGCGGACGACCTGACCAAGGTTCTGCCCGTGATCAACGTGAACGGCTCCGATTCCGCCATGCTGGACAATACGCTGGAATTCCTGGCCATGAGCGGCATGGATCTGCCGCTGGCCGTGATGATCACCATTCCCGAGCCCTGGACCCACAACGATACCATCTCCCAGGAAAGACGGGATTTTTATCAGTATTATGCCACCATGATGGAGCCCTGGGACGGCCCGGCCTCCATCCTGTTTTCCGACGGCGATCTGATGGGGGCGGTGCTGGACCGCAACGGCCTGCGCCCTTCCCGGTATTATATCACGGACGACGGCCGGCTGATCCTCTCCTCCGAGGTGGGCGTGCTGGAGCTGCCCGCGTCCCATATCCTGAAAAAGGAGCGGCTGCACCCCGGCAAGATGCTGCTGGTAGATACGGTGAACCATCAGGTGCTCACCGACGAGCAGATCAAGGAACGCTACGCCATGAAGGAGCCCTACGGCGAATGGCTGGACAGCAATCTGGTGACGCTGGCGGAGCTGAAGATCCCCAACGAGAAGATCCCTTCTTTTTCATCGGAAGAGCTGGCGCGCCTGCAGAAGGCGTTCGGCTATACTTATGAAGAATACCGCAGCAGCATCTGCGCCATGGCCTTAAACGGGTCGGAGCAGATCGGCGCCATGGGCGTGGACACGCCGCTGGCGGTGCTGTCGAAAGAATATCAGCCCCTGTTTTTCTACTTCAAGCAGCTGTTCGCGCAGGTGACGAATCCGCCCATCGACGCGGAGCGGGAAAAGATCGTCACCTCCACCACGGTCTACGTGGGCAAGAACGGCAATCTGCTGGAGGAAAAGCCGGAGAACTGCCAGGTCTTGAAGATCAACAACCCGATCCTCACCGATCTGGATCTTCTGAAGATCCGCACGATGAAAAAGCCCGGCTTCCAGGTGGCCTATGTGCCGATTATCTTCTACAAGAGTACGCCCATGGAACGGGTGCTGGAGCATCTGTTCGTGGAGGTGGATAAGGCGTACCGGGAGGGCGCCAATATCCTGATTCTGTCCGACCGGGGCGTGGACGAGAACCATGTGGCCATCCCGTCCCTGCTGGCGGTGGCGGCGGTCCACAGGCACCTGGTGCAGACCAAGAAATGCACGGCCCTTTCCCTGATCCTGGAATCCGGCGAGCCCAGAGAGGTGCACCATTTTGCGGCGCTGCTGGGCTACGGTGCCAGCGCCGTCAATCCCTATCTGGCGCACGCCACCATCGCGGAGCTTCTGGACGCGGGGCTGGTGAACAAGGACTATTATGCGGCGGTCAACGACTATGACAGCGCGGTCCTGCAGGGCATCGTCAAGATCGCTTCCAAGATGGGCATTTCCACGATCCAGTCCTATCAGGGCAGCAAGATCTTCGAGGCCGTGGGCATTTCCCGGGAGGTGATCGACCGGTATTTCACGGGAACGGTGAGCCGCGTGGGCGGCATCACGCTGGCCGATATCGCGGCCCAGACCGACGAGCAGCATTCCCGCGCCTTCGATCTGCTGGGGCTGGAGACCGACCTGACCCTTTCCTCCGTGGGGCGGCACAAGATGCGCAGTCAGGGAGAGCAGCACCGCTACAATCCCCAGACCATCCATCTGCTGCAGCAGTCCACCCGGGAAGGGGATTATGCCAAATTTGTGGAATATACGAAGCTGGTGGACCGGGAGGAGACCGGGTATCTGCGCAGCCTGATGGACTTCAATTATCCCGAAGAGGGTGTGCCGCTGGAAGAGGTGGAGAGCGTAGAATCCATCGTGCAGCGCTTCAAGACCGGTGCCATGTCCTACGGCTCCATTTCCGAGGAGGCCCATGAGGCGCTGGCCGTGGCCATGAACCGGCTCCACGGCAAGTCCAACAGCGGCGAGGGCGGCGAGAGCGACGAGCGCCTGCTGTCCGCGGGCACCGATCACGACAGGAGCTCCGCCATCAAACAGGTGGCCAGCGGCCGGTTCGGCGTCACGAGCCGGTATCTGGTCAGCGCCAGAGAGATCCAGATCAAGATGGCCCAGGGCGCCAAGCCCGGCGAGGGCGGCCATCTTCCGGCGAAAAAGGTCTATCCCTGGATCGCCAGGACCAGGCATTCCACGCCCGGCGTGAGCCTGATCTCCCCGCCGCCGCACCATGACATTTATTCCATCGAGGATCTGGCGCAGCTGATCTATGATCTGAAAAATGCCAATAAATATGCCCGCATTTCCGTGAAGTTGGTTTCCGAGGCCGGTGTGGGCACCGTGGCCGCGGGCGTGGCAAAGGCCGGGGCCCAGGTGGTGCTGATCTCCGGCTATGACGGCGGTACGGGCGCGGCGCCCGTCAGCTCCATCCACAACGCGGGCCTGCCCTGGGAGCTGGGGCTGGCGGAGACCCATCAGACGCTGCTGGCCAACGGCCTGCGCAACCGGGTCATGATCGAGACCGACGGCAAGCTGATGAGCGGACGGGACGTGGCCATCGCGGCCCTGCTGGGCGCGGAGGAATTCGGCTTCGCCACGGCCCCGCTGGTGACGCTGGGCTGCGTGATGATGCGCGTCTGCAACCTGGATACCTGTCCTATGGGCGTGGCGACCCAGAATCCGGAGCTGCGCAAACGCTTTACCGGCAAGCCGGAATATGTGGAAAATTTCATGCGCTTCATCGCCAGGCAGCTGCGGGAATATATGGCGAAGCTGGGCGTGCGCACCATCAATGAGATGGTGGGGCGTACCGATCTGCTCAAAAAGAAAGAAGGGCTCACCGGCCGGGCGGCCAAGGTGGACTTAAGCGGCATCCTGGACGCGCAGATCTGCACCGACAGAAAGCGCTGCGTCTTCGATCCGGCCTGCGTTTACGATTTCCAGCTGGAGCGCACCAAGGATGAGGCGGTGCTTCTGAAGAAAAAGGATCTGCTGCGGGCCATCGCCAACGGTGAGAAGAAAGAATATAAGGTAAAGCTGTCCAATGTGGACCGGACCTTCGGCACGCTGCTGGGGGCCGAGATCACCAGGCTGCATCCGGAAGGGCTTCCGGCGGATACCGTCACCATCCGCTGTGAGGGAGCCGGCGGACAGAGCTTCGGCGCGTTTCTGCCGAAAGGTCTGACCCTGTCCCTCTGCGGCGACAGCAACGACTATTTCGGAAAGGGGCTTTCCGGCGGCAAGCTGGTGGTATATGCGCCGGAGGACGCCAAATTTGAGCCCCATGAGAACATCATCATCGGCAACGTGGCCCTTTACGGCGCCACCAGCGGCGAGGCCTATATCGCGGGCGTGGCGGGCGAGCGGTTCTGTGTCCGCAATTCCGGCGCCACCGCGGTGGTGGAGGGCGTGGGCGAGCACGGCTGCGAATATATGACCGGCGGCCGGGCCGTGATCCTGGGGCCCACGGGCAAGAACTTCGCGGCCGGCATGAGCGGCGGCATCGCCTATGTGCTGGATGAGAAAAACTGTCTGTACCGAAACCTGAACAAACAGATGGTGCTCATGGAAAAGGTGGAGACCAAATACGATAAAGAGGAACTGAGGGCCATGATCGAGGCCCATGTGGCGCACACCGGTTCCGCCAAGGGAAAAGAGGTGCTGGAGCACTTCGCGGAATATCTGCCCAAATTCAAGAAGATCATACCGGGAGATTATAAGCGGCTGATCCAGCTTTCCTCCCAGTTCGAGGAGCAGGGCATGAGCCGGGAGGAGGCGCAGATCGAGGCGTTCTACGCCAGCCTGGCGGAGCGCTGAAAGCGG
>CANQVD010000022.1 GCA_947627215.1 uncultured Eisenbergiella sp.
ATCAATTCTTCGATTAACAAGCTAACACCACCTTTTTATACGCTAATTATAGCAAAGAGATTTTGCTTATTCAAGCGCATTTTGCTAAATAGACAAAGAGATTTTGCTGAATAAGCAAAGGGCATTTGCATATTTCAGTATAACCGAGGCCAAACCACAATGAGTCATAATGACAGGCAGGAGCTGTAAAGTTGCCATATAATCGCGCATGGCAGCCGATATCCCGGTCGGAAAGACGATGGAATCCTCACCGAGTCGTTGGCCCGGTTCGCCCGAAATACCGCGCCCCCGTCAGTCAGCGAACAGCACCAGCTTCGTGATCGTATCGTATTCATCCGTCCACGCCAAACAGCGGGAGCCTTCCCGGATGTCATCCAGCGTCACGATGTTCCGCGTCAGATATGGCTGTACCTCCACATCGTCCGCCAGCAGGTAATCCTGCTCCCCGTAAGCATCCAGCAGTTTCCCATTGTCCGTATCCAGAACCGCGTCCGCGGCGATCACAAACACAGGCGCCTTAAAATCCTCCGGGATATTCACGATCACCGCATATGCCGTCGCCTGCGGCGGCAGCGACAGCGTCATGGCCGGTCCCAAATAGGCCTCGAAGCTTTCCCCCTCTTTCCGGTCGGAAAGCTCCGCCGGAAGACCGGTCACCGCATCAATGACCACCGATTGTTCCGAAGCCGCATGGATGATCAGTTCCCCGAAATCGGCGGAATCCGGAGCTCTGTTCACCGTGAGGGAATCCCCTTCCACGCGCACGATCTCGCCCTGTACATGGACAGGGGCCTGGACGTCAACCTCTTCTCCGGGCTGCGCTGTCTCTGCCGGAGAAACATTGGAAATATCGTCTTGCGCCGTCGCGGCATCCCCGTCGGGCGACGCCGCCTCCGGATCTTCCGCTTCCTTGCCGGTCTCCACGGCGTCTGCAGCCGCCGTGCTTTCTTCTGCGGCCTCCGTCTCCGCCGCATCCACCTGCGCGGGAGCTGTCTCTGCCGCACTCGTCTGGGCAGGTGACGTCTCCTTCTGTGCCGCCTTCTGCCCACAGCCGCCCGCAAGCAGCATGGCTCCAATCAGTACAGCGACGATCCCCCACATGTCATTCCTTCTTCTCATATTCCTCCTCTTTTCTGCCGCCCATGCGGCGCCTTTTCATTTTAGTTCAGCCTGTTCCTGTCCGACCGGACGGCGGACAGGAGGCAAAATCTCCATTTATATACAGTGTTCCAGTATCTGCTCACGCATCTTCGCATAATAAATAATATGCCGTATGGTTTCCTCCGTCTGTTCGATTCCCATTTGCTTCTCATCTTCCCCGCAGTCGATGCCCAGGACGCGCTTCAGATTATATTCCAGCCATTCCAGCCTCCCGTTATTGCAGTCATACAGCGTCGCCCAGTCCGTAGGCAGTTCCCCTCCGGCATTCGCATACCCCCGGAGAAAGGCCCGAAACCGCCGGAAATTAATCTGACATTCCTCATATCCCGACCAGCACAGAGCCAGCTCGAACAGTTCCAGCATCGGATTGCCGTAAGACAGGCATTCCAGATCGATGATCCGGTAATCCTCTCCGTTCCAGAGAACATTTTTGCGATCCATATCGTTGTGACAGACAGCGAGGATATGCGGAAGCCTTTTTCTTGCCCGGTTTCCGTTCTCCTGACCTTCCGCAAGAAGCGCACGGCAGGGGCGCAGCATTTCATACAGCCGTTGATCCGCCCGCTCCATCGCGGAAAGATAGAAATCCCAGTCAACCGACATGTTTTTATATTCTGTATTCGCGTTTTTCCTGTCCGTGCCATGGATCGCGGCGAGCACGCTTCCCATCCGCGCGCAATGGTACTCCGTGATCTCATCCGCACGCAGCGGTTTTCCGTCATAATAGTCGAACAGGTAAAAATATTCTCCGTCTATTTCCTGCATCTTCCGTCCCCCGATCGTCAGGGCCGGAAGAATGGGAATGCCTCTTTGCTCCAGCAGCCGTTCCAGCCGCTCCGCTTCGGCGTAATTGCCCATCGCGGTTTCTCTCCGCATCACAAACCGATTCAGCAGCTTCAGCGCATACGTCCCCTGCTCCGTTTCGATCCGGTACATCTTATGCATAAAGCCGCCTGTTAAGGGAACGGGAGCCCCCTTCAGCTTCCAGTGATATGCGCTTTCCAGCTTTTCAAATATGGACATGGTCTTTCCTCTGGGCACAACTATTCCATGACAAGATACTGATCCAAAACGATCTCTCTGACCGCATCCTCCGGGCTTATCCGGGTATTGTCATACAAATGGCCCTGATTTTCCGGCATCGCATCCAGCTTCTTTTTCAAAAACAGCGCTCTGCCGATCATGTCCGCATCCCCGCGCAGGCGGATGCGCCTTTCAATCTCTCCCGCTTCCGCCGTCAGAACGATATAATAAAGCTCCGCCTGATGAAGCTCCGCCAGTTCCCGAACGCGCGGCAGTTCTTCTTCGATCACATAGTCGATCAAAACATCGGTTCCCTGTCTGAGGGCCCTGTCTGCCGTCGCTATGATGCAGTCCCAGTTAAACCGCAGGATATCCTCCCAAAGCACCGGATCGGACGCCTCTCCGTCCGCAAAGAAATTCCCCTTATTCTCCGGTTCTATGAATCCCCTGTGAAAATCATCGCCATGGATCACATAAACGGCCTTCCCGGACCGATCGACAAGATATCTCGCATAGCTTTCCGTAAACGTCGACTTCCCGCATCCGCAGGGACCCGATATCAAGATGAGTTTTGCCATTTTCCCATGCCCCCTCCGTCCGACCTTCTTTGAATATAACAAAAAAGTTCCTGACTTTCAACCATATCACGCAATCGCCAGTCCTGCCGACCTGATAAAAATGTTCTGTGCTGATGTTTCCCATCACGATGAGGAAAGTGTCATCCGTGAAAAAAAGAATAGGTTGCCCTATTCTTTTAAAGCTCTGTCCGATTCGGCCGGTGTGAAACGCCGTCCGTCCGGGATCGTTGTTATTTTCTCACGCATTCATGGAAAATGCAATCCATATTATCAGGCGGAAAGCAACCCGTCTGTTCCTCCTGATAATATCAGATCGCAGCTCCGTCACCGCCGTATGTTATATCGGAAATATCCAAATCGAAACGGCTTTGATCCGCATAGCGATGACAAAAAATTGCAGGAGCATAATTGAAGGATGGTTAATCAACATTAACCTCACCGTTATGGGGCTTAGGATCAGAAACAGAACCACCCGCCCATGTAATCTCCACATCGCCCTTATCCGTTAACTTTACGTTAATATACGAGCCTTTATGGTCGGAGCATTTTCCATATTGTGGCTTAGGCGACATACTTTCTTTCAGTTTTCCTGCTGCTGCATCATAAACATAATCTATAGAATCCGATGAACCAGCCTTACCAAACGGATCATCTGTTAGCATTATGATTAATGCCTCCGCCTTCGCCGCTCTTTCATTCGCCGCATCGGTCGCAACTCTCGCTCTCTCCAGCGCCGTATTCACGATCGGAATGGAAACCGCGACAAGGATCGCGATGATCGCAACGACGACCAGCATTTCGATCAGCGTAAAACCGCCCTGCTCCTTCATCCTGTTTTTCAGGTTTCTCACTTTTCTCGCCTCCTTTCTGCTCATGACATTTCATGCGCCTTTCAGCGCCCGGTAAAGTGCCATTTTCCAAAAAGGAAACCGGAAAAGTCTCCTTTGCGCGACAAAACGAGGCAGACCTTACGATCTTCCCCGTTTGCCATTTGAACCATATTGAATACAGCCATGCGCCGTATTTCGGAAACGAAGATTCCGTTCCCAAAAGCGGGCTCAATCGCTGTCTCGGGTTGACACAGCGCAAACCAGGCTATGCAGTCAGCGATATCCTCCGCCCATGACGGCAATACTTCTCCGTCGTCGGTTCCCGTGGCTCCGGTGGGAAAATGCACTTTATAATGGGTCAAACCTTTTGGCACATTATAAAGCACATTTTCCCACGGCGCCGCAGGAACCGTTTCTTCTCAGGGATGATATTCCCGAACAGGAAGCAACCCGCCTATTCCCATCGGGAATATCCAGGACTAGGTCACAACCCCCCCCGCTTCTGACAGAAACGTTCGGGATCATCACAATATTATGTTGTTTGTGACAATTCAGTCTTTTTGCGTACATCTTTGTTCCTTTACAATACATGTTCAACTAAGAACGATAATGATTTTGATACAGGTCATTAAGGAGCAGTGGAATCAATAGCACCGTTGTGAAGACCAGTGCCTTTACTCCATGAAAAAGTCATTGAATCATTATCTCCAAAATCGAGTTGAATATATCCACCTGCATGTGATCCAACACTATCGACATCTTTTGTACACTTGCCATAAGGAGTAATCCCTATAGCACTAGCCTTCCATTCACCCGATGCCGCATCATAGAAAAACTTCTTGGCGGCAAGTTCCTTTGTGGTTTGATTAAAGAACACCTTACCCTCCGACAGATACTCCACCATCGCCGCCGCCTTCGCCGCTCTCTCGTTCGCCGCATCGGTCGCCCTTCTGGTTCTGTCCAGCGCCGTATTCACAATCGGAATGGAAACCGCGACAAGGATCGCGATAATCGCAACGACGACCAGCATTTCGATCAGCGTAAAGCCGCCCTGCTCTTTCAGCCTGTTTTTCAGGTTTTTCATCTCTTTCACCTCCTTTCCTCCATATGAATTTTCTGATATTGCGTTATACCGCGGCCGGAAAAGCGATGCGGCCGCGGCCTGTTGTATCGCCGGCAGAACCGGCGCCGCCTGCGCGGGAAACGGATCGGCGGGTTGCGGCCGACCCCATACAACCGTAAAGATAAAGCTGCGCTGCCCTAGACCGCCTGGTAAAGGGAGAAGATGGGCAGGTATACCGCCAGCAGGATCACGACGACGATCCCGGCCAGCATGAGGATGATCAGCGGTTCCAGCATGGAAAGCGCCCGCGCGGTAGCGGTATCGACCTCGTTGTCGTAGTACTCGGCCATTACGTTCAGGGTGGACTCGATGGAACCGGTGGATTCGCCGATGGAAGTCATCTGAACGAGCATCTCGGGAAGATCCCGGGAGCGGCTCAGGCTTTCCCCCAGGGTTTTTCCCGCCTCCACGCCGGGAATGGCGTCCAGCACAGCCCTGGACATACAGTAATTGCTTATGGAGCGGCCGGAAACCTCGATCGCCTGGAGGATCGGCATACCGGCGGCCAGCATCGTGGACATGGTATGGGAAAACTGGCTGGCCCCGCCCATGCTGCTGATCCTTCCCAGCACCGGGATGCCAAGACGAAGACGCGCCAGAACTTCTCTGCCCTTTACGGTGCGGCCGAAAATGAAAACCGCCAGGATCACGGCAGCGATCAGGAATATGATCAAAACGATATATTTTGTAAAAAAGTTGGATGTCGCGATCAAAAAACGGGTCACGAACGGCAGCTCAATGCCCATGGACTCGAAGGTGGAGGAAAAGGTGGGCACGGCGTACAGCATGATGATGCCCACGACGATAACCGCCACCACGATGACGAAGGCGGGGTACATCAGCGCGCTGGTGGTTTTCTGCCTCGTTTTATACATCCGGTCATAATAGTCGCTCAGCCGTTCAAAGGCTTTTACCAGGTCGCCTGATTCTTCCCCGGAACGCACGGTCTCAATGAAGGTGACCGGCAGTTTTCTGCCCCGCTGCTGCAGGCTGTAGGAAAGCCCCCAGCCGTTGGAAACGTCTTCGGCCACCTGTTTCAGGATCCGGGACAACAGGCGGTCCCGGGTCTGGCCCGCGGTCAGGTCGACGGCCTGTACCAAAGGCAGACCGGCCTTCAAAATGATGGAAAACTGCCTGCACATCAGCGCCAGGGATTTGGGATCCACCTTCTGAAACAGGGCGGCGCCCCCTTCTTCCTTTTTTTTGACTTCCCGCAGGGTCATGACCATATCGCAGTTTCTGCGGATCTGGTTGACCGCCTCGGTGCGGCTCGGCGCTTCCACAATGCCCGTCACGCGTTCTCCGTTGGCGTAAGCGCCCTCATAATAATAGGCAGGCATAACCGGTTCCCTCCTTCAGCGGTCAGAAACGATATTGGATATTGGATTTCGCCCTCTGCGAAGCGCCGTCATCCGAAGGCGTCTCCTTTTTGCGCGTTTCGGTTCCCGCCATTTTCCCCGCCGGTATGACAGGATCGCGCCGCGCGGATTCATAGGTTTCCATGGAAATATCCCCATTCGCATAAAGCTGCTGCAGCGCGCGGTCCATCAGAATATTTCCGATACTCCCCGTCGTCTGGATGCTGTTGTAGATCTGCGGGGTCTTGCCCTCACGGATCAGGTTGCGGATGGCTCCGTCCACCTTCATGACCTCGCAGGCCAGCACGCGCCCTTTGCCGGACTTCCTGGGAAGGAGCTGCTGGGAAAGGACGGCCTTTAAGGTCATGGAGAGCTGCAGCCGGATCTGCTGCTGACGCTCCGCCGGAAACACATCCACGATCCTGTCGATAGAATCCGCCGCGGAATTGGTGTGGACGGTGCCAAAGACCAGATGGCCCGTTTCCGCCGCGGTCAAAGCGGTTTCGATCGTGTCCAGGTCGCGCATTTCACCGACCAGGATCACGTCCGGATCCTCCCGCAGAGCGGCTCTGAGACCGGCGGAAAAGCTTTTGGTATCCTTGCCGATCTCCCTCTGGTTGATCACACATTTTTCCGGCGTATACACATACTCCACCGGATCCTCCAGGGTCAGGATATGCTTTGTCTGGGTCTGATTGATGTGATTGAGGATCGCGGCCAGCGTCGTGGATTTCCCGGAACCCGTTTCGCCCGTGATCAGCACGATCCCCTGATTGTACCAGGGAAACTCCGACGCCACGTTCGGCAGCCCCAGTTCGCTCATCATCGGGATCCTGTCGTTTAACAGACGGATCGCGGCGGAATAGTGCCCCTGCTGGGAAAAAATATTCAGTCGGCAGCGGATGCCGGCGATCGTCCTGGCCAGATCCACCTCTCCCACTTCCACTAAGGTATCAAAAAAATCTCCCGCCAGTTCGCTGGCGTAAGCCATACAGTCGGCGTCCGTCAGGCAAAACTGCGCCGCGTCGCACAGACTTCCGTCTACGCGGTAGCGCGGATTCAAACCGCATACAAGATGAATGTCCGAGGCCCTCTGTTCATAAGCGCCCTGTACCAGTTCTGTTATCGTCATAAAATCCTCCCGGTCAGATCCCGATCACCCGCGTCACCTCTTCCGTCGTCGTAACGCCCTTCCGGATCAGTTCTCTGCAGTTTTCCATGATCGGTATCAAATTGGCTCTTTCCACCGCCGCCTCCATCTCCCTGCGGTTCCCGCTGTGGATGGCCCGGCGCAGATCCGGCGTGATATTAAGGATCTCAAACGCGCCGATCCGGCCTCTGTAACCGGTATGGAAACAGTCATCGCAGCCTTCGCCCCGGTAAAAGACCTCGTCGCCTTCCGGGGCAAAGCCCATCAGCTTCCTTTCCTCCCGTTCGGGAACATATTTTTTGCGGCAGTGCGGACAGATCCGGCGCAAAAGGCGCTGAGAAACGATCCCCTTTACCGCTCCGGCGACCACATAGGGCTCCACGCCGATATCCATCAAACGGTCAATGGAAGATACCGCGTCGTTGGTATGAATGGTGCTCAGCACAAGATGACCTGTGATCGCGGCGCGCATGGCGATCTCCGCCGTCTCGCCGTCGCGGATCTCGCCTACCGCGATGATATCCGGATCCTGGCGGAGTACCGCGCGAAGCGCGTTGGCAAAGGTCATGCCCACCCGTTCGTTGATCTGTACCTGGCACACCGAATCCATGTAATATTCCACCGGATCTTCCAGAGAAACCAGATTATACTGCTCGTTCTTGATATGGTCGATGATCGTATACATCGTGGAGGTTTTCCCGGAACCGGTGGGGCCCACCAGAAGGATCGCGCCTTCCCTGACGGAATGCAGCAGTTCCCGAAACCTTTCCAGATTCCTGCCCGACAGGCCGATGCCCTCCATCGAGATCAGCTCCGGGTTTTTCCGCAGCAGACGGATCACCATTTTTTCCCCGTAAACCGTCGGCAGCGTGGAAATACGCAGATCCATCGCTTCCTGGCGTACCGTCACATTGGCATGTCCGTCCTGGGGGACGTTGCGCTGCGCGATGTCCAGACGGGACATGATCTTCAAACGGGAAATCACGGAAGTTTCCAGTTCCTTTGGCACGGAAATGACCGACCGCAGCATCCCGTCGATCCTCATGCGGATCTCCATCTGATCCTCTCCCGGCTCCAGATGGATATCGCTGGCCTTCTCGGCATAGGCGCGTTCAATGATGGAATTGACCAGACGGATCGCCGGCGCCGTATCTCCGTCTTCCTCGTCCACAACGATGCTTTCCGCCGTCTGAACCACGGGAAGGTTGTTCGCCTGGCCGTTCATCATGTCGCGGCGCATTTCCTCTATGGCCCGCATCGCGCCCTGATTGCTGTACAGGTTTTGTACCGCCCGGCTGGCCGCCTCTTCCGTGGTGATCATCGGTACCACATGACGCCGGGTAGCCGCTTCCACTTCCCCGATGGCGACAAAGTTCAGCGGATCGGCCATTGCCAGATAGAGGTCCGACCGGGTGGCCCTGACCGGCACTACCTGATATTTCCTGGCGATGCTCTTTGGCAGGATACGGGCCATTTCCGACGGGATCTCAAAAGAATTCAGATCGATATATTCCACGCCGATCTGCGTCATCAGCGCATGGATCATCTGTACCTCCGTGATGATCCCGTTTTCGATCAAAACGGACCCCAGACGCTTGCCGCTGATCTTTTGCAGAAGCAGGGCTTCCTCCAGTTGTTTTTCCGTTATCGCTCCGCTCTTGACAAGCAGATCCCCTAAGCGTATGTATGTCATTCCAAAAACTCCCTGATACTGTTGTCCCGATATCTCTGTCCGGATCATTATGTCGGTCCCGCCGCCCCGGACGGCGCCGCGTTGATGCAATGGACCTTAAAATCCTGCTGTACTTCTTTCGCGCCGCCGTCTATTTTTATCCCGAAGGAAAAAATTCCGGTATCCTCGTCATAGGAAATCTTTTCGGTAAATTCTACTCCATAGCAGCCGTCCCGGCCATATACCCCTTCGGGAAGGAGCATCAGGGGCGATCCGGAGACGTTGATCACAAGCCGGCCCTCCTGCGTATCGATCATGGCATACGGGCCGTATACCTCGCTCCAGTACTGCGTCATCGCTCCGTCGCCGTCCGTCCTGATATTGCGGGCATAGCGCAGCTCATCGATCAGCCGCGCGGACGCCGTCGAAAGCAAAAGCTTCGACTCGGAATCGGAGAGCATCGTATGATAGGAATGCAGCGAAAGATCCAATCCCGTGTCCACGATGACACTGAACAGAACCAAAATCCCGACTGCCGCCAGCAGCTCTACTAGCGTCGTACCGCGCCGGTCCTTCAATTTCCGGAAGAATCGCTTCATGGGCCGCCACCTCCTCCGGACGTTTTGGCCTTAAAGGAGATCACGCCGTCGCCGCCGTATATGTCGACAGTTACCTCCGTCTCAGGCGATTTCGGCGCGCCCGTCGCAGGATCGATCTCCTGAATCGTGATCTCCGCCGTCCGCTCCGCGCCGTATTCGTCTTCTGCAGGCGAGGTCTGTTCCTCCGCCTGGATGAGATGCTCGTAAAAGCTTTCGTCGCTGTCCTCCGCGCTCTCCCCGATGCGGACGGAGGTGATGATCAGCGACATCAACAGAGCCACGGAAAGGCTGCCGATCAGAGCGGACGCCAGCACCTCGATCAGCGTCTCGCCGCCGCTGCTCTGCAGCTTGTTTTGCAGTTTTCTTTGCAGCCTACCTTGCGGCTCGCTTTGCAGTTTTTCTTGCGACTTACCTTGCAGCTCGCTTTGCAGCCCTCTTTTCTGCCCTTCTTTGATCCGCCTCATGTGCCGCCTCCGTTCTCCTCAGGCTCCAGTCTGACGATCTTGCTCAATTCCAACTGAAGGGGGGTGGTCGTTCTTACTTCTGAAACGTTTGTGGAGGGAGTCAGCATCTCGGTATGCTCAATAAAAGCGGGTTTTTCGCTGCCCTGTACCGTCAACTCCGCCTGCATTGCATAAGACGGATAGCCGTTCTTATAATAATCATCCGGGACCTTCTCAACAGACGCGGTGACGATCAGGCGGTAATCATCCGCGATTCCGCCGCCCGTCCCAAGGCCGGGCGCCTCGATCTCCATTCTGATCTGAAAATCTTTCAGCTCCGGCAAACCCGTTTCATCCGCTGTTATCAGGAAGGTGCGTTTGGATGCTATCCCTGCGCCGATCGTGTCGGGATCAGGATTTGTCTCGTCCTGCAGGGCCCATTGAAGATCCGGATCCGTATTGTTGTTTTTTTCCAGAACCAGTCTGGCAATATACCGCTGAAATAATGCGTCAAAAACATCCCGATAGGCCAGCTTGCCCATCAAACAGTCGAACTCCCCCTGCCGCGGCACAAAATAACGGGTTTTCATGGTTGAGGGAGCAGGCTCTGAACGCTCCAGCAACTGATAGCTTCCCTTATATTCCGCACTCACCAGATCGTCTGTCACCAGCCGCAGCGCAGAGGAAAGGGCCAGGTAAACCTGCTCCTCCTGCCGGTTGCTGCGGGCCTTTCCGGCGTTGGAAACCGCGGCCATCAGGACAGAAGCGCCCACCATCATACAGATCAGCAGAAGCAGCATCGCCAGCAGGATGGAAGCGCCTTTTTCACTTTTCAGTTTGCCTGTCAATCTTCTCAAGGCGCTCCCTCCTTTCCTTCTATTCCTCCGGCTCCTCTGACGTCTCCGTTGGAGGCGGCGTCTGATCAGGTTCCGCCGGCCCATGCTCCGGCTGAGACGGCGGAACCTCCGAAGACTGCCGGGGCTCTGTTTCGGACTGTTCCGTTTCCGTTGGCTGGGTCGAATCGGTCCCGCTTTCGCTCTCCGTCCCGGCGTCGGGCGCCGTCCCGCTCTCCGTTGCCGTGTCGGTTTCCGTTTCGGTCTGCGTCTCGGTCTGCGTTTCGCTCCCGGTTTCGGTATCGCTCTCCGTTTCGGTCTGCGTCCCGCTCCCGGTTTCGCTTTCGCTCTCCGTCCCGGCGTCTGACACCGTCCCGCTCTCCGTTACCGTGTCGGTTTCTGTTTCGGTCTGTGTCCCGCTTCCGGTTTCCGTTTCACTCTCCGTCCCGGTTTCGGTTTCCGTCTCGGTTTCTGTTTCCGTCTCGCTCTCTGTCTCTGTTTCGGTTTCTGTTTCCGTCTCTTCCTCTTCCGAATCCCTTCCCACGCTCATGAGCGACATCTCATCCCCATATTTTTCCTGCAGTTTCTCGCAGAAAGCGGGAAGCAGTTCAATCGCGAGAGGGATTTCCTTATGATATTCTTTTTCATTTATTGTCACGGAAACGGTGACAGTGCCGTTCAGCCTGATGTTTTCTCCCTCGTTCTGATCGAAAAGAGTGTCATTCGACGGCGAAGCGGTCGGCTCCGAATTTGACGCTGACGGGGCTGATATCGTTTCCTGGCTGAACAGCGCCGCACCCGGCGCTGCTGACCGCGCAAGCTGATCCGCACCCGTCTCCGTTTCATCCGAATTGCCGTCGTCGAAAATTTCAGGGCCCGAATTTGCACCGGGCTGAACTTCCGGCTGACTTTCGGGCTTGCCTTCCGAACTCGATTCCATCTGGCTTTCTGAACTCGATTCCGTCTGTTCCTCCGAAGCCGAACCCGTCAGTTCCTGTTCGTCCGGTTCCTTCTGGCTTTGCATCAGAGTGTTCCCAGACGCCCCGGCGAGAATTGAGGGCCAGTCTTCTTCAAGCTTCTCCTGATTCAGCGTCAGCTTTACCTGGCTGGAAACAGGCGCAGGCTCAGGCGTCTCTTCCGATTCGTCTGCCGCCAGGGCCTCCGGCGCGCCATTCTCCAATACTTCCAGTTTCACATAATCGCTGATCTCACTGGAAAGCGACCAACTGAATGTCCCCTCCTGTTCGCTGTCCAACAGACTTGCCGTAATCAGGGCTTCCGCTGATTGTTCCCTGTTCTCCGGATCAGCGCCGGCGTAAAGGGTGGCGGAATTTGACTTCAATCCTTCCAGCTTAAACGGCTGATCCAGAACCTCGATCTGGCCGATCAGATTAACTACATGTTCGCACGCCTTATAGGTAAAGTGCAGCGGAATAGTAATACTCGTTTTACCCGCTTTCGATCCTCTCAGAGACAGCGAACCGTCGTTATTTTCCCGCAGTTCCACCACCTCAGGATTGCCCAGGATAAGCTGACCCCATGTGCAGCCGTTGGCCAACAGTCCGTCGTCCCCGCTGACCTTCACTTCCTCGCCATCGATCTGGAAACGGAACGCTTTCTCTACAAAATCCCCCATCGTTTTGAACGCAAGCGTCCGTTCTCCGCTTTCACCGCGATAAAACACGACCGGCTGAACTTCCCAAGTAAACGGCGCCAGAGTTACGTTCATGGTGCTGGTGTAATTGGTAAGTGTAATTTTGTGCTCATCGTCTTTTTGACCGTTCGGATAATAATCAAAGCCATAAGTCAGCGTAACGGCCGTGCTGACCTTCGAGCCCGATGTTCCGGCGTCGCCGGCCGTATCGTTCTCCAAAAGATTCCCCTGTACAGTCAGTTTCTTCTGAAGCGGCAAAGGTTCCTTTGTTTCTCCGGACGCTGCAGTCTCCTCCGCATAAACCGGCTCAATTGTGATAGAATCTAAATACTCCGGATCAAAAACAACCGATGTATCCGGCAGATCGACTATTTTTTCGGTTACAGCCCCGCCCAGCAGTTCGGGAGGTTCCGCAGTATTATAAGGGAACATACGGATTATGTTTTGGTCGTCCTCGTTTTCATAAAGGAATACCAGCGGCTCCCCTTCCCCGGCGGGAATCACTTTTTTCTTATTCTCCGTTCCCGTTCCGGGCGTCGTCGCCGTGCCGGGATTCTCTGCCTCTTCCTCCATTTCCACAGCGGGCACCAGATTGAGGCTGGCTGTGACATTGACGGTGATCTTCAGGCTTGTGAAAACCTGGTCGCCATCGGATTCTTTATAGCTGACCGTAACTTCCGCCTTTCCTGGCTTCACCCCGTTTAAAAGCAGTTCGACAGAATCCGGAAGGGATGATCCAATTGCATAGGTATCTTCTTCTGTTGTTTTATCGCCGTCCTGAACAACAAACTTCGCTTCAACTACTGCCCCGTCCGTCTCTGCGCTTTCTGATCCCTCAGGTTCTGTCGTTACGGAAACTGTCAGTTTTCCGCTTTTGCCCTCTTTCTTCAGAATATCAGAAAGCGTGATCTCGACTTTTCTCTGTCCGTACTTTATATTCGCCGGATCCTGCGGTTCACCGCCCTCTTCTGTTTCTATCTCATAATTTCGGAAAAGATCGATATCCACCGGCTTATCGCCAAAGTCTTTCAGCTCCAATCCCGGCAAAGGCCAGTCTCCATAGTGAACATTCTTTGTTTCACCGTTATATTCCTGCGTCAGAATTGTCGGGAACGGATAGTCCATACCGCTCAGACTGCTATCGGAAGCAAAGGTGAATCGTCCGGGAACAGCATTGCCATTGACCGTATTGGAAACCGTGTCAAATTGTTTGTCTTCTTCTTCCGATGGATTAGACTGGTTCAGGCTCGTCAAGACATTTCCGTTGCTCAGTTCGTCATATGTAACACCTGTTACCCCTGTAACTTGTTCTTGATTACCGTCTTTCGGCTTGTTGTTCTCGTCGTTCTCGGCGTAAAACGGTTGTATATCTTTCAAATAAAAACAGTTTTTATAGGTTGAGTCTTTATGCCCAGCTAGATCTACTAACTCTCCTATCCCGCCAATATAATACAAGTTACTTTTGTACCCGTCAGTACCAACCGGAATAGAAGCAGGAAGAACGACATAACTGTAACAATGAGAAATCGTATTTGTTGCCCCGTTACTATTACCTACGATGTTTCGACCTGCATAACTGAGGGTTCTCATAAAACTTCCCCCAACAATTCCTCCAATATGAACCCTCGACGCTTTCGACAATATGTCCTGGTCCGTAATATACCCACCTGCATAACATTCTGATATCGACTGCTGACACGAGCCGGCAATACCTCCCACTCGAATATTTCTGGAATTGGATGAATATGTATACTTTAAACTGATATTGGTAACTGCCGTACACTCTGAAAGTTTCATATTGCAGATTCCAACTAAGCCGCCCACGCCGCCTCCGCCGTGACCGCAACTATCATGGGCATCAATAATATTATACCCTGCAATTGCACAGTTACTGATGGGTATCTGATCCACTTCATTTTCCTTTGACGTAGCTGCCAAACCGACAAGTCCTCCCATTGCATACCAGCCGGAGGAGCCATCTCCCGTAACAGTATTTAATCCGCTTTCGCTGTAAAGTATAATATTCTTCAATTCTGCATCTATCGTAACGCCAAATAATCCTGTTGTATTTACAGAATTGCCCGTGCCATCTTTTGTTGACACAATATCTATATTCTTAATCTGATAAGAATCTCCATCATAACTGCCGCCGAACCAACCGGACAACTGGTTCGCACCAGTTCCATCAGCACCTTTCTCATCATAAAAACCCGCTATGGGTTTATACGAATTTTTCTTTCCATCCAAATCATGACTTTGTTTCCAGAAATAATTACGATATTTATAATCATTTCCTTCACTGTTACTATAACAAAGATATGGGAACTTCTTATTCAAATCGTTCGCAAATGTTGTGGGATATTCCGTATTTTTTTGTTCATAATTCCAGTTGATATATCGCAGTTGCTGAACCGAACGCACACCAAAAGGGAATTCCATGCCGCCCACATCCTGCTTTGTTCCTGTGGCAATTCCCTCTATATCCCTGCCATCCTCGGCTTTTGCTTCTACCAAAACAATCGATTCTGCAAAAAAGGGATTGATTGCAAACGTATATTGAGGTCCGTTTGACAGAGGCCCCAATTTCCAGGTGCAATAAGAAAAATCGCCCACTATCCTCAATTTATCGTTATCAGTTTTATACGCACAGATAAAATAACCCGGACTTATGGCGCTGATATAATCTGATACATCCTGACTATATCCCAGTTCACTATCAACCTCAGGACAATTCTCAGTCTCAAAAATACCACCCAAACCATACTCATAGTAATATCCATACCCATATTCCTCAATCACTCCGCCGTCAGAATGCTCCCGGCACAGAGTATTGATCTCGCTCGTGGTATTATCATCCGTATTCACTGAAATCGCTTTGATATGATAGGCCTCATTGTCGCCTTTTACTTCCTTCTCCCAGTAAAAGACGCCCATTGAACCTAACTTGATCTCCACAGGCCAGTCGCCGTAATGCACCCGATTTCCCTGCGCATCCGTCACTACCGCAGGATAAGGATATTTTTCCCCTGGAGCAGAATATTTCCCCGCACCCATGGCAAAGGAACCGCCCAACTGGCTGACGGTGGTCGGATCGGCCTCTCCGCGCATCTGCCGCACGTTATGCCCCTGGCTGCCTTCGTTCGGCGGATACTGTGCGCTGAAGGTTTCACCAAGGTAATCAAAATTCCCCCTGTCAAGGAAATAGCAGTCGCCTGTACTCCCCTTGCAGAAACCGTAATCCTCAGCGCCGCCGCTGACAGTCAGAGCCGTCGCCGCATAGGAATTGCGGATCGCGCCGCTGTTCTGTCCGGCAAAACCGCCTGCGATCACATCGCCGTCATGGGATTTGGCGGCGTCGATATCACCCACCGCATAGCAGTCATAGATCGCCGCGCCGCCCAGGTTCTGGCCGACCAGACCGCCCAGATACGCGTTGGAATAGTTGGTATCTGCCTTCATGCTGTCCAGAACGGCGGAGGACTGGCGGATCGTCCCTGCATTCACGCCAACCAGACCGCCTGCGTACAGCGTGCTGTAACCGTAGGAAGTCATCTCATTCATACTGATATAGGCCACGGCGCAGTTAGTGATGTCGCCGCCGTTGCCGCCCGCCAGCGTTCCCACATAGAGAGAAGCGCCCTCCGCAGCGCTGCCGGATATATCCAGAACCGCTCTGCCCGATTCATCGCCCTCCGGCACTCCGATGCCGAGGTAAACGGTATTGCGGATCGTACCGCTGTTATAACCGAAGAGGCCCACATAAGAACCCGCCTCTGTTTTGGGCCGTACATTGATAATGGTATGACATTCACCGTCATAAGTGTTGGTAAAAGCGTCTCCGGCATTTCTGCCGATCCCGTCCTGGGATACGGGCCCGCCGGACGCGTCAGCGAACAGATCATAGCCCGTATAGAGGGCATAATCCAGATCCAGCTCCTGCAGATAGGTGTACCGTTTGACACTCCCATAGTATTGCTTATACATGCTCAGATAATAGAGGTGACGCGGAGAACGAATCCTTACCCGCAGCCCGTTCGTGAGCAGATCCAACTCCCCGCTCTCACCCTCTCTGGGCAGCACTGTCGCGGCAAAATGCGGATTATAGTAGTAATCGCCGCTGATGGTAGAACTGCTTTGGGTCGTCACGGTCACCCTGATAGGGATATAAAAATTCTCCGCGGCGCCCTCCGGGTTAATCAGTTTTTTGTCTTCGTCATCAGGCAAATCCGCCAGATAATATGTCTTCTGTATTAAACCTGTCTCTCCGTTTTCTTTCTTTCCCTGGATGAGAAGCGTTATGGGATGAAGCTGATCTTTTTGATAAGATACTACATAGTTCGCTGTGCCATCCGGCAAACCGACCCAATAATTGATCGTCGTTGTCTCCGCTGCCACATCCTCCTCGGCCAGAATGACCGCATAGCCGTCGTTGTTTACCAGATTCGGATCGGCCAGAAGGGTATCGATACCACCGCCGTAAATGTGGCGGGATACGTCAACGCCCTCATAGGTTTCCCAATAGACCAGGCTCCCCTCCTGTACCTGGGCAGTCCAGTCCCCGTAATGCTCAAGCGTCGAAAGGGCGGGATAAGGATATCGGTCCAGAGCGGAATCCGTCAGCAGATTGTAAGGATGGCTCTCGTACACGTTTTTCTTTTCAAAAGCCGCACCCATATCCTGATTCACAAGCTGCTCATAATCCAAGGACAGCGATTGCCACCATTTGCTGTCGTCGGCCGCTCCGCCGTTTACATAGGCGGAATACAGATAATAAACATTGACCATCCCGGTGCCGTCAGCGGTATCGGCCAGAGGATAACGCTTATCAAGGATATCCGAAATGTCCGTCTCACCCCCCAGATCAGGCAGGCCATACCCCATCGCGCTGTAGCTGTTTTGGATCGACGCGCTCCCGCCGCCAGCGGTCAGACACAACCCTCCGAGGGTCATATTCCTATAGTCGGTAGAAAAAAAGCCGGCGGCATAGCAGTCCGAAACAGCCAGCGTCCCAGAAGATACGCCGACAAGACCGCCCATCTCTGCCCCTTCTCCAGCGCTCAGATAGCAGTCCGCGTAGCTTCCTGTTATGTTCAGTCTCCCGTTCGCTTTTCCGACCAGTCCGCCAGCCGCGCTTTTCCCATAGACCGTGGCCGCGGCAAAGCTTCCTTCGACAGAAACCTGGCCCGTTACGCTGCCGATCAGCCCTCCGGCGGCATCGCCGCCGTGAACCTTAAAGTCATCGTAACTGTCAAATCTATAATTTTTTTCCGCGCCGGTGCTGCCCAGCAGATATTTCAGATCGGTATGGGCATCGGAATCCGGCTCCCAGTAAAACTGACAGTCGGTAATTTTCGCATTTGTCCCCAGGCTTGCGCAGAGGACTCCGGCCTCGCCCGTCGCCTTCACGGAGGCGTTGACCAGGCGGATCCCTTTCAGTTCTGTCAGGGCGAAATCGCCTGTTATCTCTCCGAACAGGCCTGCCGATTCTCCGCTCGCCCCGTATTTCTCAGCGCGTTCCGCCGGATTTATGTAGAGATTGCGAATACTGTGGTCACCGCCGTCATAAGAACTCAGATACCGGTTCTCGATCGGCACAAAACTGTAAAATTCGGACATCCCGCTGCTTTCCGCAATCGCAATGGCCGGATTCTCGATATCCTGTATCTGTATCGCCGCCGTCTGGGGCGGTCTGGCGGAGTCATCGCAGGAGAACTTCGGATGAAGATTCTGCAAATGACGCATATACATGATACTTGCGGTCGTATCCGTGGAAGATTTGGCGAACAGGCTGTTATCCTGATTGGAAGCCGACGCGCCGTTGACCCGGCGTTCATCGCCCGTATAGCGCACCTCCGCCGTGATCGTAAAATCCTTTCCCGGCGCGGTGTTCCATCCGCTTCCCGGCCCCAGATCCTTAAACTGCTGTCCCTTTATAAGCGAATCCAGAAGATAAACGTCGGTATGGCTGATGAAGGTCGCGCCCTCGCGCCTACTCTCGGTCATGCGGTCCGTGCCCTTAAGGACATCGCTTAAGACCACCTTCTGTTCCCCGTAAGTCAGGGTGACGATCAACTCAATATCGTCCGCCACAGAGGACAGCGACTGGGGAACCCACCAGTCCACCTGTGCCGTCAGCACGTCCGTATTCTGTATCGTAATGACCGGAACGCGCAGGGCCACCGTCCCGCCGACGGGCGAAGGGTCGCTGCCATAATAACCCACCATCGGTTTTAACCGCATGCGGCCTGACCGGCTCTCGCCCGCATGCTCCTCATAAAAGGAGGCGTCGAAGCTGTGTCCGAAAGCGGACTCTTCCACATAGAAAACATCCGTAACGCTGCCGCTTTCCGGCTCGTAGACCACATAAAAACTGCCCTGCCGGAGTCTGGGATCGATCGTTCCTTCCGGCAGGAGCTGCTCCATCTCCGGATCGCTGTCGGAGCGATAATAGTAAAAAATATCACCGTCCATAGCAATCCTGTTGGCGCCGCCCTCATTCTCTGTCAGCTCCACCAGGCTTTCATTATTCTGCAGAAGCACAGCCCTGTTCTGCGCCGCAAGGTAGATCTCCCTGGCCGCATTGTCCAGCTCCGTGATCTTTAAATATTTCTGATAATAAATCACCGCCACCAGAGAAAGCGCCAACAGGATCACGATAACGGCGACCGTGATCAGCGCTTCCGGCAGCGTAAAACCGGACTGTTCTTTCTTTTTCTTTAGCAAAAGTCGTATATTCACTTCCCATACCCTTAGAAAATAAACAGAATATCCCAACTTTATTTTATGTGGCGCTGGTAATTTTGTCAACAAAAAAAAGAGCATCGCCGATCCATAAATCGTTCGATGCCCAGGTTTTGTCACTCCTGAGGTTGATATTCAAAAAACAGCAGCGTCGCGGTCACGCGAATCGCGGGCTCATCCGTCTGCACGCTTTCCGTCCCGGAGGCGCTCGTCCGTCCGCCGGTCCACCACCCCAATCCGCCAATGGTCAGGCCTCCCGTTTCCGTCACGTTGATACTCAGATCGTCAAACATACATCGGAAGGGAATATCGTGCAGCCGCTGCAGGGTTTCCTTCGCCGCCGCATAATTCGGCGCCGTAAACTGCATGGAAATACTGCGCCGCATGACGCCGGATTCCTGCGCGCCTGCCACGGAAGCGAAATCCAGCGAATAATCCTGGGTATCCGCCAGGATACTGTTCAGGGCAAACATCACATTCTGGCTGTTATCGTAGGGGGCCATTCCCACCGGATCCGGATCCTTTTCAAAGATCTGTGCCAGTTCCCGCTCCATCTCCTTCTTGCGCGCGATGCGAAGCTGATCCATTTCGATCTCATCCTGCGTACTCAGAATCTGCCCCTCCAGGCCGTCCCTGCGCTCCTGCATCGGCACGAAGAACCACAGATAGTAAGCGGAGACCAGAACCAGGACGAGAAGGATGATCAGAAGCACGATCTCACGGCTTGAAAGCTTTCGCCTCATGACTGTCCCCCTCCTTCCTGTTCTTTGCTGAGCGTGATCTGGATCGTAGCCTTTACCAGACTTCCCCGATCCTCTTCCGTGCCGGGAACCGGCGTCTGCGCGCCCTCCTGTCCCGACTGCGTCCCTTCCTCGGTATTGGCGGTATTGACCACGGTGGACGCTACGATCGGCGACTCTTCAAGCTCCCTGACCAGTTCCGCGGTTTCCCGCAGCGTCACCCCGGAAAAGGATACCTTTACATATCCGTCGCTGATCGAGATCGATTCGATCCCCGCATGGGGACGGATCACTTCATCCAGCAGTCCGAGAATCTCCATCCGGTTCGTCTGAGACAATTCCTCCTGCGTGGCCGAATAGATCTGATACTGATGCAGGACCTCATCATAGTCGGTCAGCATCGCCTCATAGCTTTCCTTCTCCGCCTCCGCCCGCGCCAGTTGTGCTTCCTTATCCGCAACATCCGCCAGAATGTCATAAATGAACCATTTGAAAAAACCGATGCCAA
Organism: uncultured Eisenbergiella sp.; assembly: GCA_947627215.1. GTDB lineage: Bacteria > Bacillota > Clostridia > Lachnospirales > Lachnospiraceae > Gallintestinimicrobium. The sequence goes on from CANQVD010000022.1 coordinate 20,414, forward strand.
GCGTCACCGCAAACAGAACATACAGCATTATCGTCGCCGGCACGGTGGTACGATCCGGTTTGAAATACAGGTTCATCGTCCTCTTTTCCGGATAGGCCCCGCCTTTCTTTCCCCTGCCCTTAGCCATTTTATCTGCCCTCCGTCTGTGCCAGCGCCACGCTCAGCGCCAGAATTCCCCTGGCCGCGCTCTCCGGTTTCAGATCATACCCGTCAAACAGTTCTGTGACCGGCAGTATCGCCATTCCGAGCATTTCTTCAATTCTCCCGCAAAGCTGCGGGATGGAAGAACCGCCTCCCGTCAGGTAAACGCCGGAAAGCTGGCTGTCACGGTAATTAAAGCGGTAGAAATTTACGACCTTCAAAATCTCTACGGCGATATTGCTGTAGACAGCTTCGCTTTCCGCAGAATCCAGCACGTTCTGATAGTTGTTGAATTTATAGGAGGCCGCGAGGAAAGGATCCTCATTGACCAGATCCGCAATGACCAGATCCAGTTGTCTGCAGCCAAGATTGATCTGGCGCATGGCCTGAATCCGGTCCTTCTTCACAATCGTGATCAGGACAGACTCCCAGCCGAGATTGATAAAACAGTATTCCTGCGGGCCGTCCGGGTGTTTCTGCCGATGCAGCGACGTCATCCGGATCAGCGCCATCTCGCCGGGCAGCAGCGTGCGCAGTTTCAGTCCCGCGCCGGCAAACAGCCTGACATACTGCAGGATACGGTCTTTGGCGGCGGCCGCCGCGATCAGCGTCATCTGCTCTTCTCCGCCCCTGTCGTCCTCGGACGGTTCGCACATCGCATAATCACAAAAAAACCGGTCCGAGTCCCCCTGGATGAACTCACTGAATTCATAGGGAAGATTCAGCATAAGCTGCTCCGCTGACATTTTGGGCAGCGTCACAGTGCGGCAGATTACCTGGCGCGCAGGCATAACCAGCGCGCACTCCCCTTTGGGGATCTTATGCTTTTTCCGTTCCTCCCGCAGAAATCCCGAAAAGGAATTGGGCATTGTGATCTCGCCTTCCTGCATCATATTGTCAGGCATCCGGATCTCAAATACCTCCGCCTTATCCCCGGAAACGGCCGCGACCTTCACGCTGCTGTTGCCGATGTCAAATCCAAGTCTGGTCTTCCCCATAAAAACCTCCTGCTCGTCTCTCTATAAAAGTCCCAGATACCAATCGATCAACGGCCGCCCGAAGAGCACCACAAGCCCCGCGGCCATCGCCAGATAAGGGCCGAAGGGAAATTCCGGGGATTTTTTCCCCCCTTTGCCCGTATTGCGCAGAACGCTCCCCAAAATTCCCAGGATACAGGAAACAAGGAGCAGCAGGACCATCTCGGCCCAGTCGAAATACAGTCCAAGCACAAAGATCAGCTTGATATCGCCGCCTCCCATCGTTTCCCTGCCTAACAGACGGTCCATCCCGAGCACAAGCAAAAGAAGCAGGCCTGAGATCACCAGAGCGCCGACCAGATACCCCGGCAGTTGCCCTCTCAGGGTCCTGGTGATCGCAAGGAAAACCAACCGGTTCACGGCCCCGGCCGCCAGAAGAAAATCCGGCAGTATCCGCTGAAAATGATCGATGAGACTCAATAAAAGCAGCAGCGAGCCAAAGATCAGCCACTGGGGCAAAGAAAAGGAAACATCAAATCTGACAAACAGCGCGGCAAACATCACGGCGCCCGCCAGTTCGGCGATTAACGCGTCCGCCGGTATCTTTGCCTTACAGTAACGGCATCTGCCGCCCGAAAAAAGGTAACTGAACACCGGCACCAGATCCGGCGCACCCAGCACATGTCCGCACGACGCGCAATGGGAACGTCCCTTCCACGGGCTTTCCCCATGCGCCCTGCGCCAGGCCACGCAGTCCAGAAAGCTGCCCGTGACGGCTCCAAGCGCACCGGACAGGCACACAAGATATACGGTTAGAAAATCGATATGTACATGCGACATTCCGATCCCCCCCGGAGTCAAAGATGATAAATTAAAATCATTATACCGTCTAACGGCAAAACATACAAGCAAAAAAAAGGCTTTTTCCCCGGGATAAACTGGATAAACTGCTGCTATTCACGGTCTAAATAAAAATGAATACGCCAAACCGGCCGGATGGACACAGACGGTTGTCCTGTTTTTGCGTCAGATTATCTGATAAACAATGCCCGGCCCCCTGTTCCGCAGCAGCGGAACCAGGGGGCCGGAATACATCTTTATGATTATATTCGTACCACATCACGCCAGCCGGATCCGGAAGACGACGGGATCCGGACTCTGCAGGCCGCAGCGGATGTGCAGGCCGGCCTCGTCCCGGCTCCACGCCAAGGCCTCTTCACAGCCCAGCGCCCGGACATCCTCGATGATGCCGTGGAAATTCGCCTGTTTGGAGGCATCCTTCTCGCCCAGGGTGGTGATGCAGTATTCGCCGCTTTCGCTGCATTTGAGCGCGATCGCGTACAGGTATCCCCCGCGCACGGTGAACCGGAAGTCAGCGGAGGTGAAATTCTTCTTGATGCCGTCGGAGAACTGCCCCTCCACGATCTGCGTGGGCCCCTCCCCGTATTTCCGATAGACCCCGGCATCATAGATCGCCTCGCCGTTGACCTTCAGCCAGCGCCCGATGTGCCGCAGCACCGCCGCGTCCGGCTCCGAGATCGTGCCGTCCGGCTTCGGCCCCACGTTCAAAAGCAGCGTGCCGTTCTTGCTGACGATGTCCACCAGATCCTGCAGGATCTCCGAAGGGTCCCGGAACTGGTTGTTTTCCGTATACCCCCAGGAGTTCAGCGCGATGGCGGTATCCGTCTGCCAGAAATAGGGCTTCATGTCCGCGAACTGCCCCCGCTCCACATCCGGCACGGCGGTCCCGAACAGGAACGCGTCATGCTTGTAATCGATCGCCACGCCCACGCCCCATTCCGCGGCCCGGTTGTAATAGTACGCGGCGATCTTGCGCAGATACGGCTTACATACGCTCTGCTGGATCCACCAGTCAAAATAGAGGACCTTCGGCCGGTAGCGGTCGATGAGCTCGCAGGTGCGCACCATCCAGTCCTGCAGATACTCCTCCGTGGGCTCCGGCTTCGCGTACAGCGTCTGATGATCGTCCTCCGGCATGGAAGGCCAGTAAATGTCGCCCCGCTGCAGCGGCTCCTTAATATCGCTGTCAAATTCCTTCCCGTGCCCCAGGAAAAACCAGTGCTCCACCCGGTGGGTGGAGGCGCCGACCTGCATGCCCTTCTCTTCGCAGGCCGCCTTCAGCTCTCCCAGCACGTCCCGCTTCGGGCCCATCTCATAGGCGTTCCAGTGGGAGATCTCACTTTTGTACATCTGGAAGCCGTCGTGGTGCTCCGCCACCGGCACCACATATTTCGCCCCGGCCTCCTCGAACAGCGCCGCCCATGCCGCGGGGTCGAAGCGCTTCGCCTCGAACAGCGGGATGAAATCCTTATAGCCGAATTCCGTGTGCTTCCCGTAGGTCTTCACATGGTGCTCAAATTCCCGCGATCCCTGAATGTACATGTTTCTGGGATACCATTCGTTCCCGAAGGCCGGTACGCTGTAGACGCCCCAGTGAATGAAAATGCCGAATTTCGCGTTTTTGTACCATTCCGGCACCCGGTACGCGGAAAGCGACTCCCAGGTATCCGTAAAAGGCCCCTGCGCCACGACCCGGTCGATCTGTTCCAGATATGGTCTCATATTATACATGCTGATTCTCCCCTTCCTGCGGCCGCCGCGCCGCGTCCCATCGGCCGCTTTGTCACTGCGGGATCACGCCGTCCACGTCCCAGAGATCCTCCCAGCCCTTCGCGCCCTTCCACAGAAAGACCTGGCCCTTGACCAGACGGCAGTTTTTGTCCTCCAGCCGGATGGCCTCCATCTCCGCGTCCGTCAGCGGATCCTGCGTCACACACGCCAGATTGGACATGTACTGCGCTTCCTTCACGGAAAACGGGATCGGCACCTGGCCCCGCTGCACGGCCCATTTCAGGCAGACCAGCGCGGGATGAATGCCGTGGGCCCGCGCCGCCGCCTGCACGGCAGGCAGCTCCATGTCCGCCACGTCCTCCGCTGTGCGGTCCCGCTCCGGCCGGGAAGGAGAACCCAGCGGGCAGTAGCCGATGGGCAGGATATCGTGCACCACGGCGTAGTCGAACAGCGCCTGCTGCTGGAAAGACGGGTGCAGCTCCATCTCCAGCGCCGCCGGTTTGATCTCACACAGCGGCAGCACGGCCTCCAGCTTGGGGACCGTCATATTGCTCATGCCGATATAGCGCACCAGCCCCATCTTCACCAGCTGCTCGCACTGACGCCAGGCGGTCATGAAGCCCTCCACCGAAAAGGGCTTCGAATCCGGATTGCGGGAATTCCCGTCGCAGCCGGGCGCATGATAGTTGGGAAACGGCCAGTGCACGAAATACAGGTCGATCTGCGAAAGGCCCAGATCCGCCAGACTCTTCCGGCAGGATTCGATCACCTGTCCTTCGCCGTGTTTATCGTTCCATACCTTGGATGTGACGAACAGCTCTTCCCGCGTCACGGCCCCTTCCTCAAAAAGGCGCCGAAACACCTGCCCGATCTGCGCCTCATTCTGATAGACGGAAGCGCAGTCGATCAGGCGGTATCCGTATCGGATCGCGCCATACACCGCTTCCGACACCGCCTGCGCGCCGTATTTATCCGAGCCGAAAGTGCCAAGCCCCATGCAGGGGATCTTCGTTCCGTCGGGCAGGGCGCGCATCGGGATCCGCGCCTGTTCCAGTTGTGTTCCCATAATGATCTCCCTTCTTTTCAGTCGAACGTCACCGCCACCTTGCCGCACTGTCCGCCCGCCATCAGGGCATAGGCCTCTCCGGCCCGCTCCAGCGGGAACTCATGGGTAATCAGATCCTCCGGATGGATGTTCCAGCGCACCAGCCGCTCCACCAGCTCTTCCATTTTCCAAAGGGACGTCACCCAGGAACCGTAGATGCTCTTCTGGCCGTGGATGATGTCGGGGCTGGGCAGGAAGGTGCAGGTACCGCCCTCACCCACGAAGGCGATCTTGCCCCATTCCCTGGTGCCGCGGATGGCCAGCTGCCGCCCCGCGTCGCTGGCGGAGGCGTCGATGGCCCGCTCCGCTCCCATGCCGCCGGTGGCCGCCAGGATCTGCTCCAGCGCATCGTCCCCGGGCTTGACCACCACGTCCACCAGACCCAGCTGTTTCGCCAGCCCGATCCGGTAATCATTCATCTCCACGCCGATCAGCTTGTTCGCGCCCATGGCCTTCGCCAGCATCAGCGCCGCCAGCCCCACCGGGCCCAGGCCCGTCACCAGCACCGCGTCGCTGCCGCTGACGCCGATCTTGTCGATGGCCTCATAGACCGTGCCGAAGCCGCAGGCCACCTGCGCCCCGTCCTTATAGCTCAGCTCGTCCGGCAGGGCGATCAGGTCCTTTTCCTCAGCCAGGATATAAGGCGCCATGCCGCCGTTTCGCTGCCAGCCGTAGGCCTGACGGAATTTGCTCTTGCAGGAAATGTAATAGCCCCTTCTGCAGTCGTAGCAGACGCCGCAGCCGGAAATATGATAGACGATCACCCGGTCGCCCTTTTTGAACCGCTTCAGCCCTTCCCCTTCTTCCACGATCAGGCCGCAGGGCTCATGCCCGGCCACCATGCCCGGAATATAGCCCTCCGGTCCCTTGCCGGTATGCTCCCGGTAAATACAGCGGATATCGCTGCCGCAGATCGTCGTAGCCTTGGTCTGGATCAGCACCTGTCCGTGTCCCGGCTTCGGAATCTCAAAATCCTTCAGCTCCACGGTGCTGTTTCCGGGCAGCACCGCACCCTTCATCAACATTTTTACCGCCATCGGTTTCTCCTCTCTTTCCGCGCACATGCGGCTTTCACAGGTTTCTACTTCCCAGTATAGCGGGTTTCCCGCCGGACGCCAGTTCATAGAATGCCATTTTTCATCCCGTTCTGTCGTATTTTCGAATTTTTCTTCTCATTTCATAAAAAATCCGCCCGCAGATGTCGCATTTTCACATTTTCCGTGTTACAATCAGGACAGACGGCAAAGCGGCCGCGGCAGGAGGACCTGGCGATGATGAGATCGGAATACCCGGATCTGGACATCCGCTTCTTTGTGGAGAACGTTTCCATCCAGACCCTGAACATCAAATACGACAGCTTTTCCCGGCAGATCCCGTTCCACAGCCACGGGGCGGGCTGCTATGAGATCCACTACATTCCCCGGGGCTACGGCACGCTGCAGACGGAAAACGCCTCCTATGACCTCGTGCCCAATACCCTGTTCATCACGGGCCCTCACGTGCGGCACGCCCAGACCCCGCGGGACGACGACCCCATGCGGGAATACTGCCTGTACCTGCGGATCCGGAAGACGGACGGGAAGGCGGCCTCTCCCATCCTGGAGGCCTTCACCTCCACGCATTTCTGGATCGGGCAGGACGTCCACGGCATCCACGGACGGATGACGAGCCTCTTTGAGGAGCTGGAAGCACAGCGCACCGGCTACCGGGAGCAGGTCCGTTCGCTGCTTTCTCAGATCTTCGTCTGCATCGTGCGCAATTACGAGCAGGCCAAGGACGAAGAGGCCCGGCCGGCCAAACCGCTCCCGGTGGACAACCGTTCCATGATCATCGAGGAATATTTTCTCTACGAATTCGCCTCCCTCTCCCTGGACGAGCTGGCAGGACGGCTGTTTTTAAGCCCCCGGCAGACTCAGCGGCTCCTGCAGGAATACTACGGGAAGTCCTTTCAGGAAAAAAAGACGGAGGCCCGGATGTCCGCCGCCACGCTCATGCTCTCCGACCCCCGGCGCAGCATCGCATCCGTCGCCGAAGCGTTGGGCTATGCCGCGCCGGAACAGTTCTCCACGGCGTTCAAGGCCTATTATCACGTCAGCCCCTTACGGTTCCGGAAAAAGGAGGGGAAATGAAAAGGCGCAGGCCCCCTTTCCGGCCGCAGCTTTCCATTCCCCGGCTATGCAGTAAAGCAGTAAACGGCTTATCATTTATGTTGCGAATCCCGCGTACTGCGTCATATAAAGATCATAGTATTTCCCTTTTTGTGCCAAAAGCTGGTCATGGCTGCCGCTTTCTACGATCTGCCCATGATCCATGACAACGATGAGATCGGAGTCGCGGATGGTAGAAAGGCGATGCGCGATGACGATGCTGGTGCGGTCTTTCATCACGCACTGCATGGCGTCCTGTATGGCTTTTTCCGTGCGTGTATCCACATTGGAGGTGGCCTCATCCAAAATCAGGATTTTCGGGTCAGCGACAAAAGCGCGGGCGATCGCCAGGAGCTGTCTCTGTCCCTGACTGATGTTTTCTCCGGAACCTACAAGAACGGATTCCAGGCCATGGGACAGTCGTTTGAGTAAATCATCGCAGCGGCTCATTTGCATGGCATTTGCGATCTGCGCATCCGCAGCCGCCTCATTCCCATACTTCATGTTTTGCCGCAGGGTATCGGAAAAAAGGACGGTGTCCTGCAAGACAATGGCCATATTTTTTCTCAGGTCATCCCGTGATACATGGGAGATATCCTGGCCGTTGATGCATATTCTGCCGCTTTCGATATCGTAAAAACGCATCAGAAGATTGACGATCGTCGTCTTGCCGCTGCCGGTGGCACCCACTAGCGCCACTTTTTTCCCGGAGGGAACGGTCAGTGTGAAATCCTGTATGACGGGGTGCCCCGGTTCGTAGGAGAAATTTACATTTTGGAAGGTAACTTCCATCTGCTCGCTTTCTTTCAGCCTTTCACCGGACTGATCCTCATCGACCTCGTCCAGAACCGTAAATACCCGCTCCGCTCCGGCGATCGCGGTCTGAAGCTGGCCGTAGACCTGTGCCAGTTCATTGATCGGGCGGCTGAATTGCTTTGCATACACAATAAACGCAGAGATCACGCCGATCGAGATCAGTCCATGGATGGAGAAATATCCTCCGAAAGCCGCGATGATCACAAATCCGATGTTCCCGATACAGTTCATGACCGGCCCCATCACGCCGCTGAAAATGTCGGTTTTGATGCCAACCTTTGTAAGGGAATCCGCGGTTTGACAGAAATCCTCTGTTATTTTCTCCTGACGGTTATAAGCCACCACGGTTCGGTAGCCGGAAACCATCCCTTCCACAGTTCCGTTGAGCTGCCCCAATAATTGCTGCCGCCTGCGGGAGAATTTCCGTACCCTGCCCGAAAGGATTTTTGTTGCGAGCAGCGTCAATAGTACGGTAGCGAAGCTGAGGAACGCCAGCTGCCAGCAATACCACATCATAATGGCGACGGTACCGATGATCGTAAGCACGCCGGAAAAAAGGGAAGGCAGAGATTGGGAAACCGTGGTGGAAATGTTCTCAATATCATTGGTCATGCGGCTCATGACGTCACCGTGCGAATGGGTATCCAGATAGCGCACCGGCAGATCCACAAGCTTGGCAAAAAGCTCCTCCCGCATGTGCTTCACAACCCGCTGGCTGAGCCGCGCGCTGACGATGCCCTGCAGCAGCTGACACATACTGTGCAAAAGATATATGCAAAGCATCAGAATCACAGTCCAAAGCAGATTTCCGGCCCGCACGCCCGCGATCGTGTCGATGGCCCGGCTTTGCAGGCTGGGTGCGTAAACACTGCAAAGCGTGCCGAAGATGACAACGGAAAGCATGAAAACGACCATGCCTCTTTCACGGATAAAATAGGCGAAAATGCGTTTCAATGTGGCGCCGAGATGCTCCGCGTGCTGCACCTCCACAAAGCGTTCATGGCGATTCATACCGGGAATATTCCGGCTGGCCAGTTTCTGATCTCTCGGTTCACTCATGTCTGTCGTCCTCCTCTCCGATCTGGGACTGATAAATGGCCTGGTAAGCCGGACAGGAAGCTAAAAGCTCTTCATGGGAGCCGCAGGCAGCAATATGACCGTTTTCCAGAATGGCGATCTTATCCGCCTGCCGTGCGGATGCGATCCGCTGGGCGACGATGATTTTGGTGCTGTGCGGGTTGGCCTTGCGGAGCGCCGCGTACAGATCCGCTTCGGTTTTCAGATCCAAAGCGCTGGTGGAATCATCGAAGATCAGAATTTCCGCGTTCTTCAGAACAGCCCGCGCGATAGAAACACGCTGTTTCTGCCCTCCGGAAAGGCTCATGCCCCGTTCCGCCACGATCGTTCGATAGCCGTCCGGCATCCGGGAAATAAAGCTGTCCGCCTGGGCTGCTGCAGCGGCGGATTTGATTTCTTCTTCTCCGGCCTTAGGATCGCCCCAGGATATATTTTCCTGAACGGAGGCGCTGAAAAGTTCACTTTTCTGCAGCGCCATGGCGATCTTCCCGCGCAAAGCGGTTTGCCGGTATTCCCGCACATTGACGCCGTCCACAAGTACGGCGCCGCCGGTCACATCATAAAAACGCGGGATCAGGCTGACAAGGGTCGTTTTGCCGCAGCCCGTTTCGCCCATGAGCGCCAGCGTTTCGCCCGGATTGACCTTCAGATCAATGTGTTCCAGCACCGTCCGGCCGTCCGGATAGGCAAAGGATACGTCCCGAAATTCGATGCTGCCTTTCACGGCAGTTTCTCCGTTTTGTTCCCCGTCAGCAAGCTCCGGTGAGCTGTCCAGAATGCCCCGGACTCTTTTCCACGACGCAATCCCCCGTGTAATATTTTGAAAGAGCATCACCAGCATCAGCATACCGTTGAGCATCTGCGTGGTGTAAGTAATGGCCGCCATAATGCTCCCCGGCGTCGCTTTGCCGGCGCTGACACTGACGTTCCCCATGAGCAGAATGGCGGCTGTCGCAAGATACATCAGCGCGTTCACAATGGGATTCATAAATGCAAAGATGATCAATACCCTAAGCTGCGTTTTGATCAGCTCATCATTTGCCTTTCCAAAGCGCAGTTTTTCATAGATTTCCCGAACACAGGCTTTGATGACGCGGATACCGGTCACGTCCTCCTGCATGATGGAATTGACGGTATCCAGCTGTTCCTGCAGTTTTGTAAACAGGGAACCGGCTTTTTTCATACAAACGGCCATTACGGCGATGATCAGCGGGAAAACGCAGAGCACTACATACCCGAACATCCGGTTCAGCCGGAACATACAGTACATACTGCCGAAGGTAAGCATCGTCGTCCGGATCATGCCGCGCACAAACTGGGAAATGAAGTTCTGCACCTGGGTGATATCGTTCGTCATTCTGGTCACAAGGGAGCCTGTTCCGAACCGATCGATCTGCGGGAAAGAAAATGTCATGATCTTCCGAAAGCAGTCCTTGCGCATATCGTTGCCGATGTTTTGACCGGACAGATGTACAAACACGTTATTTAAGGAGCCGCACAGACCGCCGAACAGAACAAGGCAGATCATTTGCAGGCCGAGCTTCCAAATCAGATCCAGATTTCCAACTCCGCCAAAGTTCAGTCCCAGCACGCCGTCGTCCACAATTTGGCTCATGATACCGGGCTGGATCAGATCCATGGAAACCTCTCCGATCATAAAAGCTCCCGCCAGAATCGCATAAGGGAGATAACGGCGGATATATTTCCACATCATTCTGTTTTCCTCCAAAAGCCATCGTTTTTGTGCGGTCCGTGATGGCCGTCCCGCCCGTGATGTTCAAGCTCAAAATCCCGCCCGTGATGCGCATGCCCCAAACGGGCGCCTGCCGAAGGAAAACGTTTTTCCCAATCCGATGACAGCTTCTCCAGTAAAACGAGCAATTCTTCTTTTTCCGTCTCCGACAGACAAAGGAACATCTCTTCATGCCGCCGTTCGCGCTGACGCGCCGCTTCTTCGGCGGCCTCCCTGCCCTTTTCCGTCAATACCACCTCCACGTTCCGCCGGTCGGCCTCGCTTACGGTTCTGACGATAAAACCCGCGCTTTCCAATTTCCCGATCACCTCGCTGGCCGATCCCGATTGGATTTGCAGCCGCTCTGTCAGCACGCGCTGCATGACAGAGCCTCCCATTTCGTTGAGCACAATCAGCACCCGCTGCTGACTGCCCCGGCCTTCATACAGCCCGCGCATCATGTGACCCACATCTCTGAGATTGATGATGAGCTTTCCGTTCGTATTAGCCAATTGATAATGCGTCTCGCGCCATTCTGCTTTACCGTTTTCGTTTCTCATGCTTCTGAACCTCCGTTAATTTACTTGGTACCTTGCAATTATATACCTTCGTCTTTTGAATTGCAAGGTACCTTATTAATATTTTTAAAAAATCCCATGAATGCCTATAAATAATGAATTTCCGCGGAATTCTCAAGCTATGCCGACACTGATTCTATGGTGAGGCTGAAAAACTGATTTAATCTTCCCGACAATATTTTCCTTCCCGCAACTTTGTGATATAGTGAAAAACAGGATTCGAAGCGTCACAACAGGAAAGGGGAAACTATGGATAAGCGGATGACAGGCAAGTGGTACAAGGAAGAACTTGGAGAAACCATCAATATCTTTGACGAAACGCCTCTGCGCATGAAGATATCCTTTACCTCCAGCGGATATTACAATTTTGAGCCGAACCGCGTATACGAAAAAGACGGATACCTGTGCTTTGAAATCAACGACGAACCCCATCGGATGGTGTATCACATTCGATACGCGGACGGCGGTCTGGAAGGATTTTATACACAGCACGGCAGGACAACCCCGGTGAAGTACGGGAAAGTCAGCGATGTTCCTGAGGATGCGCCCTATCAATTTCTCCCTGCCGAGGTTTATGTTCCCAAAACCGGTGAAACGAGAATCGAACTCCTGCGGAAATTTTCAGAATATGACCGGACCTGTGAGGACGACTGCCCGTCCGCTTTCGTTTTGGGCGGCGAAATCCCTGAAATACTGGAAAAATATCACTACGCCGACTACATAAAGGGCTGCGACGCCTCTTCGGACGGAATCGTTTTCCGACTGCTCGATTTTGTCTGCGATCATTTCGGACACGACGGCAGCGGCGGAATGGGAAATGACGTCCATATGACAGAACTCATAAAATTCTGTGAGCGAAACGGCGGAAAGACCAATTGCCGCGGCCTCGCCATTATGCTGGCGTCGCTTTTGCGGCTGAATAAAATCAAGGCCCGGCACATCACCTGTCTGCCGTATGAGGATCCCTTTGAGGACTGTCACGTAGTGGTGGACTGCCTTTTGCCGTCAGGCAGGCGCATCATGCTTGATCCAACATGGAGACTGTATTTAAGGGATAAAGCCGGGGAATACGTTTCTTTATCCCGTCTCCGGGAATTACTGCTGGCGGAGGAACCGATCTTTGAAAATTCGGACGCCGATTACAACGGAACGGGATTCGCCAAAGAATATCACAGGGATTACATGATTAAAAACACGCTGCGTTTCGCCCGCTGCACACTCTGCAAAGACGGCGTTGACGGCCGGAGAGAGGGGTCGGAATATATCACGCTGATTCCGAAAGGATACCCGACTGACCAATTCCCCGAAGGGCAGAAAGCCGGCTTCGTTTACAACGATCTCGCTTTTTGGAGCATGTGAAAAAAACGGCTCTGCACACGATTTTAAAATTTTAGATTGGACAGGCAGGAAGATCATGGATTACAGGACAGCAGTTTGTGATGATTCTACAGCAGACCGGCAGGACATCTGCGGCATGGTACGCCGCTGGGCGGCAGCGTCGGGGAACCGGGTTCGGATCGATGCGTTTCCCTCCGCCGAGAGCTTTCTTTTTCAGTACGCCGGGGATAACGATTACGATATCCTCCTGCTGGACGTGGAGATGCCGGATCTGTCCGGCATTGACCTGGCCAGGCGCGTCAGGGCCGCGCGGTGCCGGGCCGAGATCATCTTCATCACCTCTCACTTCGAGTTCATCGCGGAAGGGTATGAGGTGGACGCTCTGCACTATCTCATGAAGCCCGTGTCGGAACAGAAGCTCTTCGAGGTGCTGTCCCGGGCGGCGAAGAAGCGCGGCGAGGAGCCTCCCTCCGTGATCATCATCTGTGACGGCGAGACGGTGAAGCTTTTTGAGGCGGACATCCTCTATGCGGAGGCTTTCGCCCACTCTATCGAGATCCATACCCGCGACCGCATTTACAGCCCCAGAGAGAGCATCACGGCGTTTGAAGAGAGGCTCAGCGACAATTTTTACCGGACGCACCGCTCCTATCTCGTCAACCTGAAAGCCGTGGAGCGGATCTCCCGAAGAGACGTGACCGTGACGGGCGGGGACCGGATCCCCCTGGCCCGGGGAAAATACGACGACATCCACCGGGCGTTCATAGAGAGAAACTGATAGTGAGGACAGTGTGAAAAATAAGCTCTATAGCTTATTTTTCACACGGCTATTTGTGCCGAAGCGTCACAAATAGCTCTTATGGCAGATGAGAAATCGCATTCGCGATTTCTCATCGCCCCGTCGCGTAAACGCTCCGGAATGGAGACCGACATGCTGAAACGAACCTACCGAAAGCTCGCGGAATACCAGACGGAGCAGTCCCGGCAGCATCTCGAGGAGGTGCGAAGCATCCACCGGGAGATGCGCGGGTATAAACACGATTTCCACAACCACCTGCAGACGCTGAAGATCTATCTGGACGCCGGGGATACGGCACGGGCAAAGGAATATCTCGCAGAGCTGGACCAACAGCTCATGCATGTGGACACGCTTCTGAAAACCGGCAACGCGTCCCTGGACGCCATCCTCTCCGCCAAGATCGCGCAGGCTAAAAACGAGGGCGCGGCCGTCACGGTGAAGGCCAACGTGCCGGAGGGGCTGACAGTCAGCGATCTGGAGCTTTCCATCGTGGTGGGAAACCTGCTGGACAACGCCATCGAGGCGTGCCGGGAATGCGCCGGGGACAGATTCATCCGTCTTTTCATCGGCATGAAGGGAAAGATGCTCTACTTCTCCATGCTCAATTCCGCGGGGGCAAAACGGAAGAAGGCGGGCAGCCTTTTCAAGAGCGGCAAGTCCGGCGTCCACGGCTTCGGGCTCCGGCGGGCGGAGGCCATCATTCAGGACCACGGCGGCTGGGTCAAATACAACAGCGAGGACGGCGCGTTCTCCTCTGAATTTCTGGTCCCGGCCCTTTCGTAGCTGCAATTCGTGCACCGACAGTGACAGTTGGTGCACGTATTTTTTATTTTCCGCTTTTCTGCGCTATGCTGTAAGCGAAAGGAGCTGACAGAAGAATGAAAAAACCGGCGTATTCCATGTTTTCCAATTTCGCATGGTCTTTGAAAATGCTGCTGCGATACAGCAGGACGGCTTTTTTTCTCACCGTCCTGTTCATCCCGGTCCATATCGGCCTGCAGTTTCTGGAGATCTATCTGCCATCGCTGGTGGTGGCGGAGGTGACAGGCGCACAGACGCTGGAGCACGCCCTGCTGTCCGCGGGCGCCGTCATGCTGCTGATCCTGCTCAGCTCCGTCATCCTTCAGGCGCTGGGATATGTCAGAGATTCCTCGCTCGGGGTCTACCGCTGTCAGATGACCGACCTGATCACCAGGAAACAGCTTTCCCTGTTTTATCAGACCTACGAACAGAAGGCGGTCCGCGACCTCAACAGCCGGGCGAATGTCGCGACCCAGATGTGGAACGGCGTTCAGCCGCTTACCGATATGATATACAGCGGCTTCGGACTGATCGAGAACCTGTTTGGGTATCTGCTGTTCGGCTCCGTGATCTCCTTTGCGAGCCCCTGGCTGGTCCCGCTCCTGACCATAGCGCCCATCGTCAACCTTCTCGCCGTCAGAGCCTTTAATAAATGGGAGTATGCGCACAGAAGCAGGATGGCGGATCTGGATCAGAAGCTCTGGTATATGGAGAGGCTTCCCGACGATTTTTCGGTTGCAAAGGACATCCGCCTCTACAGCATGTCGTCCTGGCTGCGCGAGTGCTATCAGGATCTGTCCGGGCAGCGGGCGAAATGGGACGGCGCCGTCGCCAAAAGGCGCTTTCTCTCCCGCATCGCCGACCTGACCGTGATCCTGCTCCGCGACGGCGGGGCGTACGCGCTTCTGATCCGCATGTTTTACGGCGGCCGGATCGGCATCGATGAATTCGTGCTCTATTTTGCCGCCATCTCCTCCTTCGCCTCCTGGGTGGACGGCATCCTGTCCTGCTGGAACAGGGCGAACACGATGAGTCTGCGGCTGTGCGACTTCCGGGAATTTGCGGATTATCCGGACGATGACGGGAATGGCGCCGCCAAAGCCGCGGACCACTTAAACGCCGCGCCGGAGATCATCTTCCGCCATGTCAGTTTCCGGTATGACGGTGCGGAAAACGACACCATTCACGATCTGTCGCTTCAGATCAGAAGCGGGGAAAAGCTGGCGCTGGTGGGTCCAAACGGCGCAGGCAAAACGACCCTCGTAAAGCTGCTCTGCGGTCTTTACCGGCCCACGTCCGGAGATATCCTGATCAACGGCGTGCCTCTGTCCGATTTTAAGCGGGAAGAATATTACAAACTTGTATCTCCCGTCTTTCAGGAGGTGCGGACCTCCTTCTTTTCCCTGGCAGAAACGGTTTCCGGAAAAAGCACGGCGGATACCGATCTGAAAAAGGCGGAGCGCTGCATGCGCCGAGCGGGCCTGGGCGCGAAGCTCGACAGCCTCCCCGACGGCATCCATACGAAGCTGAACAAAAAGGTGCACGCGGACGGGACCGAGCTGTCCGGCGGGGAAGCGCAGAAGCTCATGCTCGCCCGCGCGCTTTACAAGGACGCGCCGCTGCTGATCCTGGACGAGCCCACCGCGGCGCTGGATCCGATTGCGGAAAGCAGGATCTACACGGAATTCAATGCCATGGCGAGCCATAAAACCGCGCTGTTCATTTCCCACAGGCTCGCGTCCACGTCCTTCTGCGACCGGATCCTTCTGCTCGAAAACGGCAGGATCGCGGAAGAGGGCACGCACCGGGAGCTGATCGCCGCCAACGGCAGATATAAGGAATTATTTGAGATCCAAAGCTGCTGGTATCAGGAAGACGCGCAGGGAGGCGGGGACAGATGACATTCAGAGAACATTTGCAGGTTTTCAGACGTGCTGCGAAATATACCTTTTCCGTGAACAGAAAATATACGCTGCTGCTGATCGCGAACGCGTTTCTTTCATCGGCGGTGGGCTATGTCCCGATCTATTTCTCCGCCCGGGTGATCGATTCGCTGATCGCGAAAGCGCCCGTCTCTTCGGCGATCCTTTATGCGGCGCTCACGGTGGGCATCGTCTTTGCGGTCGATCTGCTGAACACCTATATTTCTTCCGAAAAAGATGCCGCATACAGCGCCGTATGGAGAAACGAGGACTGGGCCTATTCGGAAAAGGCCATGCAGATGGCCTACGGGTCGATCGAGGATCCGCAGATCGCAAGACTGCGCTACCGCATTCGGCTTGAAAGCCAGACGGGACAGAACCTGTTCTTTCTGTATCAGCATATCGAACGGTTCACGGGACAGGTGACAAAGATCGCCGCCTCCGCCGCGCTCACGGCATCCTTTTTCACGATCTCATCCGTCCCTGTCGGCTCTAAGCTCCTCATCGCGGCGGGCATAGGGATAACCCTGACCATGCAGATCTGGGCGTCAAAAAGGACGAACGCGCTGACCCGGGATTTCAACGCGGCTTCTGTGGATATGAACGTGATCGGGGAACATTTTAACGACTATATTGAGGATTACGGGGCCGGAAAGGATATCCGCCTTTATGACATGGGAGATTTTCTCGGAGATTCCATTCTGTCCCTTGACAGGGCATACTGGGAACGCAGCCTGAAAAACGCCCGTCAGAAGGCGGCATGGACGCTTCCGGTGACCGTTCTCAACACCGCGCTGAAATTCGGCGTCTACGCCGTTCTGATCTATGCCGCCCTGCAGGGAGGCATCACAACAGGCTCTATCGCAAGATACGTGACCTGTATCATGCTGCTCGTCGAGACACTGCTCCAGGCGGTCGGCACGGTCCAGGCGGCGCTTGACAACAATCACTATCTGGAACGTTACTTCTCATATTTTGACATCCCGAACAAGATGTATCAGGGCTCCCTGACGGTGGAAAAGCGCGACGACAACGAATACGATATCGAGTTTCGGAACGTCAGCTTCCGCTATCCGAACACCGAGGCCTATGCCCTGAAAAACATCAGCCTGAAATTCCGGGTCGGGGAAAGGCTGGCCATCGTGGGCATGAACGGTTCCGGAAAGACCACCTTCATCAAGCTTCTTTGCCGCCTCTACGATCCCACCGAAGGGGAGATTTTGCTGAACGGCGTGAACATCCAGAAGTATGATTATGACGAATATCTGTCGGTCTTTTCCGTCGTGTTCCAGGATTTCAGCCTGTTCTCCCTGAAGCTCGGCGAGGTCGTCGCGTCCGGCAGGGATTTCGCGGAAGACCGGGTGAGGGAATGCCTGCAAAAGGCGAATTTCGGCGACAGGCTGGACGCGATGCCGGACGGCGTTCATACCTATCTATACAAGAGATACGATCCCTCCGGCACGGAGATCTCCGGCGGGGAAGCGCAGAAGATCGCCCTGGCCCGGGCCCTTTACAAGGATGCGCCGTTCATCCTTCTGGACGAGCCCACGGCCGCGCTCGACCCGGTCTCCGAATATGAGGTGTATTCCGATTTCAACGCGATCGCGGGAGACAAAACCACCGTGTACATTTCTCACCGCCTGGCTTCCTGCCGCTTCTGCGACAAGATCGCGGTCTTTCACGAGGGCCGGATCGTGCAGACGGGCACCCACGAAGAGCTGCTCGCCGACGAAACCGGCAAATACCATGAGCTCTGGACCGCCCAGGCACAGTATTATGCGGTAAAGCGGACAGGAAATCCGCTCTGAAAAAGCGTTCCCGCCTTACAGAACGGATTTTAAGAAAACCTTCAGGAAATCCCTGCGCTGTTTTTAATCTTCTTCCCGGATACTGACAGAAAACAGACATTTCGATCTTCAGGAGGTTTCCCATATGTTTCGAATGCTTTCGCTCGCCGTCGACCTGTTTGCCGCCCTGGCCGTCCTGCTTCCGGCCGTTCTGCTGATCCAGTACGGCCTTTTCGGACAGCGCAGCAAAAAGCGGCTGGTGTTCTTTACCGCTTTTGCCGTTTATCTTTCGCTGGTCTTTTCGGTCACCGGACTCCCCTCCGCCGCGTCTCCGGTCTTTGATCCTTCCTTCAACTGGATCCCGCTCCTCGATATCCGGAACGCGCCGCTTTCCTATCTGAAAAACACCATCCTGAACATCCTGCTGTTCATGCCCCTGGGGTTTTTCCTGCCCGCCATGGATCCCGCCTGCAGATCTCCCCGGCGGATCCTTCTCGCCGGACTGGGCCTTTCTCTTTTCATCGAGGTGCTTCAGATCTTCACCTACCGGCTCACGGACGTGGACGATCTGCTGACCAATGCTCTCGGCGCTTTCCTCGGCTATGCGCTGACGGTCCGACTGTCCAAAAAGATGGGGACTTTCTCTACCGCGCCGTCCGTCCGGCCCACGACCAACATGCCATTCGTCCGACCCATGGCCGCCGTTCTGTTCGCCGCAGTCCTGCTCAATTCGTTCTTCGTTCAGCCCGCGCTTTCCGGTTTTCTCTGGGAGCTCGTGCTGGAGAGTCCGCTCTGGGAAGCCGTCCGGTAAAGGTCACTCCGGGATCCCCTCCACCGTGCACAGGAACTCCCGCACCGCCTCCGTCATGCACTCCAGATGACGGTCAAAGCAGTGCGTATCCCCCGGCACGATCACCAGCTTCGCGTCCGCATACAGCTCTGCCGCCCTTTTGGCATAGGACAGCGGGACCGCCTCGTCCGCATCTCCCTGTACGATCAGCACCGGTCCCGGATACCGCTCGATCTCGTCCTCCACATGAATGGTCTGGGCGACGCGGACATAGTTGCCGTTCAGCCGCAGATCTCCCGCCACGATCTGATCCGGAATATGCCTGGGATCGAAGGGCATCCCCAGCAGGCACCCCTGTCTCGCCCCGTCCGGGATCATCCATGCGGGAGAAAGGGGAATGAGCGCTTTCAGGTCGTCCGCCCGCATGCCGCCGATCAGCATCGCCAGAAGCCCGCCCTGCGAATGCCCGCTGAAATACAGGCTGCTGACGAAATCCAGCGTCTTCGCATAGTCCACCACCGCCAGCGCGTCCGTCACCCACTTGTACAGCGTATGCTCCTCGAACTTCCCATCGCTTTTCCCGTGGCCGTACATCTCCGCCCGCAGCACCGCGAACCCCACATCGTTCGCCGTTTCGGCGGCAGCCACGATATGCCGCTCCTCCATATGGCCGGTAAAGCCGTGGATCAGGATGAGCAGCGGACATTTCTTTCCGTCCTGCCATCCCTTGGGCATGTCCAGCTTCGCGTGAAGCCGAATGCCGTCGTTTTCAATAAAAAATTCCCGCATGGTTTCGGTTCCTCCTTTTCTCAAAACCTTTTCTTTCAAAGCAATTCCCTGCCGCTCACTGCAGGACCGAAAGGTCCGGCTTATAGATCATTTCCCTGCTCTCGGCGTGTTTCTCCAGAAACATCAGCATGTAAACAGGATAATATCTGACCTTTCCCAAAACGCTGACATTACCGTTATGGAATACATATGCTTTCGGTACCGCATAACGCTCATTGGAGAGTACATTGGACAGGGCTGCATGCTTTGTATAATCCTTCCCGGATTTCAGCTCGATCGGCACGACCTCTCCCCCCTGCTCCACAAGAAAATCCAGTTCTCCCTGCTTTTTGCTGTTGAAATAATACAGTTCAAAACCGTGTGCTCTCAATTCCTGCGCCGCCGCATTCTCGTACACAGCGCCAAAATTGATATCCTTTTCCCGATTCAGGATTTTGATCTGTATATCATCCATGTACATGGATGCCAAAAGCCCCACGTCTGCCAGGAACAGTTTAAACAGATTCGTAGATCTTGAAAGGAGCAGCGGTGCCGTCGGTTCGCTGACACAAAAGACAGGCAGCGCCACCCCTGCATCCCGAAGCCATAAAAAGCTGTTGCTGTATCTGGAAAACTTGAAATTTTCATTCAGGTTTTTCAGGATAAAACGCTTGTTCTTATTGTTCAGCTCACTCGGGATCAGTTCTAAAATATCCTCCAGATACAGCTTCTCCTCCGGATCGTATCGGGCGATATCCCTTTTATACATGGTGAGGATGGATCTCTGTTCACGGAATACCTCTCGCAGATTATTGGTTTCCAGATACCGCATGACGGCTGCCGGCATGCCTCCTACGATCAGATACAGACGAAAGAGCTCCATCATTTTTTCATGCACGAGATCATCCACGGGCGTACCCGCATCAAAGGATTCTCTCAGCGCCTCCAAAATGTTTTGCGAAACTTTGTTCGCCCGGGCGAATTCCTCAAAATCCAACGGAAACATCTCCAGAACATCCATGTATCCGACTGGGACAGAGCGGATATCCTTCAGATCTACCCCAAGAAGCGATCCGCTCAGGATATACCGGTAACTGCCTTCCTCCACCAGAAATTTGATCGCCGTTACCATATCCGCGCATTCCTGAACCTCGTCAAAAAAGATCAGCGTTTTCCCCGGGATCAGCGGCACATTGACAACAGCAGACAGACGGAGCAAAAGCTCGGAACTGTTCCGCGCATTTTCAAACAGGGTCCGGGCGGCAGCGTTTTCATAGAAATTGATCTCTGCAAAGGATTCGCACTGTTTTCCAAATTCCCGAATGATAAACGTCTTCCCTACCTGCCTCGCGCCCGTCACCAGAAGCGCTTTTTTTTCACCGTTATCCCAGAATCTTTGCAGTTCTTTTTCAATCTTTCTTGCAATCATCCCTTCATGCTCCTTACCGCCGGATCATCACTTTTCGATATTTCCTTCGGTTCCTGCATCCATTATAGCATCCTCTGTCCGTTTTTCCAATATAATTCTGCTCATTTTGTCCGTTTTTCCAATACATTTTTGCCCTGTTTTGTCCGTTTTTCCAACATATTCAAAACTGCTGCGGCCATATTTACATTCCCGCACCGCTGTGATACAATAACCTCACATGCGAACTACAGCCGTCTCACGAAAGGAATCCAAATGAAACAGAAACAGCCTGACTCCAAACGCCAAATCATAAAGGATAAGAAAAAAACTGTGCCGCTCCTGCTTTTGGCGGTCCTGCTGGCCGTCCTGGCAGTAGCCGCGGCGGTTTTCCCCTTTTCCCGTCCATCCGATCCGGATTCCGGCGCGATCGATCCGGATGCTTCCGGCCCGGACTTTTCCGATGTCCTGAACGGCAATGCGGACTTCCTGTTCGTCTCGGAAGGGGCCGCCGTTTCCAGGACGATCGAAGACGTCCCCTCTCTCTTCGACCCTGATGACGAATATATGGCGATCTGGAACTTCGCCTCTCTGGACCTGGACAAAGACGGCGCGGAGGAAATCGTGCTCTCCGTCTCCGGCGTCTCCGGCGATATGGGCGGCAGACTTCTTCTGCACCGCATGAACGGCCGCATTTACGGCTATCGGACGGACAGCCGCACGCTCGTGAGCCTGAAGGCGGACGGCACCGGCGAATATTCCGATCCCACCGGCGTTTCGGAGGTGGGCATCTGTTCCGTCGGACAATTTACGGACACCGGATATACGCTGGACAAAATATCCTGGGCCACTGGAAACTATGAAGGGCTGAACGCCTTTACGGTGGACGGTCAGCCCTCCTCTGAAGATGAATTTACGGCAGCCCTGGAAAAGCAGGGCGAAAAGGCCGATGCGGTCTGGCAGGAGTTCTCCGCCGAAAACATCGGCGCGCTTTCCGAAAAGGCCGAGTAAATCGCCGCTGTTCAGGGCTTCCAAAAGCATCGGATAGATCACCGCTGTTCAGGTCTTCTGAAAGCCCCGGATAAGCGCCGCTGTTCAGGTCTTCTGAAAGCGCTTTACAAAGCGCCGCTCAGAAATTCAGCGCGTATTTCTGCTCCGCGATGTCCTGCCGCTGTACCCAGCGCCCGGACGTGAAATCGGGGATCGCCACCGGCATGCTCCCCGTGGAGATCGACGCCTCGCTCAGCGCCGTAATGCACATCCAGGCCGCGGTATCATACACATCGATGGGCGGCTGTACGCCCGCCAGCGCCGTGTCCACGAAAGCGCTGTAGACCATTTCATCCATACCGTCATGCCCGCCCTTCGGCTCGAAACCGCGCCAGAGCGGGTGCAGATATTCGTCCTCATATTCTGCCGCATTTCCCCACAGCCCGCGGGCATTGAATTCATATTTCCGATGCACCTGATCCAGGAAAAAGGCGTCTATGTCCTCAAAATAGGCTGCGGCGGTTCCCCGCACCGTAAATCCCCGGCTGTAGGCCCTGGGCAGCGTGGTGTCCAGCGTCAGGCAGATCGTCTCGCCCCCGGCGCAGCGGATCACCGTATTGACCACATCTCCCTGGGCAAAGGCGGCATCGGCATATTTCGTCACCGGTCCCGTCTGCTTCTGCAGATAGGCATGCATGCCTTTGGCGCAGGACGCGGTGGAGGTCAGAGACAGCATCCGGTTCCCGTTGTTGATCTTCAGGACCTTCGCGATGGGGCCCAGCTCATGGGTGGGATAGTTCTCGCAGTTCCGGTGCAGATATTCCTGCAGCCGGTAATGACGGTTCACCTCGCCGCCCGCGATCTCGCTCCGGAGATCATGGTGGTAGCCGCCCTCGCAGTATACCACATCTCCGAAAACACCCTGCTTCACCATATTGAGCACCATCAGCTCCCGTTTTCCATAGCAGCAGTTTTCCAGCAGCATACAGGGCACACCGGTCTCCTCATAGGTGTGCACCAACCGCCAGCACTCCTCCACGGAATAGGCGCCGCCCACCTCCAGCCCCACATACTTTCCCGCTTTCATGGCCTGTATGGCCATCTCCAGATGGGAACGCCAGGAGGACAGGATGAGGACCGCGTCGATATCCATTTCCAGGATCTCCCGATAATCCCCCGTTGCGAACGGCCGGTATCCGCAGGTCTCTTCCACCAGCTTCGCCGCTTTTTCCCGCCTGTCCTCATACACATCGCAGACGGCCGCGATTTCCAGCCGGTCCTCCGTCATGGGCAAAAGCGTGTCATGCAGAAGGCTGAATCCCCTGCATCCCATACCGATCAGACCCGCCCTCAGTTTCCTGCTCATATATGTATCCTTCCCTTTCTCTTCTCATCCAACGCCGACTGTGCGCTTTACTCTCCTTTTGCCGTCAAAATCTCCGTCACCGGCCCGACGATCTCCGTCCCGGTCCGCCGCAGCTCTTCTGCCGCGCGCCCCGCCGGCATACCCTGCTCCGCCTGCCCGGCGATCTCATAAATCCGGCCCTTCAGGATATAGGCGATCTGCGCCCGGTCAAGATAATCAAAGATCCGGGCCATTCTCTGATTGTCATGCTGCGCCGCGCCGGGGAAGATCACCTCGATCCGCTGCCCCACCGGCGTCTCCGGGATCTCCACGTCCCAGATCCCCCTTGCGGCATCGTACGCGCAGGCGGCCGGCTCCCGGCGCTCTCCCGCGATACAGATTTGCGGCTCACTTTCCCGCGACAGCCCGTAAAACCGGAACAGATACCCGCGTTTCTCCGGCAGGACCCGTACATTCCCCTCGGCCGCGTCGACGGCAAAAATGACATCCTGCCCCGTCTTTACACGCATCTGCGTCCTGGCCCAGTTTTCCTCCCGGAACGCCGCGTCCTGACCGTCATCCTCCCAGAGCGTAAAGGCCCCGTCCGATACCGCGTTGACGCAGACCGTCAGCAGCGGCGGCAGATCGATGGCATTGCCTTCCTCCCGCCCGTCCAGAACCAGGATCGCTCCGCCCTTCATCAGCACCGGGATAGTTTCGATTCCCCGGTACAGATCCATCCGCCGGCCTCCGGCATAGACCAGCCCGGTGAACAGATCCGTCCACGTTCCCTCCGGCAGCCATCCGTGGAAAACCGCCCGTCCGGAAGCCCGGTCCGCAGGAGATGTCAGCGGACATACCAGCAGCTCCGAGCCGAAATAGTATTCATTCGGGAGCTGATAGGCTATTTTCTCTTCCGGATGCCGGTAATACAGCGGCTGTACCAGCGGAATGCCCTCCCGGCCGGCCCGCAGGTTCATCGCGTATAAGTACGGGATCAGCCTGTGGCGCAGGCGCAGGAACGCCTTCATCACCTTTTCCGCGATCAGATTATAGCGCCAGGGCTCCTTGCCGTTGAAAATCTCGTTGCTGCTGTGCAGGCGCATGATGGGAGAAAACACACCGTACTGAACCCAGCGGACGGTCAGCTCATCGTCCCTGGCGCCCCGCATGTGCCCGCCGATATCGTGGCTCCACCATCCGTAGCCGATATTGGAGGCCGTGGCGGTGAAATACGGCTGAAACGCCAGGCTCTTCCAGGTGATGATCGTATCCCCGGAAAAGCCGATGGGATAGCGGTGGCTCCCCGGCCCGCCGTAACGGGACAGGATCAGCCCCCTGGCATGCCTTTCCTTCGCGTCCAGATAATGCCGGTGGTTCAGGATCCACAGCGGATCCAGCCCCTCCACGTCGGAGCGCGTTCCCTGCTGCCAGTCGATCCACCAGAAATCCACTCCCTGCTCCTCCAGCGGGTGATGGACATATTTAAAATAGCCTTCCAAAAACCGGCGGTCGCCGGGCATAAAACGCACCGGTTCTTCCTTTTCCGTATCCACGCCCATGAACCGGGCGAAGGCAGGATAGGCGTCCTCGTACGCCCGCACCCCGTCGGCAGGGTGGACGTTCAGCGAAACCTTCAGCCCGCGCCGGTGCAGCTTCTCCAGAAACCGTTCCGGCTCCGGAAACAGCGCCCGGTTCCAGGTATAGCCGGTCCAGCCGCTGCCGTACTTTGGATCGATCTCGGTCAGATGCCAGTCCATATCCACCACGGCAACGGTGAGCGGGATGTTCTCCCGTTCAAACCGGTCCATCAGCTCCAGATAGCTCTGCTCCGTGTACGCATGATATCTGCTCCACCAGTTGCCGAGCACGAACCGGGGCAGCAGCGGCACCGCCCCCGTCAGACGGTAATAATCCGCCAGAGCATCCAGATAATCCCGTCCGTAGCCAAAGAAATAAAGATCCAGCGCATCCGGATCGCGTCTGGGCTCCACGCCGCCGTCCTCCGTGAGGGCCAGCGAACGGCTGTCATCCAGCAAAGACCAGCCCTGAACCGACAGGATTCCATGCTCCAGCGGAATCGCCCCATCCGCCGCATCCAGCGTCCGGGCGGTCCCGCCCAGATCCTCCGGTTCCTCCCCGTAATGCCAGACGGAGCCGATGTGCGCATACCGGCCGGTCAGAGTAATCTCCAGCCCCTCCGCAGAAAAGGCCCCCATATCATAGCACAGACACAGCGCGTCCGTGGTGATCCGCAGCTTTCCGTTCTCCTCCTCCGCCTGAAAAACGGGAACCGGGAATTCGCGGTTCACCGCCACCTGTGTCATCCGGTCCTCGAAACTCCCGGCTTCGCTGTATTCCAGCCGGATCAGCCGGTCTGTGAGCACGCTGAACCGATATTTCTTTCCGGATATAACAGAACCCTCTTTTTTCACCTGATCCATCCTTTCCTCCCGCCTGTCCTTCATAATCAGGATCTTCCTGGTTATATACACCCGCCCTTTGCCAAACATTTTTGCGGCATCCCGCGAAAATGATTAACAAAATCATATCCGATGCCAATCGGTTTTGCAACCCCCATCCAAAATTTTTGCAAGTCATCGCATGATGTTGACATTCTTCTGTTCCATCCTGTCCTTTTTCCCAGATTTCTGTTGATTGTCGGTTATCAATTCGGTATAATTTAAGCAAAATTGATATCGGCTGTCCCGATGCCTCCGGCCCGGACGGTCCAAAGAAAAATCCAACCGCAGAAGGATCCCCGCAGCTTTGCAAAGACCCGGGATCTGCAGAAAGAAGCCGCCCATGGAACCGTACAGACACACCGTAAAATATTATGAAACAGATCGGATGGGATTCACGCACCATTCCAATTATATCCGATGGATGGAGGAAGCCCGCATTGATTTTCTGGACCAACTGGGATGGAGTTATCAAAAGCTGGAGGAGGCGGGGATCCTTTCCCCGGTCACCGCAACGGAATGCCGGTACAGGCGCAGCACCACCTTCCCGGACACCGTATCCATTTCCGTCGCCGTGGAAGAATTCCGGGGCGTACGGCTCCGGCTGAAATACGTGATGACAAACGAGGAGAGCGCCGTCGTCTGCGAAGCGGCGTCGGAGCACTGCTTTATCGGAAAAGACGGTAAGCTCCTGAACCTGAAAAAAGAATATCCGGCGTTCTATGAGCTTCTCGTTGAGCTGGCCCGGCCCGCCTGAACCCGGCCCCTTTTCATGCATCAGGATTTCCCAAAAAGCTTCAGAACAGCATTTGCATAAGGAGGTTCCCATGACAAAAAGAAACTTATTTCTTTTTACAGCCGCAGCGCTGCTCTTCGTTTCGCTGTGCACCCTTCCGGGCTGCGGCACGCTGTCCGGCAGGGATTCACAGACGCCCGGAGACGGCGCGGCCCAGACAACTGAAGCCGGCGCTTCCCAGACTTCGGAGGCCGGCTCCGCTCAGGCAGACGGAACCGGTCAGGCAGGCGAAAACGGCACCGGCCAGACAGAGGAAGACAACAGCAGCCAGGCAGCCGGTGACACCCCTGATGCCGGAGAAGCTGCGCAAAATGGAGACCCTCCTGCCAAATCGACCCCTCTCGCCGCGGCAGGCGGTTTTGCAAATATCGAGGTCACGATGCGGGATACGGACATGGCGCCCTGCGTGGAGCCCTATTCCATCGCGCCCGATCTCGGCAACGTGGACAATCTGTGGCAGTTTTATCTGGAAGACGGCATGAAGGACAAGCTGGCGCAGAACGGCTTCGTGGTATGCGGCAATGCCGGCAATGAATTTTACGAAGAATATGAATCGAACCGGTATTCCCAGACCGCGAGCTTCGTGACGGTGGATTCGCTGATGCACACCTACCATCTGTACTTCTCCCATCTGATGCGGAATACGGAAAAAGATGCTCTGACCGGACAGCTCTCCCGGCTGAGTCAGTTGATGCTGGCGGACAGTCAAGACGTGTATGAAGCGCTCAAAGGTACCTCCTGGGAAGAAGCGGCCCTGCGCACCGTTGTCTTTTTCACCGTGGGCACGTGCCTGCTGGACGATCAGACAACGCCGGACGAGGCGGCAGCAAAATCCGCCGGGGCGGAGCTGAACCGCATCCTGGCGGCGGACGGGATCGACGTTTCCACCGTGACGGGCGAGCTGGAAGACTATTCCCAATATGCGCCGCGCGGGTATTACGAGGGCGACGATCTGCTGGAGCACTACTTCCGGGCGATGATGTGGTACGGCAGACTCCATTTCAAACAGGAATCTGAGGAGATGCAGAAAACCGCCCTTCTGATCACCTGGATGCTTTCGCAGGACGATGAGGCGCTCGGGCTCTGGGACGCCGTCTACCGGGTGACCTCCTTTTTCGCAGGGGCCAGCGACGATCCCTGCGTGAACGAATACCTGCCCATCCTGCAGGAGGTCTATGGGGAAAACGTCTCTGCGGATGCGTTGGCAAAGGATACGGATGCCTTTGCCCTCTTTTGTCAGAAAACGAAGGCGCTGACGCCGCCCTCCATCAACTCCCAGCCGATCCCGGAAACGGCGGAAACGAATGGGATCCCCGGCTTCCGCTTTATGGGACAGCGCTTCACCATTGACGGCGCGGTCATGCAGCGCCTGATCTATCGGAACGTCGAGGAAGACAGCGCCGGGAACAGGCGTATGCTGCCGGACGTGCTGGACGTCCCCGCGGCCCTGGGCAGCGATGCCGCCCTGGAGATCCTGAAGGAAGCAGGCGCGACAGACTTCGCGGGCTATCCGGAACAGATGGAGCTTCTGCGCGCCGCGCTGTCATCGGAAAACGACGCGCTCTGGGCGGCGAGCCTTTATGCCGGCTGGCTGAACACGCTCCGCCCGCTGCTCACGCCAAAGAAAGATGGCTATCCGGTCTTCATGCAGAACGCGGAATGGACCAAAAAGGATCTGGAGTGCTTCGCTGGCAGCTTCGCGGAGCTCAAGCACGACACCGTCCTCTATTCCAAGCAGGTCATGGCGGAAATGGGCGGAGGCTGGGAGGAGGAGCCGGACGACAGAGGATATGTGGAGCCCGAGCCCCTCGTATATGCCAGATTCGCCGAGCTGGCCGATCGGACCGCACTGGGTCTTTCACAATACGGGATGCTGACAGACGCCGAGTCGGACAATCTGTCGCGCCTTGCGCAGATCGCGGACACACTGCTGGAGATCTCCAAAAAAGAATTGCAGAACGAGACGCCGACGGAGGACGAATTCGAGTTCATCCGGAATTACGGCGGCAATCTGGAGCATTTCTGGCTGGAAGCCGTCAAAGACCTGGGCGATGTGGATGAGATCACGGCCATGGCAAACCCGGCGGCCGTCATCACGGATATCGCCACCGATCCCAACGGCGCCGTGCTGGAGGTGGGCACCGGCGATCCCTCCAGGATCCTGGTGATCGTCCCGGTAGACGGAAAAATAAAGCTGGCACAGGGTACCGTATATTCCTTCTATCAGTTCTCCTGGCCCCTGGAAGACCGGCTGACGGACAGCAAATGGCGTCAGATGCTGGGGATCGAGCAGGATGCGGAAGGAAATTTCAGCCGGGACGATTCGATCTCGCGGCCGGAATGGACAGAAAGCTATCAGTTCAGATATGAATGGGAATAAAAAAACGCGCAAAGGCATCCGCACCGCTCTTCTGCTTTCGGCACTGCTGTGCGCATTCGGGGCCATTCTCTTCCTTTCGTGGCACAGCGGGCTTTTCCTGCCCGGCTGGGTCGGATGGAAAAAAGCTGTCTTCACGGACGCATCCGGGGCCTATACGGTACGCCTGGCAGGGCGGAGGGCCGAAGTCTCTTATGACGGACGCACGATATGGAAGCCGGAGCGCGGCATCAGGGTACAGGACTCCCTGTTCGCTGACGTGGACGGGGACGGCCGGGACGAACTGGCGCTGCTGTGCTGGCGGATCGGCCGGTATGGCGCTGCCAGGCCCTTCTGGGTCAAAACAGACGAAAAGAACTGGTCGCAGCATCTCCTCGTCTGCCGTTTCGACGGCGGACAGGCCGCGCCGATGTGGATGGCCTCCGACATCGGGATGGAGGCGGTCCTTCTGGCGGCGTCCCCGCACAGGAGCGGCGGAACAGCCGATGCGGCGGCTGGCGGCGCGAATGGCGGCACAGCTGCCCCAAAAACAGCCGTCGACGTGCGCGGCAGCACGGCAGGCGAAGGCCCGGACACCGATGCGCACGGCAGCGCAGACCCTGCTGCCGCGTCAGCCGACGCTTCCAGCAGCCGCCCCGACCTGCGCCAGCGCCTCCTGCTGACCTCCTCCGACGGGACCCGCACCGGCTGGGTATGGGATTCCTGGGGTTTTACCCGGGAGAACATCGATATCACCTTCGCGGCGTTCGGCGACAACCTAATCCATGAACCGATCTATCGGTACGGCCTGACCGGCGGCGAAGGCTTTGATTTCCTGTACGACGGCCTGCGGGAAACCATCGAGGCGGCGGATGTCGCCGTCATCAATCAGGAAACGCCCCTCACGGACGATCCCTCCAGGTACAGCGATTTTCCCCGGTTCGGCACGCCCGCAGAGGTGGGCGAGGCTATCGTAAAGGCGGGCTTCGATGCGGTGACCTGCGCCACCAACCACGCGGCGGACCAGGGCATGGACGGCGTGGATTTCACCAGAACCTTTTTCCGCACCCGCGGCCTCGTGTGCGCGGGCACCCAGACAACGGCGGAAACAGCATACCGCCCCTACGAGACCATCGTCCGGGGCGGTTTACGGTTTGCCGTTCTCAATTATACTTACGGGACCAACGGTCTGGAGATCCCCTCCGACCGGTCTCAAATGATCCACACGCTTTCCGGCGAAACACAGGTGCGGGAAGACATCGCCCGGGCGCGGCAGGAAACGGATTTTGTGCTGGTGTTCCTGCACTGGGGCACGGAAAATGCCGCCGAACCGGATGCATTTCAGCAAAAATGGACGCAGATCCTGCTGGAAAGCCGCGCCGATGTAGTCATCGGCACCCATCCCCACGCGCTGCAGCCCTGCGAACTGCTGACCGGAGAGGACGGACATCGGATGCTCGTCTATTACTCCCTGGGCAACTATGTCAGCGCGCAGCCGGAGCAGACCTGCACCAAAGGCGGCATGGCCCGCTTCACCGTATCCCTGACGCCCCAGGGCGGACGGCTCACGGACTACGAGCTGGTGCCGCTCTCCATCACGCGCGGGAAAGACGGCCGGTACACGGTCATTCCCTGCCCGCCTTCCGAAACGTCCCCGCCATCCTGACCGTATCTGCGGCAGCGGGCGCCGTTTTCATCTTTCTCCATGCTGTGATCGTATGCGGGGCCGGTATGCGCTTTCAACTTCTCTCCCCCAACAGCCACGCGATCCCCGCCGCCGTCCGCGGCGCCGCATCCCGGAAATGATTTCCCGGATGAAGCCGGAACACCGTCTCGACGCCCTGCTCTCTGAAGAAGGAACAGAGCTCCTCCGTCCGTTCCCGCACGGTTTTCATGACCGGATTCCCGGTCCTGTGCTCCCTGTCGCCCAGAGAAAAATAAAGCCGCTCCGGGCGGCGTTTCATTTCACGGGAAAGCACATACTCCCGAAAGCCCGGAAACCACAGGGAGCCTGACATGCTGGCGGCCTCCGAAAAGAGGTCCGACTGATACAGCGCATACAGAGCGAACAGCCCGGCCAGAGAATATCCGGCGATCCCCCGCCGCGAAACGGGACCCGGCAGACACCGTTCCGCCTGCGGCACGATCTCGTCCGTCAGGAGCTGCAGATATTCTTCCGCTCCTCCCGTAAAGGGCGCGCCGCCCCGGAAAACGGCCGGCGCATCCCAGGGAGCCATATCGTGATTCCAGTCCAGACCGCTGACGGCGATGAGCGAAAAGTCCGGGCATCCGCCGAGGCGAAGCGCCTCCCGGATGCGCCCGCCCTCTCCCTCAAAGGTGTTCAGATACACCGCCGGGCGGTCCGGGGCAGCGGCGGGAAATACCGAAACCGTCTTCCCCGCCGTCACCAATCTGCTTTCCTCTTCCCGCTCGTCTGCTCCCATAACGTTTCCTTTCTGTCTGCCGTTTTACACCTCCATCGGCCGGTTCGGAATCCTCTCCAGTTGCTCCTTAATCTGTTTTGTTATTTCCGCATCCGCGCCCAGATAAGAGAGCACCTCCCGCATCGTCAGCTTTTTGCCCAGTTCCATCATGGCATCCGCATCCGGCGCGCCGTTCTCATCCGCGCCGTCTGTACCGCCCCGCAGAAGGCCAGCCAAGATGCCCTCCGCCAGCTTCCTGCCCGCCGGGACGCAAAGGATCCGCTCCACCGTGCAGTCCAGGGACAGGTATGGCTCATGATTGCCGTTGACATAGTGCCCGCAGACGGGCTCGCTCATCCCGTCGTCGGAAAAGCTGCCGAACACCTCTCCCAGCCAGCCGATGCTGTCCTCCACCCAGTGCGGGACCCGCGCCGAGATCTCTGTGGAAGGATGCTGCACTGAAAAATCACAGGTGGAAAATCCGTGGGGACCATAGCTGTAAATATGGCTTTCAAAGGAAATATCGTGCTTCGCCAGCGCCTCCATGAACCGGATGGAATTGTCGATGGGCACGATGCCGTCCGTCCGGGTGGCGAACAGGAAGCAGGGACAGGTCCTCTCGTCCACCGCAGCGATGGTGTCCGGCGCGGAGGGCAGACATCCCCGCACATCAGAACCCGCCACCGCATAGCCCAGAATGGCCGCGTTGGGACGGTTCTCGGACAGCGTGGCCGCCGCGCAGGCCAGATGTCCCCCGGCGGAAAACCCGATCACCGCCACCCTGTCCGGATACAATGTCCACTTATTTGCATTTCCCCGGATCAGCGCCATGGCCTGTTCATAATCCTGCAGCGGATTGGGCCATACCGCATCCTGCTTCACCGAATACCGTAGAATGAAGACCTGATAGCCGGCCTTCAGATAGGGAAAGGCCACCGGATCCGCCTCCCGGTCGGAACACATCTGATAGCCGCCGCCCGGCAGGATCAGAATGGCCGGACGTCTGGAAATATATCCGAATTCTCCGCCCACCTCCTGTAAATACGCGGTGAGCGTTACGCTTCTTTTTTCATTTAAAACAACGGTTTCTGTTCTCATCTTTTCCTCCCGGTTCCCCCGTACGCCGAGGGCTTCGCCGCGCGTTTTCTCCGGCTTCATAAAGCAAACCACCGGACGGACCGGTGGTTTGCTCTGTTTCATACTCTCATTACAGCGCCTTTCCCACGGAAGCCGCGTACGGCGCGCTGTCCTCATAGGCCGCGCTCTGCAGGATGCTGTTCAGCATCCGCTTCGCGCAGGCCTGCAGATCGCCCAGCGTGATGGGATAAGGAACGCTCCCCGCTTCCGCGTCCACGGAGCGGACGATCTCATCCACATCCGCCTGACTGCCCGGCATGACCAGATCGTTGCCCGCTCTGATGCAGCCCGCCGCATTGGAGGCTCCGTATTTGAACGGTCCCTCCGATCCGTAGCCGCCCGTGGTGCCCCAGTCCGTCATGACGATGCCCGCAAAGCCCCATTCATCCCTGGCCACGGAGGTCAGCAGATCATAATGATTCGCGGAATGGGTCCCGTTGATCAGGTTGTAGGAGGTCATGATCGACATGGGCTGGGACCGCTTCACGGCGATCTCAAAGTTCTTCAGATAGATCTCCCGAAGCGCCCGCTCTCCCACATGGGCGTTGACATGCGTCCGGTTATCCTCCTGATTGTTCAGCGCGAAATGCTTGATCGTGGTACCCACGCCGGGATGCTTCTGCACGCCCAGCGTGTCCGCCGCCGCGCACAGTCCGGCCACCAGCGGATCCTCGGAATAATACTCAAAGTTCCGGCCGCAGAGCGGATTCCGGTGGATGTTCATGCCGGGCGCGAGCCACAGGGTGACGCCCAGCTCCTCCATCTCCTCTCCCACGATATCGCCCGCTTCCTCTATGGCGGCAAGATCCCAGGTCTGGGCCAGCAGCGTGGCGATGGGGATCGCGGTACAATACTGATAATAACGCACGGCATCCGCGGGGATCTCCGGCTTCTCCTCTGCCAGGATCTCCATGCCGGGAAGCGGCGCTTCTCCTGTGCCGGGAATCACATTGCCCGCCGCGTCCGCCATAAACTGTCTGGAAAGCCGCAGTCCCGCAGGGCCGTCGGCCAGAACCATATTGCGCACATCTCGGTCTCCGATCATCAGAGAGGTGGTATCCCCCGCCGCGCCGGGACAGACCGCGGACGCCGCGCCCACAATGGACTCGCCCTGGCCGTCTCTGGCCGTTCCCACGCAGAGCGCCGCCATTTCCTCCACCGTCAACTGGCTCACCAGCTCGTCCAGCGTATTTCTGCCCGCTTTTACATCATCCGCGGTGATCTTCTCATCCGACGTCTTCGCGGAAAAGATTTCGTTTTCTCCCTGATAAACCGCCCTGCGGCAGGGGATCTGACCGGCATCGATCAGGATCCTGACAGCACCCACCTTTTCCGCCGCCTCACCCGCATAGGTAAAAGGCGACGCGCCGGCAGCGGACAGCTCCTCCATTTCGCAGTCCAGCGGCAGACAGTTTTTCAACTGCTCCGTATCCGCATCCCGCTCCAGCACCAGCGCCGCGGCGATATGCGTATTCCGGGAGTCTTTGCCCACTCTCACATAATAATTTCCCGCTTCCAACACCCAGGCGGCCCTTGCCGGATCATAGGAGGCCATGCGCGCCAGAGGCCAGGAAATGCACAGCGTCTGGGATTCCCCCGGCGCCAGCAGCTTCGTCTTCGCGTAGGCCGCCAGCTCCTGCATGGGCTTTTCCAGTTTTCCTTCCGGCGCGGAATAATAGACCTGCACGACCTCTTTTCCCGCGTACTGCGTTCCCGTATTCGTGACCAGTACCCGGACCGTCACCGTCAGCGGATCCGCCGTCACCGCTTCCGTTTTCACCTCAAAGGCCGTATAAGAAAGACCGTATCCAAAGGGATAGGCGGGCGTCACGCCGAAGGTATCGAAATACCGGTAGCCCACGAAAATCCCTTCCCGGTAATACTCGTCGTCCAGATCTCCGTTCATATGGCTGAAATCAGCCGCTCCCGGATAGTCCGCATAGCGCTGCGCCCAGGTGGTGGCCAGCCTGCCGCAGGGCGTCACCTTTCCGGTGAGCACATCGGCCAGGGCATAGCCGCTGACATTGCCCGCCTGGCTCATCAGCAGCAGGGCGCCGATCCCTTCCGTCTCCCGAAAGAACGCAGTATCCACCACACCGCCCACGTTCAGCACCACGATCAGCTTTTCATAATGCTCCGCCAGCAGGCGGATGACCGCCTTTTCCTCCTCCAGGAGCTCATAATCTCCGGCCGCGGGCCGTCGGTCCTTTCCCTCGCCGGAATTGCGGGACAGCACATAGACCGCCGTATCCGTCTCCGAAGCGGCGATATCCGCCTCCGTCGCCATCAGCACGGGCGGCTCCCGGAAGGGATTGGAGAAAAGCTGCGAGATCGCATCCCCGCCCTTCTTCATCGCTTCCTTAAATCCGGCGAAATACGCGTCCCGGGCTGTCTCCACGGCCGCATCATAACGATCCAGCCAGTCCTTTGTGGTGACAAGAAAACCAGCCGCTTCCAGCCCCTGTTCCGCATTCACCACGAACCGGCTGTTCACGTCGCCGGAACCGGTCCCGCCCTTCACGGTATGTCTCGCGCCGCTGCCGTAGAGTGCCAGCTTTCTCCCGTCCGCTTTCAGCGGAAGCGCCCCTTTATTCTCCAGAAGCACCATGCCCTCCGCGCCGATCCGTCTGGCGCGCTCCCAGTTTCTTCTCTCCCGTTCGCTGATCTCAGGCGTCCGGGAGGCAAACAGTTTTGCCATAACAGCCCTCCTTTCAGTCATTTGGTTTCCCGGTCATTCAGTCCACGCGGATCAGCTCGTATTCCCTCGTGCCGAAGCCCAGCTCTGCCGCCGCCTCGATGGTGTGAATGCCGTGCAGGGATTCCACCCGCTCCAGGAAATGCGCCCTGCCCGGATCCTTCGACTGATAGATCAGATCCATGCAGGCCTGATCCAGCGCCACCGGATCCAGAGAAGACAAAATGCCGATATCCGCCATGCAGGGATCCTCCGCCACGGAACAGCAGTCGCAGTCCACGGAAAGATTGCACATCATATTGATGAACGCGGTCTTATCCCGGAAAAAGCTCATGATGCTCTGCGCCGCGTCCGCCATGGACTCACAGAACACATCCTGCTCCGCCATGTGATCCCATACGACAGTCTGATCCGTGATCAGGCCCCCGGAATGGATCAGACACTTGCCCACCGTAGAAGCGCAGCCGATCGCCAGTTGCTTCAGGGCCCCGCCGTAGCCTCCCGCCGGATGTCCCTTGAAATGGGCCAGCACCAGCATGGAATCGTAATTCGCCAGA
This sequence comes from uncultured Eisenbergiella sp., assembly GCA_947627215.1. Classification (GTDB taxonomy): domain Bacteria; phylum Bacillota; class Clostridia; order Lachnospirales; family Lachnospiraceae; genus Gallintestinimicrobium. The sequence goes on from CANQVD010000022.1 coordinate 55,950, forward strand.
TTCTTACCCACAAAATTTTCCTTCAGGATCCTGCCGTTGGGAATCTCCAGCTTCAGATCCGGCCCCTCGGCGTCCATCAGATCCACCGTAAAATATTTCGTCCAGCCGTGGTCGTCTATCAGCTTCCGATGCTTTTCCGTGGAATTGCGTTCCCCGTCATACGCCGTATTGCACTCCACGACGGTGCCGCCCACATGCTCCACCATGGGCCGCATGAATTCGGGATGCAGATAATTCTGATTGCCCGCCTCACCGGAATGCACCTTGACCGCCACCCGGCCCGGCAGCGGCCGGTTCAAAACCTCGTACATCTTCACCACCGCTTCCGGTGTGATCTCCGTTGTGAAATAAACCTTCGCTTTTTCCATG